>NZ_LATZ01000006.1 GCF_000981385.1 Bacillus sp. SA1-12
ATGACCTCAATTACAAGTTTTATTGAGAAGAAACTAAAACTTAAAGTTAATAGAGAGAAGTCAGCGGTAGACCGCCCTTGGAAACGGAAGTTTCTTGGTTTCAGTTTTACAAACCATAAGAAACCCAAGGTCAGAATAGCGAATGAAAGTATCAAAAGACTAAAGTCTAGGATAAGACAGATCACATCTCGTTCAAAACCTAGTCCTATGGAAGTTAGAATTGAAAAACTAAACCAATATCTAACAGGGTGGTGCGGATACTTCGCTTTAGCTGATACACCAAGTAAGTTCAAAGAATTTGAAGAGTGGATAAGAAGAAGACTTCGTATGGTTGAATGGAAACAATGGAAAACACCTAAAACAAGAGTTAGAAAACTAAAAGGTTTAGGTGTTCCTGATAACAAGGTATACGAATGGGGAAACTCAAGAAAGAAATATTGGAGAATCGCCTGTAGTCCAATTCTACACAAAACCCTTGATAACTCCTATTGGAGTTCCCGTGGGCTTAAAAGTTTATATCAAAGATATGAATTTCTACGTCAAACTTAATTGAACCGCCGTATACCGAACGGTACGTACGGTGGTGTGAGAGGTCGGGGGTTAGTCACCCCCTCCTACTCGATTCAGCTTTCCTATGTAAAAATATTGATTTTATATACCCAGTACATCTCTTATGATATAACTTCAGATAATCGAAGAAGTAGATTTTTCCATTAACCTCTTGTTCAAAAGCGAGATCAAAGGCTGATGGAAAAATCCATTCTCCTATTGCATGTAACTGATGTTTTAGCGTATCAAAGCTGAAAAATAAATAATCAAAATAATCTAGATATACCTTTGTATTTCGAAAGCTTGTGTTTCTAATTGCCTCGTATTGCCACCATATACCTTTGTTAGCTTGAATGGGAAGGGGGCATATTGTTTGAAATAAAGGGAAGGTTCTATAGACAATGGCTAATGTTCGTACCATCCTTTTTAATGTCTTATGCCTAACTGCATCTTTCATTAATTTGTCATAGTCTATCTGATCACCAAAAAACGATATACACTGGAGGATATCTAGGAAATGCTTCATTGAATCTAAATTATGTCTCCATGCATGAAGACAGATCATATAAAACGTGTGATGCTCTGATAGCTGCTTAATAAAAGTATATGGTTTTAACGGTACAGCTTCAGCCCAAAATTCTGTAATGTCAAATCGACTTGTCTTTTGCTTCAATATATCCCAATGAATTTCTACAGTAAGGGGAATGGGTGAGCCCGGAATTTCCTTGCTTAGACTGCAATGAAAGTGGCCAGGAGCGCATTCCTCCTCCATCGTGAACCCCAGCTTTTTTATACAATCAATAACAATATTAAGATGGTCTGGCATTATCAAAAGATCAATATCAGAAGTTGATCTCGCAGCAAAATGACCAAAAACCTTTTCCGCAAACAAAATCCCCTTAAGAGGGATCGTTGGAATTTTTAATTCATCTAAAGACGTTAGAATCTTTTCCATTTGATTTTTTATAAATAAATTTTGGATAAGTCCTTGATTGTACATATTCTTTAAACGATTTTGGAAGAATGGGGGAGTCCGGTCTAGTCGATTTTGTTGTTTAAGAAAAAAATAGACTTGAGGAGCAATAGAAAAGTATTCAATGTCCTCAATTAATAGACGGTAAACTTCAGAGTCAATTTGCAATTCTGAGTTACGATCATAGAGAGATTGCAGAAAGTTTATTAGCATCATTTCTTCCCCTTTTAGCTAGATATGACAGACAGCTGACTTTCATGATTGTTATCTATTAAAAACTGAGTTTTCGTAAGTTGACGATAAAGACCTTCTTGCCCCATAAGCTCATGATGGGTGCCTTGTTGAACAATTTCTCCTTGATCCATCACGACGATTAAATCCGCATGCTGGATTGTTGATAACCGATGGGCGATAACTAAGGTTGTTTTATTTTTCATTAATCGATCCAAAGCTTCTTTCACCTGAAATTCTGATTCACTATCCAAAGCAGAAGTGGCTTCGTCAAGCAACAGGATCGGTGCATTCTTTAATATTGCCCTGGCAATAGCCAGCCGTTGTTTTTGTCCTCCAGAAAGTCTCACTCCGCGTTCACCAATTTCTGTTTCATATTGATTGGGAAGAGACATGATGAAATCATGGATATTAGCATGAATGGCAGCATTAATCATTTCGATTTCGGTTATGACAGGCCGTGCGATTAGGAGATTGTCTTTAATTGTCCCGCCAAAAAGAAAGGTTTCTTGTGCTACATAGGCAAATGTACTCCTTAAAATTGATGGGGGAAGGTCATGAATTGAGACATCATCCATCATAATTTGACCTGATTGGGGCTTATAAAAGCCCTGTAATAGGTTAAATAAAGTTGTTTTTCCAGCGCCGCTAGTCCCGACAAATGCGACTACTTTACCTGTAGGAATCTCTAAATTTAGATTATGAAATAGGATTGTTTCCGGCTCATGGGTAAAATGAACATCTTGAAATTTCAACGAGATAGGAATCTTGTGGATTTGTTCATAAGATGGTAACTCCAAAGAATCTAGTTTTTCATCTAAAACTGAAGAAATTCTTTCAACCGCTGAAGCAGAGCTTTGAAAGCTTCCCCATAAGCCGGCAATGCCTGTTAAAGGACTTATCAAACGTTGAATAAGGGTGACAAATGTTAGCAAAGAGCCAACAGAGATTGTTCCTTTTGAAACAAAAAATGCCCCAAGACAGAGACTAACAATATAGGAAATGGATGAGATGAAGCCCCCTGCTACATAAAAAGCGCCACGAAGCTTGGCATTTTTCATCTCTAATTCGAAGAAATCCTCGTTCTTTTGTTTAAAGAGATTAACAAATAATTTTTCAAGCAGAAATGAACGGATAACAGAGATTCCTTGGAACATTTCCGTCAAGTGGCTATTGATATCACCAATCTGGTTATAAATCGTTCTGCTATTGTTCCGGATTAAAATCCCAAAAATCCCACCAATAACAATGGCAATCGGTATAATAAGTAGACTAAGAACGGATAATTGCCAATGAATTTGCAGCATATAGAAAAAAACAGCCATTGATACTAATGGCAGCTGGATAAGATAAATTAAATTGCTTCCGATCACACCATTAATACAATTAATATCATTTGTAAAATGTGTTAATAGCTCTCCTGAACGGATTTTAGCTAATTGCTGGGATGGTAACAGCATGATCTGTTTTAAGACATCTTCTTTTAAGTCCTTCTTTATTTTGCTTGTGACATAGGACTCTAAATAAATATTATAATAACTAACAATTAAACTAATACAAATTAAAAGGATAGCTATTGGGATTAGTGATTGCAGCGTTTTAAATTGACTTTGGACAGCGGCGTCTGTGATCGCACCATAAAACCAAGCAAAGCCTAACGTAAGGAAAATTTCAATCAGTAATATAAGGAGAAGGCCTAAATAAGACTTCCAGCTTTTTAATAGATAGGGTCCGAGTAATTTAAACGTCTTTTGTATACCTGTAAAGTTAAATTCTTTCATCAGTATTATTAGTTTATCTTTAATCATAACGGAACACCTGACCGTGTACGATTTGTAGCTTTTATAGATAGATGAGAACTTAATACTTTAGACATAAATGGAAAAGAAATGATCAAGTTACTCCATAAAATCGCTGTATAGTCATCGATGTGAATTTTCTTATTTAATCGATTGATGGTTACTAGTTTTCCAATGATTTGCTCCTGCTTTACTGGTTCATCTGAGCAAAGGTTTGTATCCCCTTTAAGAACATAATGCGATTGATTATTTATTTGTTTTATTCTTAAAAAGCGATGGGCAATAAGTTGGCCTGATGCAGAATGATAAAGCAGGACATCGCCTTTTTTGACTGTATTTTCATTAAATGCTTCAAAACGGCATATGTTTCCCTTTTGAATAAATGGATACATACTCATTCCGGAGGAAGGAAGATCCATCCAACCATATTTTCGTATCGTATTAATTAGTAGATCGACAGTGTCTTTACTAAACTGCATGCTGCACCAATCCATATTCAATAAGTTCTGATAAAAAAGCCTCTATATCTTTTGGTAATGATTCATTCTGGATATCGTAAACATTTTTCAGAGATTGGCATAGAGATTGAAGCGTTTGTGGCTGGTCTAGCAAAGTCCAACATAAACCGCCAAGATTGTTTAGCTTTGTTACCGTAAAATTGTCAGTGTTCATAATGATCCAATCGTCATCAAGTTGAACTGTTTCATAATCACTTATTTTTATATACTGTTTCATTACGAGATCATCTCCCAAAAGGTGTTGTTTTTTTGAAAGTGGAGGTCATAGACTGGAACCTGATTCACTAACAATTTAAGTAAATTTAATATTCTTATAGTATCTTGCGGATCATCAGTCCAATAGAAAACTTTATCTATTATGGTTATGAGTCCGGATGATTTTGATAATCTTATCCGGTTATTATGTAATGACTGATGAAGAAGCTGGATGCTTTCTAAGATATGGGGCTGTGAATGACCATTTCCTTTAAGCTCACTTCTAAATGGTGAGTCATAGACCATTATTTCATTAGATGTAATTTTTATGATTGTTGCTTCATCTGATAAAAGTTCTCTAGGAAAAGACAATTTTGCAGCTGTCGATTTTCCAGCTCCTGACTGGCCTGAAAAAATATGGGCCGATCCCTTATCAAGTACACATGAAGAATGAAGTAAAATTCCCCAATTATGATGAACAATAAATGAACTGTAAAGATTCATTAATGCGTGTTTTAATGCGAGTTCGTTATGCACGAAAATAGTTGCTGATTTGTAATTTAGGTCCACTTTTATATTGTAATCGGCCCTTTTAAAGGAAATGTGATTTTCTGTATTTATTATAGATACTTGATAATTAACGAATGGAACTCCGTACCCATCTTCAATATGTAGGAATAAATCCGGAATTAGATTATTATCTTCTTCTATATAAAAATTGCGATCAAACATTGATATGACATTAATAGAATCACTTGTAACTAGAATAAGGTGTTCCCCAATCCTAATCCTTTTTTTATGCATCCTTTATTTGCTCCTTATTTTATAAAGAGGCCAATGACTATTGACCTCTAAGTGTTGATTATTATTTCCCTTTACCGTTCCCGTTACCAGGAGTTCCTGCACCACCTGGGGTAGGATTGGGATTATTTGGAGGCCAATTGATCCCATCATTTCCTGTACCAGGATGATCTAAGTTACCTTTCCCTGGATTCCAGCTCTGAGCAGTCTCAAACCGGATCGCCTGATGTTCTAAAACCACAGGCCGATTTTCATTAATTTTTCCTGTCATTTTATCACCTCCTCTGATATTTTCTTTATAAAGAACGATCGGGGTAAAAAAAGCGATTGTTAATTCTCTATTCGTTCGATCCTTTGTTCTCTATAACATTATAAAGTGTAATAAATCGAATGAAAAGGGGAATTTTTCGACATAACGAACAAAAAACAAGAATCTATAGGTTAGATGAAATGCTCGATAGAATTGTATTCAATAAAACGAACAGTCCCAAACAAAAAGAGCACATCGGCGACTTAGATCACCTACCGTGCTCATCCTTATTTATCATTATCATTTTGTAGCTTCCATTTGGTGAATTCCAAAAACTCGCGAAATTGTTCCTTGGAGACACCTGATTGCATGGCGTCCTGAACGAGTTTTTTCCATTCGTAGTCAAGTTCCTGTGGGTCTGTTTCACTTTGTTCATCGAGGAGGGTGTTAACGGACACGCCTAGAACGGATGAAACCTTTTCTAAAAACTGAACAGAAGGATTTGACTGGAGATTGCGTTCAATCGAACTTAAATAAGATTTTGCAACTCCTGCTCTTTCAGCTAGTTCGGATAAAGATAAATTTTTTTGAGTTCGGTATTTTTTAATTCGTGGACCAATCACGTCAAGTCACCTTCCTTTGTTAGCACTAGTATAACATATAAAGAAGGTATTGTTTTATATGAAGAACATTTTAGCAAAAAATTTACATAGTCTTACCTAACCTCACTTAGGGCAGGATTGCCTTTTTTAGCTAAAAAGGCTTTTATCTCTTCTACACTAATGCCGACTTCAAGTGCTTCTAAAATCAGCTCCACCCATTCACGGTCAAGATGGCCATCTTTGGTTATTTGATCAACAATTTCAATTTTCAACTTTTTACCCTCCTAAAATACTAGCCTGTATTTCAGGCAGCCCAGCCATCATAGTGGTAACGTTAGATCTGTGACTTTGCGTCCCTATTTTTCAACAGGTTTGCCTTTTACTGATATTGCCATTTTTTCATTCTAAAGTCCTTTTTATATATCTGACTTTCTAACTATACCTTATTATAAAAAGGTAGTTTCAGGAAGTGTGCTGAACGGTGTCGATTGAATAAAAATATTTAAAAGGGGAGTATTTTCTTATAAATGCAATAAAATGAGGGTAAAAATACCTATTTTTAACGGTGTTTTGTAAATTTCTTTATCTTACTTTTAAGGAGAATTTAAGAAAAACTAAATTTTTTGTTAAATATTTCTGAAAATTTTGTCGAATGATTTAAAGAAAAATGAAAAATGCTCCCTCGAAATGGTCAAGCCATTTTGTTTGAGAGAGCTGCACGAATGAATATTTAGTTGAAAATAGCTTGTTGGGTTAAATAAAAAACACCGCCATTTTGAATCGAAATCGAAATTTTTGGTTCATAGAGATCACGTAAAGCTTCCTTTTCTATATGATAACAGTCTGGTTTTTCGTCTAACTCTTCGTAAAAGTGGTCTAAAAGCTTAAGATCTTCGTCCCATCTTTGTCTAGCTGAATCTGCCCAATTATGGTCCTGCTCGCTTATGCTTTGTTCAATAAATTGCTGAATTCTCCTTAATCCGCTCTGTGGTCTGATTAAAGGTGTCATATTAAAGCAGAGGTCCGGAATTTTTGGTGTTAGCTGAAGCTTTTCTAGTTTATCTTGAAAGTTTTCTACTAATGTACCGCTAATTAGATGCAAGCCAATGGAATAGATCTGATCTTTTTTCATATCACATTGGCAGGAAACCATGATATTTACCCCAAGCCATGGATGTAAAGGTGTGTTTCCGTATGTCGTATTGACTTTTTCGAATAAACGGATATAACTTCCTAATTTCGTGGTGGATTGAAAGATTTGATGAAGGCGAGGTGCGCCAAAATGCATGACCTCACCCTTTAGATCTGCAGGTGCTTTTTGTTGATCTGTAATCAATGTTAACTTCATAGGGTTTGGAATCCCATTTGTTTTTTCAAGGTAATGCCAATAAAAGGGGCGATTCATTAATTCCTTGTCCATGTCGATTGTTAATTGTACGGTTAAATGACCTGGTTCGTTTTCGATGATCTCACAGGAATTGGCTGTAAAAAAGCTTTCTAGAAAGCTGTGGATTTTTTCCTGTTGCATAACATTACCACCTTTCAACCATAACGGTTATTGATTTCCGCAAGCAGCATTTCTTTGCTCTTGGGAGGCACTAGCATAATCAAGGATTGAGGTTAAGTTTTCCATTTTAATCTTCATCTCGCCATCACTTTTTGAATTGAGCATAATATCCTGGATATGCTCTTCGAAATTTTTAATTTCTAATTTTGTCAAAATTTCATCCAAATCACCAATTACTTTTTCAAATAAATTTATTTTTTCATAGAGCAGCTTTAGGATATGTTCTTCCACTGTGTTTCTTGTAGCCATATTGTAAATATGAACATCCTGCTCTTGTCCTAAGCGGTGAATCCGGCCAATTCTTTGCTCTAGCCTCATCGGGTTCCATGGCAGATCATAGTTAATGATATTGTGACAGAATTGCAGATTGATCCCTTCACCGCCTGCTTCTGTCGCAATGAGCACCTGTACCCGGTTTTTAAAGAGCTCTTTCATCCAATCTTTTTTTCCGCGTTTGAAGCCGCCGCGAAAAGGAACAGAGGTAATGCCATTTTGCTGTAAGAACCATTGCAGGTAAAATTGTGTAGCCCGATATTCCGTAAAGATGATCACTTTGTCATTTAGCTCTTTGATCAATTCAACGACCTTTTGGGCTTTTGTATTTTGTGTGACACCGTCAATCGCTCTCATCATGTCTTTAATAACTTCATTGGGTAAAACGGCTTTCTCTTCCTCTGGACGGTCGAGCATTTTCTTTAACGTCATATATACGGCTTCACGGCTGCTGCATGCTTCACGTTGAAGGGTCATGATAGAAAATGCATTTGCAGCATATTTTGATGAAGCTTTTAATGCAGTGATCGTGTCATAAAGATGTTGTTCTGTTTCGGAAAATTCAATCGGTACTGTTTCTACATGTCGTTTTGGCCACTCGATACCAGTGTCGCCGCGGCGATTTCGTATCATGACCTTATTAATCAGCTCGCGCAAATGCTCATGATCTTCTAATGAACGTTCCTTTGCAGAAAATGCTTCTGAAAAATACGATTCATTTCCTAAGTGGCCGGGCTTTAAGAGAGAAACAAGGTTGAAAATTTCTTCAACTCTGTTTTGTACAGGTGTTGCTGTTAGTAAAAGGCAATATTTTTTCTTAAGGTTTTGAACAAATTCATAGTTTTTGGTTTTATTATTTTTTAGCTTATGAGCTTCATCAATTATCACTAAATCATAGTTTTGCTCATAAACGATTTCCCGATGCGGGCTTCGTTTGGCTGTATCGATGGAAGATACAACAACATCATAAGCTTCCCAAACATAGCTTTTCTTTTGTTCAACCGCAGGGATGTAAAATTTTTCATTTAACTCACGTGCCCATTGAGAGACGAGTGAAGCGGGAACCAAAATTAACACCTTTTTGACTAAGCCGCGAATCATATATTCTTTTAGAATTAGTCCTGCCTCAATTGTCTTTCCTAAACCAACCTCATCAGCTAAAATAGCTTTTCCATTCATTTTTTCTACAACTCTTTGAGCTACCTCTAATTGATGGGGAAGCGGCGTAAAATGCGGAAGATGCATAGGCGCTTGTAAACCTTCAAATGTTGGTACGGCTGTATGCTGTTGAACTTCATAGCTAAGCTTAAAGAGCTCCCAGTTTGACCAAGCCCCATCATTTTCTAGTCTTTCAAAAAAACCTTCCTCCCAAGAGGAATCAAAGTATGTCTTTACATTCATAAGAATGACAGTCCTTTCTTAATCAATGCTGCTAGGGAATGTTCACTATTTCGTTAGAAAAAAAGGCTTTAAAGCTAATAATTTAAATGAATCATTAAAAACACGAACATTATTAAATGAAAAAACTTTAATGTTAAGGAAAAAATAGATTGCCGAAACCCTGCCCTCATGGTAGGATGTAAGTGAAGAAAGAAAGTTCTTAATTGTTTCATTCTTCTTAACTAGAAATGTTTGAATGTCATCGTCATTTATTGAAGTAGTATAACCATTTTAAAAACGAAATATGTGCGGATGAGAATAAGGGGAGAGACTATAGCTAAGGTATATAGCGCCGAAGGAGCAAACATCTGTGAATCTCTCAGGCAAAAAGACTCTTATTTGACGCGGCTCTGGAGAGTGTTTGCGTAAAAAGCAAACGACCAAAGGGGAAAGCCTTATGTGGCAGGTGTAAGTAGCGCTTTGCCGCTTTATACATAAGGTAAACTTTCAGGTAAAAGGACAGAGACTTCTACTATAAGATAGTGGGAGTTCTATGTCCTTTTTTTGATGCTTTTCATTTAGCCCAGCTTAAACTCCAAGTGAATCTATGAAGATAAGCAAGAGATCACGAGAACCACGTAGGATTCTTGACTAAGTCAGGCGAGACTTCAGGACGCGGCGGTTTAAGAGTGATAAGTCTCACTTTAAGTTTACCAAAAATAGAAGGGAGTCTATCCAACATGACAGAGTTAAAAAGAACACCATTATATAACGTATATAAAAACTACGGTGCTAAAACAATTGATTTTGGCGGCTGGGATTTGCCGGTTCAGTTTTCTTCTATTAAAGAAGAGCATGAAGCAGTTCGTACAAAAGCAGGTCTTTTTGATGTATCACATATGGGAGAAGTTGAGGTTCGGGGTAAAGACAGCCTGGCTTTTTTACAAAAGCTTGTGACTAACGATGTCGCTTTAATAAAGGATGGCGGCGCTCAATATACAGCTATGTGTTATGAAAATGGTGGAACTGTTGACGATTTGCTTATTTATCGAAAAGCAGAGGATGACTTCCTGCTTGTTATTAATGCGTCAAACATTGAGAAAGATGTTGAATGGCTAACATCTCACTTATTTGGGGACGTAACAATTAATAACATATCAGATGAAGTGGCTCTCTTAGCCCTTCAGGGTCCAGTTGCAGAAAAAGTGCTGCAATCACTTACCGATACGGATTTAGCGGCAATTAAGTTCTTTAAGTTTAAAAATGAAGTTAACATTGCTGGAGCCAAGGCGCTTGTTTCAAGAACAGGTTATACAGGTGAAGACGGCTTTGAAATATATTGTTCTGCAGATGATGCCGTTGGTCTTTGGGAACGTATTTTAGAAGCAGGGAAGGAAGACGGCGTAATCCCTTGCGGATTAGGTGCTCGTGACACACTTCGTTTTGAAGCAAATCTGCCGCTTTATGGTCAGGAGCTAGCTAAGGATATTACCCCGATCGAGGCAGGCATTGGATTTGCAGTAAAACCGAATAAAGATGTTGATTTTATTGGGAAAGCTGTTTTAAAGGAACAAAAAGAGAACGGCCCGGCACGAAAATTAGTCGGTATTGAATTGATAGACAAAGGCATTCCACGCCATGGATATGAAGTATTTGCTGATAATGAAGAAATTGGAGTTGTTACGACTGGTACTCAATCACCAACTTTAAAGAAAAACATTGGCGTGGCCTTATTAAAAGCAGAATTTACAGAGTTAGGAACAGAGGTAGAGGTTCAAATTCGTAAAAAAAGATTAAAAGCTGTTGTTGTAGCTACACCTTTTTACAAACGTGCAAAGAAATAATCGCAAAAGAAAAAAACATCCAACAATGAGAGGGGTTCACAAGCAATGAATCATCGCTATTTACCAATGACCGAGCAGGATAAGCAGGAAATGCTGCAAGCCATCGGTGTACAATCTGTTGATGAGCTGTTTCAAGATATTCCAGAAAGTGTTCGCTTTAAAGGGGAGTACAATATTAAAAAAGCGAAATCGGAAACAGAGCTTTTAAAAGAGCTTTCCCAATTAGCAGCTAAAAACAAAGATTTACGAAGTCATGCGTCATTTTTAGGTGCAGGGGTATATGATCATTACATGCCGGTCATCGTTGATCATGTTATTTCTCGTTCAGAATTCTATACTGCCTACACACCATATCAGCCAGAGATTTCTCAAGGTGAACTGCAAGCCATCTTTGAATTTCAAACAATGATTTGTGAATTAACCGGTATGGATGTTGCGAACTCTTCGATGTATGATGGCGGAACGTCACTAGCTGAAGCGGCAATGCTTGCTGCTGGACAAACAAAAAAGAAAAAGATACTTGTTTCAAAGGCAGTGCATCCTGAATCACGTGACGTTATTAAAACCTATGCGAAGGGTCAATACATTGAGGTTGTTGAAGTGCCTGTAAAAGATGGTGTAACCGATTTGGATGCACTAAAGCAAGAAATGTCAGATGATGTTGCAGCCGTTTTGGTTCAGTATCCAAATTTCTTTGGCCATATTGAACCTTTAAAAGAAATTGAACCGATCGCACACACTGGAAAAAGCATGTTTATCGTTTCATCTAATCCATTAGCTTTAGGCGCATTAACACCTCCTGGAACATTTGGTGCAGATATTGTTGCAGGAGATGCGCAGCCATTTGGCATTCCAACTGCTTTTGGCGGTCCGCACTGCGGATATTTTGCGGTTACAAACAAGCTTGTCAGAAAGGTTCCTGGGCGTCTAGTTGGCCAAACAACTGACGAAAATGGTAAACGAGGCTTTGTTTTGACGCTCCAAGCACGTGAACAGCATATTCGTCGTGATAAAGCGACCTCCAATATTTGTTCCAACCAAGCATTAAATGCTCTTGCAGCCTCAGTTGCGATGACTGCACTTGGCAAGCAGGGAGTAAAAGAGATGGCTATTCAAAATATTCAAAAGGCCAATTATGCGAAAAATGCATGTGTAAAAGCAGGATTGGATGTACCTTTTACACAGCCTATTTTTAATGAATTTGTTGTAAAGCTTACAAAACCAGTTCGTGAAGTAAATAAACAGTTATTAGAAAAAGGAATCATCTGCGGCTTTGATTTGGGTACAATCTATCCTGAGCTTGAAAACCATATGCTCATCGCTGTAACAGAGCTGCGCACAAAAGAAGAAATTGACACTCTTGTAGAGGAATTGGGGGATGGCAATGAATAATCAAGATCAAGCATTAATTTTTGAACTGAGCAAAAAAGGCCGTGTAGGGTATAGTCTGCCTGAGCTTGAAGTTGAAGAATTGTCATTAGATGAACTAATTCCTTCTGACTATCTACGCAGTGAAGAGGCAGAGCTGCCTGAAGTATCTGAGCTGGATATCATGAGACATTATACGGCACTTTCTAAACGCAATCATGGCGTTGATTCTGGTTTTTATCCATTAGGATCTTGTACAATGAAGTACAATCCAAAAATCAATGAAAATGTTGCTCGTATAGCTGGTCTGGCACATATTCATCCATTACAAGATGAGTCTACGGTTCAAGGGGCTATGGAGCTTTTATTTGACCTGCAGGAGCATTTGAAAGAAATCACTGGTATGGATGAAGTAACGCTGCAGCCAGCAGCAGGGGCTCATGGTGAATGGACTGGACTTATGATGATTCGTGCCTATCATGAAGCCAACAATGATTTGAAACGTACAAAAGTGATTGTTCCAGACTCGGCACATGGTACGAATCCAGCATCAGCAACTGTAGCAGGATTTGAAACTGTGACGGTTAAATCAGATGAAAATGGATTAGTGGATTTAGAGGATTTAAGACGTGTTGTTGACGAGCATACAGCAGCATTAATGCTAACTAACCCTAACACGCTGGGATTATTTGAAGCACATATTTTAGAAATGGCGAAAATTGTCCACGATGCGGGCGGAAAGCTTTATTATGATGGGGCTAATCTAAATGCTGTATTGAGTAAAGCACGTCCAGGAGATATGGGCTTTGATGTGGTTCACCTTAACCTGCATAAAACATTTACAGGACCGCATGGCGGCGGCGGCCCAGGTTCAGGTCCGGTCGGAGTAAAAGCAGATCTTATTCCATTTTTACCAAAGCCTGTCCTTGTTAAAACAGAAGAAGGCTATCATTTTGATTATAATCGTCCGCAATCGATTGGCCGCGTGAAGCCATTCTACGGGAATTTTGGAATCAATGTTCGCGCTTATACGTATATTCGCACAATGGGACCAGATGGGTTAAAGGCTGTAACAGAATTCGCTGTGTTAAATGCAAATTATATGATGCGCCGTCTTGCGCCATTTTATGATTTACCATTTAACCAGCATTGCAAGCATGAATTCGTATTATCAGGAAAGCGTCAAAAGAAGCTTGGCGTACGTACACTTGATATTGCAAAACGTTTGCTGGATTTTGGCTATCATCCGCCAACAATCTATTTCCCATTGAATGTAGAAGAGTGTATCATGATTGAACCAACTGAAACAGAATCGAAAGAAACACTTGATTCCTTTATTGATGCGATGATTCAGATCGCGAAGGAAGCGGAAGAAACACCTGAAATTGTTCAAGAAGCACCTCATACAACTGTTGTTAAACGTCTGGATGAAACAACAGCTGCCAGAAAGCCGATTTTAAAATATCAACGCTAAGTCGAAAAAACTGATTTGCTGTAGGAATGCTCTTACTAGCAAATCGGTTTTTTTGTGCTTCCTTGCCGAAAAGCAGGAGATTCACAAAGGTTGTGACTAGTTTTTAGAACCTTTGTCGACATGGAGGAAAAGGATACAGCCCTTGAAGAATTAATAGGTTAGCAAAAAATAAAAAGAGGGTTGGTGGATAGATTGGCAACTAAATATGTAACGATTTCAAAAGCTGCTTCCTTAATCGGGGAAAAGGCATACTTATTGAAAAACTGGGAAGAAGAATTTCCAGAGTTTTTGTCATTTAAACGAGATGACAAAAACACAAGGCTGCTTACGGCTGATAACATTGAAATGCTAAGGAAAATTAAATCGTTTAAAGAAAGCAATTTGGATACCCAAACAATTAAACAATTATTGCAAAACCAAAATGGTTCACCTGTTCAAACAACAGCTCAATTAGAAGAGCAGGATGTTTCTGATCTAAAGGAGTCGCTTACGAAAATTACATCCTTTATCGAATCGTCTGAATTGCAGGAAATATTTAAGCTTGATGAGCGTTTAAAGCAGTTGGAACAAAATGTTGTGCAGTCGGTAAACAACCAAATTGCAAAAACGGCTAAACTGCAGACTGAGATTGCTCGTATTGAGTTTTCAGATGTACAGGAAATGATTAGCTCATTGTCAGATGTATCTGAATCAGAGCGGGAATTATATAAAGAAGAAATTCGCCGTGAACGAGAGTTAGTTCAAAAGCAAACGGATGAACGTGAAGAGCGCTTCTTAGCCTTTCTCAAGCAGCATCAGGATAGGCAAGAAAGAATTAAACATGAGCAAAGATCTGGCTTGGCCGTTATTAAACAAATTATGGGCTTTGCAAAATAAAGAAAAAAGCAGACACAGTTACAGTCTTATCGAATTGATAAAGAACTGTGAACTGAGTCTGCTTTTTTTTATCCATTTTTTTTCTTTATTTTCCCTGTCCAGCCTTTAAATCCGCCTTTTAAACAGTTTATATCACTGTAGCCTTTGCGTTTAAGCATTTGTGCTGCACGGCCGCTTCTTACAGTGTTTTGGCAGTATAGATAGACTGGCTGATCCTGACGGATTTCTTTGTAACGTTGACGCAATTGGGATAACGGAATGTTTCTGGCGCCTAAAATATGACCGCCTTCAAATTCATTTGGCTCACGGACATCAATTAGTTGTGCTTTGCGATAGCCTGCTCGGAAATCTTCTTCTGTTAGATGTTTCATAATTTTCCGTTGATAGAAAAAAGTAAAAGCAGAGTAACCGATTAGTGCTGCTGCTAAAATAATGAGTAACCATGTTGTTGTCAAAATGCTCGACCCCTTTTATGTATGTTTTTCTAATTGTAAGCTCTTTAGAACTCTAAAGTAAACCTCTCTTATTATATAAAAGCTCGTCTTAATTGTCATTAGCTAACATGCAATATTATTTCCTTCTTTCGAAAGTTTTGCTAGACTTAAGTAGTAAAATTTTTAAAAAAGAAGGGTTACATTATGACGAAGGAAGTTTGGCGATATATTGATTCGGGTAATTGTTCACCAGCATTTAATATGGCTTTGGATGAAGCTTTATTAGATTGGCATAGTACAGGAAAAATACCGCCTACCATTCGATTTTATGGCTGGAATCCAGCTACACTTTCGATCGGTTATTTTCAAAAGGTAGAAAAAGAGATAAATTTAGATGCTGTTAAAAAATATGGATTAGGTTTTGTTAGAAGGCCGACAGGCGGACGCGGGGTTCTGCATGACAAGGAACTTACCTATAGCGTCATTGTTTCTGAGGAGCATCCAGATATGCCTAAAACGGTAACAGAAGCGTATCGCGTCATTTCAGAAGGGATTTTAGAAGGATTTAAAAATCTGGGCCTTGATGCGTATTTTGCTATCCCGCGTACGGAAGAGGAAAGGCAAGGGCTGAAGTCACCTCGTTCTGCTGTGTGCTTTGATGCGCCTTCCTGGTATGAGCTTGTTGTTGAAGGACGGAAAGTAGCAGGGAGCGCTCAAACTCGGCAAAAGGGTGTCATCCTTCAGCATGGCTCGATCTTGCTTGATTTAGATGAGGATTTATTATTTGACTTATTTACCTATCCAAATGACAGAGTAAGGGAAAGGATGCAACGTGCCTTTAAGAACAAAGCTGTTGCCACAAATACCCTGCGCGATGAGCCAGTAACATTAGAAGAAGCGAAGAAAGCTTTTAAAGAAGGCTTTGAAAAAGGTTTAAATATTGAATTAAAGCCATATACTCTTACTCCTGAAGAACTTGAAGTTGTTGAAACTTTGGCAAAAGAGAAATATGAGAGTGATGAGTGGAACTTTAAAAGATAAATCAGAAATCGAGTAAAGACGTGATCGCAGAGGTTGCGTCTTTTTTCTTTAGAAGAATAGCTAGTAAAACAAATGCAAATTTTATAAAAATCAATTATAATAGAATCTTGTTGTCAATTGAGCAAAGGTAAACCCTGTTGAATTAAAAATGTATTTTTTTCGACATAAATTATGATAAACCCTTATAAATCAATTTTTTTTGACAAGTTTCACCTTGCAAGTGACAAAATCCTTCAAAAACCATCCTTTTTGGAAGGATATCTTATAAAAACGTACTTTTTCTTTGCTTTTTAATGAGTTTTCGATTTGACAAATTGATAAGAAGTTGACCAAAAAACTATATATAGTATTGTTTGTAATTTTTGAGACACTATATATTGAATAATGTGGTCAGATATGGTAAGTTTAATCAGAACATAATAGAGAGATAGATAGAGGAGTTGTTACAATGACTGTTGGTACTGAGCAAAAGATGACCATAAATGTGGAAAAGCTTAACAAGGATATCGCAGCATTTCCGCAGGTTCATCCAATTACAGAGGATATGAAGTTAACTCATAAGGGTGTATCAAGACTTGTTATGCTTGACCGTTATACGTTTAAGGATACGGAGAAGATTACCCTTTCTGAAGGTGACTTTGTTGTTCTCACGATTAAAGAGGATCCTAAATTCCCGGCACGAGGACTTGGATTCATCAAAGAAATTGATTGGCAAGCAAAAACGGCAAGCGTACTTGTTGATGAGGAATACCGTCATTCTTTAGACAAACCTGAGGAAGTAGAAACAGGTATTGTAAAACGCTCGTTAGACGTCATTGAGAAACCGCTTGAAATCTTTTACGAACAAATTGCGAAACGAAATGCAACGGGATTAGCATCGGTAGAAGCAACGGAAGAAAAACGTAAGGAATGGTTCGAAAAGTTTTATCAAGAGCTTGTGAATTTAAACTTTATTCCTGCAGGTCGTGTCCTTTATGGAGCAGGCGCAGGAACGGATGTAACATACTTTAACTGCTATGTCATGCCATTTGTTAAAGATTCACGTGAAGGCATTTCTGAACACCGAAAGCAGGTAATGGAAATCATGAGCCGCGGCGGCGGTGTTGGTACGAACGGCTCCACTTTACGTCCTCGCAATACTCTTGCACGCGGTGTAAATGGTAAATCATCAGGATCTGTATCATGGCTGGATGATATTGCGAAATTAACGCACCTGGTTGAACAAGGCGGATCACGCAGAGGTGCTCAAATGATCATGCTTGCCGACTGGCATCCTGATATCATTGAATTCATCATCTCAAAAATGCAGAATCCGCGAATTCTAAGATACTTAATTGAAAATACAAATGATGAAGCGATCAAAAAATACGCACAAGATAAATTAAAGTTCACGCCGCTTACTCAACAAGAAATTGATATGTATCAAGGGATTATTAATTACAAGAATATCCCTGGAACAGGCGGTTTTAGTGAAAAAATAATTAAAGATGCAGAAATCAAACTTCGCACAGGCGGTAATTACAGCGTTCATAATTCTGAATTCCTTACTGGTGCAAATATTTCTGTAACGTTAACAAAAGATTTTATGGATGCAGTTGAAAAAGATGCTGACTATGAACTGCGTTTCCCAGATGTGGAAAGCTACAATGAAGAAAACATGAAGGCGTACAACGAGAATTGGCATAAAGTTGGTGATGTACGCGAGTGGGAGAAACTTGGTTACAAGGTTCGCACATATCGTAAAATTAAAGCAAAAGAGCTCTGGAACTTGATTAATATTTGTGCAACCTATTCAGCAGAGCCGGGCATTTTCTTTATCGATAACGCAAACGACATGACAAATGCGAAAGCATACGGCCAGCAGGTTGTTGCGACAAATCCATGTGGTGAACAACCCCTTGCTCCTTACAGTGTCTGTAACTTAGCTGCGGTTAACCTAGCTGAAATGGCGAATAAAGAAACAAAAACGGTCGACTTTGATAAATTAAGAAAAACCGTAGAAGTCGGTGTGAGAATGCAGGATAACGTCATCGATGCTACTCCATACTTCTTACCGGAAAACAAACATCAAGCACTAGGTGAGCGCCGTGTTGGTCTTGGTGTAATGGGCTTGCATGATCTTCTTATTTACTGTGAGACTGAATATGGTTCAGAAGAGGGAAATCTCTTAATTGACAAAGTATTTGAAACGATTGCGACAACAGCTTATCGTGCTTCCATCGAATTAGCGAAAGAAAAAGGCAGCTTTCCTTTCTTGGTTGGCGAAACTGAAGCAGAGACACACCGTCTTCGTGAAGCATTTACCCAAACGGGCTTCATGAGTAAAATGCCTGCTGATCTTTTAGACGCTGTGAAAGAGTTCGGTATCCGTAATTCACACCTATTAACTGTCGCACCTACTGGATCAACAGGTACGATGGTTGGAGTATCGACAGGTCTTGAGCCTTACTTCTCATTTTCTTACTTCCGCAGCGGAAGACTGGGAAAATTCATTGAAGTAAAAGCTGATATTGTACAAGAGTATTTAGATCAACATCCAGAAGCAGATCCTAACAATCTGCCATCATGGTTTGTTTCCGCAATGGAATTGGCTCCTGAAGCACATGCAGATGTACAGTGTGTCATCCAGCGCTGGATTGATAGCTCAATTAGTAAGACGGTTAATGCTCCTAAAGGCTATACAGTAGAGCAGGTAGAAAAGGTATACGAGCGTTTATATAAAGGCGGTGCCAAGGGTGGTACTGTTTATGTAGACGGCAGCCGTGACACGCAAGTATTAACACTTAAAGCGGAAGAGAATACTTTTGATGAGACTGAGGATGTAGCAACAAAAGAAAAAGGTAAAGTGGTTCTTGTTGATACCATTAACGATCTCCGCTCAACAGATGTCACAATAGGGAATGAAGTAGGAAATACTTGTCCTGTATGTCGTGAAGGTACGGTAGAGGATCTTGGCGGATGTAATACATGTACGAGCTGTGGTGCACAGCTTAAATGCGGATTGTAAAAATAGTGTAGCTGAAAGGATCTGGCTAATGTCAGATCCTTTTTCATGTCTAGCTTTCGGATAAAAAGAAAAAATAGTGATAACAGAAGCGAAATTTCCATATTTCTTGTAAAGAGGAATATTCTCATGTAAAATTGATATGATTTCGTTTAAAAAAGATCGGCAATTTGGAGGGGAACGAATGCCAACACCTAGCATGGAAGATTATATTGAACAAATATATATACTAATAGAAGATAAAGGATATGCCCGTGTTTCTGACATAGCAGAAGCATTAGCTGTACATCCCTCCTCTGTCACAAAGATGGTTCAAAAGCTTGATAAAGATGAATACTTAATTTATGAAAAATACCGTGGACTTGTCTTAACGAATAAAGGGAAGAAAATTGGAAAACGACTTGTCTATCGCCACGAACTGTTAGAACAGTTTTTAAAAATAATCGGTGTCGATGACGATAAGATTTATAATGATGTGGAAGGTATTGAACATCATTTAAGCTGGAATGCCATCGATCGGATTGGTGATCTTGTCCAATACTTTGAAGAAAATGAGCAGCGAATCGATACGTTAAGAAGCATTCAAAAAAATAATGAAGAACAATAATACATAAAAGCCCTATGAAGCAGGAGTGATCATGATCATCCTGCCTCATAGGGCTTTTTATGTAAGGAAAAATCTAAATATCTCCACTGCTAGCTAAAAAGTCATCGGTGAAAAAAGTGTTCGTAATTTTTTAGGTGGAAATAACTGTATATGAACTAAAACTATCCTACTATACAAAGTGTTATTTTAATAAAATTTTGAAGTTGGAATATTAACAGGGAATTTTGTTTAGATATAACAAAAAGAATTAACAGAGTTTCGATGTAACGCTTTAAAAGTAAGCTGCTTTAAAGGGATAAATAGAAATGAAAACTGTCGAAAAGTTATTTGGCGTGTCCGACAAATTTTAGCAAGAGGCAAAATGGTTTTGTGTCATAATTGTCCATACTTGCATTTGTTATATTTTAATAGTTTTAAATTTTCGAAAAATAGAGATGGCAGGTGATGAAATGACTGAAAAAAGGATTCTTCATATTAGGGACTTAAAGGTATCTTTTCATTCAGGCCAAAGTGCCATTACTGCAGTAGACGGTATTAGCTTTGATTTAATGGAAGGAGAGATTTTGGGGATCGTTGGAGAATCAGGCAGCGGCAAAAGCGTGACTTCCTTAGCAACAATGGGCTTGATTCCAAGGCCACCCGGACAAATTGATCATGGCTTAATTGAATTTGAAAACAAGGACCTGACAAAGCTTCATGAACATGAACTGCGGAAAATCAGAGGAAATCAAATTGCCATGATCTTTCAAGAGCCAATGACATCTTTAAACCCGTTATTTACAATCGGAGATCAATTAGGTGAAGCACTTCAAATACATACAAGGCTTTCAAAAAAAGAACGAAAAGAAAAAACGATCGAGTTGCTGAATCTAGTCGGGATCCCAAGGGCCAGTGAGGTGATAAAGGAATATCCTCACCAGCTTTCTGGAGGGATGAGACAACGGGTCATGATTGCGATTGCAATGGCGTGCAACCCTCGTGTGCTGATTGCGGACGAGCCGACAACTGCGCTTGATGTTACCATTCAAGCCCAGATTCTTTCACTCATGAAGAATTTAAACAGTGATATGAATACATCGATCATTCTTATTACACATGATTTAGGTGTCGTAGCTGAAATATGTGATCGGGTTATTGTGATGTACGCAGGGGAAATCGTTGAACAGGGTGATGTTAGGACAATCTTAAAAGAACCGCAGCATCCTTATACAATCGGATTATTAAAGTCAGTGCCAGACCTAAGAGGCAATCAGGGCCGATTATATAGTATCCCAGGAAATATTCCTCGTCCTGGAAGTACGCGGAAAGGATGTCAGTTCGTCGAAAGATGTGAGACTTCAAAGAGTATTTGCTTTGAAGAGTCTCCACAATTATATAGGCAGAATCTTCCGGATCATAGGGTTCGCTGCTTCTTGCATAAAAGGGAAGAGGAGGCCGAAAAAGATGTCAGAGTTACTTCTTGAAGTTAAAGGCCTGAAAAAATATTATCCAATTACAGGCGGGGCATTAGGAAAGAAAAAAGGGGAAGTAAGAGCTGTGGATGATGTTTCTTTTTCTTTAAACAAGGGCGAGACATTAGGAATTGTTGGTGAAAGTGGCTGCGGTAAGTCCACTACAGCCAGATTGCTCATGAGATTAATCGAGGCTAGTGATGGACGGATTTTCTTTGAAGATAAAGAAATGACTAAAATGTCAAAAACAGAATTACGTAAAACCCGCAGGAATATCCAAATGGTTTTTCAAGATCCATATGCCTCATTAAATCCAAGGCATTCGATTGAAAAAATTTTGGAGGAACCGCTTATTGTTCACGGGATTGGATCGAAAGCCGAAAGGAAAAAGCGGCTGCAAGAAATGCTCGAAATTGTCGGGTTAAGCAGTTACCACGCAAAGAGGTATCCACATCAATTTAGCGGCGGCCAGCGTCAACGGATTGGGATTGCGAGAGCCTTAATGACAAAGCCTAAGTTAATAATAGCGGATGAACCAGTATCTGCGCTAGATGTTTCCATTCAAGCACAAATTTTAAATTTACTGCAAGATTTACAGAAAGAATTCCAACTAACTTATCTTTTTATTGCCCATGACCTCGGGGTGGTCAGACATATTAGTGATCGAATAGGGGTGATGTATTTAGGGAGATTAATAGAATTAGCGAAAAGTAACGAGCTTTATGAACATCCAATGCATCCTTATACCAAAACACTCCTATCAGCTGTTCCAATTCCCGATCCTGATTATAAAAGAGAAACGATCACCATTTCCGGTGAACTTCCCAGTCCTTCAAACCCGCCGTCCGGATGTGCGTTTCATACTAGATGTCCAGCTTGTATGGAGCGTTGTAAAACAGTTAGACCCGAATATCGAAGCGTGAATGGTCATTATGTTGCATGTCATTTAGTTAATTAATGGCTTACATCTTGATGATAAAAATAAAAACGGGGGTAAGTAAATGAGCAGAATGAAGGTAAAGCTGTTTTTAGGTTTGGTTTTAGTTCTATGTTTAGTTGTGGCAGGTTGCAATAGCTCAAATCAAGAGGCTGGTACTGAAGGAAACCCATCACCTGATGGAAAGAAGAAGGACACACTTGTATTTGGCCGTGGCGGAGATTCTACATCTTTGGATCCAATCACCACTACAGAAGGTGAGACGTTTAAGGTTACGGAAAATATTTTTGAAACATTGGTTTCGTACGGGGAGCAGGATACAACCTTGCATCCAGGTCTTGCAGAATCATGGACAGTATCTGAAGATGCGCTTACCTACACATTCAAGCTGCGTCAAAATGTTAAATTCCATGATGGGACAGACTTTAATGCTGAGGCTGTCATCTTTAATTTTAATCGATGGATGAATGGGAATGAGGACCAGTTTCCTTATTACAGCATGTTTGGCGGCTATAAAGGAGAGGAGGGCCATGTGATAAAAGAATTGAAAGCAATCGATGACAATACGGTTCAGTTTATGCTAAATCGACCACAGGCACCTTTCTTAAAAAATTTAGCGATGTCTCCTTTTGGAATGGCGAGCCCGGCAGCTGTTGAAAAATATGGAGAAGATTTCAGAAAAAATCCAGTTGGTACAGGTCCGTTTAAATTTGTAGAGTGGAAGCAAAATGATCGAATCGTGCTTGAAAAGAATGAGAACTATTGGTTAAAAGGCTATCCAAAATTAAATCAGGTCATTTTCCGTGTGATTCCAGAAAATACGGCGCGGCTAAACGCATTGGTCAATGGCGAAATCGATTTAATGGACGGTGTGAATAATTCAGATGAGGAAACCATAACAGGAAATGAAAAACTTCAGTTAATCGAACGACCTTCAATGAATGTTGGGTATGTAGGTTTTACTACGAACCGCCCGCCATTTGATAACAAGCTTGTCCGTCAAGCATTAAGTCATGCGATTGATAAACAAGCAATTATTGATGCATTTTATGGCGGTAAGGCAGAACCGGCTAAAAATCCGATGCCACCATCAATAGAAGGCTATAATGATGGAATTGAAGATTATGAATACGACTTGGAAAAGGCAAAACAATTGTTAGCAGAGGCTGGGTACCCTGATGGATTTGAAATGGATTTGTGGGCGATGCCTGTTGCACGTCCTTATATGCCTGAAGGAATGAAGGTTGCAGAAGTGATCCAAGCATCTTTTGCTGAAATTGGTGTCAAAGCAAACATCCAATCTGTTGATTGGGCGACTTATTTGGATAAAGCGGTTAAGGGTGAATTTGATGCCTACATGCTTGGCTGGACTGGTGATAATGGAGATCCAGATAACTTCTTATACACGCTATTAGATAAGGATAGTATTGGAAGCAACAACTATTCTTACTATAGTAATGATAAGCTGCATGAAGTTCTGATTAAGGCACAAACGGAAACAAACCAAGAAACACGCAATGAGTTATATAAACAGGCACAAGAAATCATCCATGAGGATGCACCATGGGCTCCTTTAGTTCACTCTACACCATTATTAGCAGGTTCTAGTGATCTTGCAAACTATTTGCCGCATCCAACAGGCTCTGAATCTTTAACAAAGGTAGAATTTAAATAGGTACGGGAGGGGGAGAGGACCTCTCCCTTTTACTGACAGGATCGTTTAGCCTAATGAAAAGGGGTGAACCAAGTTGTTTGTTTATACAGTTCGGCGTGTACTTTCTTTATTTCCTGTTTTATTTGGTATGACACTCATTGTCTTTGCCATTATACATGCGATACCAGGTGACCCGGCGCAAGTGATTCTCGGACAAAAAGCAACCAAGGAGGCTATTGCCACTTTAACAAGGGAGTTAGGTCTGGATCGGCCATGGTATATCCAATATGTTGATTATCTAAAAGGGCTCATTTCTGGTGATTTAGGAACCTCTTTACGTACGAGAGGACCTATTAATGAAGAAATCTGGCCATATTTGGCCGCAACTATTGAATTAACCGTGGTTGCGATGATCATTGCTGTTTTTGTAGGAGTGAATGCTGGAATCATAAGCGCCTGGTTTTCACATTCATGGTTTGATTACCTTGCCATGATTTTTGCTTTGATAGGGGTCTCAATGCCAATATTTTGGCTGGGTTTGATGGAGCAATGGGCGTTTTCGATTGAATTAGGATGGCTGCCTTCAACTGGAAGAGAAGATGTTAGAAATCCGGTAACAGCGATCACGAATCTTTATTTAATCGATACCTTGGTTCAAGGCAGAATGGATCAATTTGGACAGGTGATTCAGCATCTTATCCTGCCAAGTATTGCATTAGCAACCATTCCGATGGCCATTATTGCTAGAATGACCCGTTCGACAATGCTAGAGGTGATGAAATCCGATTATATTCGTACGGCTAGAGCAAAAGGTGTAAGCATGTTTTGGGTCGTTTATAAGCATTCTTTAAAAAATGCCATCATTCCAGTCCTAACTGTAATCGGACTTCAGACAGGTCTATTATTAGGAGGTGCGATTTTAACCGAAACCATTTTTGGTTGGCCGGGAATCGGCAGGTATCTTTATGATGCTATTGGATACCGAGATTATCCTGTGATTCAATCAGGCATTTTATTGATAGCTGCCATCTTTGTCGTTATAAACCTCATCATTGATTTGTTATATGCATTTATTGATCCGCGGATTAACTACCATTCATAACAAAGGTGGGATAAACAAGTGGCAGAGCTTGCGAAGAAACCGTCAATCACAACCTCCGAAGTTAAAATAGAGGGATCATCTCCTTGGAAAGAGGCAGGGAAAGCTTTTTGCCGAAACAAATTAGCGTTAATTGGATTGGGGATTGTTCTCTTTTTTATCATTTTAGCCCTGCTTGCACCAGTCATTGCCCCTTATGGATTTAAAGATCAAGAGTTATCTAAAAGGCTGCTAGCCCCTTCTAGTGAACATTGGTTTGGAACGGATGATTTCGGCAGAGATATTTTTTCAAGAATTGTCTATGGTGCGAGAATCTCTTTATGGGTCGGCTTTTTTTCAGTTTTAGGCTCGGCTGTTGTTGGGACAATCTTAGGGATTGTTGCTGGTTACTATGGTAAGTGGGCAGATACGATCATTTCAAGGTGCTTTGATATTTTGCTTGCCTTTCCAAGTATTTTGTTAGCGATTGCTGTTGTTGCCATTCTTGGACCATCATTGCAAAATGCGTTAATTGCGATTGCGATTATTAATATCCCCAATTTTGGCAGACTTGTCAGGTCAAAGGTATTAAGTGTCAAACAAGAAGAATATATAATGGCTGCCAGAGCAATTGGAATGAAGGACAAGCGGATTTTGTTCCTGCACATCCTTCCCAATTGTATGACCCCCATTATTGTTCAAGCGTCACTGGCGATTGCTACAGCAATTATTGAAGCGGCAGCACTGGGTTTCCTCGGCTTAGGGGCTCAAGCACCTGCCCCTGAATGGGGAAAAATGCTGGCTGATTCAAAGCAGTATTTAGTCCAGGCACCATGGACACTGTTCTTTCCTGGGGTTGCCATCATGCTTACTGTATTGGGGTTTAATTTAATGGGTGACGGCTTGCGTGATGTATTAGATCCTAAAATGAAGCAATGAGACAATAATTGATTTGGAACAAGCCTTGGGATTTGCAGCACATCTTTTGGGCTTGTTGTTCTTTTTTGTAAGAAAAAATAATTATGGTTTAGACAGTGGATAAAAACTTTGGCTTCCAGTTCCGAACCTCAGAAGGCCGTTCTTTTGACTGCTAGCGCCTAGCCGCCTGTTTGTCTAGATAATTTAAATTTGAAGGCAAAGGTCGACAGCTATTCTAAATCGTCTTATTTGCCTGAGGCTGAATCAGGCACTTGCGCCATATTTATACAAAATGGCAGTAATTCACTCAATTGGTCTATTTTCACTTTTAGTTTCTTACACTATAAAGTAGGAGGCTAAAGGGAGGGAAGGACATGTATATTGATGGTGTTTTATCAGGTGGCGGGATTAAAGGCTTTGCCCTTATTGGTGCATATCAAGCGCTTGAAGAAAATGGCTATAAATTTAAGCGCTTAGCAGGGACGAGTGCTGGCTCTATTATCGCTGCCTTTATTATTGCAGGCTATACTGCTGAGGAAATAGCAGAGATGATGGAAGAAGTTGACCTGACAATGTTTCTTGATGAACGAAAATCCTTTTTGCCGTTTGCTTTCATGAAATGGATATCTTTGTATTGGAATCTAGGATTATATAAAGGAGCTAAACTAGAAGAATGGATTATATCAAAGTTAAAAAAGAAAGGAATTACGACATTTGCTGATATTCCAAGCGGGTCGCTGCGAATTGTTGCCTCTGATTTAACAAATGGCAGACTGATCGTGCTGCCTGATGATCTTCATAAATATGGAATAAATCCTGAATCATTTTCTGTAGGAAGGGCAGTGAGGATGAGCTGCAGCTTGCCTTATTTTTTTGAACCTGTAAGACTTGCAAGTTCAACAGGGAGTAATATCATTGTCGATGGGGGAGTGCTCAGCAATTTTCCAATTTGGCTATTTTACCAATCGAAAAAGTCGGTTAAAGCAAGGCCGGTCCTAGGGATAAAATTAAGCTCAAATGAGAAGGAACGGCCTAAAAAAATCATCCGTAATGCGTTCGACATGTTCGGTGCATTATTTGAAACAATGAAAGATGCCCACGACAGTCGGCATATTTCAAGTAAACATGAGAAAAATATTATTTTTTTACCAGTCGATCATCTTGTTTCAACGGAATGGAACTTAAATGAAGAAAAAAAACTAGCTCTCATTGAGCTAGGTAGAAGTCGAACAATCGAATTTCTTAAGACCTGGACCTATTAGAAAAATGCACGGTTTTTCTTTTTGCCTTTTTTCCCTTCAATCACCGTTAAATGTGATGGTTGTCTTTTCTTTTTAATGGCAGAGGTTTTTGCTGATTTTTTAGCATGGGCTATGTTTCTGACATTTGAACCACGGGTACTGCGGTCGTCGAAACGTCTTTTTGAACGCTTTGCTGCTCTGGCATAGGAGGAATACTCCTTCCCTAATTTCCGTTTCATCACCATACGATAGATGAGATAAATAATTCCAGCAATAGCAGCATAGATCGCAATTTGTTTTAATAGCCACAACGGATCAGATAGTAAAGTTGATATAAATCCAATTGCACCTAATAAAATAATTGCCAAAACGATTCCATTCACCACACGACGATTCATATAACCACCTCCGATAAAAGATACCAATCAAAATGAATAAAACCAATTTCATGCTATACCTCACAGGGTAAATGAAGGAAATTGTTTTATATTTAAGAAGTGCAAACGGAACAACAAAAAACGAAATGTCTATATTTCTATTTATTCATTTTAAATTCGTGTCGTTCCGTCTTTTTTCCTTCAAAAAAGATGAAGATTAAACGATTTGTTCTGCTAATGCTGTTTCTGTTTCTTTTTCTTTACGTAAAAGCTCATTAAAACTTGCAATCGCGACTTCAACCTGGTCATCTGTTGGCTCTTTCGTAGTTAACAACTGGAGCCAAAGTCCTGGATATCCTAAATATCTTAGGACCGGTACATCACGAAGCTTATTTGTAATCTGCAATACCTCAAACGAAATCCCTAGTACGACTGGAATAAGTGCTAATCGGTTAACGATTCGAAGCCACAACGGATCTGTTGGTACAAGAGTATAAACAAAAATACCTACGATCACAGTAAACAAGATGAAACTGCTGCCACATCGGTAATGGAGCCTTGACTGACTTTGGACGTTTTCCACTGTAATTGGCAAGTTGTTTTCATATGCATTGATAACTTTATGTTCAGCCCCATGATATTGAAATACTCGTTTAATCAATGGGGTAAAGGATATAGCATATATATATGCTAAAAGCAGCACTAGTTTGAATGCACCTTCCACTAGAATTTGCCCGAAATCTGATGGCACTAGAGGACGCATAAAATGTGCAAGGAAGACAGGTAGAAGGGTAAAAATTACTTTTCCGAAGAAAAATGAGATAACCCCTACAGCGGCAATACCTAGCCACATCGCCAGCTTGGATTCGTTTTGTTTCTTTTCTTCTGCCATTTTTTCATCATCTTTAGGGTCAACTTCAAAACGCTCTGTTGAGAAATTTAAATGCTTAGAGCCGTTGGCACTAGCCTCAATAATCGCAACTATTCCCCGTAAGAAAGGAATTTTTTTTAGCTTTGATAAAACGGGTTGATTCTTTCTTTTTAGATGAAAGAAATCAATGGATTGATCCGTTCTGCGGATTGCAGTTACATAATGATGTTTACCGCCGAACATAACACCCTCAATAACAGCTTGCCCGCCATATGCAGGTTTTTTTTGATTTGACATGAGACACCAACCTATCTATTCTGTTTATCCATAATCTGTCTCAAAGGAGTTAACACCTTTGGTTATAAGACAGACTTTGTTTAGTTATTATCTATATAATACAGAATTTAGAAGGAAACCTCTAGCGTGATATTCGCCAATAATCTCATTATGTCTTCATTTGTGTTCTTTTTTTTGACTGTACTATGGACAATCACTTTGATATCCAGTTCCAGCATCTATCCTCTCTTAGGTCCAGCCAATTTGGGATAGAAGGAAACGTTCGCAGATTGTCTTATTAGCCCTAAGATGTTCAATGGGCTTTCGCTTTTCTTTCTGGAAATAATTCCTTTATTTACATTATACCCATGCATTCATTTACTAGACATGTAATTTTCATTTAAGTAAAAAATGGGGTAAAAACATGACTTTTAAAAAAATGGACATAGTAGTAAATGGAGGTGCAGGTAAATGGCAGATGATAAAAAAAAGACAGATGATGTAATGAAAGAAGACGATCCTCGCTTAGAGCAAAACAAAAGGGAAAAGCCTGTATCACAAATGGGGAAAGTGATTTCAACAGGTTTTATAGGCGGGGTATTTTGGAGTTTCCTGGCATACGTAGCTTCTATTTTGAACTACACCGAAATAAAACCAAGTCTTATCCTCCAGCCAATTGCTTTAGGAGATTGGAAAAATGGAACACTTGGCGAATTTATTAGCATTGTCTTAATTGGAGTCATATCGATTGGGGTTGCTTTGGTTTATTTTGCTGTATTAAAGCGTTTTACTTCAATGTGGATTGGAATTGCATATGGAGCAGCTTTATGGGGACTTGTTTTCTTTATCCTCAACCCGATGTTCCCGGATCTTAAGATGATTTTTGAATTACCAAGAGGGACAATTGTGACAACAGTTTGCATTTATATTTTATATGGTCTTTTTGTCGGCTATTCGATTTCATTCGATTATAATGAGTTAAATACAAATAATGAGAATTAGATCATAGTGTGAAAGAGATGAGTTGTGATAGAATGTTCATTAGCTGAACATTCTTTTTTTCGTATAAAGGATTGAATGAATAATGAAAGATTATTTCCTTATGGAAAGAGGTGCAAAACTGTTATGAATATTTTAGTGATAAATGGTCCAAATCTGAATAGACTTGGATTGCGTGAGCCTGCAATTTATGGGTCTGAAACATTAACAGATTTAGAAAAGAAATTATTAGCATTTGGTGAAAAAGAACAAATAGAAGTAACTTGTTTTCAATCAAATCATGAAGGTGATATCATCGATGCCATTCATGAAGCAGAAGGTCAATTCGATGGGATTATTTTGAACCCTGGCGCATTTACACATTATAGTTATGCAATCCGCGATGCGATTGCAGGAGTTACACTCCCGGTTATTGAAGTACATATATCAAATGTTCATGCTAGAGAAGAATTTCGTCACACATCAGTAACCGCTCCAGTTACAATAGGCCAAATCATCGGTCTGGGTTTTAAAGGGTATGAACTGGGAATGCTGGCATTAAAGGAGAGAGTAGGAGGAGGTAACCAATGATTAAATTAGAAAAAATCCGCAATCGATTCAAAGAATTATCAATTGATGGACTATTAATTACAAGTAAATTTAATCGCAGATACATGACAGGATTTACTGGTACTGCGGGTGTTGCCGTCATTTCTTTAGATAAAGCTGTATTTATAACTGATTTCCGTTATACTGAGCAAGCGGCAAAGGAAGTAGAGGGCTTCGAAATTGTCAAGCATACCGGACCTATCATAGAAGAGGTTGCAGCTGTTGTTAAACAATTAGGGATTAAGAGACTTGGTTTTGAGCAGGATCATTTAACCTATCAAGCTTATACATCCTATAAAAATGCAATAACAGATACAGAATTTGTACCAGTGTCAGATGCAGTTGAAAAGTTACGCTTGATTAAGTCTTCCTCAGAGATTAAGATATTAAAGGAAGCAGCCGAGATTGCTGACGCTGCATATAAGCATATCTTAACATTTGTCAAACCTGGTTTAAAAGAAATTGAAGTCGCAAATGAACTTGAATTTTTTATGAGAAAAAATGGTGCTGAATCCTCATCCTTTGATATGATTGTTGCTTCAGGCTATCGTTCTGCTTTACCGCATGGTGTAGCAAGTAACAAAGAAATTGAAAAAGGTGATTTTGTTACGCTAGATTTTGGTGCATACTACAAAGGATACTGTTCAGATATCACGAGAACTTTCGCTGTCGGTCAGCCAAGTGATGAGCTGAAGAATATCTATGCAATTGTCCTTGAAGCACAAATGCGGGGCATGAATGGAATAAAACCAGGTATGTCAGGAAAAGAAGCAGATGCTCTTACCCGGGACTATATTACCCAACAAGGATATGGGGAGTATTTCGGACATTCGACTGGCCACGGGTTAGGTATGGAAGTCCATGAAGGGCCTGCTTTATCCTTTAGATCTGATGCAATTCTTGAACCAGGCATGGTGGTAACTGTTGAACCTGGAATTTATATCGCTGGTCTTGGCGGCGTAAGAATTGAAGATGATACAGTCATCACAGAAAGCGGGAATGAGTCGCTTACTCATTCACCAAAAGATCTTATTATTTTGTAATAGGGAATATTTACATATAACAATTGAGACTATCTTAAATAATTTTAAGGCAGAATCTTTACAATCCCTTATTTAAGCTATTAGGAGGACTTTTTTCATGATTTCAGTTAACGATTTTCGTACAGGATTAACGATTGAGGTGGATAACGGCATTTGGCGCGTCATGGATTTCCAGCATGTTAAGCCAGGTAAAGGTGCTGCATTTGTTCGTTCAAAACTACGTAATTTACGCACAGGAGCTGTTCAAGAGAAAACATTCCGTGCAGGTGAAAAAGTAGCAAGAGCTCAAATTGAAACACGTAGAATGCAATATCTTTATGCAAATGCCGATCAACATGCCTTCATGGATACAGAAACATATGACCAAATTGAATTATCTTCAGCTCAAATTGAATATGAATTAAAATTCTTAAAAGAAAACATGGAAGTGCAAATCATGATGTTTGGTACAGAGACATTAGGTGTTGAATTGCCAAACACAGTCGAGCTGGAGGTTGTAGAAACTGAGCCTGGCATTAAAGGTGATACGGCATCGGGCGGCTCTAAGCCAGCTAAGTTGGAAACTGGTTTAACTGTTCAAGTCCCATTCTTTATCAATGAAGGGGATCGTTTAATTATTAATACAGCTGAAGCTTCTTACGTTTCACGTGCATAATCAATCGATTTAAAGAAGAGGTGTCCACTTTTTGGATGCCTCTTTTTCCTTGCTTTTTAAAAGATGTATTAAACAGAACCTGTTTCTATAGCCTTTATTAAAATTCTTGCTGCTTTTTTTACGCTGCTTCGATCATCCTCTTTATATTCTTCTGCTATTCCTCGTATTTCAAGGATGCAATCTGGAGCATGTTTACATACGTTTAATAATCCAGTTAAAATACGGGCCCGATGCTTTCCCTCCCATAGGGTCAGCGATTCTTTTAATATTGGATAAGCGGCAAGTGCCTGAGGTCTGCCGATATCAGCATAGTTACAAATGGTTTGAATGGAGTAATCTCTGACAATTGTACTTTTATCCGTTCGTATAAGTTTATGTATGAAAGGTAAATATGCTGAGATTTGCTCTGGTACATGTTTTGTTAGTAAGGAGATAGCATGAATTGCCTCCCAACGGATACGTGTTGTTTGTGAGGAAAGCAATGGGAGCAACTGTTCGAAATATGGTGCGACATATTCAGGTTTTTCTTCAGCAACTTTTGTGAATACTTCAGTACAGTCACCGATAAGCGCTTTGTTATCAGTGTTTAATCCCTCGTTAATTTCCTTGAGGAGAGAAGGGTGCTGAAGGCATTCTTTTGCTGCTGTTCGATTTCCTTCTTCCGTTTTTTCTCCAACTTGTGATGATAACTTTGATAAGATCGACAATGCTTTCACTCCCTGTATAATGACAATTTTACTTTTATTATAAACCTTCCTTGTCTAAATCTCCTTCCTCTAGCATATGGTGTACAAACTATATTTTAGGAGGACCACATGAAACGATTCTTTTCTCATTTTGATTCAACTGTTTTGACAATGGCTGGTTTACGCTTTATGTCCGCGTCAATTGAGTTAACCGCAGCCATCTTAATGTTAGTATTTAATGATGTAAAAAAGGCAGTCACAATCAATTCATTATTAGCCATAGTAGGTCCGGTTATATTTATTGTCACGATGACGATCGGTATCTTTCATATTGCCGACCAATTGTCATATGCAAAATTGATTTTTATTGGCTTGGGTGTATTTTTTATTTTATTCGGTATTTATAAATAGCGGAAAAATCATCAGGACAATTAAGTCATGAATGTGGTCAAGCATGCATACATTGAAAGTAACGAATAGCCTTATAGGAGGAAGCGGTGTGAAAGAAATTATTGAGATGCTTCCGGATTCAATTAGTCATCAGATAAAGAAACTGCATCCAGCTAGTATTGCTCGAATTGAGGAAATTCGTATCCGCGTGATGAAAAGAGTGGAGGTTGTTATTATGGGCAAACCTGTTTTTCTATCATCCATCACGACGTATGAAGACTCTGTCAATCTTTTAAACGAGCTTAGCCACTATTCAATTTATACATTGGAAGAAGAGTTAAAAAAGGGATATATAACGGTTTGCGGAGGGCATCGTGTCGGCCTTTCTGGACGTGTGATTACAGAAGGTGGACGAGTTAAAGCGATTCGGGATGTCACATCATTTAATATCCGGATTGCAAAGGAAAAGCTTGGAGTTGCTGAAGGGTACATCCCTTATTTATATGATGGGAAATGGTTGAATACGCTAATTATCGGACCTCCGCAAACAGGGAAAACGACCTTGCTTAGGGATTTTGCAAGAATCATAAGCAGTGGTTTTCATCAGATCGAATCAAACAAGGTAGGAATTGTTGATGAACGATCGGAAATCGCAGGGTGTGTAAATGGAGTTCCCCAGCATCAGCTAGGTGAACGGGTTGATGTCCTGGATGCGTGCCCAAAAGCTGAAGGTATGATGATGATGATTCGATCAATGAGTCCTGATGTATTGATTGTAGATGAGATTGGAACAAGGCAAGATGCTGAGGCAGTTATGGAAGCCGTTCATGCAGGTGTCCAATTATTCGTGACAGTTCATGGATACTGTGCCCGCGACCTGATGAATCGCCCAACTCTTAGATTACTATTTGAGGCGCAAGTGTTTGATCGATACTTAGAGTTGTCTAGAAAAAACGGTCCCGGAACCGTTCAGCACATTCTTAATCAGCATGGCGAGCAGTTAAATGCAGAAAGAAGTGTGACCAAATGATTAAGTGGATGGGAGCAATCCTCATTATTCTTGCAACAACATGGGCAGGCTTCGAAATGGCAAAGCATTTTAGTGAGAGAACGAGACAGTTAAGACAGTTAAAGGTAGCCCTTCTATCATTGGAAGCAGAGATTATGTATGGCCATACATCGTTAATCATTGCGGCACAGAATATCTCAAAGCAGTTGCCAAAACCATTATCAATGTTTTTTGAGGATTTTTCCAAAAAGCTTGTTAAAGGCCATACGAGTGTAAAAGAGGCCTGGGAGGAAAGTCTTCAAAGCATATGGAGGATGACCGCATTAAAACAGGGTGAATTTGAAGTATTAAAACAATTTGGCGAAACACTTGGTCAGCATGACCGAATCTCACAGCAGAAACATATCAAGTTAGCGCTTTCGCATTTGCAGAGAGAAGAAGCTGATGCAATTGATCGGCAAAATCGCTATGAACGTATGATGAAAAGCTTAGGTGTTTTAGCAGGCTTGCTCGTTGTTATTTTATTGATGTAGAAGTGGAAGGGAGTCGTCGAAGGTGGGCGTAGATATTAACACGATCTTTCAAATTGCCGGGATAGGAATCGTCGTAGCATTCCTTCACACCATTTTAGATCAAATGGGGAAAAAAGAATATGCACAATGGGTGACACTAATAGGCTTTATTTATATCTTGTTCATGGTTGCATCGATTGTAGATGATTTATTTAAAAAGATAAAATCGGTCTTTCTTTTCCAAGGGTAAGGAGGGGGCAGCTATCGAAATCATTCAAATCGTCGGATTAGGGCTAATCGCCACCTTTTTAGCCCTAATCGTAAAAGAGCAAAAGCCCTCCTTCGCCTTTATGCTTGTTGTTTTTGTTGGCTGTGTGATTTTTTTATTTTTAATTGATCAAGTGTATGAAATTATTCGAATGGTTGAACGAATTGCCATAAATGCAAATGTAAATCTCATTTATGTTGAAACCATCTTAAAAATTATCGGCATTGCTTATATTGCTGAATTTGGTGCTCAAATTACAAAAGATGCTGGACAAGGTGCGATTGCCTCAAAGATTGAGCTTGGTGGAAAAATCCTTATCCTGACAATGGCCATTCCGATTTTAACTGTCATTATCGAAACAGTCCTTGGAATGATCCCAGGTTCATCATAATGGTTTAGGATTAGTTGGAGGTGGATACATGAAAACGGCGCTTTCCCTTATTTTTATTTCTCTTATTCTAATCATCCCAATAAATGTACAAGCCTCTGAGACTCTCCAACAAACTGAACAGACGGAACAAACTGAACAGGCTGAACTGCCGAATGCCAGTATGCTGGTTGAGGAACAGGCAGAAAAGCTTGATGTAGAGGAAATAAGAACCTATTGGGATGAAGTGATGACAGAATATGGCGGCTTTTTACCTGAAAGCCAAAAAGGAAGCCTGCTGCAATTTTTAAGCGGAGAAAAAGAACTGTCCTTTCAGGAATGGATGAAAGCCTTTCTGAAATTTTTATTTCACGAGCTAATCGCAAATGGAAAATTATTAGGTACATTGATTCTCTTAACGGTATTCAGCATGCTGCTGCAACTGCTGCAGAATGCATTTAATCAAAGCACGGTTAGCAAGGTTGCATATGCGCTTGTTTATATGGTCCTGATCATTATTGCTCTGAATAGCTTCCATGTTGCGATTCAATATACAAATGATGCCATTGAGTCCATGTCGAATTTTATTCTAGCATTGATTCCGCTTTTGTTGGCTTTAATGGCTTCTTCAGGCGGACTAGCCTCTGCGGCTTTTTTTCATCCGGTTATTATCTTTTTAATGAATACGAGCGGGCTGCTGATCCAGAATATTGTGCTGCCGCTACTATTTCTTTCAGCGTTATTAAATATTGTTAGTACATTAACAGACCAATACAAGGTTACACAGCTGGCAGGTCTGCTAAGAAATATCAGCATTGGACTGATTGCATCGTTTTTAACTATTTTTCTTGGCGTTATTTCGGTTCAAGGGGCCTCTGCGGCCGTTACAGACGGCATAACGATTCGAACAGCAAAATTCATTACGGGAAATTTCATCCCTGTGCTTGGCAGGATGTTTACTGATGCAACAGATACGGTTATAAGTGCATCTATTCTATTGAAGAATACGGTCGGGGTGATAGGGGTTGCAATCCTGTTATTTATCGCGGCATTCCCAGCGATTAAAGTATTATCACTTGCGTTTATATATAAACTAGCAGCTTCAATTCTCCAGCCCCTTGGCGGCGGTCCAGTTATCACCTGCTTAGACATCATTAGTAAAAGTGTCATCTATATCTTTGCAGCTTTGGCTATTGTCTCACTCATGTTTTTTTTAAGCTTAACCGTCATCATCGCTGCAGGAAATTTAACGATTATGATGAGGTGAGGGGGAATTCGCTATGGAATTTTTAACAGATTGGATTACCAATATCATTGTCTTTATTCTATTAGCCGTAGTCATTGATTTATTATTGCCGAATTCTTCTATGCAAAAATATGCAAAAATGGTGATTAGCTTATTATTGATTATCGTGATCATTAATCCAATCTTCACCTTATTTTCAGCAGATATGACAGAAATCCTCTCAGAATTTCAATCAGCAGGATCCTCAAACGAAAATGAAGTAAAAAATTCAATAGAATTTCAGAAAAAAGAAATACAAGCTTCACAACGTGCATATATTTTAGAACAAATGGCTGTCCAAATGAAAACGATGGCAAAAGAGGAGCTGGTGAAAAACTATGATGTAACGATTGATAAAATCCTTCTTTCCGAATCCGCACAAGCAGATACCATAGATTCGCATAAGGATTTGCAGCATATTAAGGTCATCTTGCAAACGAATGTACCAACGGAGGAAGCAAGCCAAGATGCAGTAGAGGCGGTAGAAGAAGTTGAACCCGTTTCAATTGACCTATCAAAGGACGTTGAAACAGCTACAGAAACAGAGCTCAATTCTGATGACATTACAGCATTTCTAGCAAAAATATGGGAAGTACAAGAAGAAAAAATCTCACTCGAATTGGAAGGGGGGGAGGAGTCATTAAATGAGCAGTAAAGATAGCCTCATCCAAAAGCTAAAGTCCTTACTTGGCCAGTCGAATTCTAAGAAACCATCAAAATATCAATATTTTGTCCTTGTTTTTGTGCTGGGGATTGCGTTTATGCTTATTAGCAATCTATTTACTGGCAATGACCAAGAAAATAATGCACTTCCGGTTGCTTCTACTACGACGGAAGAAAGTACTGAAGTGTTTAAACAAACAAAGGGTGAAAATACTCGCACTATATCTGATTATGAAGCTGAATATGAAAATCAATTAAAAGAGGTATTAGAAACCATTTCTGGTGTAGGCAATGTATCGGTTGTCGTAAATGTCGATTCAACAGGTCAAAAGGTGGTTGAAAAAGACAGTGTGAGTCAATCACAAGTCACTGAAGAAACCGATCCAGAAGGTGGTAAAAGAGTCGTAGAAGATAGTTCTTCAGATAATAAGGTTGTCATTATTCAAGATGGTGAAAAAGAGACTCCGATCATCGTAGAAATGAAAAAACCCGAGATTCGCGGTGTTTTAATTGTCGCCCAGGGTGCTGACAACATTCATATAAAGCAAACCATTATTGAGTCGGTTACACGTGTTTTAGATGTACCTAGCCATCGCGTAGCCGTTGCTTCGAAAAAAATAAAGGAGGATGAATAGATGATGTTGAAAAAACAAACGGTATGGTTGCTGACTATGTTGAGTTTAGTGGTGGTGTTATCTGTTTATTATGTTACTTCTCCTGAAGGGGATACTAGTAATATCGTCATGACTGAAAACGAAAAAGAGGTAACTGAAAATACTGCAGCTGAAGAAGAAATAGCCAAAGAGCAGCCTGTAGAGGAAAAGCAACCAGCAGAAGAAAAGCAACCAGCTGAAGAAAAACAGCCTGCAGAAGAAAAACAGCCAGCTGAAGAAAAACAACCAGCAGATGAAGGTAAGGAAAAAGGTACATCTGAAGGAGAATCTGAAGAAGGGGAAGTACAAACAGAAGAACTTGAAGACGGTACAGTCATTTCCAGCGTATCTGATGATGAATTATTCGCAGCATTACGAATGGAGTTAGATGACAAGCGCAGCAAATTAATAGAAGATTTAGAAGCAATCGTTGCAAGCAGTGAAGCAACTCCTGAAGAAAAAAGCAATGCTAAAGATGAAATGGAAGCATTAGCTGAAGCTGCAAAAAAAGAAGCAACACTTGAAACGCTAATTAAATCTCAGGGCTATGACGATGCTTTAGTACGGGCAGAAGGTGATGATGTGAAAATCACAGTAAAAGCAAAAGAACATGATAAATCTTCTGCAAACAAAATTTTAATGCTGGTTAGAGATGAAATGGAAAATACGGATGAAGTGATTGTAACGTTTGAACAATAAATAAGACTTCCGTCATTGGAGGATTTACAAAGAGAAAAGAAAATCTGTTGATAATAGGATAGCCTATAGGGCAGACATATCAAATATGTCTGCCCTATAGGTTTTTTTACGATCAGAATTTATATCTTAAATAATGATAGAATAAGAAATACAAAAGTTTCGTCTCTGTAACTTGGTGATAAGGCAAGCTTTACTATAAAGTGAATAAAGGGTAAAATGAATTCTTTGTTTTCAATAGTTAGCTCCAAGCGCTATCGGAGAAGAAAAGGACGTGTTAGTCCCAGTTAATGCAACAGGATGTCACGTTTTTAACTGTTCTAGCGACCAGGCAAATCGAATTAAAGCAAAAAGGAATCTTCTATTGCTATTTGCCTTTTGCTTGTCGCCAAATGCTTAACGCCTTACGCATTTCATATGATTATCACTAGAAACCTGAGGAAATGGTACAATTGTTGTTGAATTTCTCCCGTAAAGTATCGTAAGATGTTAGTATGGGACTAAGTTTTAGTACTAGCCTATAAATTAGGAGATCATGTTTTTTGTACATGATTATAGAATTAAAGGGGTGCATTAGCATGCTAAAAATACAAGAAATTAGAGAAATCATAAAATTAATTGACGACTCTTCTATTAATGAATTTTCATTTGAACATGATGGTTCAAAAATAAAAATGAAGAAACAATCACAAGAGGTGGAAACTGTTGTACGCAATGTTGTTGCTTCACCTGCTGTTGAAACTGTACAAGCTCCGCCTGTACAAACTCAAGCTGCTGCAGTGGAGGCACCAAAGCAAGAACAGGCAGAAGCACCAAAAGCAGATACAGCAAATTTACATAAGATTACCTCTCCAATGGTAGGAACGTTTTATTCTGCTTCTTCACCTGAAGCTGGCGATTATGTTGAAGCAGGTTCAAAAGTGAATAAGGATACAGTTGTTTGTATCGTTGAGGCTATGAAGCTCTTCAATGAAATTGAAGCAGAAGTAAAGGGTGAGATCGTTGAAATACTCGTTCAAAATGGACAGCTTGTCGAGTATGGTCAGCCTTTATTCCTTGTAAAGCCTGAGTAAGGAGTTATGATGATGATAAAGAAGGTACTTATTGCTAATCGAGGAGAAATTGCTGTTCGGATCATCCGAGCATGTAAAGAATTAGAAATCGAAACAGTTGCTGTCTTTTCTGAAGCTGATCGTGATGCATTGCATGTACAGCTTGCTGATGAAGCATACTGCATTGGCCCAACTGCCTCAAAGGATAGTTATTTAAATTTTACAAATATCATAAGTGTTGCAAAGTTGACAGGCAGTGATGCCATTCATCCAGGCTACGGCTTTCTAGCAGAAAATGCTGATTTCGCAGAGTTGTGCAAAGAATGCAATATTATTTTTATCGGTCCAAGTGCAGAAGCCATTTCAAAAATGGGAACGAAAGATGTGGCAAGAGAAACAATGCGTGAAGCAGGTGTTCCAATTGTTCCAGGTTCAAGAGGAATCATCGAAAACATAGATGAAGCAAAAATGCTGGCAAATGATATGGGATATCCTGTTATAATAAAAGCAACGGCAGGCGGCGGAGGAAAAGGGATTCGCGTTGCCCAAGATGAGCAGGCGCTTGTGAAAGGGATCGAAATTACCCAGCAGGAAGCAGCTACTGCATTTGGCAATCCCGGTGTTTACATCGAGAAATACATCGAGGATTTCCGCCATGTAGAAATTCAAGTTTTAGCAGATTCACATGGCAATGTAATTCATCTGGGTGAACGTGACTGCTCGATCCAACGCAGACTGCAAAAGCTGCTTGAAGAAACACCATCACCAGCCCTCGATGAAACCATTCGTTCACAAATGGGAGAGGCTGCTGTTAAGGCTGCAGCTGCTGTTGCCTACACTGGCGCAGGAACAGTTGAATTTATTTTTGATCACATTAACAAGAAGTTTTATTTTATGGAAATGAACACACGTATTCAGGTAGAACATCCTGTAACGGAAATGGTAACCGGAATTGACTTAATTAAAGAACAAATTAAGGTTGCTTCAGGTGAAAAACTATCTGTCGCACAAGAGGACGTTACCTTTAATGGCTGGGCGATTGAATGTCGTATCAATGCAGAAAATCCGGAAAAGAACTTTATGCCTTCTCCAGGGAAAATTGAGATGTACTTGCCCCCTGGTGGTCTAGGTGTTAGAGTAGATTCAGCGGTATATCCAGGATACTCCATTCCGCCGTTTTATGATTCGATGATCGCAAAGCTAATTACATATGGAGCGACCAGAGATGAGGCAATAGCTAGAATGAAGCGTGCTTTAAGTGAGTTCGTCATTGAAGGGATTTCGACAACCATTCCATTCCATCTTCGGCTTCTTGAACATGAAAAATTTGTTTCAGGTGATTTTAACACCAAGTTTTTAGAAATGTATAAGGTCATGGATTCGTAAAATCATTTGGAGGTGCTGACACTTGAAAGAAACTAATAACGTTTTAGAAATGAATCAGGAGTATAACGGCTTAGGCAAGGTAGAGATTGCTCCGGAGGTTATTGAAGTAATCGCCGGTATAGCAGCATCAGAAATAGAAGGTGTAGCTTCAATGAGAGGAAACTTTGCTGCAGGAGTTGTGGAGCGATTAGGAAAGAAAAACCACGGCAAGGGTGTAAAGGTTGAGCTTGCTGAAGAAGGCATCATTATTGACGTATACTGTGTGATGATTTTCGGTGTATCCATTCCAACCGTTGCTCAGAAAATTCAAGACAACATCCGCCAGGCTTTACTTAACATGACAGCATTAGAGGTTAATGAAGTAAACATCCATGTTGTTGGCGTTCAATTTGAAGCAAAAACACAGGAAATAGAGGTAGAACAAGAGATGTAAAAAGTAAAACCAGAGGGAATGCCCCTTTGGTTTTCTTTTGTTTTTAATAAGCGATTCATCAGTTGGGGCCTTATCCCCAGCTTATGGATACCGAGATTTATCGATTATTACGGGCAGTTATATCATAACTTGGATCATGTAGGTAAAATTTTTTATTGCCTTTTAAGTTGTGAGTGAAATGACAGTAAAGAGTAGGATAAAATATCGCACTATTTATAGAATGTATAGAGCATGGTTATATTGTAAATAGAAGAAAAAATAAATAACGAATATTTTTTAAGATTAAACACTTTTCATTCGGAAATTACATAAAAACCTTCATTTTCGGCATGAATCTGATTGTTATATGTGGTATGATCACATTATGACATTTCGACATTTCTAATTAATAAAAGGAGCAAGAAGAATGAAACGAAGAACAGCAAGAGAAAAGGCACTACAGGCGCTATTTCAAGTGAATGTTAGCAAGATAGATCCAAACGAAGCCATTGAGCATGTATTGGAAGATGCAGATCAAGACCAATTTATGAATAAGCTGGTTTTCGGAACAATTGAGCATCAAAAGGAACTCGATGAGCTAATTGCTCCACACCTTGTGAACTGGACAATTGATCGCTTAGCAAATATTGATAAAACCATTCTTCGTATGGCTGCTTATGAGCTGAAGTATGAGGAGGATATACCGGCTAATGTAACCTTAGATGAAGCTGTAGAATTAGCTAAAGCGTTTGGTGATGATCATTCAAGTAAATTCGTCAACGGTGTTCTTTCTAAAATTAAACAAAATCTTTAAAGGTTTAAGGCAGAATGAGGAGGAAATAGAAATGGCAGCAACTATTATTGATGGAAAACAATTATCACAAACAAAAAGAAGTGAGCTTGCAAAAGAGGTAGAGCAAATTAAAGCGAAAGGATTATTGCCTAAACTTGTTGTTATTTTAGTTGGTGACAATCCTGCTTCACTCTCCTATATTAGAGGAAAACAAAAGGCTGCTGAAGAGATTGGTGTAGGCTTTAAATTGGAGCACTTCCCTGAATCATTAACTGAAAAAGAATTACTTGATGTAATTGACCATTATAATACTAATAATGAATATCATGGGATACTAGTCCAATTGCCGCTTCCTTCACATATTAATGAAACAGCTGTTGTTGAAAAAATTTCGCCTGAAAAGGATGTAGATGGTTTTCATCCAATCAATATTGGCCGCATGATGACAGGTCAAGAAACATTTTTACCTTGTACACCAGCAGGAATTGTTGAGATGATTAAATCAGTTGGAATTGAAATTACAGGCAAGAATGTTGTTGTTGTTGGAAGAAGTAATATTGTTGGGAAACCTGTTGGACAGCTCCTTCTGAATGAACATGCAACGGTTACTTACTGCCATTCAAAAACGAAAAACTTATCATCTTATACAAAAGAAGCAGATATTTTAGTGGCAGCTGTTGGCCGAGCTAATTTCATTAAAGGATCAGACATTAAACCAGGTGCAGTTGTTATTGATGTAGGTGTAAACAGACTGGAAACCGGCAAATTATGCGGTGATGTTGTTTTTGACGAAGCAAAAGAGGTGGCAAGCTACCTTACGCCGGTTCCTGGCGGAGTTGGTCCAATGACGATTACAATGCTTGCGCACAATACAGTCCAATCTGCAAAACAATTTCTTGAAAAAAAATAAGATTATATAGAGGACGGAGGTTCGTATTTTTGCTCCGTCCTCATCCCTGCACTAGAGGTTTTTGTGCAGGTTAAGGGGAGTGTCCTATGAGTGAAATAAAATATGTAACGGTTACAGCCTTAACTAAGTATATTAAACGAAAATTTGATGTAGATCCTCATTTAGCAGACATATGGATAAAGGGTGAGATCTCCAACTTCAATTTACATAGCCGGGGACATATGTATTTTACACTAAAAGATGAAAAGGCGAGAATTCAAGCGGTCATGTTTGCCGGTTCAAATAAAACGCTTAAATTTAAGCCTGAAAACGGAATGAAGGTGCTGCTTCGCGGAGAAATCTCAGTTTATGAGCAAAGTGGCGGGTACCAGGTCTATGTGAAGGAAATGCAGCCGGATGGCATTGGCAGCCTTTATTTAGCCTATGAAGAATTAAAAAGGACATTACAGCTGGAAGGTCTATTCGATCAAGTTCATAAGAAGCCGATCCCAAAATACCCGAACCATATTGGGGTTATTACCTCACCTACTGGTGCTGCAATCCGTGATATTTTAACGACGATCAACCGTCGTTATCCCCTAGCTAAGGTCATCCTTATCCCAGCTCTTGTACAAGGCGTTCAAGCAGGTGCTTCTGTAGCAAAAGCAATACAAGTTGCTAACCGACTGGGTAAACTTGACGTATTAATTGTTGGTCGCGGTGGAGGATCTATCGAAGAGTTATGGGCGTTTAACGAAGAAATCGTAGCTCGGGAAATATTTGCTTCACAAGTACCAATTATCTCTGCGGTCGGACATGAAACAGATTATACGATTGCCGATTTTGTTGCAGATTTACGTGCTCCTACGCCGACGGGTGCTGCCGAACTAGCTGTACCTCATTTTTCCGAGTTATTGGATCGGATAACAGATCGTCAAAATCGATTGAAGAGATCCATGCGAGAAAAAATAACCTCAAAAAAAGACCGGTTAAACCATTTACAAACTTCTTATGCCTTCAGGTATCCAAAACAGCTCTATTTACAAAAGGAGCAGCAGCTGGATATGCTGGTGGAACGTCTTCAAAAGGAAGGGAAAAGGGCTGTCAATCATAAGATAGATGCCTATGCTTATTTGAAAAACAGGCTTGCAAATGTACATCCAAAAGAGCAGATTAAGCGTTCAAAAGAAGCTTATGAATCATACATCAAGAAGCTTAATCGTGAAATGAATTCGATATTATCTGTAAAACATTCGCAATTTAATGAGGCAATTGCTAAACTGAATGCACTAAGTCCGTTAAAGGTAATGGACAGGGGCTACAGCCTTGTATATCATGAAAATAAGCTGATCAAAAGCATTGAACACATTGAACAAGGTCAGATCATAAAAGTACAATTAAAAGATGGACAATTGGATTGTCAAGTACAGGGAATAGAGGAGCGATCCATAAATGAGTAAAGATGAACAAAAAAAAGACGAAATGTCTTTTGAAGCTGCAATGCAAAGATTAGAAGAAATTGTTGGAAAACTTGAAGAGGGAGATGTCCCTCTGGAAATGGCAATCGATTATTTTCAAAAAGGAATGGAGCTTTCAAAGCTTTGCCATGATAAACTTCAGCACGTTGAAAAGCAAATGGACTTTATTTTACGTGAAGATGGGGAATTAAAGCCATTTGAGCTGCAGGAGGAAGAAAAAGCGTGACCATACAGCTTAATGAATTTTTAGTCTCACGTAAACAGCTAATTGAAAAGGCATTGCCTTCTTATATTGAAAAACTTCAGGCACCTGGATCGTTAAAGGAGGCAATGCTATATTCGTTAGAAGCAGGCGGGAAACGGCTACGTCCAATTTTGGTTTTAGCCTTGCTTCATACATACAGACAATCAGAGGAATTAGGGATCACTACGGCTTGTGCTGTTGAAATGATTCATACCTATTCACTTATTCATGATGATCTTCCTTGTATGGATGATGATGACTTAAGACGTGGAAAGCCAACAAACCATAAGGTTTTTGGGGAAGCAATGGCGGTATTAGCCGGAGACGGATTGTTGACCCAAAGCTTTTCGTTAATTTTAAATGACACGAGGCTGCCAGCTGCCAAAAAGCTTCGGATTGTCTCAGAACTTGTCAATGCAGCCGGTGCAGAGGGGATGGTTGGCGGACAAGTTTCAGATATGGAGGGGGAAGCTAAACAGCTGACTCTTGCTGAGCTTCAGTCCATTCATGAAAACAAGACCGCTAAGCTTTTGGGCTTTAGCATTATTTCAGGTGCGATTTTAGCTGGTGCTCCTGAAGAGGATATCAATAATCTGCGAAAATTTGCTTATCATCTTGGTATTGCTTTTCAAATTCGTGACGATATTTTAGATATTGAAGGAAATCAAATGATTCTAGGTAAACCAGTTGGTTCTGATACATTAAATGAAAAGACTACCTATCCTTCTATTTTAACCATGCAAGGGGCAAAGGAAAAACTTAATGATCATATCGACTTTGCAAAAGAGGTTCTCAACAACTTATCCGTTCGATCTGAATTGCTTTATCAAATGTGTGACTTAATGGCAAAAAGGGATCATTAATTAAGTATCGATTTTAAAACCGTTCCCACTTGGAAGCGGTTTTTATACTATTTGCTTTGTGAAAACAGGCAGCTAATAACTTTAATCATTGTAATTACCGTTATTTTATGGTAAGTTTTTGCTTGCACATAGTTATTCGATGTATAGATAAATAAATCTAATGTCAGACATTTTTAATTATAAGAACTTTACGTTAAAATATAAAGAAGCGAATATAATGTTAAAAAGTAAACAGGCATATAGAATCAAACTGAATCCGAAAGTGAGTGATCCATTTGGATCTTCTATCCATTAAAGACCCGCGCTTTTTAAAAAAGCTTTCGATTAATGAACTTGAAAAGCTCAGTGCGGAAATCAGGCAATTTTTAATTGAAAAGCTATCAGAAACAGGAGGACATATCGGGCCGAATTTAGGTGTGGTTGAACTTACCATCGCCCTCCATAAAGTTTTTGACAGTCCAAAGGATAAATTTATTTGGGATGTTGGCCATCAATCCTATGTTCATAAAATATTGACAGGAAGAGCGAATGAATTTGATACCCTTCGTCAATATAAAGGCTTATGCGGCTTCCCGAAACGGAATGAAAGTGAACATGATGTTTGGGAAACCGGTCATAGTTCAACATCATTATCGGCTGCAATGGGAATGGTGATTGCAAGAGATTTAAAGAAAACGAAAGAGCATATTGTTCCGATCATAGGTGATGGGGCCCTTACCGGCGGGATGGCTCTTGAGGCTTTAAATCATATTGGCCATGAGAAAAAAGATATAATCGTCGTTCTTAATGATAATGAAATGTCGATTGCTCCAAACGTTGGTGCACTTCATAATGTCCTTGGACGCCTAAGAACAGCAGGCAAGTATCATTGGGTAAAGGATGAACTCGAATATTTATTGAAGAAGATACCTGCAGTAGGCGGTAAGCTTGCTTCAACAGCTGAACGAGTAAAAGACAGCCTCAAATACTTGCTTGTATCAGGTGTATTTTTTGAAGAATTAGGATTTACTTATTTAGGACCGATAGATGGACATAATTATGAGGATTTATTTGAAAATCTTCAATACGCTAAAAAGACATCAGGACCGGTTCTTCTTCATGTCATTACGAAAAAAGGAAAAGGCTATCAACCTGCTGAAACAGATACGATTGGTACTTGGCATGGGACAGGACCTTATAAAATTGAAACAGGTGACTTCGTCAAGCCAAAAGTTGTCGGTCCGGCGTGGAGCAAGCTTGTAAGTGAAACTGTTCGTAAGTTAGCTCGTGAGGATAAGCGGATAGTCGCCATTACTCCGGCTATGCCAGTTGGTTCAAAGCTAGAAGCATTTGCTGAAGAGTTTCCAGATCGGATGTTTGATGTGGGAATTGCTGAGCAGCATGCGGCAACGATGGCAGCAGGATTGGCAACTCAAAATATGAAGCCGTTTTTGGCCATTTATTCAACCTTTTTACAACGTGCGTATGACCAAGTTGTTCATGATATTTGCCGCCAAAATTTAAATGTCTTCATCGGTATTGATCGTGCAGGTCTTGTAGGGGCCGATGGAGAAACACATCAAGGTGTGTTTGATATAGCCTTTTTAAGACATTTGCCAAATATGGTGCTTATGATGGCAAAGGATGAAAATGAAGGCCAGCACTTAGTTAATACGGCTTTAAAATACAATGATGGACCAATTGCTCTTCGCTATGCTCGCGGTAACGGCATTGGTGTAAAAATGGATGAAGAGCTGAAGGAAATTCCAATTGGAACTTGGGAGGTTCTTAGAGAAGGAAGCGATGCGGTGATCCTTACCTTTGGCACAACGATTGAGATGGCAATGGAAGCAGCAGAGATTTTGGCTAAACAAGGAAAATCGATACGTGTTGTTAACGCACGATTTATTAAGCCTTTAGATGAGCAAATGCTTCATGAAATCTTTACGGAGCAAATTCCTGTGCTAACGATCGAGGAAGCTGTTTTGCAAGGAGGATTTGGCAGCTCTGTTTTAGAATTTGCCCAAGAACAAAATTATCATCAATCACTGATTTCAAGAATTGGTATTCCTGATCGCTTTATTGAGCATGGCAGTGTGACAAAACTTCTTGAAGAAATCGGCATGACGACTGAAAATGTTGTAGCACAATTAAGAGCGATAATGCCTGAAAAAGAGAAAAGGGTATTAAGATCATGAGTACAAAAAAAGAACGAGTAGATATTCTTCTTGTTGAAAACGGCTTATTTGAGACAAGAGAAAAAGCGAAGCGTGCAATCATGGCAGGCCTCGTTTATGGTAATGAAGAACGCTTAGACAAGCCTGGTGAAAAAGTCTCCCGTGATATTGTTATAACAATAAAAGGGAATACACTTCCCTATGTTAGTCGCGGAGGGCTAAAGCTTGAGAAAGCACTTAAAGAATTTGATCTGGATGTTAAGAATAAAATTATGATTGATATTGGCTCCTCAACGGGCGGCTTTACCGATTGCGCCCTGCAAAATGGGGCAAAGCTATCATACGCTTTGGATGTCGGCTACAATCAATTAGCATGGAAGCTTAGACAGGATGAGCGGGTTGTCGTAATGGAAAGAACAAATTTCCGGTATTCGACACCTGCTGATTTTCACGAGGGGCTGCCGGAATTCGCTTCGATTGATGTATCCTTTATCTCTCTAAAGCTGATTTTACCCGTGCTAAAAACCATTTTGGTGGAACATAGTGATATTGTGGCTTTAGTGAAACCTCAATTTGAGGCTGGAAGAGAGTTAGTAGGCAAAAAAGGGATCGTACGTGATCCTAAAGTTCATGAACTCGTTTTGGAGGAAATGATTGGGTTCTCATTAAAAGAGGGGTTTGATGTAATCAACTTGTCTTATTCACCAATAACCGGCGGAGATGGAAATATTGAATTTTTATTGCATCTTCGCTTTGAGGGTATAAAAGAACAAGGAGAGAACCAATTGGACAAATCTGCTCAGGCTATTGTCGAAGCAGCTCATTTAACATTAAAAGAAAATAAACAAAAAGATAAGCAGGAAGAATAGCATTCGCTATCATCCTGTTTTTTTCATGAATCATCATGCTTTATCTTTCTTTAGAATCCGAATGTTCTGGATATTCATGCAATAAATGAATGTTCGATTTTCTTTTCGAAACTTCAAATAATCCCCCTTTACTCAGCTTTTTATGCAGTTTTTCAGGACTTAATCTTTTTAAATCTGTACATTTTAAGGTTTTTAATATAAGATGAAAGGTATAAACATGCATAAATAAAAAGAGATGCATCATTGCAAAAGGGGTGCTTTTATGAATAAAGGGCAAAGACATATTAAAATTCGAGAAATTATTTCAAATAATGATATTGAAACTCAAGATGAATTAGTTGATTTATTAAAAGGATTGGGCTTTAATGTAACTCAGGCAACGGTGTCACGTGATATTAAAGAATTACATTTAGTAAAGGTCCCTATGCTTGATGGACGATATAAATACAGCTTGCCAGCGGATCAGCGTTTTAACCCATTACAAAAACTAAAACGTGCGCTTATGGATGCCTTTGTTAAAATAGACTCTGCCGGCCATATGCTAGTAATGAAAACTCTGCCAGGAAATGCAAATGCCATTGGTGCTCTAATCGATAATCTTGATTGGGATGAGGTACTAGGCACCATTTGCGGGGATGATACAATCTTAATCATCTGCAGAACCGCAAAGGATACCGAAACGATATCAGAACGTTTCTTGGATATGCTGTAAATGTAAAAAATTTTCATCTATTTATAAGGCTAGATTTAATAGCAATGGTATTCAAATATGATGAAGAATGATGAAAACATTTATCTAAAAGAGGTGTGATTCTGTTTGTTAGCGGAATTATCAATAAAAAATTTTGCCATTATTGAGTCATTAACGATTTCCTTTGAAAAAGGATTAACGGTTTTAACGGGAGAAACAGGAGCAGGAAAATCGATTATTATTGATGCCATCCATTTAATTGCCGGTGCTAGAGGATCCTCGGAATTTGTTCGATTTGGAGAAAAACGAGCTGAGCTAGAGGGGTTATTTCTCATTGATGATGAACAACATCCTGTGTATACAAAATGTGAAGATATCGGAATCGATATCAGTGATGGAATGATTGTTCTACGCAGAGATGTTGCTGCTTCAGGCAAAAGTATTTGCCGGATAAATGGGAAACTTGTTACAATCGCCATTCTTAGAGAAATCGGCCAGTGTTTAGTTGATATTCATGGGCAGCATGATAATCAGGAGTTAATGAATGAAGAGAATCATTTAACACTGCTTGATCAATATGGCGGTAATAAAGTGAGACAGGCAATTGATGCTTATTTTCAAATATATAAAAGCTTTGATAACTTACAGAAAAAAATAAAGCAGCTTTCCGAAAATGAGCAGGAAATGGCTCATCGTCTTGACTTGCTTCAGTTTCAATTAGATGAAATTGAAAAAGCAGAATTACAGCCAAATGAGGATGAGGTTCTTCAGGAAGAAAAAAATCAAATTTCCAATTTTGAAAAGATCTATGAGGCCTTGCAAAACAGCTACAATTCACTTCATGGTGAGCATAAGGGATTAGACTGGGTTGGACATGCAATGAGCAATTTAGAAGATGTCTCCTCAATAAATGCTACCTTAAAAGAGTTATCAGAAACCATTTCAAATGCGTATTATTTGCTTGAAGACCTGTCTTATCAAGTTCGTAATGAATTGGAATCGTTGGAGTTTGACCCGGAGCGTTTAAATTTTGTTGAGAGTCGTTTAAATGAAATTACCCATTTAAAACGTAAATATGGGCAAACTGTTGAAGAGATTTTAACATACTCTGCCAAAATTGAAGAGGAAATCGATCAGATTCAAAACCGTGACAGTCATCTGCATAAACTTAAAAAAGAGCTTGATTCAATTCTTAAGGATTTAGCGGTTGAAGCAAAAAATCTTACAAGTATACGAAGAAACTTTGCAGATGTGCTAACAGATGAAATTCATCGTGAATTAAAAGAACTTTATATGGAAAAAACAACTTTTGAAGTACACTTTGCCGAAAAAATGACATCATTAAATGAAGTAAAATATACTCCAACTGGTGTTGATGATGTGGAATTCTATCTATCGACTAATCCAGGTGAGCCATTAAAGCCATTAAGTAAAACGGCTTCCGGCGGGGAGCTTTCCCGAATTATGTTAGCAATGAAAAGCATTTTTTCTCAACACCAAGGGATAACATCGATCATTTTTGACGAAGTGGATACAGGTGTCAGCGGGCGAGTTGCACAAGCGATTGCAGAAAAAATTTACCGTGTTTCAAATGGTTCACAGGTCTTATGTATTACCCACTTGCCTCAGGTTGCTGCAATGGCAGATACCCACCTATATATTGCGAAAGAAACAAAATCAGGTCGAACGAAAACCAGTGTTAAGCCGCTTAACGAAGAAGAAAAAATTAAGGAAATTGGCCGTATGATCGCTGGAGTGGAAGTGACAGAGCTTTCGAAAGAACATGCAAAAGAGCTGCTTGCTTTAGCACATACGTCTAAGAAATAACACTAAATAGCTGCCTTTAGGCGGCTTTTTAGTCGTTTAAGAATAAAAAATTTTCATTATGCTTAAAACTTACAACAAAACCTTCTTTTTTCTAGTGATTGAAGTTATAAATAAGCGCTGAGAAGGCTAAATTAAAACTGTAGCCATATATAGTTGTGGTGTGGGTTAGGAGCGAGGAGAGTGAAAGTGATTGCAAACAGATAAAATTAGAAAAATAGTTGGTGTAATTCTCCTTGTTTCATTCATGAGTTTAGGATTTGTAAAAGAAGTAAAGGAATACGTTAAAATACCAATAAATTTGTCGGTATTTGAGTCACAGCAAGTGAGCGTGGAAAGTTCAATTCCTGTAACGGCTTCGCAGTTAGATGTACAAGAGGCGTTTACAGTTCAAAAGAATAGTGATGGTAAAACACTTGATGTTCATGGTAAAAAGGCTGGAGAAGGGGCGGTTGTTTTTGACCTTGCCGGCTTTCCTGTCAAAAAGGTTGGCGTAAATGTCCTGCCCGATTTTAAAGTGATTCCTGGCGGACAATCTATTGGTGTAAAACTAAATACCCTTGGCGTATTGGTGGTTGGACATCACCAAATCAATACAACCGAAGGAAAGAAATCACCTGGTGAACTAGCTGGAGTACAAGTCGGAGACATCATTACAAGCATTAATGGTACAAAAATTGAACAAATGAGTGATGTAACTCCATTTATTCAAGAAGCTGGGAAAACAGGAAAACCTCTTGATTTAATTCTATCCAGAGAAGAAAAAGAAATTAAAACCAAGCTATATCCATTGAAGGACCAAAATGATCAATCCTTTCGAATAGGCTTATACATTCGTGATTCAGCGGCAGGAATCGGAACGATGACTTTTTATGATCCTAAATCAAAAAAGTACGGTGCATTAGGACATGTTATCTCTGATATGGATACGAAAAAACCAATTGTTGTCGAGGATGGGCAAATCGTTCGATCGACAGTAACATCGATTGAAAAAGGAAGCAACGGAAATCCTGGAGAAAAGCTTGCTCGCTTTTCAGGTGATCGTGAAGTCATAGGCAGCATTACACGTAACAGCCCGTTTGGAATTTTTGGGGAGCTAAATCAAGATATTCGCAATGGAATAATGGATAAAGCCATGCCTATTGCGCTTTCTAATGAAGTGAAAGAAGGTCCTGCAAAGATTTTGACGGTTGTTGAAGATGACAAGGTTGAACAGTTTGATGTAGAAGTGGTCAGTTCTGTTCCGCAAAAATTTCCTGCAACAAAAGGAATGGTTATAAAAATCACCGACGAAAAATTATTAGATAAAACAGGCGGGATTGTTCAGGGAATGAGCGGTAGTCCAATTATCCAAAATGGAAAGGTGATCGGTGCGGTCACTCATGTTTTCGTAAATGATCCAACAAGCGGCTACGGTGTTCACATTGAATGGATGCTAAATGAAGCAGGAATTGATATTTATTCAAAACAAAAGCAAAAAGTAAGCTAAGGAAATAAGTGGATAAACCGCCAAGAAATTTCAATTTCTTGGCGGTTTTTTCATTTTCTGCTTTTATTTTAATCGGGATTTATGTAAAATAAGGTTGAAAAGATTTTTCGACAAAACAACCTTGGTCTCAAAAAGTCAAATGGCGTTTTTAGTCGAAAAAAGGAGCAAATTGAAGGTAATTAAAGATAAACTCCGCTTTTTAAAGTTTTTTTATAAAAATAAAGGATTTTTACTCACATTGTCGAATTTGTTCAGGTATAATCATGTATAGATATAAGACATAATGGCAAAACGAGACTGAGGAGGAAGATTTGTGAAAAAAATAAAGGTTTGTATTGTTGATGATAACCGTGAACTTGTAGGATTATTAGAGGAATATCTCTCAAGTCAAGATGATATTGAAGTTCTAGGCGTTGCGTATAATGGCCAAGAATGTTTAAATATGTTAAAAGAAAAAGATCCCGATGTATTGGTATTAGATATTATTATGCCGCATTTAGATGGCCTTGGTGTTTTAGAGAGATTAAGACAAATGGATCGTCCGCAGCCTAATGTCATTATGCTTACAGCTTTTGGACAAGAGGATGTTACGAAAAAAGCAGTAGACCTTGGTGCGGCTTACTTTATTTTAAAACCATTTGATATGGAAGGCTTAGCGAGTCATATTCGCCAAGTAAGCGGAAATGCTGCCCCGCTCATTAAGCGTGCCAGCTCCTCGGTCAGATCATCGAATGAATCACAAAACAAAGGGAAAAACCTTGATGCCAGCATCACCAGCATTATTCATGAAATCGGCGTGCCAGCACATATTAAAGGATATTTATATTTACGGGAAGCAATTTCTATGGTCTATAATGATATAGAATTACTTGGATCGATCACAAAGGTGTTATATCCGGATATCGCAAAGAAATACAACACGACGGCTTCACGTGTTGAAAGGGCTATTCGGCATGCAATTGAAGTTGCTTGGAGCAGAGGGAATATTGAATCAATTTCTTCTTTGTTCGGATATACTGTAAGTATGACAAAAGCAAAACCAACAAATTCGGAGTTCATCGCAATGGTTGCAGATAAGCTTCGTTTGGAGCATAAGGCAAGCTAATCATAAAAGAAATAATAATAAAAGCCTCCATTTTTATTAGAAAGATGCTGATAAATATGGAGGCTTTTATTATCGTTTTAGGAATAAATACAATTCCGATTTTGTGAAAAAGCGCATCGGCATTTAGCACCGTGGCACAGGATGTGCAAGTGCAGTCAGGATGATCAACTCCGCGTTTTTAGCTGCCATCGCCTAGCCAATTTAAAACCGAAGGCAAAGAAGGCCTTCTATTCTAAATTTGCGCTGAAAAAAGGTAATATCGCCGAAAACGGTGGTCCGTCGAAAAAAAGAAGAGTGCTGACAAGGTGCTATTCCGCTGAAAAAAGAAAGGATCGCTGAAAAAATGGCTAAACTCGCTGAAAAAATGGGTTAATCCGCTGAAGTTGGGGCAATCCGCTGAAAAAAAGAAGTGGTCGCTGAAACAGTGGCCAACTCCTTTGAACAGTGCCTTAATTGCTCAGGCTGGTCGTGGCCCTTACCCTTTTGTTCTTATCGTAAATAAACATGGAAAGACTTGAACGTATTAAGAAGTCCAACGCAAAGCCCGACACATGAAATGGTGATAAAAGAGTAGATTAACTTCATATCTTTTAACACAAGAATACCGGCTAGAATGATGAGAGAATCAATCATGAAAATCACGATTCCAGGATTCATTCCTTTCCATTTAGAAATTAACAGTGCCAATAAGTCTACCCCGCCTGGACTGATATGAAAGCGGAGCATAGTCCCAACCCCAATTCCTTTGATAACGCCACCAAAGATCGCACTTATTAAAATCGGTAGATGCACTAACCCGTTTAGTGGAATAAGCAAATCAATAATGGTTGAAGTAAAAGCCAGGCCTAAAAGAGCGTTGATGAAATATGATTTATCATATTTGAGTGAAATAAGATAGATTGGGGTATTAATCATGATCATGACATGTCCTATTTTAATGCCCCAAATATATTTGATAAGAAGACTAATGCCAAAAATCCCGCCATTTATTAGGTGAATCGGGATAATGAACATATTTAAACCGATCCCGACACAAATACTTGCAAAAAGTAAAACAGCAAACTTTTTAATATAAAGCATTCCCCTTGTCCACTTCGTTACCTTAAATATATGAATGGACATTAAGATTATGACGATTTGTAAATGTGCTTACCGTTCATACTCCTTTGATTGATGGGCAGTCCTTAATGTTTCTAAATGGTTTCGCGAGGCTTTTTCAAGGCGGTTAAATATTGAGTATTTCCTCTGGAAATTCATCAATTGCTGCTAGCTTAACATACATAGCAATCGTATCTTTTTCGGCAATTTGTTTCATTTCAAAAGCATGATTTATTGTCTTTGGAACAATAACATATTCCTTGCCGCGATTTGGAGGCACTTTAATGTTATATTTTTTAAAATAAGGCAGAAGGAGCTGGATATGTTCCAGTTCGTCTGATTTTAGTTGAGAAAATGGATGAATTGGGCCAAATTTGTTAATGGAGGTACCGTAGTTTGCTTGTACTAAGTATTCGTTTTCTAAAGCATAGGTAAGCGCCTTTGCTAATGATATTTTTGGATCCTTGATGGCAGCTTTTGCCCCGTAAAGAGGTGCAGCAGCAGATGGATGAATTGATATGTTTTGGAATAAAGAAATGAAGAGCAGCAGAAGAATGATTTGTTTTTTCATTAGGGTAACACCTCGTAAAAAAGGAGTTTAGGATATTATTCGTTTCCATTATTGAATTATGTATTTTTTTAGTATTGTTTTTATTAAATCAAGAAATGATTTAAGATTCAGTACTATGGGATAACTGGGATTTTACTTGAAAAATACTACTTTATTTAAAGTCGCTCATAATGTTTTGGCAGTATGTTGATTGAGACACCTTGGGGAGTAACAGGACAGGGTAGACCTAAGATCTGGACAAACCTGGACAACTCGCTGAAGTTAAGATGCCTGCAGTGTGCAACGGAAGAACAAATTTTACATGCCTTATTTTACAAACTAAAAAAGATAGGACAAAAAGTCCTATCCCCATTTGATAAGCTGGCCTGAACGGCTGAGTCCGCCTCCAAATCCATAAAGCAAAAGATGATCTCCATTCTTTACTTTTCCTTCTTTAATCCCTAGGTCAAGAGCTAACGGTATGGAAGCAGCAGAGGTATTTCCGTAATAAACCAAACTTGACAGTGTTTTTTCTATTGGATAGTTACTTTTTTCACAAATGGATTCAATCATTCGTAGGTTTGCGCTATGAGGGATAAACCAATCAACATCCTGTATGGATAAATCTGCTTTTTCAATTACCGATGTCATTCCAATTGGAACTGCCTTTACAGCCCATTTATATACCTCACGACCATTTTGGACAAGCTGCCTTTTATGTTGTAGTTCATTGCCAAACATTTTGTCAGATAGATATGTTCCATATAAATTTAGAGCCTTTTCACCCTCTGAGACAACATGAGAGGATAGGAAGCTCCCGCTTTCCTCATATTCAACAAGCACAGCGCCCGCACCATCTCCAAATAGGATACATGTTGTGCGGTCGGTAAAATCCGTTATCTTAGATAGTGTTTCAGCGCCAATAACAAGGATTTTCCTATGAAGCCCAGCTGTAATTAAACCATTCGCAAGATGCAGACCGTAGGTGAATCCGGCACAAGCCGCATTGATATCAATCGCACCAGCTTGTTTTAATCCTAACCTTCCCTGGATATATGAGGCAGTACTAGGTGTTTGATAGTCAGGAGATAATGTGCACACGATGATCAGATCAACATCATGAATGTCTTTATGATAACGTTCCATTAAGTTTTCAATTGCTTTAATACTTAAGTCACTTGTGAACTCATTTTCTGATGCAAATCTTCGTTCTTTAATACCTGTGCGTCTGATGATCCATTCATCATTCGTATCAACCAATTTTTCAAGATCAAAATTTGTTACAACATTATCTGGGACATAAGAACCGATGGCAGTTATGCTGGCTTTTGAAATCATGTTTGATCACCTCGTTTTTATAATCTAATCATAACACTAATTTCTATTACCTGGTACTAAAATGTTTGATTTCTTCAATTTTTGTTTAAACGAAGGAAATAACCTTATCATTATTGAATATAAACATGAACAACAAAAAAGAAAGACCTGTAACAGGTCTTCCTTTGAACTTTGTTTATGTAGGTAAAAGTATACTTTGTCATTTAATGATCTTTATTAGAATCTTCCTTGCTGTTTAATTCTGCCAGCTTTGCCAACAGGATATGCTGCGGCATATGCATAATTTGTTCAAGCGGAACATTAAGTGATTTTGCGAGTTTTTGGGCTGTTTCAGCTGAAATTTGTAATGGTCTCATAAAAGTTTCCCTCCTCCCATATATTTTACACGAATTGAAGGTGATAACAAGATGACATTAATCTTTGGCCATAGAGGTGCGGCAGGAAGCTATCCTGAAAATACAATGTGTTCTTTCGTAGCAGCTAATGCTGCTGGTGCAGATGGGATTGAATTGGATGTTCAAATGACAAGGGATGGGGAGCTAATCGTCATTCATGACGAAACAGTTGATCGAACAACAAATGGCACTGGCTATGTAAAGGATTTTACATGTGAAGAGATTATTCGTTTAGACGCAAGCTTCAAATTTTCACAATTTAAAGGCTCCGCTTTTATTCCGACGCTAAACGAGGTACTGGAATGGGGAAAACAGCATGAACAATTACTAATTAATATTGAATTAAAAAACGGAATCATTGAATATCCGGAAATTGAAAGAAAAACAATCGAACTTATTCGAAAGCATCATCTTGAAAAACAAGTGATTATTTCTTCTTTTAATCATGATAGTTTGGTTACTTGTAAGGAAATTGCTCCGGAAATCGAAACAGCTGCTCTTTATATGGAAAGATTATTTAAGCCGTGGGCATATGCTGCAAATATAGGGGCGAAAGGCTTGCATCCGCATCACAATGCTGTAGAAAAGGAAATTATTTTACAATCTCAAAATTATGGAGTAGCTGTCAGGCCCTTTACAGTAAATGAACCGACACTTATGGAAAAATTAATAAATGATCATTGTACGGGATTTTTTACTGATTTTCCTGAACTAGCTGTTAAGTTAAAAAATAAGGATTCTTTCTAATAGATTGTTGTTTTTAATAGGTTCTTTTACGAAAACTGTTTAAGAATGATTGGAGTTGGTTGAGTGACTCCTTCTCCAGCTGCGGGACATGTGGGACTTATACAGGGGGTTCCGCCGCGTGATAAGTAAGCACCTTTCACTGCAAAAAATCACTCCGCAGAACTTGTTAATTAACAACAAAGTTTGCGTAGATAGCTAAAAATAAAACATTTCAACGTGAAAAAAGGGGTCTGACTTAAAATAAAAATGGTCAGGCCCCTTAAAATAATGTAGAATCCATTAAAGGTTTCATGTTATCAAGGGCTGATCCATTTGAAGCAGATTATTAATATTCACAAGACCACAGTTCCAATTTATCTTTTAGAAAATCGTTTTTGCACTTTATTCCGTTTTCGATCTCGGTAAAAGATAAACCCCGCTACAAAGCTAAGTCCACCAAGGAAAAGGAAAAGACCTAATATAAACTGCAAAAATAAATTTGGGATAGGCGGCTGTAAAATGCCAAACGTCATATCGCGCATAAGCTTTATGCCATATGCAGCTAGTACTCCAGGAATCACCATAATAATAAGTGCAATTATTCTAGACATAAAGATTTAAGTCCTTTCTTGTTCTCACTTCATTTTCATTCTCACATGATTGTTTGTCAAGTCCTAATCTATAGGCTATGATATAAGTGTGCAATTTTTTGCATATAATTTCATTAAAGCGTTTTTAGGAAATAAAGTTTGTTGACGATTTTTAGTGCTTTTGCATTTTTTAAGAGATAAGAATATAAATTTTTTATATTTAGTTTGGGTGTCTAACTCCAGGCGCCATCGGCCTCGCACAGGATGTGCAAGAGCAGTTAGAGATAGGTACGCCTTCGTTTTAACTGCTTCTAGCTTCTAGTCAAATAGGAATTGGTGGTATTGACATCATCTATTCCTATTTACCTTATGCTTGTCGCCGAATGGTTATCGCCTTGCGCTTTTCTTAATCGTGACTAAAAGGGGATAGGTTTATGCAACGTGTAATGATCGTCGGAGCTGGTAAAGGTGGAACAGCTTTGTTAAAAAGAATTGTCGAAACAAATTTAATGAAAGTAGCGGCTATAGTGGATAAAAATGAGCAGGCACCAGGAATAGCGCTAGCTAAAACATTTAACATTGAAACAAGCAAACATTGGATGCCTGTGATGAGGAAGAATATAAACATTATCATTGAGGCAACCGGAAATAAAGAGGTTATGAAGAGCCTGCAAATGGACAAGGAACCGGGTATGGTGATTATTCCAGGTGCTGTAGCCCATCTTATTTCTGAATTAGTTGAAGAAAAGGAAGTATTAATAGCAAAATTAAAAGAGGAAACATATAAGCAGCAAACAATCTTTAATTCTACAAATGATGGCATGATTGTCATTGATATAAATGAGAAAATTATTTTGTTTAATAAAACTGCTGAGAAAATTACCGGTTTTCCTCGTAAAAAAGCTCTTGGATTGAATATCATTGATGTTATTCCTTCTAGTAAATTACCAAGAACGCTTACGACACGTGAGGTTGAGACAAATCAAGAACAAGTCCTTGAAAATGGCCTGAAGATTATTACGACGCGCATTCCAATGATTGATGAATCAGGTAATCTATTAGGAGCATTAGCCCTTTTTAAAGATATTACCGAGGTTGTAAATTTAGCAGAGGAAGTGACAAATTTAAAGGAAATTCAAGTGCTGCTGGAATCAATTATTCAATCTTCTGAAGAGGCTATTTCTGTAGTAGATGAAGAAGGTCGCGGGATTCTGATCAATCGTGCCTATACAAAATTGACCGGTTTATCAGAAGAACAGGTATTAGGAAAGCCAGCAACCGCTGATATCTCTGAGGGTGAAAGTATGCATATGAAAGTGTTGCAAACGAGACGTGCAGTGCGTGGGGTAAGGATGAAAGTTGGACCTGCCAAACGAGATGTAATTGTTAATGTTGCACCGGTTATCGTTGACGGAAAGCTAAAGGGTAGTGTCGGGGTAATTCAGGATGTCTCGGAAATTCAAAAGCTGACAACTGAATTAAATCGGGCAAGACAAATTATTCGAACCCTGGAGGCTAAGTATTCCTTTGAAGATATTATAGGGGTAAGCGAAGAGATGAAAATGGCGATTGAGCAGGCAAAGCTTGGTGCAAAAACTCCTGCAACCGTGCTCCTAAGAGGAGAATCCGGAACAGGGAAAGAACTTTTTGCCCACGCTATACATAATGCAAGTGACCGAAAGTATAACAAATTTATACGGGTGAATTGTGCAGCCATATCAGAGAATCTTTTGGAAAGTGAACTTTTTGGTTATGTAGAGGGAGCATTTTCAGGAGCGAAACGCGGCGGGAAGAGAGGATTTTTTGAAGAAGCAAATAATGGAAGCATTTTCTTGGACGAAATTGGTGAATTATCAGCGAATATGCAAGCAAAACTCCTAAGGGTGCTGCAGGAAAATGAGATCGTAAAGGTTGGCGGAACAAAACCACTTTCCGTAAATGTACGAGTAATTGCTGCAACCAATGTAAATATTGAAAAGGCTATGGCAGAAGGAAGCTTCCGTGAGGATCTTTATTATCGTTTAAATCGATATCCAATCTCCATACCGCCATTGAGAGACAGAAAAGAGGATATTCCTTCATTATGTGTACGCTTGATTAGCAAATTGAATCAGGATTACGGAAGGAATATTGAAACAATTACGCAACATGCGGTTGAGCTTCTGCATCAATATGATTGGCCAGGAAATGTACGAGAATTAGAAAATGTGTTAGGCAGGGCTATCATTTTTATGGATTATCATGAAACGAAGATTGAAGCAAAGCATATTCCTCAACTTCAAGTTCCATTAAAAGAAAGAAAAGTACAAGAAAATGGCCCATTTGTTCATAATAATGATGAGACGCTAGCCGATGCTGTCGAGCGGGTTGAAGCAGAAGTAATCAAGCAATCACTAGAAAAGCATGAGTATAACCGTACTCAAACGGCAAGGGCTCTAGGGATTTCATTAAGAAGCCTGTATTATAAAATGGAAAAGTATAACCTTGCAAATAATAGCATGCAATAATGTACATAGTTTGCAAAATAGTGCATGTTCGTTATATGATAAAAGGGAATGATGATACATTCATTACATTGAGTGTACACAAATACATACCCGCTAATAAACATAACGTTGATTTTTGCACAGGTGGTTTACATATACATTCATTTTTAAACACGACTTAAGATGTTGGCACACTTCTTGCTAATTAAGATGATAAAGGCAGATGAATACATCTTGGAAGGAACTGAGTACAAATGAAGTTAGAGAATCTGCTGAAAAAAGCAGCTGAAATAAAAGGGAAGGTAGTAGCGGTTGCTTCTGCAGAGGATAAAGAGGTTATTGAAGCTGTTTCTGAAGCAATTACACGTGACCTTGCTCGTTTTATGCTTTTTGGCAAGAAAGAAGCCATTGAGGATCTTCTTATTTCAAAAGGCATTGGCAAAAATTCTGTTGAAATTATTCAAGCAAGAAACAAGGAACAAGCAGCTGAATTGGCTGTAAGGGCCGTACATCAAAACGAAGCTTCTGTGCTAATGAAGGGAAATGTTCCAACGGCAACATTGCTAAAAGCTGTGTTAAATAAGGAATATGGTCTTCGCACAGGCAGAATCTTATCTCATGTGGCCATTTTCGAAGTTCCGGAATTTACAAAATTCGTTTTCGTAACAGATGCTGCTATGAATATTGCTCCTGATTTACAGCAAAAGGTGCAAATTGTTGTAAATTCCGTTGAAATTGCTAAAGCAATTGGCATTGAAATCCCAAAGGTTGCTGCCCTTGCTGCAGTAGAGGTCGTAAATCCTGCGATGCAGGCATCAATTGACGCTGCTTCCTTAACAATGATGAATATGAGAGGGCAAATAAAGGGTTGCATGATTGACGGACCTTTAGCGCTTGATAATGCAATTTCACTGGACGCAGCAAGACATAAAGGGATTAAAAGCGAGGTAGCAGGACAAGCTGATATACTACTCGTACCTACGATTGAGGTTGGAAATGCCTTGTATAAATCGTTGATTTATTTTGCAAAAGCTAGAGTTGGAGCGGTCATTGCTGGAGCGAAAGCACCAATTGTGTTAACAAGTCGCACGGACTCATCCGAAAGTAAGCTCTATTCCTTAGCATTAGCGATTTGTTCATCTGAAAAGTAAACCATTAGGAGGAAATCAACATCATGGAAATATTCAATTATATGGAGAGTTACGATTATGAGCAATTGGTATTTTGCCAAGATAAACAATCAGGACTGAAGGCAATCATCGCTATCCATGATACTACCCTAGGGCCGGCCTTAGGAGGCACCCGTATGTGGACATATGCCACAGAAGAAGAGGCGATTGAGGATGCTTTGCGGTTGGCTCGCGGAATGACTTATAAGAATGCTGCAGCAGGTTTAAATCTTGGAGGCGGAAAAACCGTTATTATCGGTGATCCTAGAAAAGATAAGAATGAAGAGATGTTCCGGGCGTTTGGCCGCTATATTCAAGGGTTGAATGGTCGGTATATAACGGCAGAAGATGTCGGAACAACTGTTGCGGATATGGATTTAATTCATGAGGAGACCAATTATGTAACAGGAATTTCCCCTGCTTTTGGATCCTCAGGAAATCCTTCTCCTGTTACGGCATTTGGCGTATATCGCGGAATGAAGGCGGCAGCAAAAGAGGCGTTCGGAACAGATTCACTTGAGGGGAAGGTCGTTGCAGTACAAGGGGTTGGAAATGTAGCTTACAATTTGTGTAAACATTTGCATGAAGAGGGTGCACAGTTAATTGTTACTGACATCAACAAAGAAGCAGTGCGCCGTGCAGTAGAGGATTTTGGTGCGAAAGCGGTTGAACCAAATGATATCTATAGCGTCGAATGCGATATTTATGCACCGTGTGCACTTGGTGCGACGATAAATGATGTAACGATCCCGCAATTAAAAGCCAAGGTTATTGCTGGTGCAGCGAATAACCAATTAAAAGATGCTAAACATGGTGATATCATTCATGAAATGGGCATTGTATATGCACCGGATTACGTGATTAATGCCGGCGGTGTAATTAATGTAGCTGATGAACTTTATGGGTACAACAGTGAACGTGCACTCAAAAAGGTAGAAGGCATTTATACGAATATTTCTCGAGTGATTGAACTTGCAAAGCGTGACGGTATCCCTACTTATAAAGCTGCTGACCGTCTTGCAGAAGAAAGAATTGCACGTATGAGAAATTCACGAAGTCAATTTTTACAAAACGGACATCATATTTTAAGTCGTCGCTAATAAATGATTGACCGTTGGGGTTAGGAGTCATGCTTCTCTTAACTCCAATTTCACTTTACATACAGATCTAACTCAACTTCCCTTTCACATCGTAAAGAACAAACAGTGAATAATTTTTTAGATGACGGAGGTTAATACGTTGCAGGTGAATGAATATCGAATTCTAGTTCTTAACCCAGGGTCAACATCGACGAAAATAGGTGTTTTTGATAATGAGCGTTCTATTTTTGAAAAAACACTGCGACATGATGTTCAAAAGCTTCATACTTTTCCAACGATCATTGATCAGTATGACTTCCGTAAACAGTCTATATTGGAAACACTTCATGAAGAAGGAATCAACATTTCAAAAATCAATGCTGTTTGTGGTCGTGGAGGCTTGCTCCGCCCAATTGAGGGGGGGACATATACGGTTAATGAGCAAATGCTGGAAGATTTAAGAATAGGCTATGCTGGACAACATGCATCAAATCTTGGAGGAATTATTGCTTATGAAATAGCCAGTGGGCTCAACATACCTGCATTTATTGTTGATCCGGTTGTTGTGGATGAAATGGAGGATATTGCAAAAATTTCAGGTATGCCTGCTATTGAGCGAAGAAGTATTTTTCATGCGTTAAATCAAAAAGCAGTTGCCCGCCGTGTTGCATCTGATTTCAATAAGAAATATGAAGACATGAACCTGATCATTACACATATGGGCGGAGGGATTACTGTAGGCGTCCATAAACGAGGCAGAGTTGTGGATGTAAATAATGGCTTGCATGGTGACGGTCCATTTAGTCCGGAACGTGCTGGAACAGTGCCGGCAGGTGATCTTATTTCAATGTGTTACTCTGGGGAGTACTACCTTGAGGAAATGATGAAGAAAATTGTCGGGCAAGGCGGTCTTGTCGGATATCTAGGAACAAATGATGCAGTCAAGGTTGAAAAAATGGTTGAAGCAGGTGATAGGAAGGCATCCCTCATCTACTCAGCTATGGCATATCAAATTGCAAAAGAAATTGGCTCTGCCAGTGCTGTTTTAAAAGGCAAAGTTGATGCTATTGTACTAACAGGCGGATTAGCCTATGGCAAAAAATTTGTAAAAGAAATATCCTCCTATATTGATTGGATTGCAGACGTTTTAGTGTTTCCTGGGGAAAACGAATTGCAGGCACTCGCTGAAGGAGCATTGCGTGTGTTAACAAAGGAAGAAAAAGCGAAGCATTATCCGAATTCAAAACAATTAATTTCGGGCAGAAACAAATAGTAATGATCGATTAACGTTAAAAAAAATTTTTGGATATAAGAAGAATTAGTTAAAAGGAGGGATATGATGGCAACCGAATATGATTTAGTCATCCTTGGAGGAGGAACGGGCGGTTATGTTGCTGCAATCCGAGCCTCCCAGCTTGGCCTTAAAACAGCTGTGGTTGAAAAAGGGAAGCTAGGTGGTACCTGTTTACATAAAGGCTGCATCCCCAGTAAAGCACTCCTTAGAAGTGCTGAAGTATTTGCAACAGCGAAAAAAAGCTCTGAATTCGGTGTTGAAATCCCTGAAGTGAAAGTGAACTTTCTAAAAGTTCAAGAAAGAAAAGAACGGATTATCGGACAGCTTCACAATGGAGTGCAACAGCTCATGAAAAAAGGAAAAATTGATGTATACGAAGGAATAGGGCGCATTTTAGGACCATCAATTTTTTCGCCAATGCCTGGAACTATTTCTGTTGAAATGAACAATGGGGAAGAAAACGAAATGCTTATTCCGAAAAATGTAATTGTTGCGACAGGTTCAAGACCAAGAAGTCTGCCAGGTCTCGAACTCGATGGAGAGGCTGTGTTAACTTCAGATGAAGCTTTGGAATTAACGACTCTGCCAAAATCAATGATCATTGTAGGCGGTGGTGTCATCGGCATTGAATGGGCTTCAATGCTTTCAGATTTCGGTGTAGAAATTACGGTTCTAGAATACTCAGAAAGAATTTTGCCAACAGAAGATAAAGAGATTTCTAAAGAGATGGAACGGTTAATGAAGAAAAAGGGCATTACCATTGTAACTGGCTGTAAGGTGTTACCAGAAACGTTTAAAAAAGAAAGTCAGGCATCAATAAAAGCGGAGCATAAAGGTGAAGAAAAATCATTTGTGGCTGATAAAATCCTCTTATCGGTTGGAAGGCAAGCTAATGTGGAAGGGATTGGACTGGAAAATACCGATATAAAAACAGAAAATGGGTTTATTGCAACCAATCAATTTTATCAAACGAAAGAATCACATATATACGCGATTGGCGATGTTATTGGCGGCTTGCAATTAGCACATGTTGCTTCACATGAAGGTATTATAGCCGTTGAACATATCGCAAATGAAAAGCCGATTCTATTAAACGAAACATTTGTACCAAAATGTATATACAGTTCACCCGAGATTGCGAGTGTCGGATTAACTGAAGACGAAGCAAATGCTCAAGGCTTTAAAACGAAAGTAGGCAAGTTTCCATTTAAAGCGATTGGAAAGGCTTTGATCTTCGGTGAAGCAGATGGGTTTGTTAAGCTTGTTGTCGATGAAGAAACTGATGATCTCCTAGGTGTCCATATGATTGGACCACATGTCACCGACATGATTTCGGAAGCAGGGCTTGCTAGGGTATTGGATGCTACTCCATGGGAAGTCTCACACACAATACATCCTCATCCGACATTATCTGAAGCAATTGGTGAAGCGGCACTTGCTGTTTATGGAAAGGCGATTCATTTTTAATGGGAGGTAATAGAATGACAGAAAACCGACATCAAGTTTTAGGTCTTACAGATCACGATGTTTTAAAAATGTATGAAACAATGGTTTTGGCTAGAAAAATAGATGAACGCATGTGGTTATTAAATCGCGCCGGCAAAATACCATTTGTTATTTCGTGCCAAGGTCAAGAGGGTGCTCAGGTTGGGGCAGCTTTTGCCTTAGATTTCGATGAGGATTATGTCCTTCCATATTACCGGGATATGGGTGTCGTTTTAACGTTTGGCATGACAGCTAAGGAGTTAATGTTATCTGGTTTTGCGAAAGCTGAGGATCCAAACTCAGGAGGCAGACAAATGCCGGGTCACTTCGGTCAAAAGAAAAACCGTATTGTAACAGGTTCTTCCCCTGTTACAACACAAGTACCCCACGCTGTTGGTATCGCATTGGCAGGAAAAATGCAAAAAAAGAATTTGGTTACATTTGTTACTTTTGGAGAAGGCTCTTCCAACCAAGGGGATTTTCATGAAGGAGCGAATTTCGCAGCTGTTCATAAGCTTCCTGTTATTTTAATGTGTGAAAATAACAAGTATGCGATCTCTGTGCCGTATAACAAACAGGTTGCCTGCGAAAAAATTTCTGACAGGGCAATTGGCTACGGAATGCCTGGAGTGACAGTTGATGGCAATGATCCTCTAGAAGTTTATGCTGCAGTAAAACAGGCTGCAGACCGCGGCCGTAGAGGTGAAGGTCCGACATTGATCGAAACAGTCTCATATCGTTTAACACCACATTCTAGTGATGATGATGATCGAAGCTATCGGGAGCAAGATGAAGTAGCGGAAGCAAAGAAAAATGATCCGATCAAGACGTTTGCCACCTATTTGAAAGAGGTTGGTGTGTTAACGGATAAAATAGAAAACGAAATGTTCGATAACATTATGAAAATCGTAGATGAAGCAACAGATTATGCAGAAGCTGCTCCATATGCGGATCCAGAACATGCGTTAAAGTACGTATATGCAGAGTAAGGGGGATAAAACATGGCTGTTATTTCATATATAGATGCCATTACAATGGCAATGCGGGAAGAGATGGAGCGCGACGAAAAGGTTTTTGTGCTCGGAGAGGATGTTGGAAAAAAAGGCGGAGTCTTTAAAGCAACTGCAGGTTTGTATGATAAATTTGGCGAAGAACGGGTTATTGATACACCGCTGGCAGAATCTGCTATAGCAGGAGTTGGAATTGGTGCAGCTATGTATGGTATGAGGCCGATAGCTGAAATGCAATTTGCCGATTTTATCATGCCTGCAGTGAACCAAATTATTTCTGAGGCTGCAAAAATTCGCTATCGCTCGAATAACGATTGGAGTTGTCCTATTACGATTCGCGCGCCATTCGGTGGTGGGGTTCATGGAGCACTTTATCACTCACAATCTGTAGAGGCAGTTTTTGCCAATCAACCTGGGTTAAAAATCGTTATCCCATCCACACCTTATGATGCAAAAGGGCTGTTAAAAGCAGCGATACGTGATGAAGATCCTGTTTTATTTTTTGAACATAAACGGGCCTATCGTTTAATAAAAGGAGAAGTTCCTGAAGAAGACTATGTTCTCCCGATTGGAAAAGCAGATGTAAAACGTGAAGGTGAAGATCTGACTGTCATCACTTATGGTTTGTGTGTGCATTTCGCCTTGCAAGCAGCTGAACGACTTGCTGCCGACGGAATCTCTACCCATGTTTTAGATTTACGAACTGTTTATCCTTTAGATAAAGAGGCAATCATTGAGGCTGCCTCTAAAACAGGCAAAGTATTGCTCATTACTGAGGACAACAAAGAAGGCAGTATTATTAGTGAAGTATCCGCAATTATTGCTGAGAATTGTTTGTTTGATTTAGATGCTCCAATTATGCGGTTGGCCGGTCCGGATGTACCAGCTATGCCTTACGCACCAACGATGGAAAAATACTTTATGGTTAATCCGGATAAAGTAGAAGAAGCGATGCGCAAGCTTGCAGAATTCTAATTGATTAACATTCTTATAGAGAATCAGGAATGATTAGCCTTTAACCAAGGAGGTTTCAGTAGTGGCAATAGAACAAATTAAAATGCCTCAGTTAGGTGAAAGTGTAACAGAAGGTACGATTAGTAATTGGCTTGTTTCTGCAGGGGATAAAGTAAATAAATATGACCCGCTTGCAGAAGTAATGACGGATAAAGTAAATGCAGAGGTTCCCTCCTCCTTTAGCGGTGTCATCAAAGAAATCATTGCTGATGAAGGAACAACATTGGCAGTAGGTGAAGTCATTTGTACGATAGAAGTGGAAGGAACAACAGAAGCAGTTACAGACACGAAAGATAAAGCAGAAAGTGATCAAAATGCCATAGCCGAGGCTAAAGAGGAAAAACTAGAGGAGCAACCAAACAAAAAGCGTTATTCCCCAGCGGTGCTCAGAATGGCACAGGAGCATGAGATCGATTTAGAAAAAGTAAATGGTACAGGTGCTGGCGGCCGCATTACAAGAAAAGATATCATAAAGCTTGTAGAAAGCGGGACGATACCAAAAGCAGACGCTGATAAACAAGAGGTTCTACTAAAACCTCAACCTGAAAAATTTGCACAGACAGCTCCAGATCAAGTGCAAAGATCTGTTCCTGTTGCACCTGGGGATATTGAAATCCCGGTTTCAGGAGTTCGTAAAGCAATTGCTGCGAATATGGTTCGCTCAAAACATGAGGCGCCACATGCATGGATGATGATCGAGGTAGATGTAACGAATCTTGTTGAATACCGAAATGCCATAAAAGAAAAATTTAAACAAAAAGAGGGCTTTAACTTAACTTTCTTTGCCTTTTTTGTTAAGGCAGCAGCACAAGCGTTAAAAGAATACCCGCAATTAAATTCTACGTGGGCGGGAGATAAAATCATTCAAAAGAAAGAGATCAATATCTCGATAGCAGTAGCTAAAGAGGATTCCTTATTTGTCCCAGTGATAAAAGCAGCTGATGAAAAAACGATAAAAGGAATCGCTCGGGAAATCACAGATTTAGCCGGAAAAGCCCGCAATGGAAAACTCACATCTGCTGATATGCAAGGTGGAACATTTACCGTAAACAATACAGGTTCGTTTGGATCTGTTCAATCAATGGGGATTATTAATCATCCTCAAGCTGCAATCTTACAGGTAGAATCGATTGTAAAACGCCCAGTCGTAATCAATGGAATGATTGCTGTTAGAGATATGGTGAATTTATGCCTGTCACTTGACCACAGAGTGTTAGACGGGTTAATTTGCGGCCGTTTTTTAGCGCGTTTAAAGGAAATCTTAGAAAATACGTCGAAAGAAACAACTTCAATATATTAAAAAATGAAGGGTTGTCTATTCAGGGACTGCTCCCCAATGTGCAGCGGGGGCTGGTTCTTTGAATGTTTAGACAGCCCATTTTGATTTTATCTCTTAAAAAATATTTACCGTACCAGCTACTCATTGCTGATAGGAAAAAATTATAATAAAATAAAGTTATAGTTTTCTTTTTTAGTCCGCATAAAAGCCAGATTGGTTGCGGAAAAAAACAAGTAAGATCAGTAAAGCCATTTTCAATAATGTAAACGCATTCTTTGGGGTTAAACATGAAAGATACGATTGCAACTGTTAGGTTCATGACAATCGACTAGGGGGTGAGCTTCCGAAAAGGAAGCATTTCATGGGAGATGGGCAAGGTATGACACAGACAAAGGGAAAATGGATTGATTGGAAAGCGGAAGCAGAAAAAGCATTAAAAGGAAAGGGAATCGAATGCCTCAATTCACTTACGTATGAAGGGATCACACTAAAGCCTTTATATGTGAAGGAAGATACCGATTTTGTTATACAAACATCTAAGAGAGAAGACCGTAAACATAACAATTGGCGTGTTAGCCAGGTTCTTTTTGCGGATGATCCTTCGACATTATGTAAGAGGATAAAACATGCAAAAGCACGAGGACAGGATTCTTTTTATCTGAAAAATTTTAGTTTTTTAGAAAATAAGCAGGAAATAGCCGCTGCTTTTCAATCTATTGATTGGGAGCAGGATTCGATCTTTTTTGATGTGGGTGAAAAGTTTGAGTTTATCCCAAGGTTTCTTCAATATCTTAAAGAGTCTCAAAACGTCAAGGCTGCTAAAGGTACACTAGGCTTTGATCCGTATGAAAGCCTGCTGATAAAAGGGGAAGCTCCCATTGCTTTAGGCACGCAATATGATTTTCTGGCAGATAGTATAAAGTGGTGCCAGAAGAATCAATCAAGCGTTCGAACCATCCTGATCAAGGGAAATCTATACCATGAAGCGGGCGGCCATTCCGTTCAAGAGCTGGTATACACCTTCTCACACGCATTAGATGTAATAAATGAGCTGATCAATCGGGGGCTATCTATCACAACAATTGCCAAAAGGCTTGCCTTTACTTTTGCTATAGGCTCGAATTTCTATATGGAAATTGCTAAACTCCGAGCTGCAAAGCAAATATGGGCTTCGCTTCTTCACGCATTGGGAGGTGATGAAGTCTCTCCTAGCATGTTTCTGCATGCGGTCACATCATCATTTAATAAATCTGCTTTTGATATTCATGTAAATCTTTTAAGGACAACAACTGAAGGATTTGCGGCTGCTGTTGCAGGAGTAGACGAATTAACAATCCTACCATTTGATTTGTTTTTTGCTGAAGAGGGGAGTTTAGGAGAAAGAATCGCTAGGAATACACAATTTATTTTAAAGGAAGAAAGTTTGATTTCAAGAGTAGTAGATCCAGCTGCAGGAGCTTATTATATTGAGGTGTTAACAAATGAGCTTGCTGAAAAAGCTTGGAGAGAAATAGTCAAAATAGATGAAAACGGAGGATTTCTTCGTTTATTAACAAAAGGAACCCCGCAAAAAGAGCTAAAGAAAACGGCTGACACAAGGCTGCAGGACGTAAATTGGCAAAAAACAAAGATAATTGGGATTAATGCCTTCGCAAATCTTGAAGATAGAGTCTTAGCTAAACGTAAGGAAAAGAAGGTGGAGGCAGAAAATCCGTCAGCTGGAAGTAACCCTTCATTTGCGGAAGCTTGGAAAATCCTAAATGAATCAGTATCGACTCATTCAATAGATAAGCAAGAATTGCATCCCGTTCAACCGCTAACCATCGTACGTCTTGCTGAGCATTATGAGCAGCTTAGATTTCACTCAGAAGCCTATGAGCAGTATCACGGGTACAAACCAACTGTGACTGTTATGGTTTTTGGAAGATTAAAAGATTATAAGCCACGACTTGATTTTCTAACAGGTCTCCTTGCTTCTGGCGGTTTACAAGTAGATGTTGTTTCTAGTGAAAGCGAAATCACCGCTATTAAGGGAAATATTATGATTTGTTGCGGAAAAGATGAAGATTATGAGTGTGTTGATTTCTCCTTTATCAACGAGATAAAAGCTGTTAATAAGCAAGCAACATTTTTTATCGTTGGAAATGGTCATGATAAAAAAATGGAAGAAAGCGGAATATCTGGTTCAGTCACAGCGAATATGAATGCTTATGAGTATTTAGTCACATTGCATCAATTAATAGGGGTGAGAGAGAGATGAAACGCCGAACGATTTCAGGTGCACAGTTGCTTAAGGGAACCAATATGGCAGAGGCTTCTCCATCATTTTTTACGACACATGAGCAAATAAAGGTAAAAAACGTTTATTCCTTGCAAGATCTAGAAAATGTTGAGCATCTCGATACCTTTCCAGGTATTCAACCCTATTTGCGTGGACCATATGCCACCATGTATGTAAATCGACCTTGGACGATAAGACAGTATGCTGGTTTTTCAACAGCGGAGGAAAGCAATGCCTTTTTTCGCCGGAATTTAGAAATGGGACAAAAAGGTTTATCTGTTGCGTTTGATTTGGCAACACACCGCGGATATGATTCAGACCATCCTCGCGTAGTAGGCGATGTAGGCAAAGCAGGAGTTGCGATTGATTCCCTTTTAGATATGAAGATGTTATTCGATGGGATTCCATTAGATGAGATGTCTGTATCGATGACAATGAATGGTGCTGTCTTGCCGATTATGGCTTTTTATATCGTTACAGCAGAGGAGCAAGGAGTACCGAAGGAAAAGCTTACGGGGACAATTCAAAATGATATTTTAAAGGAATATATGGTTCGTAATACGTATATTTATCCACCTGAAACATCAATGAGAATTATTGGGGATATTTTCGAATATACAGCAAAGCATATGCCGAAATTTAACAGCATCAGCATTTCCGGTTATCATATGCAGGAGGCGGGAGCGCCAGCAGATCTTGAATTGGCCTATACTTTGGCAGATGGACTTGAGTATATTCGCACAGGATTGAAAGCAGGTCTTGATATTGATCAATTTGCGCCGCGTCTATCGTTTTTTTGGGCTATAGGAATGAATTATTTTATGGAAGTCGCTAAAATGAGGGCGGCAAGATTTTTATGGTCAGCCATTGTAAAACAATTTGAACCTAAAAACCCAAAATCCCTTGCATTGAGAACCCACTCCCAAACATCTGGCTGGAGCCTAACGGAACAGGATCCTTATAATAATGTGGTTCGAACCTGTATCGAGGCACACGCAGCCGCAATGGGACATACGCAATCACTACATACCAATGCATTGGATGAAGCAATTGCTTTACCAACGGACTTTTCAGCAAGAATCGCCCGTAATACACAGCTCTATTTACAGTATGAAACAGGGATTTGTCAAGTAATTGATCCGTGGGGCGGTTCCTATTACGTTGAGTCTCTAACGAATTCTCTAATTGAACGAGCCAAAGAACATCTTAAAGAGATTGAAGAACTTGGGGGAATGACGAAGGCGATTGAAACAGGACTGCCGAAAATGAAAATTGAAGAAGCGGCAGCAAGAAGACAGGCTAAAATTGATTCAGGAAAAGAACCGATTATTGGAGTAAATAAATTCAAGCTTGATGAAGAGGAGCCCCTCGATATTTTGACGATTGACAATTCAGCGGTAAGGAAAAAGCAAATCGAAAGACTTAAAGATGTAAAAGCGAACCGCAACGAAGATCTTGTGAATAAAGCGTTACAGGCCATAACAAAGGCTGCGGCAGATGGGGAAGGAAATCTTTTGGCATTAGCAGTGGAGGCAGCACGTGCCCGCGCGACCTTAGGAGAAATCTCCTTCGCTATAGAAAAGGTTAGCAGACGACATCAAGCAATGATTCGGTCGATTAGCGGTGTCTATAGCTCAGAATTCTCAAATGAAGAACAGATAAATGAAGTTAGAACAAAGACAGATCAGTTTTATGAGCTTGAAGGCAGACGCCCAAGAATCTTAATTGCCAAAATGGGACAGGACGGACATGATCGCGGTGCCAAGGTCATTGCAACTGCCTTTGCAGATTTAGGCTTTGATGTTGATATTGGACCGCTTTTTCAAACACCGGCAGAAACTGCGTTACAGGCGGTTGAAAATGATGTCCATGTAGTCGGTATGAGCTCGCTGGCTGCAGGACATAAAACACTGCTTCCCCATCTCATAAGTGAATTAAAAAAGCTGGGAAGAGAAGACATCCTTGTGATTGTTGGCGGAGTCATTCCATATCAGGATTATGATGAGCTTAAAGCAAGCGGTGCTTCAGAAATATTCGGTCCCGGGACAGTCATACCTGTTGCAGCAATGAAGGTTATTAACAGGATCCTTGAACAATTGGGATATGAGGAAATCGCCGAATGACAGAGTACTATCGTAAGAAGGCTGAAAAGGATGTTAACCATTATATTGACGGAATCTTAAATGGGGACCGTGTCATATTGGCCCAAGCCATTACAATGGTTGAAAGCAATGCAAAACGCCATTTTGAAAAAGCCCAGCAAATCATTGAGGCACTCTTAAAAAAACAGAGCTCTTCTATTAGAATCGGAATAACAGGAGTGCCTGGAGCAGGAAAAAGTACATTTATTGACTCCTTTGGAACCTACTTATGCAATCAGGGTTATCGTGTCGCTGTGCTTGCAGTTGACCCAAGCAGCAAGGTATCTAAAGGAAGCATTATGGGAGATAAAACAAGGATGGAACGCTTGGCAAGAAATCCTATGGCGTTTATTAGACCGTCACCTTCCGGGGGAAACCTTGGCGGGGTAAATCGTATGACACGAGAAACAATTATTTTATGTGAAGCAGCGGGTTATGATGTAATTTTGGTGGAGACAATGGGTGTAGGACAAGGGGAATTTGTTGTCCGCGATATGGTGGATTTTTTTATGCTGCTGGTTTTAACAGGTGCTGGTGATGAGCTGCAAACGATGAAAAAAGGAATCATGGAATTGCCTGACTTAGTTGTTGTGAATAAAGCTGATGGAGATAATTTGGAAAAAGCAAAGAAAGCGAAACAGGAATACAACACGATTCTTCATTTTTTAAAGCCATATACCGATGGCTGGTCAACAAGAGCTGTTACAGCTTCTGCATTAAAGGAAACAGGGATTGAGGAAATTGTCCAGATCATACATGAGTTTGCAGGAAACACAAAAGCAAGTGGTTTATTCTATAGAAGAAGGAATGAACAACAGCGAAATTGGCTGCATGAGCTCGTAAAGCACGAGCTCTATCAGCATTTTTATCATCATCCAATGGTCAATCAGCAGCTTACTCATTTTGAAAAAGCTGTCATGAATGGAGAAAAGACCGTAGCAGCGAGTGCATTGGATTTATTAGCGTTGTTTATAAAAGAATAAGACCGAGCGATCCATTTGCCCATTTAATAGATAACTTGGTAAAATAGCAGTATTGATTGATAAAGGAGAGGTTTTCATTGAGTATGGATTTTAATTTATTTATGAATGATATCGTGAAGCAGGCTCGCAAGGAAATTGTTGCTGCTGGATATACCGAGCTAAAGTCGCCGGAAGAGGTTGACGAAGTTCTAGAAAGTAAAGGAACAACGCTTGTTATGGTAAACAGTGTTTGCGGTTGTGCTGGTGGAATTGCCAGACCTGCTGCTGCACATGCTATTCATTTTGATAAACGCCCAGATAATCTTGTGACGGTCTTTGCGGGACAGGATAAGGAGGCCACAGCACGTGCGAGAGAGAAGTTCACAGGATATCCGCCATCATCACCATCTTTTGCTTTACTAAAAGATGGCAAGATCATGACAATGGTTGAACGTCATGAAATTGAAGGACATGATCCAATGTCTGTTGTAGCAAAGCTTCAATCAGCATTTGATGAATATTGTGATGAAGTTTAAGAACCAATTAAGAGGCAGGCTCATTTAATGAGCTTGCCTTTTTTTATAAATGAAAATATTCTGAAAAAATGAATTTACATAATATTTTTATAATTACATCTTTATGAATATTGATTGCATATTTATAAACCTGTGTTAAAATACAAATTATTGATTAAATATTAGTGAGTGAACACTAAAAACAGACATATATATTTAGAAGATATTATAGGAGGAAATTATTATGAAAAAATTATCATTGCTTATGATAAGTTTATTCATCATTGGTTTATTAGCAGCTTGTGGAACAAGCACAAATGAAGCGGATGATTCAACTTCAGGCGGGGACAAAAAGGTATTAAAAATGGCTACATCAGCTGATTATCCGCCATTTGAATATATTGATACGACAAAAGGCAGCGACATTGTTGGTTTTGACATTGATCTTGCGAAGGCATTAGCAGAAAAAACAGGATATGAACTTGAAATTCAGGATATTGATTTTAATAGCTTAATTCCTGCCCTTCAAGCTAAACAAATTGATTTGGTTTTATCAGGGATGACACCAACACCCGAACGTGCGGAGAATGTTGATTTTTCAGATGTATATTATACAGCTAATCATATGATTGTTTCCTTAAAAGATAAGGAAGTAAAATCAATAGAAGAGCTTAAAGGAAAAACAATCGGTGTTCAATTAGGTTCTATTCAGGAAGATAAAGCAAAGGAAATTTCCGAACAAGTAAATGTGAAAATTGAGAACCGAAATAAAATCTCTGATTTAATTCAAGAATTAAAATCTGGTCGTATCGATGCTGCGATCATCGAAGACTTAGTTGCCAATGGGTATATTGAAAAAGATAAAGACTTATCAGGCTTTACAATGGCATCAGAGGAAGAGGCAGGTTCAGCGATTGCTTTTCAAAAGAATAGTCCATATACAAAAGAATTTAATGATGCTCTAAATGAAATGAAAGAAAATGGCGAGCTTGATAAATTAGTTGCTAAATGGTTTGGCGGCGAATAATAAGAACGCTCATTTTATGAAAATATGACTTTCACCAGTGGAAGTTCTAATGCTTGTTAAGATAGGGATAAAATTATATGGGTCTGACAACTACTAATAGTGTCAGCCCTTTTTTATGAAGACTGGTTAAGAATCAGATTGAAAGGATTTAGAGATATGGATATAAACTTTTCTTCGATTGTCCCATCCTTGCCATTTATTTTGGAAGGAATTTGGGTTACGTTACAAATTGTTTTACTTTCCTTATTACTTGGTTTTGTATGGGGAATTATTTTGGCTTTATTCAAAATCAGCAGAGTCAAGCCATTAATGTGGTTTGCAGACGCTTATACGTCCATTTTTAGAGGAACACCATTGGTATTGCAATTGCTTATTATTTACTTTGGGCTTCCACAAATTTTAGGGTTCCCAATCGATCCATACCCTGCTGCTGTTGCTGCGTTTACATTGAATTCGGGAGCTTATATTTCTGAAATTATACGCGCAGGTATTAATGCGATTGATAAAGGACAGCAAGAGGCTTCAATGGCTTTAGGAGTCCCTTATTCAAAGATGATGAAGGATATTATTCTTCCACAGGCATTTAAAAATATTTTGCCTGCCCTAATGAATGAATTCATTACGTTAACAAAAGAATCAGCCATTGTAACCGTAATTGGTGTTCAAGACATAATGAGACGTGCCTATCAAGTTGGGGCAGATTCCTATAACTACTTCGCCCCTTTAATATTTGCCGGTCTTATTTACTATCTTTTGGTGATGGTATTGACACTCCTTGGTAAAGGCATTGAAGGGAGAATGAGACGCAGTGATTAAGGTTGAAAATTTGCATAAATCATATGGTAAACTTGAAGTTTTAAAAGGAATTACAACAACGATTGCTTCAGGGGAAGTAATTGCTATTATCGGCCCTTCGGGGTCTGGTAAATCCACTTTTTTACGATGCTTAAATTTACTTGAAACACCTACACAGGGGAAGGTGTGGATCAAAGACCAGGAAGTTACGAATCCAAAGGTTGATATTGCAAAGGTGCGTCAAAATGTGGGAATGGTTTTCCAGCACTTTCATTTATTTCCCCATAAAACTGTTCTAGATAACTTAACGTATGCGCCTATGACGGTGAAAGGACAGACAAAGCAAGAAGCGGAGGAAAACGGAAAAACGCTTTTAAAAAAAGTAGGTCTGCTTGAAAAGGCTTCGGAATATCCAAATCGTTTATCAGGCGGACAAAAACAACGTGTGGCGATTGCACGCGCTCTTGCCATGACCCCTGAAGTCATCTTATTTGATGAGCCCACCTCAGCACTTGATCCTGAAATGGTAAAAGAAGTGCTTGAGGTAATGAAAGATTTAGCTCAAACGGGAATGACGATGGCTATCGTAACACATGAAATGGGCTTTGCTAAAGAGGTAGCAGATCGCGTGCTTTTCCTTGACGGAGGCAAACTTGTTGAAGATGCTGCACCTGATGAATTCTTTACAAATCCGAAAACAGAACGTGCAAAAGTATTCTTAGAGAAAATGTTATAAGTACATGAAGAAAGGTGGTCAAATCGATCATCTTTTTTCGTTTTTTACTGGCTTATAGTGTAAACTATTTTTATTATAAGGCTAATTTTTTTACTTCGGTTATGTTGTTAACCAAGTGGAATTGGCGGAAATTTTGAAGGTTAACGGGGAGAAAGCATATGTTTAAAATAGGTTATCGGACAGCGAAAACAGCACTTGGTACAACCATTGCTGTTATGCTCGCACAATTTATGGAGCTTGATAATTATATTTCAGCAGGAATCATTACCATTCTATGCATACAGGTTACAAAGAAGAAATCACTAAAAAGCTCTTGGGCGAGACTGCTAGCTTGCACGATTGCAATGTTGTATTCTTTTCTCTTTTTTGAAGGGATCATGTATCATCCAATTATTATTGGCCTTGTGCTATTAGTGTTTATACCTACAACTGTGTTTGCAAACGTAACAGAGGGAATTGTAACAAGTGCAGTTATTATTTTTCATTTATATAATGAAGCCTCCATAACATGGTCATTAATATGGAATGAATTTTTATTAATTATCATCGGAATTGGCGTTGCCTTAATCATGAACATTTATATGCCAAGTATGGAAGTGAAACTGAAAAATTATCAAAAGCAGATTGAAGAAAATCTCTCGAGCATTTTTCGTGAAATCGAATTATATTTGGTTGAAAGTAATCGAAAATGGGACGGAAGTGAAATCATCAAAACAGCGGAATTAATTAATGAAGCAAAGACAATGGCATTCCGTGAGGTTGAAAATCATTTCTTACGACATGAAAATAACTATTACCATTATTTTAAAATGAGGGAAAAACAATTTGAAATTATTGAACGAATCATTCCACTGATCACATCCATTCATACCTCTGTAGATCAAAGCAAAATGATTGCAGACTTTATTCATGATTTGCGTATACATATCCATCCAGGTAATACGGCGCATAAATTTTTAGTCCAATTGCTTGAAATGAAACAGGTATTTGAAAATATGAAATTGCCGCAAACAAGGGAAGAGTTTGAAGTAAGGGCAGCACTTTTGCATTTTATAAGGGAAATGGAAAGCTATTTAATAATAAAGAGTCAATTTAAAGGATTGGATCGATAAAAGAAATCAATAATACAATGACAAGAGGCAGTCTCAAACTGTGTCGGACCCATATAATAAACACGATTTAATACTTTAGTAATGAGGGAAGTGTTTAAAGGGAGCCATTTTGGTTTGAGCCAGCCTCTTTTCATTATGTTCTCTAAATACAGCCTGTTGATTTGTTCTTAGAGACGAGCTTATGCGGATAGGAGTCTCTTTTTAGCACTAGTTTCTGAATGCATTGTGTATCCCTTAATTACCTTTTTGGCAAAATCAGCAACCTAACTTTTCATAGCCTTTTTATTTAAAACCAAGTTGCGATACCAGTTAGTATGGTTGTAACAAGCATAATCCCTATCATTAAATAGACGACGAATTTTTGTGTTTTACGAGACATTTCTTCTCACTCCTTGTCCCTTTATTTTATCGTGAAAGGGTCATTTGGACAACACTTCTTCAGAAAAGGAAGGGGAATGAAAGAAATTTGTCAAAACAGCAGGAGTTTCAAGTGAAAAGAGAGAAAAGTTTATTATATCGTGATAACGTTTGCAAAAGGTGGGGGGATTCGGCATATGGTGAAAAAAGTTGATCATATCGGTATAGCAGTACGTTCAATAGAAACTGTCATGCCTTTTTATAAAGATGTTTTACAGTTGGAATTACTGGGTTATGAAGAAGTGCCGTCACAGCAGGTTAGAGTAGCTTTTTTATCTGCAGGCAGTACAAAAATCGAACTATTAGAACCAATGTCCGAAGAAAGCACGATCGCCAAATTTCTTTCTAAGAGGGGTGAAGGGATCCATCACATTGCTTTTGGTGTATCTGACTTAGAAGCTCGTTTGCAGGAGTTTAAGAGAAAAGGGATCCCATTAATTGATGAAAAACCAAGGATTGGTGCGGCGCAAGCAAATATCGCTTTTTTACATCCAAAAGCAGCAAATAATGTGCTGGTTGAACTATGTGAAAAACAACGGGGTGAACATGATGAGCAATGATATTTATAAAAAAATAAATGAATTATATGAAAAAAGGCGTGAAGTTGAGTTAGGCGGCGGGGATGATAAAATTAAAAAGCAGCATGAAAAAGGAAAGCTAACGGCCAGAGAGCGTATAAACTTACTTGTTGATGAAGGGACATTTGTTGAATTAAACCCATTTATTCAGCATCGATGCAGTGATTTTGGCTTACATGACAAAAAAGGCCCTGGAGATGGGGTAGTTACAGGGTATGCAAAAGTGAATGGGAGGCCAATTTATTTATTTTCACAGGACTTTACAGTATTTGGCGGTGCTCTTGGTGAAATGCATGCGAAAAAAATTGCAGCGGTTATGGATTTAGCTGCAAAAAATGGAACCCCATTTATTGGGTTGAATGACTCTGGCGGTGCGAGAATTCAAGAAGGTGTGGTATCATTAGATGGGTACGGGCAAATCTTTTACCGTAATACGATTTATTCTGGTGTTATTCCGCAGCTATCAGTCATTCTTGGGCCATGTGCTGGGGGGGCGGTGTATTCACCAGCTATCACTGATTTTGTGTTTATGGTTGAACAAACAAGTCAAATGTTTATTACAGGGCCAAAAGTAATTGAAACCGTAACAGGTGAAAAAATAAGTTCTGAGGATTTAGGAGGAGCTTATGTACATAATACGATTAGCGGAAATGCACATTTCTCAGGTTCAACAGAAGAAGAGGTTTTACTGCAGGTTCGAATGCTGTTAAGCTATTTGCCGCAAAATAACCATGAAAAACCTCCTATCCTGCCGTATGAGGAAAAGGATGAATATCGGCCGGACTTAACAGATTTAATTCCCTTCGATGCAATTCGGCCATATGATGTTCGAATCGTTATTAATCAGGTAGTTGATGACGGATCATTTTTAGAAATTCAAAAAGATTTTGCGAAAAACATTGTCATCGGTTTAGCAAGAATAAAGGGAGAAGTGGTTGGCCTAGTTTGTAATCAACCCAAATATATGGCTGGCGGATTGGATATTGATTCATCGGATAAAGCAGCTAGATTCATCCGCTTTTGTGATTCTTTTCAAATTCCGCTGATTACATTTGAGGATGTAACAGGCTTTTTTCCTGGAGTTAAACAAGAGCACGGAGGGATTATTCGCCACGGTGCTAAAATTTTATATGCTTACTCTGAGGCAACCGTTCCGAAGCTGACCGTCATCTTAAGAAAAGCATATGGAGGAGCTTATGTGGCCTTGAACAGTAAGTCAATTGGCGCAGATTTAGTCTATGCATGGCCAAACGCTGAAATTGCTGTTATGGGACCTCAAGGGGCAGCATCCATTATTTTCTCGAAGGAAATTGAAAATAGCGGCACCCCTGAACAAACAAGACTAGAAAAAATTGAAGAATATCGTGAAAAGTTTGCAAACCCTTATGTTGCAGCAAGTCAGGGCATGGTTGACGATGTTATTGATCCAAGAGAAACAAGAATAAAGTTGATCCAGGCTCTGGACATGCTTAGAACAAAACAGGAGACTAGACCCAAGAAAAAACATGGGAACATTCCCCTTTAGGAGGTAAAGTTGAAATGATTAATAAACAACGCTTGCTTGATGAATTTTTAGAGCTTGTGCAAATTGATTCAGAAACGAAGTTTGAAGCAGAGATTGCAAAAGTACTGAAGGAAAAGTTTACTGCATTAGGCTTAGATGTAGTTGAAGATGATACGACTGGAGTAACAGGCCATGGGGCAGGCAACTTAGTATGTACTTTAGCAGCAACAAAAGACAATGTAGATACCATCTACTTTACCTCACATATGGATACAGTTGTACCGGGAAAAGGAATCAAGCCTAGTATTAAAGATGGTTATGTAATAACTGATGGTACAACTATTTTAGGTGCCGATGATAAAGCAGGGTTAGCCGCAATGCTCGAAGCGATAAAGGCATTAAAGGAACAAAACATTCCGCACGGTAAAATTGAATTTGTCATAACGGCTGGTGAAGAATCAGGCTTGGTTGGAGCAAAGGCTCTTGACCCTGCGTTAATGACAGCGAAATATGGCTATGCCCTAGATAGTGATGGAAAAGTCGGTACAATTATTGTTGCTGCACCTACTCAGGCAAAGGTGAAAGCAACGATTTACGGTAAAACAGCACATGCAGGAGTTGCCCCGGAAAAAGGAGTGTCCGCTATTACAATTGCAGCAAAAGCTATTGCCAAAATGCCATTAGGCAGAATTGACCATGAAACAACAGCGAATATTGGCCGGTTTGAAGGTGGAACTCAAACAAATATCGTGTGTGACCTGGTACATATTCTTGCGGAAGCCCGTTCATTAGTTCCTGACAAAATGGAAGCACAAGTAAAAATAATGAAGGATTCCTTTGAAGAAGTAGCTAACGAAATGGGTGGACGTGCAGAAGTCGAAATTGAAGTCATGTATCCTGGTTTTAAATTTGGTGATGGGGATCATGTGGTTGAGGTAGCCAAACGTGCAGCAGCTCGTATTGGACGTGAAAGCGAACTTCAAACAAGCGGTGGCGGAAGTGATGCCAATGTCATCGCAGGAAATGGCGTTCCTACAGTAAACCTTGCGGTGGGTTATGAAGAAATCCATACGACAAATGAAAAAATGCCGATTGGAGAGTTGGAAAAAACAGCTGAACTTGTTTTAGCTATCATTCAAGAGGTAGCAGAATAAATGAAAAAAGAACGCTTTTTGCGTTCTTTTTTTTTTGCTCTTAAAGCCTGACAAGATTATCTAAATATGAATTGTTCCTCCATTTTTCAAGATTATTACCACCTATATTTTTTTGATTACATAGGAAAATAAAAAGGTACCTAATCTATGTCAAGGAGGGGTTTCAATTGATAAAAAAGAAACTAAGTATGTTTGTAACAGGTGCACTTGTTGCAGGGCTTGTAGCATGTAATAATAACGAGGCAATGGATCCGAATGATGATAATAAACAAATAGATGTTGCTGAAAACGTCAATTATAATGGAAGAGATAATGTCCCTTTCATACGTGATGTTAATGACGATAATGAGTTTAGAGGCCCATGGGATCGCAATAATGGGGATCAAAATCGTACTCGAAATCGCAATGATAAGCAAGACGGCATGGAAATTTCCAGTACGAAAACAGATATCGATAGTAACAAATACCCGCATACAAAAGCGATAACGGTTCAAGATGCAAAGTTTAAGTTTGTCCAAGCAAACAATCAAGAAGACGCACAACGACAAGTTCAAGATTATATTCAACAGTTTAGACAGCAAGCAGAGCAAAGAGCTCGTCAATTCGCCCAACAAGGACAACAACAGCGTCCACAACAACAAAACCAAGCACAAGCACCGCAGCAACAACAAAGAGAACAACAGCAGGCACCGGCACCACAACAGCAGGCACCGGCACCACAACAGCAGCAAGCAAATCAAGAGCAAAAGCCTGAAACACAACAGCCTGCTCAAGGGATAAGCCAAGCTGCTCAACAAGTTATCGATCTTACAAATGCAGAAAGACAAAAAAATGGTTTACCACCACTAAAAGGTGATACACAGTTAAGCGGCGTAGCCCAAAAGAAATCAGAGGATATGAGACAAAACAATTATTTCTCACATACAAGCCCAACTTATGGTTCACCTTTCGATATGATGAGGGATTTTGGTGTAACCTATAAAACGGCTGGTGAAAATATTGCACAAGGACAGCAAACACCACAACAAGTTGTCCAAGCATGGATGAATAGCGAAGGTCACCGTAAAAATATTTTAAGCAGAGATTTTACTCATATCGGCGTTGGCTATGATGCCAATGGACATCACTGGACACAAATGTTTATAGGAAAATAATGATGATTTACTTGTAAGATTTCATCAGAGGGGGTTCCCATCCTCTCTGATGGTTGAACTAAATAGGCAGCTTCTGCCTTATGTCCAACCATACTCCGTGAGATCTTTACGGCATTTTTCCCCTCTTAACTTCTTTGAATAGATTCTTGAAGAAGGGGATTACTCCCCATTAAGCTGATAAAAATGGACCCCTTGTATATATGTGGATTGTTCCTTATTTTTTGTTCTTTTTTGGTTAAAGTGAAACATTTATAAGGATGGCCTCGTCAAATAAACAGAACGCTTTTTTCTTAGGTGGAATATGCTGAATTCTGTATATTTTTTCTAATTGAAATGTTATTCTTATATCGATACATAGCATGATGGCTCTCGATAAAAATTTATGATTACGGTGATTGATTTGTCCACACAAAAAAAATATAGGTATTTTGATGCTTCATTAGTGTTTTTCTTATTTTTATTAATGATTTCTAGCTGTGTCACCATTTTTAGTGCCCAAAAGTATGCACAGTATGATGAAAATTTTATGGCCAAGCAAATTATTTGGTTTATCCTAGGAATACTAGTGGCTTTGGTGATTTTTTTATTTGATTTTGAACAAATTAGTAAGGTAACTCCTTTTTTTTACGGGGCAGGAATTGCGTTATTAATCGGAATTTTAGTAGCACCTGAATCAATTGCACCTTATCGGAACGGAGCAAAATCATGGTTTATTGTCCCTGGATTAGGATCCATTCAGCCCTCTGAATATATGAAAATCTTTTTAATTATGATGTTGGCCAATATAACAAAAAACCACTATGAAAAATCATCGATCCGTTCGTTTAAACAAGATTTATGGCTGCTAGCAAAAATAGCTGCTGTTTCACTAACACCCATTATGTTAGTTCTTTTGCAAAATGACTTTGGCTCCTCGCTAGTTATGCTGGTCATCACGATCGCTATTACTTTTTTGTCAGGTGTCAATTGGCGAATAATGGCCGTCCTACTTGTACTGGTGCTTACTGCAGTAAGTACACTTGTGTTCGTATTTATCTACGATCCTGATCTTTTATTAACGATCTTTGGTACATATCAATTAAACAGAATCTATTCTTGGTTAGATCCTTTCCAACATGCAGAGGGAATCGGGTATCAGCTTAAGCAATCCCTTTTAGCGATTGGATCTGGGATGGTTGATGGAAAAGGTTTTCATAACAGCAATGTTTATACACCCGAAGCCCACTCTGATTTTATTTTTACCATTGTGGCCGAAGAGTTCGGATTTATAGGAGCTTCATTTGTTGTAATTCTATATTTTTTAATAATCTATCGCATGCTGGGAGTCGGCATGTATGTTAGAAATAGTTTGTTTGAATTTTATATTTGTATTGGGATGGTTGCACTCTTTACATTTCACTCCTTTCAGAATATTGGAATGGTGTCCGGTTTACTGCCAATAACAGGAATCCCCCTCCTTTTAATGAGTTACGGAGGAAGCTCTGTTTTGGCAAGTATGATTGGTATAGGCCTGGTCTTAAATATTTCTTTAAAGAAAAGGGATTATCTGTTTTCAAACGATGATTAACGGCATATAAAAAACACGAGAGCGCTCTTACAGAGAGCACCTTCGTGTTTTTTCTTTACTTAAGGCCTTCTATGACTATTTCCTTAACAGGTAAGAAATCTTCACCAGTTTCTAAATAGTTTACGTTTACTTTATCCCCTTCTCTAAGGTAAATAGCCAAGGGCTCGTTTTCGGAAGATATAATATAGCTTTGCCGGTTATCTAATAGGAAAGAGATGATCGTGTAATCACCGGATTTTTCCTTATATACTCTTGCAACGATTCCAGTTACTTGCTTTTCCTCTGCATTAGAGGTTCCATCAACCGTACTTCCTCCTCTTTGCAGAGCGGTTTTATAATGCCTTAGTGCATCATTTGGAGTATTCCCGTACACTGAGATTTCCGGATTTGCTGCAGATACTATAAAGTAATTCTGCAGAAAACCATTTGAATCTAGAACTGGTGAGAGCCAGCTTGCCTCTCCATAAAAATTATAAAGAATTGGCATTTCTCCATGCCATTTCTTTTCAATGAATTTCTTTTCAATGATTTGCAATGCTCCCTGTGAGTCCATATACGATTCTTCAAGATTACCCGTATAATACGTTGCTTTACCCGTTCTTGAATTTGTTATAGAGTATCCCAACATTGAGTCTACGCCTTCTTTAGGACTTGTGAAATCTGTGAAATAATACATTTCCCCGCCTTCATCAAAGATCGGACTGACATTTGCTTCAATGCCTTCATCAGAAGGTAGTTTTACATCTGTTTTACCGAATATACTATTCCAAAACCCATGTACATAGTTTCCAAAATAACTGTTTTGTAAACTAACAGCTTCTGGTGAAACAGCACCATCAATAAATTCTGGAATGTCTGATAATGAGTAGTCCTTTGTTACACCATTATTTGGATCAACCATGACAATCCCTTTCACTTCAAAACCATTTCGTGCGGTAATAAATTCGCCATACGAACGGATGTAATATGGTTTTCCTTCATCATCAACTTCCAACTGGACATCTCCATCAAAAATATGTTTTGGATACTGCATCCGAATATGCCGTTCAATTTTTTTATTAAAATACGAGGAGGGGGTGTAAACCATTTCTGACTTAATAAATTTCGGATTTGCTGAAGAGTCAGTTGCACTTAACGTAAAATAACCTGGTGTGTGATCACCGTTCCACCATTTAAAAAAACCAGAAAATTCAACTGGTGCTATATATACATATTCCCCATTTATTTTTTGAATTTGCAAATTTCCAAGTTCATAATAGCTTGTATTTGGTACTTGGCCAAAGGCTTTTTTCATTTTATTACGGGCAAAATGAGGGGGACACTTGCCGGTGTTTCCTTCTCATCAAATGCTTCAATTTCCACTTTTTCTTCCATTTTTGCAAGTTGATATTTTTCATTTGCATTAAATATTCCCGCTGTAAGGAAATAAATTCCGATGAATAGGCTTCCTGCAAAGAGGATTCCCTTTATTACCCTTTCTTTTCCTGTGGCAAATAGTGAACCTGCTGCAGTACTAATGATGGCAAGCAGCCATAATGATGAGGGATTTCGGTCAAGATTTGTAAAATAATAAAAGATAAAAACAGCAGGTATGGTTATGATCAATAGGACAGCCAATGCCCCTGTTGTCAATTTCTTATCCTCTTTCTTACTATGCGTTTTAAAAAATGGAATAAGAACAATTGTGGCCGCTAAGCCTACGATGAGTGAAAATAAAAAGATGTTTCCCATGGACGACTCCTTTCAAAATGGCCTAAGATAAAATAGGTTCTGATTATTCATACGTTTATCAAGGAGAAAAAGTTTCAAGTGAAGAAAAGCAGATTTACGGTCAGGGCAATGAGAGATATTTTCTTTCCCTCTTTTTTAGAACATAGTATGATAGTCATAGAAAACAGAGGATACGCGGAACAAGTGGGAGGAGCTTGTGATGGATATTTTGAAAGTAGTAGTTTTTCGTGCTGGTTATGAAGAATATGGGTTGCCGATCGAACATGTTATTTCAATTGAAAAGCCGGAACATATTCATTTTATTCCTAATATGCCATCTTATATGACAGGAGTCGTAAAGTTTAGAGGAGAATTTATTCCTGTTCTGGACATCACTCGCATTTTTTATCAAGAAGATACGGCTATAGATGAGCAAGTTAAACTTCTTGTTGTACAGGCTAAAGAGATGTCTGCGGCATTCATTGTAAAAGAAGCAAGGGAAATAATAAATATCCTGGAAAATGCATTAAAACAAATTTCTAAAGGAGCGTTTGTGTTAACAAAATACTTTACAAGTGTTGCTAGTTTTGATGATCGCTTGATCTTAATGATCGATTCGGATCTATTCCTTTCTAGTCTTGAAGGAATTGCCCCTGTAAAAGAGGGATTATTAACCGGGCTGTCTCAAAAGGTCTGACTCCTTACTGACACATGAATAAGCTGGGCCACAGCCTCTTTTGTTTTATGGTAAGAAAGGGTAAAAATTTTACATCATCATTATCAGTCTGGATTCAGCTTCTTGCCATATGCTGTTGAAGGAGCTTGCGCTTTACTTATCAGACATTCTTTTTTACATATAACGTTATAGCAGCAACATTTTTTCGCGAATCATGGTAAAATGATGCTAACAATTTTAGTGAAGTGGTGAAGGAAGATGGAGCGTTCTGGAAGCGGACGAATTATTCTTCATGTAGATATGAATAGCTTTTATGCATCGGTTGAAATATCATATGATCCAACCCTTAAAGGGAAGCCGCTTGCGATTGCGGGTAATGTTGAGGAGAGAAAAGGGATTATTGTTACATGTAGCTATGAAGCTCGTGCAAAAGGGATTAAAACAACGATGCCGCTTTGGCAAGCCCGAAAATTATGTCCGGAATTAATTGTGAAAAAACCTAATTTTGAGCGATATCGGAAGGCATCACGTGCCATGTTTAATGTGCTTCGGGAATATACTGACCTTGTTGAACCGGTATCCATTGATGAAGGGTATATGGATATTACACGCTATATGAATACTAATCCGCTAGAAATACCGAAAATCATTCAGGAACGTCTATTGGAAGAGCTGTTACTCCCTTGCAGTATAGGGGTGGCTCCAAATAAATTTTTAGCTAAGATGGCTTCTAATATGAAAAAACCTCTAGGGATTACTATTTTGCGAAAACGTGAACTTCCAGAAAAACTTTGGCCATTGCCGGTTGCCCAAATGCATGGCGTGGGAGAAAAGACGGCAGAAAAGCTGAACACGATCGGTATTAAAACGATACATGATTTAGCAAATGGGGACAACGTTCAGCTAAAAACATTACTTGGAATAAATGGTGAACGATTAAAGAAACGTGCAAATGGAATTGACAATCGTCCCGTTGACCCTGAATCCATTTATGAATTTAAAAGTATTGGCAATTCAACCACCCTTGCCAAAGATACAACAAATGAAAATGAAATTAGTGATGTATTAAAAAAACTTTCTCATTCTGTTATGGTAAGAATGAAGCGGAAGGAAGTACTCGCAACAAAAATTTTAATCACAATCCGTTATGGAAATTTAAAAACAATTACTAGAAGCAGAAAATTAGCGAATCCTATAGGTGATGAAGAAGAGATCTACGAGTTAGCGAAACAGCTATTCTTTGCTCACTGGAATGAGGAACCAATTCGTTTATTAGGGATCACAGGACAAGAATTGGTTGAAAAAGACGATGCTGTTAAACAGTTAGATTTATTCTCATTTGAAAACGATGCAAAGGAGGAGCCATTGCTTTCTGTGATTGACAAAATAAATAAAAAATATGGAAATCAATTCATTAAACGTGGGATAAAAGGGACGCAGGAAGAGGATTTATCACCCGGTACAAGCTTCAATAAAGATTTTTTGAGAGATTAAGCGATTACATGAATGTTGTTACTTGAAATATAGTCAATACTTATGGTATTTTCAATTGTAGTCATAATAAATAATTCGAATTGTGTGTCAATTTCAAAAGGGGACAGGCATATTTTGTCAGTACCTTTACATACTCTAAGGACAAGAAGGGACGTAAGCAAATGTCGAAACAACAAATTGGTGTCATTGGTTTGGCTGTAATGGGAAAAAACTTAGCGTTAAATATTGAAAGCCGAGGTTTTTCAGTAGCTGTTTTCAACCGTTCAGCAACAAAAACAGAAGAATTTCTAACTGAAGCAAAAGGTAAAAATGTTGTTGGAACATACAGCATTGAAGAATTTGTTCAATCATTAGAAACTCCTCGTAAAATCCTCTTAATGGTTAAAGCTGGGACTGCAACAGATGCAACAATTGAACAGCTTTTACCGCATCTTGATAAAGGTGACATTTTAATTGACGGCGGTAACACGTTATATACAGATACTCAACGTCGAAATAAGGAACTTGCAGAGAGTGGAATCCATTTCATAGGAACTGGGGTTTCAGGCGGTGAAGAAGGAGCATTAAAAGGACCTTCCATTATGCCTGGCGGTCAAAAAGAAGCATTTGATCTTGTTCAGCCTATTCTAGAAGCTATTTCTGCAAAAGTTGATGGAGATCCATGCTGTACTTACATTGGTCCAGATGGAGCAGGACACTATGTAAAAATGGTTCATAACGGAATTGAATACGGCGATATGCAATTAATCTCAGAAGCCTATTTCTTATTGAAAAATGTATTAGGTCTATCAGCTGATGAATTACATGAAGTATTTGCTGAATGGAATAAAGGTGAGTTAGACAGCTATCTTATTGAAATCACTGCTGATATTTTCACTAAAAAAGACGATGAAACAGGTAAACCGCTTGTTGACGTTATTTTGGATACAGCTGGCCAAAAAGGTACAGGTAAATGGACAAGTAAGAGTGCGCTTGATTTAGGTGTGCCGCTTCCAATCATTACTGAATCTGTATTCGCACGCTTTATTTCTGCAATGAAAGATGAGCGTCAAAAAGCGAGCAAAATTCTTTCAGGACCTTCTGCAAAACAATATGAAGGAAACAAGGAAGAGCTTATTGAAGCAGTTCGTAAGGCATTATACATGAGCAAAATCTGCTCTTATGCTCAAGGTTTTGCTCAAATGAGAGCAGCTTCTGATGAATATAACTGGGATTTAAAATATGGTGATATCGCAATGATCTTCCGCGGCGGTTGTATTATTCGTGCGGCATTCCTGCAAAAAATCAAGGATGCATATGACCGTGATTCAGCGTTAGCTAACTTGTTATTAGATCCATATTTCAAAGAAATTGTTGAAGGTTACCAAGGAGCATTAAGACAAATTCTTGCTGTGGCAATCGAAAACGGAGTTCCAGTTCCATGCTTCTCTTCAGCACTTGCTTATTATGACAGCTACCGTTCTGAAACTTTACCAGCTAACTTGCTTCAAGCACAACGTGATTACTTCGGAGCTCACACATATCAACGTGTTGATAAAGAAGGTATTTTCCATACTGAATGGATTGAAAAATAATCTTTATCTCTATAAAAAGGACAAGCCCTTATTTAAAGGAGCTTGTCCTTTTATTTTAGTTGAGAGTAGTCATATTAAATGTTTAAATTTAAATTTGTTGAATTTTGATTGTGATGATTGAAACCAAGGGGGATGAGTCTTCTAGGGAAACTATTGAGAGAAGGGTCCAAACAAATGTTTTTAGATCGACTGAGAGGTCATTTTAGGAGCAGATGGAAAAAAGCGAGGGTAGTTGGGAGCAGGGAAGGCCAAAGAGCCAAAATAAAAAAAGCTGTTACGAATGTAACAGCTCAAACCAATATAAGGAGATTGCAAGGGTTGCGTCTTGCATACATTATCCTATGCAGCTTTCAAAATGTTTGTATGAGGCAAATAGACGAGCCAATTCGCACATTTTTAAAAGGATTGGCTTTTTTTTGTGTACAAATTGTAAACAACAGGAAGGATACTTGAATTTATAATCTTAATTATTTTTATGGGAAGGGAGTGAGTTTCAGGGAAGCGTCCAGAAAACAGCCGGTTAAAGCTCAGGGCCTCAACCGGCTAATAAGATAGTAGGAGTTATTACATTAAAAATATGACGCGCTATGATTTCAAGACATTAGTAATAAAAAGGCAGGTTTAGCTGACAGGCCACCATTGATTTCCATCTGCCTCAAGCATGTCGTCTGCTTCTTTTGGTCCCATGGATCCAGAAGGATACGTAGTGAGCGGTGCTTTGCCCTTTTTCCATGCTTCTGAAATTGGATCAACGAATGACCATGATAAGGCTACTTCATCCCAATGAGTGAAATTTGTTGCATCTCCACGCATACAATCGTAAAGCAGCTTTTCATAAGCCTCTGGTGTGTTAATGCCGTCAAGGAAATTATTTGATAAATCCAATTTAACCGGCTTAGAATCGCCAGCATCACCATCTTTTTTCACATTTAGTTGAAGGGTAATTCCTTCATCAGGCTGTATGTTAATGACCAGTAAGTTAGGAGGAACATTTTCTCCCTTTTTATAATAAAGGTTCATTGGTATATCTTTAAATTGAACAACAATTTTTGTTGATTTTGCTGCCATGCGTTTTCCAGTTCGGATATAGAACGGTACCCCAGCCCATCTGAAGTTATCAATTAAGAGCTTTCCGGCAACATAGGTTTCAGTTTGAGAATCATCATCTACATTATTTTCCTCACGATAGCCAACTAATTGCTTATCATTTAATTGACCACTTGTATATTGACCGCGAACAAAGTATTTGGCTACTTCATCTTCACTAACAGAGCGAAGTGCTCGTAAAACCTTTACCTTTTCACTTCTGATTTCATCTGTTGTTAGTTTAATTGGCGGTTCCATTGCTAGTAATGCCACCATTTGCATCATATGGTTTTGTAACATATCTCGCAATGCACCAGAGTTTTCATAATAACGTCCCCGATCTTCAACACCTAATACTTCACTCGATGTGACTTGGATATTCGATATGTATCGATTGTTCCATAAAGGTTCAAACAGAGCGTTAGCGAAACGGATCACTTCAATGTTTTGAACCATTTCTTTTCCTAAATAATGGTCAATACGATAAATTTGGTTTTCATTAAAAGCTTCACGAATTTCCTGATTCAGTTTTTGAGCTGATGGCAAGTCATGACCAAAAGGTTTTTCGATGACTAATCGACTCCAGCCTTTTGTTGCTGTTAACCCTTCTTTTTTCAGGTTCTGAGCGATTGTACCGAAAAATTCCGGGGCCATTGCTAAATAGAAGATCCGATTACCTTCTGTTTGGTAGGAATCATCCAGCTTGTTTAACAAATTATTTAGTTCCAAATAAGAAGATGGATTCGTTACATCAAATGGATGATAATAAAAATGTGATGTGAAATCATCTAATTGTACTGATTCCTTCATCGCTGTCTGGATCGAGTCGGAAACATTGCTGCGGAACTCATCATTTGTCCAAGGTCTTCTTCCTACACCCACAACGGCAAATTCTTTACCAATTTTGTTGTTTTGTACTAGGTGGTAAATGGAGGGAAACAACTTTCGTTTTGCTAAATCACCAGTTGCTCCAAAAATAACGATAACAGATTTAGGATGTTCTTGTGTATTCACGTTCGTACCTCACTTTGTCAAATGCATTTATTTCTTATCAGTGAAAAATTCGTATATGAAAACGATACCTTAACCGACAAATGTCTTTGTTTTTAAGAACAGTTCGAATTTTAGGGCACTGATTGTAAAATACTCTCTACAAATACTTAATAATAAAGGTAAATGCAGGGTAAATCAAACATAATTATCTTATCAAATACTAGTATAAACGATTAGAGAAAAAATATCGTCTTAAAAGCATCTGATTTTATTAAAATCTTTTTATTATTCAGTCTATTTTATTCAATCAACCTATAAATGGTCAAGTCTTATCTACTTATTTTTTTGCTTTTTCCGACAAATCCTGCATTTAACGGGATGTTGATAGTTTCACTTTACCATTGAATCATGTATTCTAAAGGAAAGAGGTTTTTAGGAGGAAATTGCTTTGAATGTTATGTTTCTTGGGACTGGGGCAGGAATACCAGCAAAGGCTCGCAATGTAACGAGCATCGCTCTGCAGTTGCTTGAGGAAAGAAAAGCTGTATGGCTTTTTGATTGCGGGGAAGCAACACAACATCAAATTTTACATACGTCGATCAAACCGAGAAAAATTGAAAAGATATTTATTACCCATCTCCACGGTGATCACATTTATGGGCTGCCAGGACTGATCAGCAGCCGCTCATTTCAAGGGGGAGAAGAACTATTAACAATTTATGGACCTAAGGGCCTTGAAGAGTTTATTCGTACCTCTCTTGCTATTAGTCAATCACGCCTTACCTATCCAATCGAATTTGCAGTTATAGAAGAAGGGATCGTATTTGAAGATAATCAGTTTCAGGTTATTGCGAAAAAATTAGAACATGGGATTGATTCTTACGGATATCGAGTTATTGAAAAGGATTTACCAGGTGTATTGCTTGTCGATAAACTAAAAGCGTTAGCGATAAAGCCTGGACCTATTTTTCAAAAAATAAAAGCTGGACAGAAGGTAAAACTAGAGGATGGAACGATTATAGATGGAAATGACTTTTTAGGGCCGAAGCAAAAAGGGAGAGTTGTGGCGGTATTGGGAGATACTAGATATACAGATAGTAGTATTGAACTTGCTGAGGAAGCGGACCTGCTCATACACGAAGCAACCCTTTCAGCAGAAGATGAACAGCTTGCGTTTGATTATTTTCATTCTACAACTAAACAAGCTGCACTGATTGCGAAAAGGTCCAATGCAAAGAAGCTTATCCTAACACATATAAGTTCTCGCTACCAAACAGAAGAAGATGTTGTTATGTTAAAAAAAGAAGCGCAAGCCATCTTTCCTCATTCATACATCGCTTCAGATTTCATGCAAATTGAAATCCCAAAGCGTCGAGATTGATTATGAGAGGCATTCAATAAAAGATAGGAAAAGCAAATAATTGCTATTTCCTATCTTTTTTCTCGAGTTCATTATTACCAGCCGCGTTCATATTGTTGAGGTGCAGTGATTTTTTCATTTAATTGAGCGGCAGCTGTTCTTGGCCAAAATGGATCACGTAAAAGCTCTCTCGCGATAAAAATTAGATCCGCACGCTTGTTTTGCAAAATCTCTTCCGCTTGTATGCCATGAGTGATAAGCCCAACAGCACCAGTTGCAATGCCGCTATGTGTTTTAATTGTTTCTGCAAACCTTACTTGATAGCCTGGATAAGTTTGAATTCTGGCTGGAACAACTGCACCGGAGCTTACATCAATAAGGTCAACTCCCTGTTTTTTCATTTCTTTTGCATATTGGATATAATCCTCTGCATCTAAGCCTTCTGGATGATAATCAGAAGCTGAAATCCTAACGAATAATGGACCGTCCCATACTTGTTTTATTGCATCAATTATGTCCCCCAAAAAGCGGTAGCGATTTTCCGAAGAGCCACCATATTCATCCTCTCGTTTATTGGAAAGCGGAGATAGAAACTCGTTAATTAAATATCCATGGGCCCCATGGATTTCAATAATATCAAAGCCTGCCTCTTTTGCCCGTTTTGCCCCCGCTTGAAAGGATTGAATGGTTTCAGTGATTTGCTCCTTTGTCAACGCCGCAGGAGTTTTCGACTTTTCATCAAAGGCGATGGCCGATGGGGCATAAATGTCTCCATCAACAAGAGCTTTACGTCCCGCGTGTGCCAGCTGAATGCCAGTGGCAGCCCCGTACTGCTTCATTCCAGAAACAAGCTTTTTTAGCTGCGGTAAATGATCATCACTCCATATACCAAGATCTTGTGCTGATATTCTCCCTTGCGGTGTGACCGCTGTTGCTTCAACGATGATTAATCCAACCTGACCAATTGCTCTGCTTACATAGTGTGTCATATGAAAATCCTCTACAAATCCTTGTTGATTAGTTGAGGAATACATACACATTGGTGACATGACAATTCGATTTTTTAATGTGACATTCTTTATTTCAAATGGTTTAAAAAGCATGCTGCTCATTGTTTTTTCCTCCATAATCTTTTTTTGTTCAGGAAAATAATAACAAAAGTATTTCCAGATCGTCATGTTATCTGCCTGTATTCTAATTCACTAATAAATATGAAACTGGTAGAATCATCCTTTATCAAAAGCTGAATTTTTAATACAATGAAAAAAAATAGTTGGCAGGTGGTTCGCTTTGCAAGGGAGTTGGCAAACAAAGGAGCAATTGGTTAAACTATTAACCAAATTGGTTGAGCACGCAAGTATTACAGGATCGCAAGGTGAGATTGCTTTAGGTAAATATCTTTATTATTTGTTAAAAGAACAAAAATATTTTAAAAAGAATCCTGATTTTCTACAGCTTCATCCTGTAAACAATGGAAGGTCCTTTGTAACCGCATTGGTAAAACAAGGAGATACAAACGAAACCGTGGTTTTATTAAATCATTTTGATGTAGTGGATGTAACGGATTATGGTGATTTAACCTCATTATCTTTTCAACCTTTAAAGCTAACAAATGTGCTAAAGGCAAGAAGCTCTCAATTACCTGAGCAAGTAAGGGAAGATCTTGAAAGCGGCGAGTGGTTATTTGGCAGAGGCACTATGGATATGAAAGCTGGTCTTGCTGTCCAGTTAACGATGGTAGAAAGGGCAATAAATGGAGATTTTAAGGGAAACCTCTTACTAGTTTCAGTTCCAGATGAAGAGGTTAATTCAGCAGGGATGATAAGTGCTGTCCCTGTTTTAGATGAACTAAAGCAACGTTTTGGTTTAACTTATAAAGCATGCATTAATTCTGAACCTATGTTTGCAAAATACCCGGAAGATCAAAACTATTATATTTACACAGGTTCAATCGGAAAAGTTCTTGCCAGCTTTTATTGCAGCGGTATCGAAACACATGCAGGGGAGCCATTTTCAGGACTTAATGCTAATCTGTTACTTTCTGAGTTAAACCGCTTGTTGGAATTGAATCCTGACTTTTGTGAGCAGGAGGGAGTGGAAATCTCACCACCGCCTACTAGTTTAAAGATGAAGGATTTAAAAGAGGAGTATTCCGTTCAAATTCCCCATACGTCCATATCCATGTATAATATGTTCATCATGAATGGCTCAATCAGCGATCTACATTGTAAGCTCTTGCAAGTTGTAAAAGAAGCTGCTTTAAACGTGGAGGAGTTTTATAAGAAGCGAAGTCAACATTATCATAAGCTTATTTCATTTTCTCCACTAGATTTAAAGGTAAAGGTTTTAACCTTCATGGAACTTTTACAAATAGCAAAGAAAAAATATGGTGAAAAAGCGATTGAAAGAAGAATAAGGGAATTATTGTTAAAGAGTGGAGCTGAAGATGAACGGGATCTTTCCACTAGAATTGTAGCGGAATTAGCTGGCTTATGTAAGGAATATGGAGCGATGATTGTGCTCTTTTATAGTCCTCCTTATTATCCTTCTGTATCCTCTAAAGGAAATGCAATGATCCAAAAAACAGTTGAATATATGACTGCCTATGCTGAGGCGAACTATCAGATTGAGCTTAAGCAGCAAAATTACTTTCCTGGATTATGTGATTTAAGCTTTGTCCAGCTGAACGACAATGGGAAAGCTGTGTCTCAATTAACAGCCAATATGCCTCTTTACGGAAACGGATATTCTTTGCCGTTAAGCGAGATGCAACGTTTAAATATTCCTATCTTAAATATTGGACCAGTTGGTAGAGATCCTCATAAATGGACGGAACGATTACACATACCCTATGCATTTGAAATCTTGCCAGAGCTTTTATCTATTGCAATCAAAACAATTTTTGAAGGGGAAAAATAGGTAAGATTGGATGACTTTAAAAACATAAGATCCTTAAAAGTCATCCGATCTTACCTAGTTTTTTTAGCTGCCTAAGAAGATAGGGTGCTTTTTGTAAAATGAAAAAGCTAAAGCCTTCACCTTCGTAGATTTCATTAATTGCGATAAATTCCTGCTTTATCAAAGGGATCATTTCTTTTTCGATCATAGGATAAAGAGCAATTCCCTCAATGTTAGTCTTTTTTATGAGGTACCAAAGCATTTGTTTTTCACGTATTTTTAACTTTGTTATTTGATCAAAGATTCTTTTTTCACGATCTGGAAGCTCTAAAAGGTTTACCTTCATGATCAATCACCATATAGTAGCAATAGATTTATTCATTTGAAGAGCTGGTCTGGTAAATGACAATCTCATCTACTTTTACGATTGGCTGCCCATTTACTTCAGCATAGCCTTTACCAAGAACAAAGCCCTTCTTCAATCGTTTCACCTCATAAAATAGCTGGACTTGATCACCTACTGAAGCTTCATGTATAAATTCCGCTCCTTTAATAGATGTTAAGAATCCCAGTTGGTTTTTTTGATCCTTTGCGACAAAAGCACCAAGTTGCGCAAGCGCTTCAATGACAAGGAAATTTGGCATAACGCCGTGATCATTGGTTATGTACCAGTCATTTTCCGAAATCGTTTTTACTGCCTTTACGGCTTTTCCTTCATCAATCTCGAGGACTTTGTCAACCATTAAGAATGGGTAGCGATGTGGAAGAGCTGTTTGAATAATAGAATGATGTGAATTCATCAATTATCCCCTTTTTACATTTACCACCATTATATACCAGGCCCTTGGAAAGAAGCTATTAATTCCTTCTTAATGGGCAGTAAAGCCCCCTTCCAAGGTTACGTGTAACTAAGAGATTAATGGGGAATTTGCTGATTAAACTCGCCACTTCATATCATAAAGTCAACACTTGTACATCCTGTCCTTCGTGAAAACTCCCACTAATGGAAGTTTCATTTTAATTAGATACCGAAATTGAGTTTATATATGGTATTATATGCTTAGAAAATCGTTGTGAGGTTAGGGAAATGCATATTCAAGATATTGACCCATATGAAATATTAGATCGAATTACAGATGCTTTTTTTGCATTAAATGAAGAATGGAAATTTACTTATGTTAATAAAGAGGCAACTAGGCTGCTGCGTCATAAGAAGGAACAATTATTAGGAAACTGCATATGGGAAGTGTTCCCTAAGACTGTTGATCTTCAAACATATCAATATTATCATATGGCCGTGCGGGAACAAATATCTATTGTTTTCGAAGAATACTCACCCCATATTAATACGTGGTTTGAAGTAAGGATTTATCCCTCTCCAAATGGCCTTTCTGTTTATTTTCAAGATATAACCGATAGTAAACACTCATCCTCACAAAGAGAGCAGCACTATAAGTCTCTTTTTGAAAATAATCCGGCTGCTGTATACTCCTTTGATTTAGAAGGGAATTTTCTCAGTGTTAACCATGCTATGGAAGAATTACTAGGTTACAAAGAAGAAGAGCTTTTACAAATGTCCTATATGCCATTAATTACACCTGATGAAATTGAAAAGACGGAGACTTATTATACTAATGCTGCTAAGGGAGCCATTCAGCATTATGAAACAAAGACTATTCATAAAAACGGGCAAATCATTGAAGTGAAGGTCACGAATATGCCAATTATAGTTAATGGGGAAATTGTCGGGGTTTATGGAATTGCTCGAGACATCTCAAGAGAAAAAAGAACGGAAAAAATGCTGCTTGAATCTGAAAAGTTAACAGCTGTTGGACAACTTGCTGCTTCAATTGCACACGAGATTAGAAACCCTCTTACATCGATAAAGGGATTTTTACAACTATATAAAAATACCCTGAAGGAAATCAATAGTGAGTATTTAGATATCATGTCTGATGAAATATCAAGAATTGAAATGATTACAAGTGAGCTGCTTATTTTAGCTAAGCCCCAAGCACATCATTATCGCGATGAAAGAGTGGAGAAAATGATCGAGGATGTCGTTACACTCTTTGGATCGCAAGCCTTAATGAATAAGGTGGATGTTAACGTTCAACTTGATAACTTGCCTAAGATTCATTGTATTGCCAGCCAATTAAAACAAGTGTTTATTAACTTAATTAAAAACTCAATAGAAGCAATGCCTGATGGCGGTAAAATAACGATTACTGGCAAGAAACATGGTTCAGCTGGAATTTTTATTCAAATTGCTGATCAAGGTGTAGGGATCTCAAAGGAACTAATAACCAAAATCGGCACACCATTTTATACAACAAAAGAAAAAGGAACAGGTCTTGGGATGATGACGACTTTTAAAATTATTCATTCCCATGGAGGAACAGTGAACATTTCAAGTACGGTTGGCAAAGGAACCATTGTTGAACTGTACCTTCCGATAAGTGAGGATAAAAAATTGGGAAAAGAAGCGGCTATCTTTGGTTGAGACAACCGCTTCTTTTTATTTTTTTAACGTGATCAGTGCTTCTGAAAACATTGTTTTTAATTCATGTGATCTCTCTGTTGCGCGTTTTATACATGAGATAATAGCTTCTTCAAACCCTCTCTCTTGCAGGATCGTTATTCCGGCTTCGGTTGTTCCGTTAGGGCTTGTGACTTCTTTTCGTAATTGCGAGGGGTGTTTATCAGAGCTTGCAATCATCTCTGAGGCACCGAGTAGAGTTTGGACAATCAGCTCTCTGGCTACATTCGGCTCTAAGCCCACTTCGATGGCAGCCTTTTCCATGGCCTCAACTAGGAAATAGACATATGCCGGACCGCTGCCTGATAAACCTGTTACAGCATCTAGTTGATCTTCTTCAACAAGCTTGCAGATACCAATTGCTTCTAATAACGATTGGCATTTTTTTATTTGTGCCATTGTTACCTCTTCACTAGCCGCGATGGCAGTAGCTGATTTGGCAATGGCGGCCGAAGTATTTGGCATTGCACGAATAATGGCTGTTTTTTTGCCTATAATGGATGTGATTGTGTCAATGGAAATACCTGCTAACACGGAAACGACCAGCTGGTTATGAATAAATTCTTGAATGCCTTCAATGCCTTCCTTAACATCCTTTGGCTTCATCGCTAACACGATAATGTCTGCCTCTTGTGTTAATTTTACTTTATTATGCGTGGTTTCGATTCCATACTTTTTCGATAATTCCTCCAGCCGCTCAGCATTCGAACGATTTGCAATAATCACCTGTTCCGGCCTAAACACTCCACCTTTTATTAAACCAGCGATCATGGCTTCTGCCATTGAACCTGCGCCGATAAATCCAATCTTCTCCATAAAAATCCTCCTTTAAAAGCACAATATAAAAAGCCACTCAATCCTTAAAAAGGACGGAATGGCTCCGCGGTACCACCTTAGTTGGAATAGATATTCCCTGCTTCGTTTCTTTATCGCAGAAATACGGTTAGGTTTTCCTAACAGCTCATAGGTAGGTTCAAAAGGAAGCGGTGCTATGGGACCTCCCAGCCTTGAGCCCCACTCTCTTTTGCTGCTTCCAATTTACTGGTCCTAGTCAATGCTTTTACTTTTTTTGTCTTTTAAGAAATTATAAATTTGCTTTTTTACTGTATTCTCTTGAATTTTTATTCATTATGCATTTGAGGACAGGTACTTGTCAAGTATTTTCAGAAAGAATGTTAATTGAATTATTTGAATATAATGACAAATAGGTGGTTTGAAGGTAAAATAGTAGTAAGTTTGTGTGATGTACCATGAGGAGTTTTATTTGAAAATAATAATTGGGGCTGAGAGAATGAAACCATTTGAACGGGGAAACCAAATCTTTAAACTGGAACTCCCTACACCTTTTCCAGTAGGAGATGTGAATGTGTATTTAATTAAGGGGGATCATTTAACACTAGTGGATGCTGGTCCGAAGACTGAGGAGGCTTGGCAAGCGTTTCACTCCCAGCTAAAAGAACTTGGGTACAGCCCTCAGGACATTGACCAAGTCGTGATTACCCATCACCATCCTGATCATGTCGGTATGTTGGACTATTTTAGCGAGGAAATTCCAGTGTGGGGACATCCTTATAATACACCATGGTTAAAAAAAGATCCGCAATTTTTGGCAGAACAAACCATGTTCTTTGAAAAACTGTTTATTGAATTTGGAGTGGATAAAAAATTTTTCCCTTATTTAAAAAGGCTGAATCAAACACTTGAATTCTCCTGCAATCGAAATTTACAGCATTTTATACATGATGGAGAGGAAATTAGCAGTCTAGCTGGATGGAGAATCCTAGAAACACCTGGGCATGCTCAAAGTCATATCGTTTTATATGAGGAAAGGTCAGGGGTAGTAATAGGAGGAGATTTATTGTTAAAACATATTTCTCCCAACCCATTATTAGAGCCGCCGATGGCAAATTCAATAGAACGCCCGCGGCCGCAGCTCCAGTTAAACGAGTCCATTTCAAGGTTGTTAGAGATACCGGTCTCGCTGGTGTACACAGGGCATGGAGAATTGATTGAAGAAGCGCATGAGCTAATATCCCTTCGCTTAAAAAAGCAAGCGGAACGGGCAGATCTCGTTCTTCGTTTTCTTGAGGATAGGCCCTTAACTGCTTTTCAAGTATGTCAGGCATTGTTTCCAACGATTTATCATAAACAGCCGCTCTTAACAATGTCGGAAACAATCGGACAGCTTGACTATTTGGAAAATATCGGTCAAATTAAAGTAGATACGTCCAGGGAGTCATCCCTTTATATTGCCAATGAACGGTAGAGGTGAAATAGTTGAATATACGAATACAAGGATGCCATATTGCGATTACAGGGGCATCAAGCGGCATTGGTGAAAAAATTGCCATTGAATGTGCCAAGCGTGGTGCACATCTTATTTTATTAGCCAGAAGAGAAGAACGGTTAACAGAGCTTGCAGAACAAATTAAACGTGATTATGGGGTCTCATGCACATACTACATACTCGATGTTCAGGATCTTGATTCTGTTCAGCGCGTTTTTTCGAACATTGCACAGGAAGTCGGGCCTATTGATGTTCTTGTCAATAATGCCGGGTTTGGAATCTTTAATGATGTGCTGGATGCTTCCCTTGATGAAATGAAAAGCATGTTTGAAGTAAACGTATATGGCTTAGTTGCCTGTACAAAAATGGTGCTGCCTGCCATGATAGAAAGGAAAAAGGGTCATATTATAAACATTGGCTCACAGGCCGGCAAGATCGCAACTCCCAAATCCAGTCTTTATTCTGCAACCAAACATGCTGTAATAGGCTTTACAAACAGTTTGCGGATGGAGGTTAAATCAAGCAATATTTTTGTAACATCGGTAAACCCCGGTCCTATCAAAACAGATTTTTTCACGATTGCCGACAAGCAGGGGGATTATGTAAAAAATGTGGAACGCTGGATGCTCGACCCAAATAGGGTTGCGCGGATAATCGTAGATGCTATGCTTACACCAAAACGTGAAATCAATCTACCAGGCTGGATGAATACGGGAAGTACTCTTTATCAAGTCATGCCGAGGCTGTTTGAACGAATTGCCGGGAAGGCGTTTTTTAAGAAGTGAAAAGTGATTTCTTTTTATCAAAGGCATAGTCCACTAGGTACTAAGCCTTTTTAGTTGGAATCAAACCTAATTTAATTTGTGGAACAAGGTTATAGACGAATTTTTGTACTTCATGGTAAAAAAAGAGTGTTAATAACGATATAATTTATACTATATAACACTGAAACGTTCGGGAGGGTTTATGTCGAAAAAAACAATTGTATTTACTGGCGGAGGCTCTGCAGGTCATGTTACACCAAATATTGCAATAATTGAAGAAATAAAACGTAATAATATCTTGGATATTTATTATATAGGTTCTAAAAAAGGGATAGAAAAAGAGTTAATAAAAAAAATCAATATTCCTTATTTTAGTATAAGCAGTGGAAAGCTTAGAAGATATTTAGATTTTGAAAACATTGTAGATATATTCAGAGTGTTAAAAGGCTGTTCTGAAGCAAGGAAGATTCTAAAAAAATTGAAACCTGATTTAATTTTCTCAAAAGGCGGATTTGTGTCTGTTCCAGTTATTGTTGCAGCTAAGTCATTAAGCATTCCTATTTTTATTCATGAAAGTGATATGACACCGGGATTAGCTAATAAAATTTCTCAAAGGTTTGCTGCAAAAATATTTACCTCTTTTGAAGAAACAAAAAAGTTTTTCCCAGAAAATAAAACAAAAGCGATTGGTTCACCGATTAGAAAAGAGATATTTTATGGTTCAGCAGATAAAGGCAGAAGTTTTCTGGGGTTTGATGATCGGCGTCCAATCTTAACAATTATGGGGGGCAGTTTAGGGGCAAAGAAAATTAATAAAGCAGTCAGAGCATCCTTAAATCAGCTAACAGACAGATATCAAATTGTTCATTTATGTGGAAAGAATAATATTGATGACAGCCTTTTTGCCGTTTCCGGATATAAACAGTTTGAATACGTTCATGGAGAATTAGCTGACATATTGGCTGCTACACATCTTGTTATCACAAGAGGCGGCTCAAACTCTATTTTTGAATTTCTAGCATTAAAAATCCCCATGCTTATTATTCCTCTAAGCTTGCAGCAAAGCAGGGGAGATCAAATCCTTAATGCAAAGTCCTTCGAAGAAAAGGGATACTCTCTTACATTAAAAGAAGAAAATCTTACAAGTGAATCATTGCTAAACAGCTTGGATTTAATTGAGAAAAAAAGGAAAGAAGTAAGAATGAACATGGAACATTCTTCAATTGGAGATGCACTTTCTATCTTGGTAAATGAAATCTTGCTTACTAATCAGGGGAAGAATGTCTAAAAAGAAAGACCTAGTCGAAAGGGATATAATCGGGAAGCCCGACTGCAGAATTCAATAAAGTGGATTGAACAATATGAAGGAAAAATTATTGCCAAAGGTTATAGCACCTTTTTCGGAGTTAATCGATTATGTGCTGTCACAGAATTAGAAATATTGGGGATTAAAATGAGTAAAAACAACAAAGTGAAGGCACAAAATCTGTAAAAGCTGACAAAGTTTCCCCATAGTGTAAGTGTGGGGGAGAAAATGCTTAATCTGATACAGACTTAATTGAAAAAATTGACTCTATAGATTTCTATCATGTTTTAGAAACAGAAGAATAAATTTAGCGGCATTATTAAAAAATGATGCTGCTTTTTAATTTTCCTTATTTTGAAAAAAATAGATTGCAAATGAATTGAAAAAAAGTATATTTAGATTAATTGGCAAGTGTTTTTTTATTTTTATTAGTGAGGGAACATAATGAAAACAACGACAACCTTCGATCAATTACTAACAAGGTCTCAGTATAATGAAGCCATATCCATTTTTTTAGAAGAATTTCATCAAGTGAAGAGGGCTGGCTCATTATCTGCTTTTCGCCAGTGGCTGAATTCATTTGAAAATGAGGCTGCTATAAAAGATTATCTAAAGGTGATGGATATCGCATTAATGGAGAAATTATCTGCGATACTTGTAAAAGCTACCATAGACAGGATTAAAACCCCTATGATGACAATCTGGTATTGTGAGGAATTAGTAAATGATCATAAATTAATAGAAGCTGAGAAACGTTTAAAAGAGCTTTCTAACAAAGAGCTTACTCAGGAAGAAGAGGAGAGGCTTTCCTTTGTGCTTGCAGCTACGCTTATGACCATGCAGCGTTTTTCAGAAGCAATGACATATATGGAAAAATGTGCGGAACTTACAAAAGTGCCAATGAATACCCGTTGGGGCTACTATTATTTACAGAAGGGTGATTGGGAGCGGGCAATTGAACTTCTCGAGCAGGGGAAACTTGATAAAAAGGATGGTGTGACTGCTTATTCTCTTTTAATTCAACATTATGCCATTCATGGTGACTATGAAAGAGCTAATTTCATGTTGGAGGAAGGATTGGCTCATTACCCACATTACCCTAAGCTCTTAGTTGAAAAGGTTCGCCTGTTTTATCAAAATAAGAATTGGCCGGAAATGAGAACAGCCATTGCCGAAATAAATCAATTAACTCCCTTTCATGATTATAAAAGTTTATTTGAGGACTATTTGGCTGAGAGTTATTATTATGAGCAAGATTTACCTATGCTGACAACGTTTCTAAGTGAACGTCCTTATCTATCGAAGCAATCCCTGTTTAAAGAGTTTACTGGAACAGTCAATTTACCAACAAAATTAGTCACGTATAAACCAGCGATTCAAAAATACAATTATTGTGTTCCGGCAAGCTTAGAGATGGTGCTAAGTCAGTTTAATCAATATATTCATCAAGATGTCATTGCTGATTCGGTTTTCTCAGTGACGGGAACTAAGCTCTCCAAAGCAATAGAATACCTTGAAGAGCAGGGGTATGCTTGTCAATTTTTTTATGGTTCTGTTGAATTGTTTAAATCCTTATTAAATACGCAGGCTGGCGTCATGATAAATGTTGATTATCCTATGTCATCACATGTTCAGGTCCTTGTCGGCTATGACGATAATTTACAAGTTTTTCATGTGCAGGATCCGAATTTTCGAGAATATCACCAAATTCATTATACCGACCTCGAGAAGGAGTTCGGGAATAATAATGTCTTAGCTTTAGCAATCGTTCCAAATGATCAACCTGAAAAAATCCTGTCATTAAATAAATATCAGCATGAGGTTGTATGTAAAATGCTTAGCTTGGCTGAAGTTGAAGAAGATTCCTTAACAGCTGAAGAAGAAGAGTTTGTTCATGATCATCTTGGTGAATTACTTGTTGCTGCTTATACATTACGATATATCCCAAAACTTGTTAGTCAAGAAATGCTGGAAAAAGCTATAACAACGATTAATCTTAAGCTGGGAAACAATGAATATTGCAAGCTTATTACTGCACATGCTTATTGTCAAACAAAGCAGCTCGAAAAAGCGCTCATATGCCTTGATCATCCATTTACTAAACGGAATCAAGCTTCTTATTGGTTCTTAAAAGGAAGAATTTATTATGAGTTAAATGAATATTTGCCCGCTATTGCGGCATTTAATAAGGCTTTGCAATATGAACCTGAGGATCATATGATCTGGTCATATTTAGCCCTTTCTTCTTATTATGTAGGTGATAATAAAAAAGCTCTCTACTATTCAAACATTTCCCTGGATATTAATGATGAGGATCTGTTTGCTCTTATTAATTACGGTGTGATCTTATTCGATTTAGATAAATTTGAAGAAGCCCGTGAGATTTTTCATCAATTATTGAAATCAAATAAGCATGATGCTTATTTATGGTATGAACGGGCACGTTGTGATTATCAGCTTGGACGTTATCATGTTGCCAGAAAAGGCTTTAAGACAGCCATCTCTTTAGATCAGGACATCCCTTTTGCCTATCGCGAGCTTGCAAGCTTATATGAGTTACTTGATGGGAATGAGAAACGAGCCGAGCAAGTGCTGCTTGATGGTCTTTCACAAACAAATGAGTCGGATGTTTTGCTTAATGAACTTGGGGATTTATATGAACGTGCACAGCGCTATGAAGAAGCACGTACTTATCTTTTACGTGCTACTAACTTAAATCCAAATGATGTATTTCCCTGGATTTCATTAGCTTCCGTATTAAAAGCTGAAGAAAAGTATGACGAGTTATTTGCTTTTATGGCAAAACTTGCAGACGATTTTAAGAAAAATAGTGAATTTTTAATAAATGGAGGCAAGCTTCTTTGGGATGCCGCTGCTGAAGCAGAGGATAAACGTAGCTTTTATGAGCTTGCTTTAAACTTTATTGAAAAAGGTATCATTCATGCTACCCACCATGTTAATGACTGTTTAGAGATGTATGTTGAGGCAGTAGGTGATACAGCCTATACTCGGCGCGGAATTGCATTTTTAGAACAGCAGTTAAAGCACGGCACTAGTGAACATTCGTTTTATTACTTATGTTATATTGGCTGTTTATATGAGAAAGATGGTCTTTTCCAAAAAGCTAAGCATCAATTTGAGCAGGCTCTTGTACTTGAGGATAATGAAGTTCTGCCCTACTATCGTTTAGGAGAAATGGCGTTTAAGCTTGAGGACTATGAAGAGGCAGAGGCTTATTATCATAAGGTTCTTGCTCTTGATCCGTCACATGTACAGGCATATTTAGATCTTGCCTCGATTGCTTCTGTCAAAAAGGATAAAGTGAAGGAAAAGCATTTTTTGCTGAAGTCTTTTCTTATGAATCCTTTTAGTGTCAAGGCAGAGGATTTAGTTGAAGTGATGGATGATAACGCCGATCTTAAAGAGCTTCTCTTCTTCCTAAATGATCAAATGAAGAGGCAAGATAAAGCATTGATCCTTGATTCTATTGCTTATGTATATGGTAAGCTAGGCGATATTAAAAATGAGGAAGCTTATTTAAATAAAGCCTTGCATGATCGGCCAAATCATCCGCAGCTTCTATCTCATCAAGCAAAACTTTGGATGAAACAAGGTAAAAGCAAGCAGGCTAAAGCTGCGGTATTATCGCTTATTGAACAGAATGTAGAGGATCGAGAACTTTATAAGCTTCTAATTGAGCTTTCAGGCAAGCTGCGATCGGTTTTAAAGCTGGAAAATGATCTGAAAAAATTAAAGCTTGAGAAGGCTGAAAGAAGTCTTGCTTTTATGTTTACCGCAGCTGCTTATGAAAATGCCGTGTCTCCGATGGAGAATTCCTTTGAACAAGTAAGTGAAGCTAGAGGCTTTTTTAAAAAGTTAACAGGCTTTTCAAAGCTAACCTCTCATTTTAGTGTGATTATTGGTTTTTATGAAACAGCTATTAAATTAGATCGTGAAAATATTAACGCTGTGATGTGGCTTGCTGATTTTTACATCGGGGCCGAGCTTGCAAGCGATGCAATGAAAGTGCTTGAGCAGGCATTTACTCATAACGCAAATGTTGATATTGCTTATCGTCTTGCAGCTTTATATGTTGAAGAGTTAATGAATGTCAAACCTTCTAAGCAAATTCGGTATTTGACTAAGGCGAAAGAACTGCTTGAATTTTGCTTAGCTGAAAATGAAGATCCGGAATATATGAATTTATTGGCCTATGTCTTATTAGAACGAGAGGATTTGCTGGAGGCAGAGGGCATGTATCTTCGCTGTTTATCGATTGAGCCAACGATTGATAAGGGCTATTTCAATCTTTCAAGACTGTATCTCCAAATGGAGAAGTTTTCGGAGGCTGAACAAGCAAGCAAAGCAGCAATCGAATTAGAGCCGAACAATGCGGATTGTTTTAATCAGCTTGCTCTTATTTTCCACTGTCAAGGCCAGGATGAGGAAGCATTGGAAACGATTAATAAGGCTGTGAAATTAAATCCGGATGATTTGTTTTGCCTATACAACCGCGCTTGTTTTCTTATTGGGCTTGGCAGGATGAAAGAGGCTGCAAAGCAATTGGAGCAAGTTTTTGCATTAGATGAAGAAGGTTATTTTCTGGAATTGGCGGAAGAGGATGACGATCTAAAACCATTAATAGAAGCAGGTTATTTTCCTGTACCAGAATAGGACGAAAGGTAAGCACTTTTTGGTGCTTACCTTTCTTTTCTTTTGCAAATGTTGATGATTGATGACCTAAAACTTAAAGCTTAAGCTGAATTTTGCAACTTTAAGCTGTTTTTTTGCAACTTTTGATAGGATTCTAGCAACTTTCTGATTTATTCTAGCATTCGAGAATTCTCAAACTTATTTATTCTTGATTTGTTATATAGGCATATACAACATCCTCGATAACCTCATACCACTCTGTATTTGGATCTTTTTCTATTGCAGCTTTTTTAATTAGCTGTATATAGTCATCTTTCGAAAGCGGATCTTCATTAAGATCTCGGCCGTATTGTAAAAAGCTGTTCCTGAGCATTTTTAATAAGAATTTTTCGTCCATGATTACACCTCGCCTACCTGCTAGTATACATTTTTCCTCGCTTTTTTCGAAGGCATAAAAATTAATGTTTTTACTTAGTTTTCGTGTCTAGGAGCCAAAACTGGATTGGAGCGCGCCGATCTAGCAAGGTGCTTCCGCTTTTCGTACTATGGGTGAAACTTCCATTGAAATCGAACGTATATTCGCTTAAGATAATGAATATAATAAATGAGAACATACATTCTTATTTGGAGGAAGCGGCCATGATTGAAAACTACGATCAATTGCCAAAACGAAAAATTCTTTGCATTGATATGAAAAGCTTTTATGCTAGCTGTGCCGCGGTTTTACTGGGGCTGGATCCATTGACATGCTATTTAGTTGTTGTTGGTGATACTGAGCGGCAGGGAAGCATCGTACTGGCAGCTTCTCCGCGAATGAAAAAGGAATTTGGCATTAAAACGGGTGCAAGGCGTTTTGAAGTTCCGGATGACCCGCGGATTAAGATTGTTAACCCGAAGATGGGAACGTATATCCGGATGTCAACAGAAATAACGAAATTGTTTCATCGCTATGTACCAAAGGAGGCGATCCATACTTATAGTGTGGATGAGAGTTTTATCGAAGTGGATAGTGTCGAGCATATTTGGGGAGATGCCCGGACAATTGCCAATAAAATTCGTGATGAGATGAAGCGTGAGTTTGGTCTTCCGGGTGCAATTGGCATTGGGCCTAATATGTTGCTTGCAAAGATATGCTTGGATATTGATGCAAAAAAGACGGGGGTAGCAGAGTGGACGTATGACGATGTAAAAGAAAAGCTGTGGAAGCTTGAGCCGTTAAATAAAATGTGGGGCATCGGGTCGAGAGTGCAAAAGACGTTGAATCGAATGGGGATTTTTAATGTTGGGCAGCTGGCTCATTACCCGCTCGAGCTTCTGGAAAAAAAATTTGGCATCATGGGCAATCAGCTTTACTATCACTCATGGGGAGTAGACTTGTCGGAAGTTGGTGCACCGATTATGCAAGGACAAATCAGCTTCGGCAAAAGCCAAATTTTACTTCGTGACTATCTCGATCCTGAGGAAGTAAAGCATGTGATTTTAGAAATCAGTGAGGAGGTTGCCCGCAGAGCACGTCAGCACAAAAAGGTAGGACGAACGATCAGCCTTGGGATTGGCTATAGCCGTGATGAATTTGGCGGTGGTTTTTATCGCTCCAAAACAATTGATCAGCCAACAAATATTACGATGGATATTTATGAAACATGTTTACAGCTATTTGAGAAATTTTATGCTAATAAAACAGTTCGGCAAATATCGATTACACTGTCAAATATTGAGGATGATTGTGAGATGCAGCTTGATTTGTTTCGGCCAAACCGTACAAAGCAGCGAACGCTTGGTTACGTAATGGATTCCATTCGCCAAAAGTATGGTTCAGATGCGATTTTACGTGCTGTGTCGTACACTCCGGCCGGAACTGCCAAGCACCGTGCCAAGCTTGTCGGCGGCCATAAGGCATAACAAGTCTATACTGCCTAAAGAGAATGTTAACGAGTGTTAGGGTGGTGATGAATACATGATACGGGACAGAGGAAATATTAAATGGACATCAATGATGCTGCCTGAACATGTAAAGTTATTAAGAGATTGGTCAGAAGCCGATACCTATCAAGAAAAGACTGAGCTTGATGAGCAGCAGCTCGAACAGTTTAATGAAATCATTTGCTTAGCAATGGAAGAGCATAAGGAGCTTATTTTTACGTACTATAAAGACCATTTTCATCACATATGCTCTGGCCATGTCCACTATATAGACCCGATTTCACATACGCTTCGAATTGTTGATGAACAAAACGGCCAGCGCTTTAAGCTGTCATTTTCAGCAATTGTTGATGTGAAGCAAAAATAGGCCGGAGTTCTTTCTCTATTTAAAGGCTCATGAAAACGAATATCCCGTAGAAGGTGTAAGCCTACGGGATATATATGTTAACGCAAATTAAACTAATCCTAGCTCCCGTTTTCGATTTTGTTTGACTTGTTCTGATTTTGGGGCCTGTTGAGAAAGAACGGCACATTCGTCAAAGGCAAACTGTTTACAGCCTTTACAGCGCTGAACATCCAGAATTGAAAGAGCATGATCAATCGCATCACCGGTACGCGAAAAGGAGTTTTCCTCACCTACTAGTTGATAAAATCCAGTTTTTTCGAATAGTTCTTTCGGTTGAGGCTGAAGACCGGAAATCAGTACATGATGGTACGGAGGCTTTAATTGTTTGGCAATCTTAGTGAGAAGCGCCTCTCCGGATGTATCTATAAATGAAACTTTGCTCATTCTTAATAAAAGAATTTTTGGTTTAGCATGAAGGATCTCTTCCATTTCGGCTTCGAACCGTTCTGTTGAACCGAAGAATAAAGGTCCTTCAAGTGTATAAATATTAATTTGCGGGCAATTGGAATCTTGCCGAACCATCTCTGGTTTAACTAGTTTATCGGCAGGATCCGGTAATACCTTTGACACTTTCAAGGTACCGCTCATCAGCTTAACGAAAGCAAGAAGTGCTAGAAGCAAACCAACGCCTACGCCTGTTGTCAGGTCGATAAAAACAGTTAATAAGAAGGTTACGGTCAGGACGAGAGAATCCATGGTTTTGGTTTTTAATATATGGGCGAACTCTTTACGTTCACTCATATTCCAAGCGACCACCATAAGGATAGGGGCCATGCTCGCTAGGGGAATAGCTGAAGCATATGGAGCAAGCACCACTAACACAAGTAAAACCACAACCCCATGTGTCACACCAGATATTGGTGAGGCGGCACCATTTTTAATATTTGTGGCAGTTCGAGCAATAGCGCCTGTCGCTGGAATGCCGCCGAATAAAGGAGTAACCATATTGGCTAAGCCCTGTCCAATTAGCTCTTTATTGCTGTTGTGTTTACTATTGGTCATTCCGTCAGCCACTAAAGCTGATAATAGTGATTCAATGCCTCCAAGCATGGCAATGACGAAAGCCGCAGGAAGGAGTTCAATCACCAAGCTCATTGTTAGTTGCGGGAATTCAAAGCCTGGAAATTCATTGGGGATGGCTCCATAAGTCGAACCGATTGTTGAAACTTGGTTAGGAAAGAATACATAAGCTGCGAGAGTTGAGACAAGTAAGCCTAGCAGTGCTCCAGGAATTTTTGGCATAAACTTTGGTGCTAAAATGACAATAAATAAGCTTATAGCCGCCACTAAAACGCTATAAAGATTCACTGTGTGGATATTTATCAGGATTTCTTTCAAATTGAGAAGAAAGGCTTCCTCTTTTTCTAAGCCGCTTAAACCCAGGAAATTAGCAATCTGACCGGAAAAGATAATAACAGCAATGCCAGCAGTAAACCCGATCGTAACAGGACGAGGAATGAACTTAATAAACCTTCCTAATTTGAATACACCTAAAAGAAAAATCATGATGCCCGCAAGGAAACCTGCGATCAATAATTTTTCATAGCCGAACTGCATCACTACTCCTAATAAGACTGGGACAAATGCACCCGTAGGTCCCGCAATCTGAAATCTTGAACCTCCAAAAAGAGACACAATGATTCCGGCAATGGCAGATGTATATAACCCATACTCCGGCCTTACTCCTGAGGCGATAGCAAAAGCCATTGCCAGTGGAATAGCAACAATTCCAACTATCAACCCTGCAACAAGATCTTTTTGAAAATGTGTAAACGTGTAATTTGCAAACCTGCTAGAACCAGACATCCATAACATCCTCCCTTTACGTTTCTTTTTTAAACATAATTGCGCGGTATTTAATAATGTAATCAGTAAATTTGGAGAAATTATGGAGTTTTTCAATTTTGTTCCATATGTCCTATTTTTTCAAATAACAGTATATCAATAGTTTCAATTTTGAGATATTGTCTACAAATTCTTTTTTGTTATAGGTAAAGTTTAAAGAGATCGGAAAATTGAAGATAGTCATTCTTATAAAGATATCTAAGCCGGAGGAGATCGATGAAGAAGAAAATATTGCTGGTTGATGATGAATGGAATATGAGAAACTTATTAAAAATTTATCTAGAAAAAGAATATGAGGTAATAGAGGCGGAGGACGGTAAGCAGGCATTGGCCATCCTCACATCAGCAGATTTCCATTTAATCGTACTAGACATCATGCTCCCAACGATTAACGGGTGGCAGATTTGCAAAGCGATTAGAAAAGAAAAGCAAACACCTATCCTCATGTTAACAGCGAGAAACGAGTTAAAAGATAAAATTTACGGATTAGATATCGGGGCAGATGATTATTTAGGAAAACCATTTGAGCCTGATGAGTTGATTGCTCGAATCAAGGCTTTGTTAAGACGTTCTGATATGAATGATCCTCAAAAGCAAAAGGAGATAATGATCGGCAACCATTTAATGAGAATACAAACAGAGAGCAGAACGATCTTAGTTAAAGGAGAGAAGTTAAATTTAACCCCGAAGGAATATGATCTTCTCTATCTGTTGGCAAATCAGCCTCAACGGGTTTTTACTAGAGATTTATTGCTTGATGTCATCTGGGGGATGAAAGATACAAGAGATCATAGGGCTGTTGATTCTCATATTAAGAATATCCGAATAAAGGTGAAGGAAAAAATACCTACATATAATCCAATAGAAACAATTTGGGGTGTGGGCTATAAGTTAAATCAGTCGGATGAACCTGTATGAAATGGAACAGCATTGTTTTTAAACTCGGAGGCACTATATTTATTATCTTAATGTGCGTCATTCTCCCATTGACATATACGATCGATCAGCTTTTTGCTAGATTCTATTTTAGTGAAGCACGCCACCAAATCGACCAATTAGCCTACCAATATTCCCGCACCTTAACAGATTTAAAGGATATGGATTCATTGAAAACCGTAGCACGATTAACAAAAACAGAAATTTGCATTATTGACCGGGAAGGAAAGGTATTATATACGTCTAATGATCAGCATTTACCGCAGGAAACTAAAGTTTCTGGAAATTTGCTTTCATCGGTTTATTCAGGGAAAGCTGTAAAACAAGATTATTTTAACCCCTATAATCAAAAGAATTATCTTGCTTCTGGGAAGCCGCTGCAAATAGATGACAAAGTAAACGGGGCAATATTGGTATTTTCTAAGGCGGAACAAATAAAACAGACAATCCATCATATAGAGCTTTTGCTATTAGCCTCATTGCTAGGTGCTCTATGTATGGCGCTGGGCTTTACCTATATCGCCTCTAAAAAGCTTGCTTCGCCTTTATTGCAAATGGAAAAAGTAACGCGAGATGTAGCAAAAGGGAAGTTTTATAGAAAAGTTGCCATTACTTCAAATGATGAGGTAGGCTCTTTGGCAGCAGCGATTAATGATTTAGGTCACGAACTAGAAGGATACAGAAACAGGCAAACAGAATTTCTTGCGAATATATCCCATGATTTGCGAACACCTATTTCATATATAAAAGGTTATACACAGGTTATTCATGATAAATTGTATAAGAATGAAAAAGAGAAGGACCTTTATTTATCCATTATTCTTGATGAAGTGAACCAATTAAATGTTTTGGTTGCTGATTTGTTTGAGCTGTCAAAAATCGATGGGGGGCAGTTAGACCTTCACTTTAATTGGGTTAATCTTCATGATTTGATTGAAAATTGCCTGACGAAGGTTGGATTAAAAGCCAAAAAGAAGAAATTGCGCCTTCTGAAGGAAATAGATGACAGGATCCCTTTTATTTACACAGATGCAGTCCGCTTAGAGCAGATTTTAATGAATTTATTAGAAAATGCTATTCGCTATAACAGGTCCAATGGGGATGTGAAAATTGCTGGCTATGCGGACAAAAAGAAAGTAAATCTTGTAATAGAGGATACGGGAATTGGTATATCAGAACATGATCTTCCCTATATTTTTGAGAGATTCTATAAGGCTGACAAGTCTCGTTCAGACAGGCAGGGAAGTACAGGTTTAGGATTATCTATTGTCAAGCAGCTTGTTATATTATTAGAGGGTGACATAAAGGTGAAAAGTACGCTAAATAAAGGAACATCATTCTCGATCACTCTTCCATTCAGGGTAAGAGAGAATTCCTGAGAATGAATTATGTAAAATAAAAAGAGTTAAAGGATGAAAAACAAACCTCTCATCTTTTGACTCTTTTCTTTTTCCACCGATGCTTCTTCTGTAGAAGCATCTTAAAACGATATTTTTGAGGTCCACCCCTATAAAGATCCACAATATAGATATTAAAATGCCGAACGTTCAGGGATAATATAAAAATTTCCCTGTTGTAGCTATGAATAGAAATATTTTCCGAAGAAGATAATAAGGCTGAAAGTCGGTGATCTAGTGGGTCCAATTAAATTTTTATTATTGGTTTTTATGATTATGCTAGCTATTGGCCTATTTGCTCATGTACAAACGATCCCTGCATTGCTATCAGTCTCTGGACGTGATTCGTGGATAACAATTATTGTTACCGTATTGCCCATGATTCTATGGTTATTTATTTTAGGGAAATTAGTCAAGCTATCAGGAAAGATAAGTGTTACCGATTGGAAGGAAAACTTATCTCCGTTTCGTTATTATTTGCTTGTAGGTCCGTTCGTTCTTTATCTAATTTTCTCCGCTTTCATAACGAGCAAAGATATCGTAATTTGGAGCCATATTTCATATATACCAGATATAAAATATGAAATCATTGTCATTGTTTTTCTGTTTATATGTTATCTTGGAACAAAATCAGGAACACAATCATTAGCAATCTTAAGTGGAATATTATTGCCGTTGGTAGTAGTGTTAGGCATATTTGTCATGACAGTGAATGTGAAAAATAAACAGTATGAATTGCTATTCCCTATTTTTGAAGACGGATATATGCCAATTCTTAACGGGCTTATTTATACAATGCTGCCGTTAGTAGAACTATTCATTATTATGATCATTCCTCATGTAGACAATAAAACAATGACAACTAAAAAGATCTTTCTAATCGGCGGGATTATTGTAGGTTTGATGCTTGGACCTACAATAGGGGCAATTACAGAATTTGGCCCTGACCAAGCATCTATATATCGCTATCCGGCATTTGAACAGTGGCGGATACTCACAATAGGAAATTACTTTTCACATGTAGACTTTTTCGCCATTTATCAATGGTTAGCAGGCGGAGTCTTAAGAACAAGTTTATATGTATTAATAGCAAGTTACCTGCTTACAAGAAAGAAACAAAAGAAGTACACAGTTATCTCAATTTATCTTGTTCTAATGATTGGATGTTTCTATCGGATTGATCAACACACATTTTATGAATTTGTATATACGTTTTTTATGCCGGCTTCATTACTTGTATTAACGATTCAACTAGCTATTCTATTTGTTTTTCTTACCCTTCAAAATCATAAAAAGAAGCTGGAGAAGGTGAAGCAGGATGGTTGAGAATAACGTTGAGTATACAGTTGAGGGAATGCAAAATCTGTTTTATTCGTCTTCAGATGTTGTGATAAAAACAATATTAATAGGAGAAGGAGAAAAGATTTTGGTGGTGTTTTGTCAACCATTAGTTGATACAAATATAGTAAATCAATTTGTATTGCTGCCGATGAATCAACATGAATCTGTTGAGAAATTACTTGAATCGCTGAAAAACTCGATACAAATAAGCGCAGTGGAAAAGGCGCAAATAACGCCTGATGATATTTGCAGTTTTATTTTTTCAGGGAAACTAATGGTGACAACATGGGAGAATGATGTGGTCTATTTTTATGATATCAGTAAAATACCTTCCCGAACACCTGATGAGTCAATTACAGAAGTTTCGGTAAGGGGACCAAAGGATGGATTTGTGGAGGAAATAGGTACAAATATTGGATTAGTTAGAAAGCGTTTAAAAACAGCTTCATTTATTGTCGAAGAATATAAAGTAGGGAAACGAACTCAAACAAAGGTAGCGCTTCTTTATATAACAGATATTATAAATTCAGAATTATTAAAAGAAATTAAAGAGCGATTAGAAAACATAGAAATCGATATCCTCACTGGAAGTGCACAAATGGAACAGCATATTGCGAAGAAACAGCTTCTATCATTGTTTCCGTTAGTGGATTATACGGGAAGACCAGATTATGTTGTTGAATCGATAAACCAAGGAAGGTTTTCCATCATTGTTGATGGAGCACCAACTGCTTTGGTTGCTCCTGCAAACTTAGGATATTTAATAAAAACCTCAGAAGATGGGCATACAAGCTTTTTTTATGCTTCAGTCGAAAGGCTACTCCGCTTATTTGGCTTAATTGTTACAATTTTCCTGCCAGGATTGTATACGGCTCTAACAACTCATAATGTCGGACAATTACCGCTGCCATTATTAGCTACAATTTCATTATCAAGAATGGGGCTTCCATTTACAGCCTTTATAGAGATTATCATAATGTTAATTATGTTTGAATTGTTTCGAGAGGCGGGGGCACGCCTGCCTAAAGCTGTTGGTCAAACAGTAGCGGTTTTAGGCGGATTGATCATAGGGGATGCAGCGATAAGAGGAGGCATTACATCGCCAACGATGCTCGTTGTTATAGGCGTTACAGCCATTGCAAGCTTTACGCTTGTGAATCAATCACTTGCAGGAAATATTTTTATTTTACGATTATATGTTGTCATCTTGAGCTATGTCATGGGGATTTTTGGTGTTATCATTGGTTTCATTTCGATTGTGATGTATTTAGCTAATTTAAAGTCATTCGGTTTTCCGTATTTGTCCTTATATACAAATCTGACCTGGAAGGATTTCTTGTCAATCTTTATAAAGTTGCCTGAAGAAATAAAAGATAAGCGCGGAGCTGGATTAAAGCAAAAGGACTCTTCAAGGTTAGGTGAAACTGAATGAGGTTCCGATTGAGTAAGCTATTGATATTTGCATCAATGTTAATATTTCTTTCAAGCTGTGGAAGTGCCAAGGAAATTTATAATCAAGCATACGCTGTTGGCATGGGAATTGACTATATAGATGATGAATACAATGTTGTTATCCAATTTCTTGATTTTAGTAACGTTGCTAAAACTGATCAAGGGAAGAGCTCGCAGTCGGTACCTGTTTGGTTGGCGAAGGGGAAAGGAAATACCATTGAAGCCGCATTAACAGACATTTATCAATCAGTTCAAATGCGGGTGAATTTCGAACAGTTAAATTTAATCGTTTTCGGTGAAGGGATTATTAAATCAAAACAGCTTGAAGAGGCATTTCAATCACTAACATCTAATTTTACTGTCCGGTTAACGGCATGGGCATATGGGACAAATATGAGTTTTGAAGACATTTTTACTTCAACGGTGATATTTGACTTTCCGTTTTCTTACTCAAGGTTAAATCAGCCTGATGAAGGAAATCAGCAGAGCTCCACGATTCCAGCAATTACGTTAAGAGAATTTGTTTGGAGATTTAATGAAAAAGCAATGACAACCATCATTCCATCTGTTTCACTTAACGAACAAAATATTCTTAAAGAGGATAGGCCTAAAAAGACTGCGGTCATCAATGGAGCTTACATTCTTTCAAATAAAGCATATAAAGGCTGGTTATCCACATCAGATTTACGCGGCTTTATTTGGACAAACAATGAGTCGAACAGATCGATTACAACAATTAACGAAGAAAAAGACAATCTAGTAACCGTAGAACTAATAGAGCCGAAAATAAAATTGAAAAAGAATGTTAATGGATTGAATTATAACGTTATTGTACGATTAAGAGCCATAGTAAAACAGAGCTTAGATAGTCACTTATCCCAAGAAAAGTTTATAAAGAAAGTGGAAGATGCAGTAAAAAAAGAAGTGAAAAAAACGTTCATTGCAGGGAAAGAGATCGGTGCAGATATATTTCAATTGGAGGACAACTTGTATCGATACCATTATCATGAATGGAAAAACAATAAACAGGAACAACCAATTGATATGGCGAATGTTAAGGTGAAGGTGGAAACATTATATAGTATTGATAAATATAAAAGCAAAAACTCAGATGCAAATACAAAAAGGCAAAATTAAAAAAATTCGTATTATCCATTCAACGGATAGTCAATGCATGAAATAACAGGGTATGATAAACTAGGGATATAGTTTGTTGCGAAGGAGAATAGTATGCAGGTAACATTTACTAAAGAAGCACTTGAGCAAATATCACCTAAACTTGAAGAAAATAAAAATAAAGTTTTAAAATTAAAATATGATACAGAAGGCTGCGGATGTGTAATGAGCGGTGTGACATCCTTATGGCTTGTAGATGAGCAGGATGCTGATGATATTAAGATTGAAACAAATGAAATACCGTTATTTGTTGAGAGAACAAAAATGGTCTTTTTAGATGAAGAGCTTACCGTTTCCTTTAACAAAACTGCCAATTGTTTTATGTTAAAAAGCCCTTCACAAATATTAAATCCGCGTATGAGCTTGTTAGTAAAGTGAGGGAAAAAATAGGTGAAGGATCGATTAAAATCAATAAAAAATGTTGCCTTAAATAAGACATGGGTATCTTTTTTAAATGATAATCATCCATACAGTCTGCTGCATTGGTCGATTGGCGGGTTTCATGACGAAACAAAAGATGTATGGCTGCTTCAGGATGAAATGACGTTTGAAGCACAGGAATTTCCAACCATTGATGAAGCTATTCAGTGGATGGAGAATAATATGGAGAATATTTCAGATGTGCTAGGATAAAATGTAAGGCTGTCACCTCCAAACAGGGCAGCCTTTTTATTATTTATAATCCAATTTCAGTGAAAAAGTCATCAATTACCTTTGAATAATCTTCGCGATTGTCAGCATATGACATTGCATGTGAACCCTTTTCAGCAATGTAGAGTTTTTTTGTCCCTATCTTTTTGTCATAAAGTTGCTGTGTCATTTGAGAAGGGATATAATCGTCATCCTTACTATGGATAAAAAGAACAGGGCTGTTAATATTAACGACTGAATTAATTGGCGACACCTCTTTAAGTGAATAGCGGTCACGAAGCTGAACAAAAGGCTTTGCAATTGGCATCACAAGAAAGCTGGGAATTTTAAATTCAGCTTTTAATCGGTATAACAGCTGTGCCTCAAGCTCAGAAAAAGGGCAATCTGCAATATAAAAATCAGCTCCATCTTCGACCATACCAGCATAAAGTAATGTTGTAACAGCACCCATTGATTCTCCATGAATACCTAAAACAATGGAGTCTCCAGCCTCTTGCTTTAACCAGTGAACAATTGATTGAAGGTCAAACTTTTCATAATGACCATAGCTTGTTGTTTTCCCGCCGCTTTCACCATGTCTGCGATGGTCGTATATCAAAACATTCCAGCCTTTTTGTATAAATAAATTCATGTATTTCACAGAATTAAGGCGATTTACTGTAACTCCGTGGCATAAGATGATGTAACGGTTTGTTCCATGGGGCTCAATAAGTGAGCCTTTAAGCAAATACCCAAACCGGGATGGAATAGAGAAATGTTTTTTTTCTAACGCATCGAACTCTTCTTGGTTATAAAGCTCTAGCATCGTTTCCCGCTCAATGATTTCTTTATCTGTTTTCTTTTTTATGTACATCATTTTATTCGTAAAGAAAATTCCTACAATAAAAATGTATGAGAGGATAATAAACAGTCCGAAAAAAACTTTTTTCATAGGCAACTCCTTTATTTAAGTTATACCTTCTAAGTCCCATTTGATCTCTCTTCATTATAACAAATGCATCGCTAAGGCTTGAAGTGTTTCAAAAGACAAAAAAGCAGTGATTTAAAAATCGACTGCTTTTAGTAAGAGAAAGGGCTTATTTTATAGAGGGAGTATAAAATTTGTACTTAGTTTTTGTGTCAAGCTCCAGGCGCCATGGCTTTAGGGTCTAATCAAATCGGAATTGAAGGTAAAGAACACCTTCTATTCCGATTTGCCTTATGGTTGTCGCCTAATGCTGCGCCTTCCGCTTTTCTTAGTACCTATTATTATTGCGGTGAATTTTGTCTTTTTGTAGGGTGTATGGCTTTATCTACTTCTTCGGCTGCCATCATCTTTTTTGATGTATCTGCATTTGGTTTTCCTTTTTGTCCTTGTTGCTTTGCCACTTAAATCGCTCCTTTCTATCTATTAAAATGTCTGTAATAGGTAAAAAATATGCAAGCGGGGATTTAATTAATTTTCAGTAGTAAATCCTTTAAAATAAGACAAAACTTTTTTATACTTTGTATGAGAGATGGTAAGAGGAGGCACTTGGATGAAAAAGTCTAATAAGAAAAAGGATGATCAAACGGTTAGTGTATCAGATCATTTAAACCATGATTTAGTGGAGAAATTAAAGGCCGTAAAAAAAGGCTTAACAAAAGAGCAAGAAGAAAGAGAAGCAGTTCTCGAACGTAAAAAAATTGAAGAACGAAAGCAAAGAGAGAAAAACAAAAGCTTTGAAGAGCTTTTAAATGAAAGTTCATTAACGTGGAAGGATTTTAAATAAAACCGGGACCTTTGCAAGCAGGTCCCGGTTTCAATGATTAAGAGCATTTGTTTTAACGATGTTGTTCATATTGATCCAGCTTTGCAAGTTGTTGCAGCTGTTCATGTGTTTGAGCAGTTAGTTGTTCTGAAGTTCCTGCAGCTGCATTTTCGATTAATTGCTGAATTTTACTTGCACCAGGGATAACCGCACCAACGACATCCTGGTAAAGGCAATACTGTAAGGCAAGCTCGGTCATAGCATGTGATGAATGAATGCTTTCAAATTTCACTAAAAAAGCCTCTAGTTCTTCTTTTGTATAAGAAAGATATCCCTGATCCTTTAGCTTTTGATCCAGCGGTTTGTCAGTTAACAGTCCTTTAGCGAGCGGGCCGCGGGCAATAACACTAACACCTCTATCTTTGATGAAGGAAAACCATTCCTCTGGGCGCCGGTCTAAAAGGCTATACTGCATCATAATTGAAACAATACTAGATTTATCTAAGTATTCTTTAATTACATTAGGTCGAATCGAAGAGATTCCATAATGGCGAATAACCCCTTCTTGTTTTAATTCCTCAAAAGCCTCAATCGTTTCATCAATATTGTCTTCAATCGTTCCGCCATGCAGCTGATATAGGTCGATAAAATCAGTTTGAAGACGCTGGAGGCTCTTTTTAACTGCTTCTTTTATGTATGCTTTTGAAGGATCCCAATCCCATCCTGATTTATCTTCTCTCCAGCGGTTACCTACTTTTGTTGCCAATATGATGTCATTTCGGCGATGTTTAACAGCTTTACCTACAAGCTCTTCATTTTGCCCGACATCATATAAATCCGCTGTATCAAAATAATTTATCCCCAGGTCAATTGCCTTATCGATAAGTGAAAGCGCACGCTTTTCTTCCGTCCCTAGCGACATACAGCCAAGTCCTATTTCACTTACATACAAATCAGATTGACCAAGTCGTCTTTTTCGCATCATATCACTCCTTGTTCAAATGTCATCTTCTTTTCGAGGGTAGTATAAAGAATGCGAAAAAGCAACTTATAACACTTATCGTTTTTTCGATTCAACCTGCAGTTTTTCATCATTAAGCCATTCAGCAACGGTTGTATAAGACTCACGATATTCCTTTAATTTTGTCAGAATCTCCCATGCCTTGCCTACGAGGACTACTCCGTTATCTAACCGGTAGATTTTCACGCTTAAAAAATCATCCTTTCAGGTAAGATATGATAGAATGTATGAAGGTAGGAAGGCTTATAGAACAGGAGCTGATTGAATGGATCATTTAAAAGAAACGACCCTTTCCTCAAAGGAAATTTTTAAGGGAAGAGTGATAGATGTATATGTAGAAGAGGTGGAATTGCCTAATGGAAAAACAAGCACCCGGGAAATTGTTAAACATCCTGGAGCAGTAGCCGTTATCGCAATAACTCCTGAAAATAAAATTCTAATGGTTGAACAATTTCGTAAACCGCTTGGCCGGACACTTGTTGAGATTCCGGCAGGTAAGCTGGAAAAAGGAGAAATGCCGGAAGCGACTGCAAAAAGAGAGCTGGAAGAAGAAACAGGCTATACATGCAGTGATTTAAAGCCCCTTATTTCGTTTTATGTATCACCAGGCTTTGCGGATGAGCTTGTCCATTTATTTATTGCGGAGAATTTGGAAAAGCTAACAAATGCTGCAGAACTAGATGAAGATGAATTCTTAGATGTATTGGAGGTGACGTTAGAGGAGGCGCAAGAAATGGTCGAAAGCAAACGCATTTATGATGCGAAAACAGCGTATGCTGTTCAGTATTTGCAGCTTAAACAGGCGCTCCGCTAAAACAAATGGACAGTTATTTTGCTGATTTACATATTCATATTGGCCAAACCACTTCAGGAAAACCAGTGAAAATAACGGCATCCCGCTCACTTACATTAGAAAATATTTTGGTAGAAGCAAGCGAGCATAAGGGTATTGATATCGTTGGTATTATCGACTGTCATGTTCCAGAGGTGTTGATTACATTAAAAAAGCTTGTGGAAACCGGTGAATGTATGGAATTAGAAAACGGTGGCATACGCTTTTTGGACACTACGTTAATGCTCGGCACCGAACTTGAAATTTATGATGAAGCCTGCAAAGGGCCGATTCATATATTAGCTTTTATGCCGTCACTTGATAAGATGGAGGAATTTTCTTCTTGGCTTTCCTCACGAATGACAAATATTAACCTAAGTTCTCAAAGAATTTATGAACAAGGAAAAACACTGCAAAAGGTTGTGAAAAGCCTAGGCGGGTTGTTTATTCCTGCCCATATTTTTACTCCGCATAAGAGCATGTATGGGAGTGGTGTAGAGAAATCGTTAGAAGAAGTTTTTGATAGCAGCTTAATTGATGCAGTTGAATTAGGTCTAAGCTCAGATACGACGATGGCTGATCAAGTTGGTGAACTTCATCAATATACATTTTTAACAAATTCGGATGCCCATTCCTTACCGAAAATAGGAAGAGAATATCAAAAACTCATATTAGAAGAGCCTAGCTTTTTAGAGCTGAAAATGGCGCTGGCTGAAGAAGGCGGCAGGAAAGTTCAAGCGAATTTCGGCTTAAATCCTTATTTAGGAAAATATTATGACACAACCTGTGAAAAATGCGGTTTAAAGCCGAGAGCGGGCCAAAAGGAATGCGAAAACTGCGGAAGTACACGGTTTGTTAAGGGTGTTTCAAATCGGCTTAAAGAATTAGCAAACAAAATAGACAAAAGCCGGCATCGACCTCCCTATATTCATCAAGTACCGCTTCAATTTATTCCCGGTATTGGTCCGAAAACATTGGATAAGTTAAAGGATATGTTTAGTACAGAGATGAATATCTTACACGAAGTACCTAAAACTGAACTAAAAAAAGTCGTACCTGATAAAATAGCTGATTATATTGAAGCTGCAAGAGAGGGTCGGCTTCAAGTAATCTCAGGCGGCGGTGGAACGTATGGAAAAGTGACTGGTATTTAAGAGAAGAGGCTGTCTAATAAGGGTTGTAAACCCGTTGAGACAGCTTCTTTTCTTTTTATCTTCCGCTTTAAGATGTAAGAAAGAGTAGTTAAGATGGAAGATAAGTAGGGGATTACGGGCCATAAAGTCCCAACGAAGGAATATTGTCCAAGCGAAACATAAGGATGCAGCGATATTACGTAATAAGTTTCACTAATTACTCAGGCCAGAATGAAAACCCACTGATGGAATTCTCACTATATAAAAGACGATGCATCATTTTGCTATGTTGATCGGAACGGATATGCGAGACCCTGGTGAAATAACAAGATAGGATCCTCCGCAGCATACTGCATTATAAGACCAGAACCATCCGCGAAATCTACTAAAAATGCGATTCAAACTTCTCCTTATGTTTTTTAAGTCATAGATTAGCAATCCTCTCATATACTCTAGTAAGTGAATGACGGGAGGAAATTATTATGCGTAAACAACCGCCAATTAGTGAAATGATGAAGATGCATCTAAAGGATCATTCATCCATTTATCTGTTTGTTTTTGTCCTATTTTTGATGGGAGTTATATTTGGCGCGATCATTGTTAATAGTATGAATTTAAGTCAGAAGGAAGATTTATTTTACTATTTAAATCGTTTTTTTGGACAAGTTGCTGAAGGGAAAGTTGCAAGCTCAGCAGATATGTTTCATCAGAGCTTTTTTCATAACTTGAAATACTTAGGGCTAATGTGGATTTTAGGTGTTTCAATTATCGGCCTGCCAGTAATATTAGTCATGTTGTTTATTAAAGGGATAGTGGTAGGCTTTACAGTCGGTTTTTTAGTTAATCAATTAGGATTAAAAGGTTTTTTATTATCATTTGTCACAGTGCTCCCGCAAAATGTATTGCTCATTCCAGCGTTTATCATTATGTGTTCTGTTGCCATTGCATTTTCATTAAAGATCATAAAACAGCTGTTTGTAAAAAAATCAAACAGCTTAGAGGCTCCGTTCACTTTATTTATGAGATATGTGATCGTATTTTTGTTTATCGGAGTTATGGCTATAGCAGCCTCCGGCTTTGAAGCATATGCATCTCCATTTTTAATGAAGAATATTGTGGAGCTTGTAAGTAAATAATAATAATTATTATCTAATATTGATTCTTTTTGTTAGATTATAATCATTTTAGTTGGACACCTTCCTTCCTGATGATATATAATAGGTTTTGGGAACGCGGCGAGGGAGGAAGAGTATTATGGAAAACCGCATTGATCGGATCAAGAAGCAGCTGCATTCTGCTAGTTATAAGCTGACACCGCAGCGTGAGGCAACCGTTCGGGTATTGCTGGAAAATGAAGAAGATCATTTAAGTGCTGAGGATGTATACCTTCTTGTTAAAGAAAAAGCACCTGAAATTGGCTTAGCAACTGTCTATCGAACATTGGAATTGTTAACTGAATTAAAAGTTGTCGATAAAATAAACTTTGGTGATGGCGTTTCAAGATATGACCTTCGAAAAGAAGGAGCAGCCCATTTTCATCACCATTTAGTATGCATTGAATGTGGTTCTGTCGCTGAAATTGAAGAAGATTTACTTGAAGACGTAGAAGAAATTGTTGAAAGTAAATGGAAATTTAAAATAAAAGATCACCGCTTAACATTTCACGGTATATGTGTGAAATGTCAAGAAAAAGAAAATAGTGAGCAAGAACTTAATAGTGAGGTAAACAAAGTCTAACAACCAACGTTAGGCTTTTTTTATTCCTTTGAAAAATCCATGTATAAAGTTTGTCCTTTTTGGCATATCTTCTAATAATCCTAATAATTCCTCTTTTAGATATGATCCTTCAAATGGCTGGCTAAACTGGGTAAATCTTAATAACATGGAGGTTCTTTATGATTCGTTGGCTAAAAACGGTTAGAGATATGATAAAAGTGTTTATTTTATTTACTGGATTTACGATTTTATTCTATTATGCTATTATGTGGGTGAACTTAGAGTACCAGGAATTGCATCGATATGATCAACCAGAAGGAGCAGCTTTAAAGGTTACGAATATGGTAAACAATGAAGAGGAAAGTTGGTATAACAGATTACTTTTCTTTTTAGACAATGGGGAGTAGACAATTTTGAAGGATCAAATAAAAGATTTCATCCATTATTTAATAGTAGAACGAGGTTTATCCAATAATACGATAATGTCCTATGAACGAGATTTAAAAAGCTACCAAAATCATTTAGTTGAGAAGCAGCAGATTGAAACGTTTAATGATGTAACCCGTATTCATATCATTCAATTTTTAAAGTCATTAAAAGAAGCAGGGAAATCTAGTAAAACAATTGCAAGACATACCGCTTCGATACGTTCTTTCCATCAATTTTTACTTAGGGAAAAACAAGCTGACCAAGATCCATCCGTACTTATTGAATCACCTCAATTAGAACGAAGCTTACCTAAGATTCTTTCCCTGCAAGAAGTTGAAAAGCTTCTTGAAACCCCAAAGCTTACAACACCATTTGGCTATCGTGATAAAGCAATGTTAGAGCTCTTATATGCAACAGGAATCCGTGTTAGTGAAATGATCGATTTGAATTTAACAGATGTTCATTTAACAATGGGATTTATTCGCTGCTTTGGAAAAGGGAATAAAGAACGGATTGTACCAATCGGTCAAACAGCAACAGAGGTTATCACAAATTATATTGAAAATGGAAGACCAAAGCTATTAAACGCAAAGCAGCCTACAGAAGCCCTTTTCGTCAATCATCACGGAAAGCGAATTACCCGGCAAGGTTTCTGGAAGAACTTAAAGAAAATAGCTTTGGAAGCAAGAATTGAAAAAGAACTTACCCCGCATACATTAAGGCATTCATTTGCCACACATTTACTCGAAAATGGGGCGGACTTAAGAGCCGTTCAGGAAATGCTTGGACATGCAGACATTTCAACAACACAAATTTATACACATGTAACAAAAGCTCGATTAAAGGATGTTTACAATCAATTCCATCCAAGGGCTTAACAAGGCATCTCCAAAACGGGATGCTTTTTGTTGTTTTTGCCACTTTGTTGATTGGAACGTAAGGTGAAAAGCTCTTGGACTGCAGGTTCAGAAATAGAGCCTATTGGTGAAATGAAAAGAGTCTCATTTTAAAAGTTGTCATTTATCATGAAAGGGGTTTATAATAAAAGTAACGAAAGGTTGTCAGACTTCTGACAAGTTGACGTTATCGAATGGATTAAGCTAATAATTGGCACAGTAAGATTAGATAATAAAGGAGGATGTAGATGTCACATTATACATATAAACGAATTTTTTTAATCGTGATGGATTCAGTTGGCATTGGAGAGGCCCCTGATGCAGAAAAGTTTAATGATCTTGGATCTGATACTCTTGGCCATATAGCAGAGCATATGGGTGGATTGCATATGCCGAATATGGCCAAGCTCGGACTCAGCAATATACGAGAAATTAAAGGGGTACCAAAACAAGCTCAGCCATTAGCTTTTTATACAAAAATGCAGGAAGCATCAACTGGCAAGGATACAATGACAGGGCATTGGGAAATTATGGGCCTTCATATTGAAAAACCATTTAGAGTGTTTCCGGATGGATTTCCACCTGAGCTGATCAATGATTTAGAAGCAAAAACAGGACGAAAAATCATTGGAAATAAACCTGCATCCGGAACAGAAATTTTAGATGAATTAGGCGAAGAACATATGAAGACAGGGTCTTTAATAGTCTATACATCAGCAGATTCTGTATTGCAAATCGCTGCTCATGAAGAAATTGTTCCATTAGATGAATTATATAAAATTTGTGAAATAGCCCGTGAATTGACATTAGATGAGAAATACATGGTTGGACGGATCATTGCCCGTCCATTTGTAGGAGAGCCTGGAAATTTCACAAGAACAGCAAATCGTCACGATTATGCATTAAAACCATTTGATCGTACAGTTATGAATGAACTTAAAGATAGTGGATATGATGTTTTGGCAATTGGAAAGATATCTGATATTTACGATGGAGAAGGAATCACAAAATCTTTAAGAACAAAATCCAATTTGGATGGCATGGATAAATTACTTGATACGGTAGGGATGGATTTTACCGGCATCAGTTTTGTTAACCTAGTTGATTTTGATGCATTATTTGGTCATCGCCGTGATCCCGCTGGTTATGGAAAAGCGCTAGAGGAATATGATGAAAGACTAACTGAGGTGCTGGAAAAATTAACCGAACAAGACTTGCTTATTGTCACGGCTGACCATGGAAATGATCCAATACACCACGGAACAGATCATACTAGAGAGTATGTACCATTACTAGTTTATAGTCCGAAATATAAAGCGGGTAAGGAGCTGCCGCTAAGAAATACATTTGCAGATGTTGGAGCGACAATTGCTGATAACTTCAACGTAAAGCTGCCAAAATACGGAAAAAGCTTCTTAACTGAGTTGAAGGGGGATGGATCTTAATGAATTATGAAAATATTAAAGAAGCTGCAAGTTATTTAAAGGAGAAATATCAGGAGACGCCAAAGATCGGGTTAATTTTAGGATCGGGCCTTGGAGTTTTAGCTGATGAGATCGAACAGCCTGTAAAAATCCCTTATCATGAGATTCCAAACTTTCCTGTTTCCACGGTTGAAGGGCATGCAGGACAGCTTGTTTTTGGCCGATTAAATGGCGCAAATGTAGTTGCAATGCAAGGACGTTTTCATTTTTATGAAGGATATAGTTTAGACAAAGTTACTGCGCCAGTTCGCGTTATGAAGGAATTAGGCGTCAAAACATTGATTGTCACAAATGCTGCAGGCGGCATTAATGAATCTTTTGAAGCTGGAGACTTAATGTTAATTACCGATCATATCAATAATATGGGGACGAACCCATTAATTGGACCGAATGATTCTAACATCGGAGTACGGTTTCCGGATATGTCAGAAAGCTACAGTAGAAACCTAAGAGAGTTGGCAAAAAATACTGCGAATGAGTTAAACATTAAACTCCAAGAAGGAGTCTATGTAGCGAATACCGGCCCGTCGTATGAAACCCCGGCGGAAGTTCGCGCTCTTCGTATCATAGGAGGAGACGCGGTAGGGATGTCAACAGTGCCAGAAGTAATTATAGCAAGGCATGCAGGAATAAATGTGTTAGGAATCTCTTGTATTTCTAATATGGCAGCAGGTATTTTGGATCAGCCATTATCACATGATGAAGTTATGGAGACAACCGAAAAAGTACGTGTTAATTTCTTAATGCTAGTAAAAAGCATTATAGAGAAGATTCGCTAAAACTAATATAAGGGTGAGATTAAGCATGAGAATGGTAGACTTAATTGAGAAAAAAAGAGATGGTCAGGAATTAACAAAAGAAGAAATCCACTATATCATTAAAGGATATACAGCAGGCGATATTCCGGATTACCAAATGAGTGCTTTAACAATGGCGATTTTCTTCCAGGGAATGACCGATAATGAACGTGCAGAGCTTACAATGGCAATGGTTGATTCCGGTGATAAAATCAACTTAAGCGATATTGAAGGCATAAAAGTAGATAAGCACAGTACAGGTGGAGTAGGCGACACAACTACATTAGTATTAGGACCATTAGTAGCAGCAGTTGGAGTACCAGTAGCAAAAATGTCCGGCCGTGGATTAGGGCACACTGGAGGAACCATTGACAAGCTTGAGTCTGTACCAGGCTTTCACGTAGAAATTGAAAACAAAAAATTTATTGAGCTAGTCAATCAAAACAAGCTCGCTGTCATCGGGCAAAGCGGAAATCTTACTCCAGCAGACAAAAAACTTTATGCACTTAGAGACGTAACAGCAACCGTAAACAGTATCCCTCTTATCGCAAGCTCAATCATGAGCAAAAAAATTGCTGCAGGTGCGGATGCAATTGTATTAGATGTAAAAACTGGCGCTGGAGCATTCATGAAAGATATTGAAGGTTCAAAAGAACTTGCAAAGGCAATGGTCGACATTGGAAATTTAGTTGGCCGCAGAACAATGGCGATTATTTCTGACATGAGCCAGCCATTAGGCTTTGCAATCGGCAATGCTCTTGAAGTAAAGGAAGCCATTGATACGTTAAGTGGAAAAGGTCCAAAGGACTTAGAAGAATTATGCTTAACTTTAGGCAGTTATATGGTTCTTTTAGCAGAAAAGGCAAACTCTCTGGACGAAGCACGTGCAAAACTTGTTGAAGCAATAGAAAATGGCAAAGCATTAAATACTTTAAAAACATTTCTGGAGGCACAAGGCGGAGACGGATCAGTTGTTGAGCAGCCTGATAAATTACCGCAAGCACAATATATTACTGAATTAGAGGCAAAAGAAGATGGCTGTGTTGCAGAAATCATCGCAGATTCAGTCGGAACGGCTGCCATGCTGCTTGGCGCCGGGCGTGCAACAAAGGAATCTGAAATTGACCTAGCTGTTGGCTTAGTACTAAATAAAAAAATTGGTGATGCCGTTAAAAAAGGCGAATCACTTGTGACGATACATAGTAATCGTGAAGATGTTGAAGATGTGAAGAATAAATTGTACGCTAGTATTACGCTTTCGAAAAATACAGTTACTGCACCAAAATTAATTTATGCTACTGTTGAATAGGATTAGTTGGACCACAGCCTAGAGGCTGTGGTTATTTTGATGGAGTATGATGGGCTGGAGAATTCGTTGAAAATGGTGAGACTTTTAAAGTGGAAAGACGTGGCTCCTAAAGGAAATAGTGTGATAGGTGCCTGAAAAATCTGATAACTTCTGCAAGAAGCATGACACCAAAAAAGTAAGAAGATGACATATAGGGGAAGAGTCTTGATCAGGTGCCTAAAAGAAGAATACCTATAGAAAATGAAGTAACAAGGTAAGTGGAAGAAGTGATAGAGAAGAAAGAACCTGACTCCAAAAGAAATGATACCGACAGTAAAAAATGCGACATCCTACAAAATCGACGTGGCCTGGTATTCCTTAGTCTTAGCGTCTACTAAACTACCCCGATCCTGCTATAAACCCGACTTTTATCTAAATTCTTGATAAATCAGACGTACAAAATTAAATAATCCCCTCCATATCAATTAAAATCCATAAATCACTATAGAAACACCCTTCTTCGCACAAAATTCTCTCTTCTTAAACTTCTATGTGACAGGCAAAACTAGTAATTGGCATTATCATCTTACAATCGATTTACATGAATAAAAAAACTTCCATTCTAAGTATAATTTCCCTGCCATTGGAAAAAATGGAAAGTATAAAGAATGGAGGGCTTATGAAATGAAACGGATACTTTCATGTTTAACGCTTATAGCGATGCTTCTTTCTGTCACACCAGCGGCTTTTGCTGCTAAAGAATCTACTACTGTTGAACTTGCAGATAAAGCGAAGTCAGCTGTTTTAATCGAACGAGATACAGGAACGATTTTGTACGATAAAAATAGTAATGAAAAGCTTCCTCCAGCAAGTATGACAAAAATAATGACAATGCTTTTAATCATGGAAGCGCTTGAAAAAAATCAAATAAAATGGGATGAAAAAGTACGCACAAGCGAATATGCTGCTTCAATGGGAGGTTCGCAAATTTTTTTAGAGCCTGGTGAAGAAATGACTGTTGAGCAGATGCTAAAAGGAATTGCGATTGGGTCTGGAAATGATGCATCTGTTGCTATGGCTGAAAAAATTGCTGGCTCTGCCGATGAGTTTGTCAATATGATGAACAAAAAAGTAGCTGAGTTAGGCTTAAAAAATACTCATTTTAAAAATCCGACAGGACTACCTGAGGATGGCCATTTTAGTTCTGCATATGACATGGCTATTATGGCAAAAGAATTATTAAAGTATGAGGAAATTACAAAATTTACTGGTAAATATGAGGATTACTTACGTGAGGGAACAGAGAAAAAATTCTGGCTCGTCAACACTAATCGACTTGTTAAGTTTTATCCAGGTGTAGATGGAGTAAAAACAGGATTTACGAATGAAGCAAAGTATTGTTTAACAGCAACAGCGAAAAAAGATAATATGCGTGTGATTGCCGTTGTGTTCGGAGCCGATACTCCTAAGGATCGTAATGCACAGGTCACAAAAATGCTTGATTATGCATTTAGTCAATATCAGACACATCCTCTTTTTGAAAAAGACCATGTGTTGACAAGGGTAAAGGTTAGCAAAGGCAGTGAAAAGGAAGCAAATTTAATGACTTCTGAACCGATTTCTGTCCTTACGAAAAAGGGAGAAACTGTTGATGATGTAACCCAGGAAATTACCTTGGAAAAGAATGTTCAAGCTCCTATTAAAAAAGGGGATGAGCTAGGATCTCTTCTGCTGAAAAAAGAGGGTAAAGTGATTGCTGAAAGCAAATTAGTAGCTGAAAAAGATGTAACATCGGCAAACTGGTGGAAATTATTCCAACGTGTAATGGGTGATTTTACAAAGTCTAGCTAATGTTGGCGAATATCCACTAGTTTTGTCACCATGCAGGAAAATAAAGCTTCAATCAAGAAAGACTCTTTTATCCAGAATTTAAGGAGGGGTAAAACCTTGAGTCTAGCAATTGAACTTGATGTAAAGGAAGCTGTTTTATGCATACGACTTTCAGGTGAGCTTGATCATCATGCAGCTGAAGAATTGCGTTCAAGAGTAACGGAAACGTTAGCCGCAAATCCTATCAAGCATATTGTGTTAAACCTAGAAAAATTGACGTTTATGGATAGTTCTGGTTTGGGAGTCATACTAGGAAGATACAAACAAATTAAAGCTTCTGGCGGAGAGATGGTTGTATGTGCGATTTCTCCTGCTGTTAAACGATTATTTGATATGTCAGGGTTATTTAAAATTATCCGCTTGGAAGATGATGAGCCTAAAGCGTTGCAAACATTGGGGGTGGCGTCTTGAAAAATGAAATGAACCTCCAATTTTCAGCACTTAGTCAAAATGAATCGTTTGCAAGGGTAACTGTTGCTGCGTTCATTGCCCAATTAGATCCAACGATGGATGAATTAACGGAAATTAAAACAGTGGTTTCTGAGGCTGTAACCAATGCCATCATTCACGGATATGATAATGATCCAAACGGGATTGTTTATATTTCAGTCACATTAGAGGATGGAGTCATTCATATGACAATTCGGGATGAAGGGATTGGGATTCCTGACATTGAGGAAGCAAGGCAGCCTCTATATACGACAAAGCCGGAACTTGAACGATCAGGCATGGGCTTTACCATCATGGAAAACTTTATGGATGAAATTTCTGTTGAGTCTTTAGAGACTAAAGGGACAACAGTCAGGCTGACAAAACATTTATCGAAAAGTAAAGCTTTATGCAATTAAAGGGAGACTTGCTATGGATGTGGAGGTCAAGAACGATCAATCAAAAACACAGTTAAAGGACCATGAAGTCAAGGATTTAATTCGCCGTAGTCAAGAAGGTGACCAAGAGGCACGTGATTTAATCATTCAAAAAAATATGCGTCTTGTTTGGTCAGTTGTCCAGCGCTTTTTGAATCGCGGCTATGAACCTGATGATTTGTTTCAAATAGGAAGCATTGGTTTACTTAAATCTGTTGATAAATTTGATTTATCCTATGATGTGCGATTTTCAACCTATGCTGTACCGATGATCATCGGTGAAATCCAACGTTTTATTAGAGACGATGGAACTGTTAAGGTTAGTCGATCACTAAAGGAATTAGGGAATAAAATTCGGCGTGCCCGAGATGAGCTATCGAAAACAATGGGGAAGGTACCCACTGTTGCAGAAATCGCAAACTACTTAGATATTTCTCCCGAAGATGTGGTTCTCGCACAAGAAGCTGTTAGAGCACCTTCATCCATCCATGAGACCGTTTATGAAAATGATGGAGATCCGATAACATTACTTGATCAAATTGCAGACCATACCGAAACGAAATGGTTTGACAAAATTGTGTTAAAGGATGCAATTCGTGATCTCGATGAACGCGAAAGACTTATTGTATACTTAAGGTATTATAAAGATCAAACTCAATCTGAGGTTGCAGATCGGTTAGGTATTTCACAGGTACAGGTTTCACGCCTTGAAAAAAAGATCTTGCAGCAAATGAAGGATAAGATGAATCAATAAAGTGAGACTTCCATCAGTGGCGAGGTTCTTCATCCAACTGATGGTTAACGATTCATATCATTTCAAAACCGCCTCATCTGTGGCTTTCTTCTGACTTAGGCAACAAATACTCGTCGGATCTTTATTGGCAGTTAGAATGGGACGTATTTTCTTAAGCAATAACAGAATATTGAGGCGGGGGTTTTACTGCCCGTTAATATGGGATAAAAAACATAGCTGACTCAAGCATTGGGTCAGCTTTTTTGTGCTTAAAAAAATAAACAAATCTTTCATGGTAATTAATGGACTTCAACTTAGGATTGTATGATTAAAATTGTGCCTATGCATACTAGATATACAGGCAAAATGAAAATGATGAAATGAATAAGAAAAGAAGCCATAAAGGATGAAGCTGTAAATCTCGTTTAAGTGACTTAAGCAAGAGAAGCTCCTTTTCCTTTATACCAAATCAATCATTAGGAAGTGAATCTTGATGGAAAAGACGGTATATATCAGACTTCGTCATCGCATTCAAGTCCATCCTAACGATGTTATTACGATTGATAAAGTCGCACTCGTCGTCGGTGATAAGGAGTTGACGGAACAGCTAAGAGAACTTTTCATTCACAAAATTAAACCAAGTGATAAAAATATGGTGGTCATTGACGTCATGCACGTTATAAAAGAAATACATAAATTTGACCCTCATATCGATGTCCAAGCAATTGGCTCGTCACAAACAGTTATAGAAATTGTTTTTGAAAAGAAAAAGCTTTCTCCACTTTTATTTTGCGCAGTATGGTTACTGCTTTTTATTGGAGCAGGCCTTGCTATCATGAATTTTCATGAGGACGTGAGCATGCAGCAGGTACATCAGCGAATTCACAAGATCGTAACTGGAAAGACAAATACCCAGCCGCTCTTGCTGCAAATACCATATTCAATTGGCTTAGGTTTGGGAATGGTGTTGTTTTTTAATCATTTATTTAAGAAAAGAATTAATGAGGAGCCGAGTCCCTTAGAAGTTGAAATCTTTAATTATCAGTTGGATTTAGATAAGTATGTAGCAATGAACGAAAATAAGGAGAACTTAAACGAAGCAAATGATGATCGTTGAAAATTTGCTATTAATTATCATCGGCTTATCAGGGGGATTAGTTGTAGGTTCCGGATTTGTAGCGTTTCTTGCGGTACTTGGGATCATTCCGCGACTGACTCAGTTAACAAAAACGTATCAATTCATTCACGTATATGAATGGGCGATTATTTTAGGGGCTGTCTTGATAGGCTGGATAAGTTTAAGAGATACCCTCCTGTTTCAGTCGGCATTATGGCTGGTCCCCGTCGGTCTCCTTAACGGGATGTTTGTTGGCATGCTGGCAGCAGCTTTGACAGAAGTTTTAAATGTTTTTCCGATTTTAGCAAAGAGGATCGGATTAGGAGATAAAATTATTATTTTACTAATGGCCATTGTCCTAGGAAAAATCGCAGGTTCACTTTTCCACTGGATGTATTTCGTTAATCATTAAAGGGAGGTAGCAGTATGGCAAAGCCTAAAATGAAGGAAGATTATAAAAATCGGATAAAAAATTACCAGCCAAAACCGCCATATTTCCTTAATTGTCTCAAAGCATTTATTATCGGCGGACTCATTTGTTTGCTGGGGCAAGCGATACAAAACTTTTATATGAATGTAATGAACTTTTCAGAGAAAGATGCCGGTAATCCGACAGTTGCAACATTAATTCTTATTTCAGCCCTTTTAACGGGCTTTGGAATTTATGATAAGATAGGGCAGTTTGCAGGTGCTGGCTCAGCGGTTCCAGTTACTGGTTTTGCCAATTCCATGACAAGTGCTGCGATCGAGCATCGAAGCGAAGGAATTGTATTAGGAGTTGCGACAAATATGTTTAAGTTGGCCGGAAGCGTCATCGTTTTTGGTGCTGTCGCAGCCTACGTTGTTGGGATCATACGTTATTTTTACGGAATTGTATTTTAGAGTGGGGTGACGGTGATGAAGTTAACAGGTAAACAAACATGGCAATTTGAAAATCCGTTATTTGTTCAATCTAGTGGTACGGCAGTGGGTCCCAAGGAAGCGGATGGACCATTAGGGCAACATTTTGATGTTAAACATAAAGAACTCCATTGTGGTGAGGATAATTGGGAACTTGCAGAAAGAAGATTAATGGAACAAGCAATTGAGCAATGTTTAACAAAGGGAAACAAAACAATAGATGATATAGACCTTTTGTTAGCTGGAGATTTGTTAAATCAAAATGTGACTGCTAATTATGTTGCCCGACATGTAAATATCCCTTTTCTATGTATGTTTGGTGCATGTTCAACCTCTATGGAAACAGTTGCTGTCGGATCAGCTTTAATAGATGGAGGATTTGCTAGCCGTGTCATCGCCGCAACTAGCAGCCATAATGCAACAGCAGAAAGACAGTTTAGGTATCCGACGGAATATGGCGGGCAAAAGCCTGACACAGCAACATTTACTGTTACAGGGTCTGGAGCAGTCTTAATTAGTAAAGAAGTCAGCAATATCCGAATTACATCGGCCACTATTGGAAAGGTTGCAGATCTGGGAATTAAAAATCCTTTTGACATGGGATCAGCAATGGCACCTGCTGCTGCAGATACTATTGCCCAGCATTTGAAGGATTTAAACAGAACACCTGATGATTATGATTTGTTTTTAACAGGTGATTTATCTGGAGTAGGAAGTCCTATTGTAAAAGAAATGCTTAAAGAGGAAGGCTTTGATGTTCACGATAAACATAATGATTGCGGATTAATGGTGTATCGTCCTGATCAAAAGGTATTTGCCGGTGGAAGCGGCTGTGCTTGTTCTGCAGTCGTGACGTATAGCCATATCTTTAATGAATTAGAGCAAGGGAATTTGTCCCGCGTTTTCGTCGTAGCAACTGGAGCATTATTAAGCCCGACAATGATTCAACAAAAAGAATCGATTCCTACCATAGCACACGGAGTGGTATTTGAACGAGCGGATAGGAGTGTGAATAGCTAATGGAATACCTAATAGCTTTTGTTGTCGGTGGAGCGATTTGTGTAATTGGCCAGCTGCTTTTAGATATTTTCAAATTAACTCCGGCACATGTAATGAGTGTCTTTGTTGTATCAGGTGCGATTTTAGATGGCTTTGGTTTATATGACAAACTAATTGAATTTGCTGGTGCAGGAGCAACTGTACCAATCACGAGCTTTGGACATTCCTTGCTCCATGGAGCGATGGAACAAGCACATGAACATGGATTTATTGGAATTGGAATGGGGATCTTTGAATTAACTTCAGCAGGTATTTCAGCAGCGATCTTGTTTGCATTTATTATGGCACTTATTTTTAAACCGAAAGGATAGGATATACATTGACAAAAAAACGAAAGGTCATCTTAGTAACGGATGGGGATGAGTATGCTGCACGAACAGTTGAATATGTTGCAGCTAAAATAGGTGGCAGAGCCATTTCCAGGTCTCAGGGAAATCCAACGACACTAAGTGGACAAGAGATTGTTCAGCTCATTCTCGAGGCTAAAAATGACCCGGTTTTTGTCATGTTTGATGATTGTGGCCTATTAGGTGAAGGTGCAGGTGAAACAGCTTTAAAATATGTGGCAGAGCATCAGCAAATCGAGGTTCTAGGTGTTATCGCTGTTGCGTCTAAAACACATCAGACTGAGTGGGCAAGAGTTGATGTTAGTATTGACCGCTTTGGTGAGTTAACAGAATATGGAGTAGATAAAAGCGGGTTAAAGGATCTTGAGGTTGGCAGAATAAGTGGTGATACCGTTTATTGTCTAGATCTACTTGATGTACCGATTATTGTGGGAATAGGGGATATCGGCAAAATGGCCCGAAAGGACAGCGTGAATAATGGATGTCCTATCACAATGAAAGCAGTAGAACTTATTTTAGAAAGGAGCGGATATCATGACAACAAAGACTGACAAAAGGCCAATCTCAGCGAATCTTGCAGAAAATGAACATTTTTTTAAAAGCCATGTAGGGTTGAATACAAGCTTTGATTTAGGGATTAGGAAGCTGACAATCACTGATTTCCGAGTGAATTTATACTATGTTAACGGCCTATGTGATACAGCTTATATCACACAATTATTAAGACAGCTTTTAATGATAAAAGATGATGAGATTGAAAAATTAAAGTTTAAAGAGGTTCTTGAAAATCAACTCGTTAATCAATCCGTTGAAAAGATTTATTCTTTGGATGATGTGGTAGACCAAGTTTTATCAGGATTAGTCGTCTTTTTAATAGAAGACACAACTTACGGTTTAGTTGTTGATGTACGCAGCTACCCCGGCAGGCAGCCGCAGGAGCCTGATACAGAAAAAATTGTTCGTGGTGCCAGAGATGGATTTGTCGAAAATATTATCGTCAATACCGGACTCATTAGACGAAGAATTAGAGATGAACGATTAAGATATGAAATGATGAGAATAGGGGAACGTTCGAAAACAGATGTATGTATTGCATATGTGGAAGATGTAGCGGACCCTGGACTAGTCAAAACAATAAAAAAAGAATTAGAAACGATTAAAATTGATGGCATTACAATGGCCGATAAATCTGTAGAGGAATTTTTAGTGAAGCAGGGATTTAATCCATATCCTTTGGTTCGATATACCGAGAGACCTGATGTAGCGGCTAATCATTTGCTTGAAGGACATGTTATTATCATTGTGGATACCTCCCCAAGTGTCATTATTACTCCTACTACATTTTTTCATCATGTCCAGCATGCTGAAGAGTATCGGCAAGCACCTGCAGTTGGTACCTTCCTAAGATGGGTCCGTTTTTTAGGGATTCTAGCTTCCATTTTTTTACTGCCGATCTGGTTTTTATATTCGATTGAACCTTCATTATTACCTGAACAGATTAAATATATTGGTCCAAATGAGAAAAAAAATATCCCGATTGTAGTGCAAATTTTCCTCGCAGATTTTGGGTTGGAATTTTTAAGGATGGCGGCTATACACACGCCAACAGCGCTGTCAACGGCAATGGGGTTAATCGCTGCAGCTTTAATTGGTGAAATCGCAATCAATGTCGGTTTATTTGTACCTGAAGTTATCCTTTATGTAGCAATTGCAGGGATTGGAACATTTGCAACCCCAAGTTATGAACTCAGCGTTGCCAATAAGATGGCTCGTTTAGTCTTATTAGCTGCAGTTGCTTTATTCCATTTGGAAGGTTTAATTATTGGTTGTACAGTGATATTAATTTTCCTTGTTAGTATAAAATCATTAAATACTCCTTATCTATGGCCTTTCTTGCCTTTTAATGCAAAAGCCCTATGGCAAATTATCGTACGGACGGCTGTACCAGGAGCAAAGCTTAGACCAAGTATTGTTCATCCGCAAAATGTAAAAAAACAGCCAAAATAGGTAAAGTGACATTGAAAGTACCCCTTATTTGTGATATTGTATGTTTAATTTATAAAGGATTTTTCGTAACAGACAGTTACTTGCCTGCTGGGTGTTAACTGTCTTTTTTTCCTTTTTAGTTAAAAATGAATGGCTTATTATCAATAGATGTTTTTTAGCGGAATGATTGATTGGTTACAATCGTGCATGAGTAAAAAGAACATTTTCATAACTAGCCTATATATAGAAAGAGGGGATACAAGTTGTTCTTACATGGTACAAGTAAGATAAATGATGCAGGACATTTAGAAATAGGCGGAGTTGATACGGTTACATTAGCTAAAGAATATGGTACACCTCTTTATATTTATGATGTAGCTTTAATTAGAGATCGTGCAAGAAGCTTTAAACAGGCATTCGAAAATATAGGTGTAAAAGCACAAGTTGCCTATGCGAGTAAAGCCTTTTCTTCGATTGCAATGTTCCAATTAATTAATGAAGAGGGCTTGTCACTAGACGTTGTGTCTGGAGGGGAGCTTTTTACAGCAATCACTTCTGGTTTTCCAGCATCGAGAATTCATTTACATGGCAATAATAAAAGTCGTGCAGAGTTAAAAATGGCGTTAGATCATGGAGTAGGTTGTATTGTAGTCGATAACTTTTATGAAATTGAGCTTATTTCCGAGCTTTCAAAGGAATATAGCAGACAAGTACCGATTCTTTTACGTGTAACACCTGGTGTTGAAGCACATACACATGATTATATTACAACAGGTCAGGAAGATTCCAAGTTTGGTTTTGGTTTGTTAAATGGTCAAATCGAACAAGCAATGAAAACGGTACTTGATTCTGATGGTATTCATTTATTAGGCATTCACTGTCATATCGGATCACAAATTTTTGATACAGCCGGATTTGTTTTAGCTGCAGAAAGAGTTTTTGAAAAAATCAAGGCTTGGAAGGAAGAATTTTCGTATATACCAGAAGTTGTCAACTTAGGCGGCGGCTTTGGTATACGCTATACGCAAGAAGATGAGCCACTTCCAGCAACATATTATGTAGAACAAATTGTAGAAGCTGTAAAGAAACAGGTAGATGACATGGGAATAACCATGCCTGAAATTTGGATTGAACCAGGCCGTTCCCTTGTAGGTGATGCTGGTACAACACTATATACAGTTGGATCGAAAAAAACTGTACCGAATATCAGAGAGTATGTGGCGATTGATGGCGGTATGAGCGATAACATCCGTCCAGCGCTTTATCAAGCGAAATATGAAGCGGTGTTAGCCAATCGAGTAACTGAAAAGCATGACAAGCCGGTCTCTATTGCAGGGAAATGCTGTGAAAGCGGGGATATGTTAATTTGGGATTTACCATTGCCAGATGTTCAAGCAGAAGATCTATTAGCTGTTTTCTGTACAGGAGCCTATGGTTATTCTATGGCAAATAATTACAATAGAATTCCTCGCCCTGCAGTAGTATTCGTTGAAAATGGGGAAGCACAGCTAGTGATAAAACGAGAAAGCTATGAAGATTTAATTGTGAATGACCTTCCTTTAAAATCAAAGGTATCACAAGGCTGATCTCTATTAAAAAACTAAGGTTTAGCAATTATCTAATTTAATAAAAACAAGCGGTGAAATTCTTGAGAATTTCACCGCTTTATTTTTGATTAGGGTATGATAAAATTTTTATACTGTGAATTGGCCATAACATTCAGCTTCAAAGCACAGGAGTTGTAAGGAAAGTCGGCAAAAAACTTCGGTTTTTGCATGCCGGCGCTTTTTTAATTAAGCGGATTGTTCATTATTAGTAAAGATCGAAATGATCGCATTCCATAAAGCGATAAAAAAGTCTTCTAGTTGTTGTAAAAACGTTTGGCCTTCCTCAGAGTTCAGGAATTTTGAGATTTTATCTCTTGCTTGATCGAGCTGCTGACCCACCTGATTCCAGTCAATATTAATGTCTTTCATTTTATTAAATAGGTCAATCAAGCTATTAATATCTTCCTCTGATAAAGTAATTCCTAGTTCTTTTGCCGAATCTTCAATTAAGGCGCGAAGATCGGCATCAGTTTCTGGAACACCATTTTTTGCGATTTCATCTTTTATTTTAGCCATAAGGGCAGAGGCATTTTCTGCACCAACCTCATCACCAAGCTTAGCTGTTGTAACAAGCTCTTCATTAGCGACCTGCTTTACATCCTCAGGGATCGCTTCATCTGCGGATACTTCATAAGCTTTGATCAACCCTGTCAATGCTGCTGTACCTGAAACCTCGAACGGTGCAGTCACATAAATGGTTGCATCCTTTACTCCAGCTGTCATTAACGCATTTAAATACATTTCATCTGTTACCCAATTAATATTTTTAGTGGATACTTCGAGTCCAGATCCTTCCTTTTCAATCGTAATACTTGAAGAAGAAATTGCTTTTGTTCCTATTGTCGCTTTGGGAATGTAATTCCCTAAATATTTATGCTCTTCAGCATTAGAAACAGTAATAATCTGATTTTCTTCCTTCGCATCCATTTCAGTTAGTAGTTGTTGTCTTTGTTGCTCTGTTAAATCTTCTCCAAGCGTAATAATAAGATCACCGACCACCGCATCAGCGTGGCTAAGTGAGGGAAATGCAAATATTAGTATCGCAATTATGCTTAACATAATTTTTTTCAAAGGGATAACCTCCTTAATTTGTTACAGAATTTCTTTGACACCATCAATTATAATGCTTTTTCAGTCAGTAAGACGTATTGCTTGGTAAGTAAGGTTGTTAAACGTTAGGGTAACATGTTTCTATACGGATTACAATGTAAGGTTACATGGTGATTGATCTTATTTGCTGTTCACTCCTTGAATATAGTAGAATAGAATGGTGTTCATGTCTATTAGACGTATAATATTTATTGGAGGTTTCATACATATGAAAAAAGCACAAATTACAATGGAAAATGGGGATACAATCGTTTTTGAATTATTCGAAAATGAAGCACCCGGCACTGTAGCAAACTTTGAAAAATTAGCAAATGAAGGATTTTACAACGGTTTAACGTTTCACCGTGTCATTCCTGGATTTGTTGCTCAAGGCGGTTGCCCACACGGAACAGGTACAGGCGGCCCTGGTTACACTATTAAATGTGAAACAGAAGGCAATCCGCATAAGCATGAAGCAGGGTCACTTTCAATGGCGCATGCAGGAAAAGATACAGGCGGCAGCCAATTCTTCATCGTACATGAACCACAACCGCATTTAAATGGTGTCCACACTGTGTTTGGTAAAGTCATTGAAAACCTTGAGGCAGTTTATAAAATTAAGCCGAATAATGTTATGAAGGAAGTAAAAGTATTCGAAGAGTAAGGTGCAAAAGGATGACGTTAATGGCATATTCATTAGCGTCATCCTTTTTTTATATTTTCTTTCGGAAACTAACAGTCAGTAAAAAGGTACTCCAAAACGCTGTTGAGGATTAATTTATTAATTAACAAGCTTTATGATTGCGTTTCTCACATTATACGGATAAAATAAATTTATAACTTCATATTTCGGTTTACATTCTTCGGGGCAGGGTGGAATTCCCTACCGGCGGTGATGAAGCTAAAATCTTGCTTCTTAGTCCGTGACCCGTTAACAATTGTTAACGGTGGATCTAGTGAAACTCTAGAGCCGACAGTTAAAGTCTGGATGGGAGAAGAATTGCGCGAATTTTTGCGGTGTATTAAAATCTTTTTTAAAATTTGGGTTTTAATACTCTTATTTGACGTACTCAAATATCAATTTCTCAACTTACAAGCCCTTAGTCTGCAGACTTTGGGCTTTTATTTTATGTAAACGTAAATATGGCCATTATATAAAAAGGGAGGTTGAATGGCAGTTTAGGCTCACGTTAGAGAGACCAAAAGGTTTTACAAAAGCTGTAACAAAGAGAGGGAAGCTGATGTTTACGGGAATTATCGAAGAGATTGGAATAATTACTAGTATTCAAAGTTCGAAAGACGCATTTGTCTTTACGATCGGGGCAAAAAGGATAATGGATGATATTTCCTTAGGAGATAGTATCGCAGTAAACGGTGTATGTTTAACAGTAACAGAGTTTAATTCTGCTTCTTTTTCTGTAGATGTCATGCCAGAGACAGTCAAAAGTACGTCTCTGAACCAATTAAAACAAGGATCAAAGGTTAATTTGGAAAGGGCTATGGCAGCAAACGGCCGATTTGGCGGCCATTTTGTTTCAGGACATGTGGATGGGATTGCCAAAATCATTAAAAAACAGCGTGTCTCAAATGCTGTTTATTATGAAATGCAGGTTTCTGAAGAGTTAACAGAAACGTTAATCCATAAGGGCTCAATTACAATCGACGGCATTAGCTTGACCATTTTCGGCTTAGAAAAAAACAAGGTTATTATTTCAATTATTCCACATACTTTGACAGAAACGATTCTGGGCACAAAGGATGTTGGGGACATCGTGAATATTGAATGCGATATGATAGGAAAATATATTAAGAAATTTTTAAATCAACAGATAAATCCAAAGGGCTCTTCATTAAGTAAATCATTTTTAGAAGAAAATGGCTTTTATTAATGATAGGAAAACGAAAATAAAATGAAGGGGGCTTGACAATGTTTGATAAAATTGAAGATGCGATTGCTGATTTAAAAGTGGGAAAAGTTATTATTGTTGTTGATGATGAGGATCGTGAAAACGAAGGGGATTTTGTCTCCTTAGCTGACCGGGTGACACCAGAAACGATAAATTTTATGATTAAACATGGAAGAGGATTAGTGTGTGTACCGATTACTGAAAAACAAGCGAAAAGATTAGATCTATCACCTATGGTCAATCAAAATACTGATCCCCATGGAACGGCTTTTACAGTTAGTGTTGATTATAAAACAAATTCAACTGGAATAAGCGCCTACGAACGTGCAGACACCGTTCGGGCACTGTTATCAGATGACACAAAACCTGCAGATTTTAAACGTCCTGGCCACACGTTTCCATTAATAGCAAAAGAGGGCGGAGTACTTCGCAGAGCAGGCCATACAGAAGCCGCAGTTGACCTTTCTATTCTATGCGGTGCAAAACCAGGCGGTGTGATCTGTGAAATTATTAAAGAAGATGGAACGATGGCAAGGGTACCGGATTTACTTAAAATTGCTGAGCAGTTAGATGTAAAAATGATTACAATTAAGGATTTAATACAATACCGTAATCGCAGCGAGAAATTAGTAAAAAGGGAAATTGAAATAGACTTGCCAACAGAATATGGTACCTTTAAAGCGATCGGGTATTCAAACTTATTAGATAATAAAGAACATATCGCGCTTATAAAAGGTGAAATTGCAGATGATGAACCTACATTGGTACGGGTGCATTCCGAATGCTTAACAGGTGACGTTTTTGGCTCTTACAGATGTGATTGTGGTCCACAATTACATGCTGCACTTGCTCAAATCGAAAAGGCAGGCAAAGGTGTGCTGTTATATATGCGCCAAGAAGGCAGAGGGATTGGGCTGCTAAACAAAATGAGAGCATATAAGCTTCAAGAAGAGGGCTATGATACAGTTGCAGCAAATGAAAAGCTGGGCTTTGCTCCTGATTTGAGAGACTACGGGATAGGAGCTCAAATCCTAAAAGATTTAGGGATTGACAAGATGAAATTATTAACAAATAACCCAAGAAAAATTGCAGGTCTTGAAGGATATGGCTTAACCGTTTTGGACCGGGTTCCGATTGAAATGCCTGCAAGAGAAGAAAATAAAAATTACTTAAGAACAAAGTATGAAAAATTGGGTCATTTTTTACATTTTTAAAACAAACATAATTTTTTGGAGGAATGAAAAATGAAAACATTTGAGGGTCATTTAATAGGGAGCGGATTAAAAGTTGCGATCGTTGTCGCTCGTTTTAATGAATTTATTACATCAAAGCTTTTAGGCGGAGCAGAGGATGGATTAAGAAGACATGGTGTTGAAGAAGAGAATGTAACTGTTGCTTGGGTTCCAGGTGCCTTTGAATTACCGTTAGTTGCTAAGAAATTAGCTGAATCTGGCAAATACGATGCAGTTATTACACTTGGTACTGTAATCCGTGGTTCGACTACACATTATGATTATGTCTGTAACGAGGCTGCAAAAGGAATTTCAAAAGCTTCATTGTCAACAGGAGTTCCGGTTGTATTTGGTGTCTTAACGACTGAGACAATCGAGCAAGCGGTGGAAAGAGCTGGAACAAAAGCTGGCAATAAAGGGTATGAAGCTGCTGTTACTGCAATTGAAATGTCTAATTTACTTAAAGCCCTTGATTAATTTTCCTAAAAGTGTTTAAAATCGATAAAAAACTGTTTATAATGTTGTGAGAAGTGGTTTCTCAAAAGAGCTATTGTTCTTGAATTCGAATATCACTAAAAACGCATTTTTATCTTACTAATTTATCGGTGGAAAACTATTGCTTTCGCTTTTTAGGGAGCTATTTCGTTAATGAGGGGTATATATGTTAATACGTTATAAGAAGAGTTTTGAAAAAATTGCAATGGGCCTCCTGTCATTTATGCCGGCGGAAAAGGATCTGAAGCAATTACAACAAACAGTTAAACAGTATGAAACCGCAGATGATTGGCAGTTGTTTCTCTGGAAGCAAGAAGAGGATATTATCGGTGCAATTGGAGTTGTTCTTAAAGGTGATGAGCTTGTAGAAGTACAACATATCTCAGTGAACCCGTCCCATCGCCAGCAAGGTGTTGGTAAACGTATGGTCAATGCAGTGAAAGACCTCTACAAAAACAAATCTGTTGTTCCTAATGACGAAACAGAAGCATTTTTTAAAAAGTGTAAAAGTGATAACAAAGATTGTTAGTAAAAGAGGCTGTCTCAGGAGAATTTTCCTTTTTGAGGCAGCCTCTTTATCTTTATTTTAGAAGGTAATTTATGCCTAGGTCACCTAAAAACTTCCCTTTTCAAATTTCTGCTTTTTTAAAGAAAAGAATGGATACTATTTGAACATAGATCCAGTATCTTGCAACTCTAGAGTCTAGCCGCTCAGGAATTGAAACAAAGAACGCCTTCTATGAGAAATTTATTTGCCCTTGGTTGTTCAAGGCGTTTCCGTTTTTCTTGATTTTCTGAGCTCAAGCTGGTTTTTTCGTTCTTCTATTATATCTGTCCGATCTCTTTTTGTATGTTTATGGATTAAATACTCATTTGTAAAGTCACTGGCGTTTCCCCAATTTTTTTGATCATGACATTGTGTTTTGCAAATCGTTACTAATTCTTGATCAATGATAGGAAGATTGAAACTATAATAGCACTTGCCATCTAGAATTTCATTCTTTCTAATTAATAATTGTTTTATTAGCTCCTCTTTATGTAATCCAAGCCTTTGAAGGTCATGCTGCTCATTCTTTAGCAGCTTAATAGCGTTAGATATCATTTTTGCAGCCCCGGCAAAATTTCCGCGTCTATGATGGTATAAGCCAACAGCGATCTGTATTAATCCTACCCAGTAGTTTTTTCGTTTAGTGGGCGGATCTTTTTTCCAATGTTCTTCAAGTATTTCATGGCACTCAAAATAGTCACGATCACAATGAAAATATATGAGATAGTCAATATATGCTTGTTCATACATACCGAATACATCCCTTCAGTTCTCCAATAAATAACATTGTAGCATAATCATTTAAAGGCTGCTGAATGAACAGCAGCCTCTTTGATTAATAAGCACGCATGTACCAGTATCCGAAGCACAGGACGTGTAAGTGCAGTCATGGCGATTGTGGTCGCTGGTTTGACTGCCAGCACCAAGCCCAGCAATTCTATCCACTAAGGAACTATAGACAAAGAACGTCATCTATTCCTTGCGTCTAATTCATCTCCGTGCTGGTCAAGGAGCTGCCGCTTTTATCTTAATATATACAAGCAGCACCAACAATGATTAATAAAATAAACAAGACAACGATTAACGCAAATCCTCCACCATAGTTAAAACCTTGTTCACCCATTTAGAATTCCTCCTTAATGTTGAGCTATTACATTTGTAATATATGAGACCATAACAGAAATGTATGGGCTAATGTCTATTTTTTAGGTATTTTAATCCTAAACAAAATAGGAACCTATTTTTAAAGCTGTCTAGTCAGTCAATCGGCTAAAAAATGACCGTTTTTGTAAAATACCTCAAATATTTCTTGGACATGCAGAAAATTTACTCTATACTATATGGTGGCTAGTTGTAAGAATGGTGGGATATAAAATTGCAGTATCATGTGAAAATCGATGCTTTTGAAGGTCCATTAGATCTTTTGCTTCATTTAATTAATCGCCTGGAAATTGATATATATGATATTCCTGTATCGGAAATCACGGAGCAATATATGCTTTATATTCACACAATGCAAGAATTGGAGCTTGATATTGCTTCTGAATATTTAGTTATGGCTGCAACATTACTTTCAATTAAGAGCAGAATGCTGTTGCCGAAACAAGAGGAAGAGTTGTTTGAGGATGAGTTTGAGGGTGAGCCTGAAGAGGACCCTCGTGAAGAATTGATGAGAAGATTAATTGAATACCGTAGATATAAAGAAGCAGCACAGGATTTGCGTACACTTGAAGAAGACCGCTCACAAGTTTATACAAAGCCTCCTAGCGATTTAAGCGAATATGGGTCACAGACTGTGAATCAGATGGATTCCCTAAATGTTTCGCTTTATGACATGCTTGGCGCTTTTCAAAAAATGTTAAGGAGAAAAAAAATTCAAAAACCTCTCCAAACCAAAATTGCCAGGCAAGAAATTCCGATTGAAAAAAGAATGGAAGAAATTTTAGATGATTTACGAACAAATCCCGGAAGACGGAGATTTGTTGATTTATTTCCTTCTAACAGCAAAGACCATTTGGTTGTTAGCTTTTTAGCAATCTTGGAATTGATGAAATCACATTTAGTAATAATTGAACAAGAGAATAATTTTGCAGATATTTATGTAATGGGGAGTGAGTAGCTCATGTCCTTGGGTGTAATTGAGTGGAAATCGATTGTTGAAGCTCTTTTGTTTGCAGCCGGTGACGAGGGCCTTTCTTTAAAACAGCTTGCTGTTGTTTTAGAGATTGATGAACAGGAAGTCACGGGTATTTTAGAGGAGCTTTCACAAAGCTATAAAGAAAAGGAGCGGGGCATTGAATTAGTTGAAGTGGCCGGACAATATCAGCTGACAACTAAAAAAGAACATGCTGTCTATTTAAAACGATTAGTTGAGGCACCGGTAAATTCCTCACTTTCACAAGCAGCGCTCGAAACATTAGCGATTATTGCTTACCGCCAACCAATAACAAGGTCTGAGATAGAAGAAATTCGCGGAGTGAAAACGGAACGGCCTATCCAAACACTCCTTTCAAAAATTTTGATAAAAGAGGTTGGCAGAGCAGATGGAACGGGCCGGGCCATTCTCTATGGAACAACAAAGGAATTCCTTGAATATTTTGGATTGAAATCAATTGGAGAACTGCCGCCACTTCCAGACAAAGCTGAAGATTCATTTGAGCAGGAAGAAGCAGATTTATTTTTTGAAAAGTTTAATGAAACATTAGAGGATTTAAAATAATAAATTTATAAGGCTGACTTAGAGATATGTTTCCATCGATCAGGTGGCTAACATAAATTTTCAAAGTCAGCCTTATTTTTGTTCAGTTGCGAAAGAACCTAGCATATACTTATTTCTGAAAAAATAAGATGGAATTACTTTTATATTAGCCAATAGAAAATTCCTTCAGAGGATTTAAGAAGTAACGAAAGGGTGTATGATTTGGAAGGTACAGGAATCAAATCAGAGCTTAAACATGTTATTACATTTTTAGAAAATGTAGTTGGAAAAATGACAAATTATTTGAATGAAATTACACTTTCCTCATTAGAAGCTGAAATTGAAGGAGATATAGATTACTTCAAAGAATTATTAAAAACAGTTCGAAAACTAGTCGTATTTTGTGAGGAAGCCCTTGAAGCCTGCTTAATGGCTATTAGAAATCAGTCTTTAAAGGAAGTGTCAACAAAACAGCTTCTTTATAAAGTATATCATCAATGTATAGAACGATATTTTCAGCCGAAAAATGATGTTTGGTTTGAAGATAGTAGAAGCTCCTACACAGGTACCAATACCATTATTTTTAGAAAAACCCCTCCGCCTTCTTTGGCAGGTATCATCATCTCCTTGGAAAATGACTTTCTGGCTATTCGTGAAGAATTAGACTTTGGAATTCAAGTGTAATTTTCAAAATTCATTCATAAGCTTTGTCCACCTGCATAAACTTGTACAAAACAAGTAAGGGGACGTGGACCGATATGCTGTACATAAAGAAAGTAACAACCGGTATGATCGTCATTTTTTTGTTAATAACATTATTTCCCCATCGTTCATCAGCAGTTGATGTTAGTGCTCAAGCTGCAATTTTAATCGACCAGGAGTCAGGCCGAATACTATATGAAAAGGAAGCCAACACAAAGATGAGAATTGCCAGTATTACTAAGATTATGACTGCCATCCTCGCTATTGAGTCAGGTAAGCTGGAGGAGATGGTGAAGGTAAGTGATAGGGCATTACAAGCCGAAGGTTCCTCTGTTTATTTACAAAAGGGTGAAAAAATAAAATTAGAGGATCTTGTCTATGGTTTAATGCTTAGGTCGGGAAATGATGCGGCAGTTGCAATTGCTGAGTATGTTGGCGGTAGCTTAGAAGGCTTTGTAGTCATGATGAATCAAAAAGCTGAGGAAATAGGGATGACAAACACTGAATTTTCCAATCCTCACGGGCTTGACGACCATGAAAATCATTTTTCCACAGCGTATGATATGGCAATCTTAACCCAATACGCAATGAAAAATGAAACATATCGAAAAATTTCAGATACGGAAACACATAAAGCGCCAAATCCTAATGAAAAATGGGACAGAGTATGGCATAACAAAAATAAATTAGTGACAGGTCTTTATAAATATAGTACGGGCGGAAAAACAGGTTACACCGTTAGAGCAAAGCGAACGCTCGTCTCAACAGCGTCAAAAGACGGATTTAATACGATTGTCGTGACATTGAATGATCCAAATGATTGGGATGATCATATCAACCTGCATAATTATGCGTTCAACAACTATGAATTGGTAAAAATCAAGAAGGAAGGAACTCTAAACAATATCGAAAATGAATTTTACCAAAATAACGTGTTTATTAATCGTGATATTTTATATCCATTAACAACAGATGAACAAGAAAAAATTAAAATTAATCTTTCTTTGCTAACCCCAAAAAAAGATTGGGAGGAACCCAAGGATGTCCCAAATGTAGTAGGGGAAGTGTCCGTTAAGCTTGATGAAAAGGAAATCGAAAGGGTACCCATTTATTTTGATAATGGAAAAGTAGAAAAACCGAAGAACTCCTTTTGGGAATTGTTCAAAAATCTATTTTTTGCAGCAGCAGGGGTAAATAAATATGGTTAATCTTATTTGGGTCTTTTTAACGGTTATTGGTATAGTCTTTGCGATGTTTAATGGAACAATGGATCAAGTAAACGAAGCGATCTTTAAAGGCGGAAAGGAAGCAGTAACAATTTCGTTTGGGTTAATTAGTGTGCTTGTCTTTTGGCTTGGATTAATGAAAATAGCTGAAGCAGCAGGATTATTAGAAAAGCTAGGCAAATTGTTCAAACCAATTGTGTCCAGGCTATTTCCAGAGGTTCCTCCTGACCATCCGGCTATGGGGTATATGCTGTCAAATATGATGGCTAACCTGTTTGGATTAGGAAATGCGGCAACACCATTAGGAATAAAAGCAATGGAACAATTAAAGGTTCTCAACGGAAACTCAGATGAAGCAAGTCGATCGATGATTACGTTTTTGGCGATTAACACATCAAGCATAACTCTAATTCCAACAACTGTTATTGCGATCATGATGACTTATGGTTCTTCTTCACCGACAAGCATCGTTGGACCTACCCTAATTACTACATTTATTTCAGCAATAGGCGGAATTTTGATTGATCGGTTCTTTTATTACCGGAGAAAGAGAAAAGGGTGATCAGGTATGGGAATCATAGGTGTGTTATCTTTATGGTTAATTCCAGTAATAATTGGTTTTATATTAATATATGGGACGCTAAAAAAAGTTCCCACATATGAAACCTTTGTGGAAGGTGGAAAAGAAGGGTTAACAATCTCTTTTTCAATCATTCCTTATTTAGTTGGGATGCTTGTTGCCATATCAATCTTTCGTGCCTCAGGTGCATTAGAATTTTTGATGACTTTCATGAAGCCTATGTTGGATGTGCTGCATATCCCGGCTGAAATTATGCCCCTCGCATTTATCCGCCCTATCTCTGGGACAGCAGCTTTAGGTTTAACCTCGGATATCATCGCCACCTATGGGCCGGATTCATTTGTTGGAATGCTTGCCGCAACAATGCAAGGAAGCACTGATACAACCTTGTATGTTTTGACTGTTTATTTTGGTGCAGTCGGAATTAGAAAAATGGGTGATGCCTTAAAGGTTGGCCTTTTGGCGGATCTTGTCGGAATTGTTGCCGCGATATTAATTGTCACTTTGATGTTTGCATAGATCATGATAGTTAACAAAGGGACTGCTCAATGATAAAGAGTAGTCTTTTTTGTGTTAATACAATATCGAATGAATTTGAACTGTTAAACGGATGATTTCCTCTCCAGGTGTTGGCTTACCCATTGAACAGCCTCCTCCATTGTCACCTAGTGAATCCCTTTCAAAGAAGGGTCCCGCATATCAATTTCAAGCTCATAGTCCCAAAAACAAACATGCCTTGGGAACATAGCTAAGGAAATAAAACATATTAGCAAAAATGTGGTATGATAATTAGGCAGAATTTTGTCGTTTATAAATCAATCAACAAGAAGAGTTTGTACGATAAGGTCATATTTTCATGTCCGATTGTCGAAACTTGTTAAAAAAAGATGAAAGCAGTAATATGTTAACGAGGTGAAATAGATGGAACGTTTACAAAAAGTAATAGCTCATGCTGGCGTCGCATCAAGAAGAAGAGCGGAGCAGCTAATTTTAGAAGGTAAGGTAAAGGTGAACGGTAAAATAGTAAAAGAGCTTGGCACAAAGGTGAGCGACCATGATCAAGTTGAGGTCGAAGGTATACCATTAGAGCGAGAAGAACCGGTTTATTTGCTTTTATACAAGCCTACAGGTGTTATTTCAGCAGTGAAAGACGACAAAGGCAGAAAGGTAGTAACGGATTTCTTCCCGTATATTAAGCAAAGAATTTATCCCGTGGGAAGGCTTGATTATGATACATCAGGGTTGCTGCTATTAACAAACGATGGTGAATTTGCCAACAGTCTTATGCATCCACGTTATGAGATTGAAAAAACCTACGTGGCTAAAGTAAAAGGAATCCCACCTCGTGAAAAAATAAAGCAGCTAGAAAGAGGGATCCATCTGGAAGATGGGAAGACAGCACCTGCAGTCGTTAAAGTATTATCAATCGATAAGAAAAAACAGACAAGCATTGTGGAATTGAAAATTCGCGAAGGCAGAAATCGCCAGGTTCGCCGAATGCTTGAAGCGATCGGCCATCCCGTTCAAAAGCTAAAAAGAGAGAGATATGCATTTTTAGATTTAAAAGGACTTTCTACCGGTGATTCAAGAGAGCTGTCGCCACACGAAGTAAAACAGCTCCGGGCTCTTGCACAGCATGGTAATACGTGAATTAAGTTTTCACATAAACTTCAAAAACTGCGGCAGATCATGCATTTTAATAGTGTTATAATGGCTTTGAATGTTTAAATTGTAGGGGAGTTAGTCCATGAAGAAAAAACGCTTACTAATGCGCTCTATTATCTTAATCGTTTTAATTGGTGCCTTAGGGTATACCTTATATACAAATTTCTTTGTCAGTAAAGAAAAGGTAAAAGTAGGAAGTGCAGCGCCTGATTTTCAATTAGTGGATTTACAAGGGAATCAGCATCAGCTATCCGATTATAAGGGAAAGGGTGTCTTCCTAAACTTCTGGGGAACTTGGTGTGAGCCTTGTGAACGCGAAATGCCGTACATGGAAAATCAATATGAATATTATAAAGAACAGGGAGTAGTGGTTTTAGCGGTTAATATTGCAGAATCAAATGTTGCCGTTCAAAGCTTTGTTAATAGACATGACTTATCATTCCCTATACTACTTGATAAAGATCGTCAAGTATTAAATGCTTTTGGTGTAGGCCCTTTGCCAACTACATTTTTAATCAATCCTGAGGGAGAAGTTGTACATATTACATCGGGTTCATTAACAGAGAGAATGGTAAGAGACTTTATGGAACAAATCAAACCTTAAATGGGGAGTTTTTGGGATGGATAAGGTACAATGTGAGTGCGGTCATGCAAATCCTGAAGGCACACATTTATGTGAAGCCTGTGGAAATCCAATAAGTGATAAAGAGACAAAAGAAACTAAAAAACTATTGGATATGAAGTATGAAGGAACTGCAAGACGCTCTCAAACATATAAAAAATCGATTATCGATAAAATTTGGAATTTCTTTTCATCTGTCAAAGTGGGAATCTGGATCATTGTATTGCTCTTAATAGCTTCAGCTCTTGGTACCGTGTTTCCTCAGGAGATGTACATACCGCCATCAGTAACTGCAAGCGAATTTTACAGAGACGAATATGGAGTTCTGGGACAATTATATTATGATTTAGGGTTTCATAATTTATATGGTTCATGGTGGTACATGATTTTAGTCGCATCATTAGGGATCTCTCTTGTTATTGCCAGCTTGGATCGCTTTGTTCCTCTCTACCGGGCATTGAAAAAGCAAGGTGTTACCCGCCATGACACATTCATGAAACGTCAGCGGCTGTTTAGTTCTACGAAAACCAAGGAGCTTCATCTAGAAGAAATAAAAAAACGTCTCATTTCCCGCCGCTACAATGTAAGAGAAGAAAATGGCAGCTTATTGGCCGAAAAAGGACGCTTTTCCAGATGGGGTCCATATGTTAATCACTGCGGACTGATCATTTTTCTTTTAGGTGCAATGCTTCGTTCTGTTCCCGGTATGTATGTCGATGACGTGCTATGGGTACGCGAAGGCGAAACAGAAGTCATTCCAGGGACAAACGGGAAATACTATCTGGAAAATAAAAAATTCATTATGGAAGTTTACGAAAAAGAAAATGAAAAAGAAGTATTTGAAAACGCCATTACACGAGCAGGAGACGGCTCTGTTGTTAAGAACTTTCAATCAAATGTCGTATTATATGAACGAAAAGGTGAAATTGTCCACGGTGCAAAGCCTGAACTTCAAGAAGTAGATACAGCAAAAATTCGGGTAAATGAACCACTTAAATTTGATTCATTCGCTCTTTATCAAGTAGATTATAAATTAAATGAATTAAATAAAATGACATTTAGTTTTATAGACAAGGAAACAGAAGAAAGCTTTGGTCAGATAAAAGTAGATCTTCTAAATCCAAAAACGAAATATGATTTAGGAAATGGCTACAAAGTTGAGATAACAACCTATTTGCCAGATTTCTTTTTTAATGATGAGGGCGTACCAGCCACTAAAACAAGTATTCCAAATAATCCGGCCTTCGTTTTTAAAATGATTACCCCTGAAACTCCTAAAGGTGAGACAAGTTTTGTTGCGATCCAACAAACGATAGAACCCTCCGGAGATAATCAGTATAAGATGAAATTTGAAGGTGTTGAAACGAAAAATTTAACGGCCTTAACGGTTAGGAAAGATTTGACTCTCTGGATCTTAGGAGTCGGCGGCGCGATCTTTATGATTGGTGTTATTCAAGGAATGTATTGGAACCATCGTCGAATTTGGATAAAACGCAATGGTGATGAGGTATTAATTGCTGGTCATACAAACAAAAACTATTATGCTTTGCAAAACGAATTAAAATTATTATTAGACGGAACGTCATTAACTATCCCTAAAGACCAAAGGGAAAAAGAATAACTTTAAAAAGGAGGGAACCATGTGGCAGCAATTAGCAGTACATTATTAGAAATTGCGTTTATCTTGTATTTGGTTGCGGTCTTCCTATTCGGCGGCTCAATACGGGATAAACGAAGCAAAACGGATAAAATGAGTAAATGGACGGTTCTTGCCATTGCAACCACGATTATTGGTTTTGCTGTGCAATTAGGCTATTTTATCACAAGATGGATTGCATCAGGTCATGCACCTGTAAGTAATTTATTTGAGTTTACCACAGCATTTGGAATGATGCTTGTACTAGCTTTTATTATTCTTTTCTTTATCTACAGAGTTGCTGTTTTAGGTCTATTTACCTTACCTATTGTTATATTAATTATTGCTTATGGAAGTATGTTTCCATCAGATATTAGCCCTCTGATACCATCATTGCAAAGTCACTGGTTATATATTCACGTGACAACTGCTGCTCTTGGACAGGCGATTCTAGCGATCAGTGCAGTAGCAGGAATTATTCATCTAGTGACGATAGTTGATCAAACGAAATCGACGAAAAAAACATTTTGGTTGGAAGCCGTAATGTATGTCTTAGTTGTTACAATTGGATTTATCATCATAACAACTGCCTTTAGAGCAATGGACTATCAAGCTGAATTCAATTGGGTGGACAAAGAAGGCCAAGATGCTGTCATGGAATTTAATCTCCCTGCTTTAGTTGGACCGCATGAAGGAGAATTATTAACCGAGGGGAAATTTGAACCGTTTGTCGAGCTTCCTGCAATTATTTCAGCACGAAAACTTAATACCGTGATTTGGTCTGTAATAGTTGGGTCGATTTTATATGGGGCATTAAGACTTATTTTCCGCAAACGAATCTCACAGCTTATTAAGCCTTTCACCAAAAACGTCAACTTAGATCTTGTTGATGAAATAGGATACCGTTCCGTTGCCATTGGATTCCCAGTATTCTCGCTTGGCGCATTAATCTTTGCTATGATTTGGGCGCAAATTGCCTGGACTCGTTTTTGGGGATGGGATCCAAAAGAAGTATGGGCTTTGATAACATGGCTGTTTTATGCTGCCTATTTGCATCTGCGGCTTTCAAAAGGCTGGCATGGTGAAAAATCAGCATGGCTTGCCGTAATTGGCTTTGCGATTATTATGTTTAATTTAATTTTTGTAAACTTAGTCATTGCGGGCTTACATTCTTATGCATAAATAATAGTTGATTTAAAATACTAGGTAGATAGACAAAAAAACATGTACTTAGTAGCATGAACATCATTTAACGCTGCTGTCAAAGCCTTCACTCCTATGCAGTGAAGGCTTTTCTTAAAAGTTAAGAAAGTATAAAATTTATATTTGCTTTTGGTGTCTAGCTCTAGGCACCATCGGCGATACGAAGATGTGTAAAGGCCAGTTATATTGATTGATGCCCTAGTTTTTAACTGCCACTGGGGTCTAGCCGAATAGGAATTGAAGGGAAGGTGAAATATCCCTCTATTCCTATTTCAACTTATACTTGTCGCCGAAAGCTTAGCGCCTTGTGCTTTTCTTAAAAAGCAAGAATTTGAATAGGTGCTTACGTGATTCTAAATTAGGGAGGGCTTTCTAATGGAAGAGAACCAAAATGGAAGAATTTTAGTTGTTGATGATGAGGACCGTATTCGCAGACTATTACGGATGTATTTAGAAAGAGAAAATTATGTAATCGATGAAGCTGAAAATGGCGATGTGGCATTGGAACTTGGATTAAATAATGAATATGATTTGATAATGCTTGATATTATGATGCCTGGTATAGATGGAATTGAGGTTTGTAAACAGCTCCGAGAGAAAAAAGCAACACCAATTATCATGCTAACTGCCAAAGGAGAGGAAGCAAACAGGGTTCAAGGCTTTGAAGTTGGAACAGATGATTATATTGTTAAACCATTTAGCCCCAGAGAAGTTGTTTTACGTGTAAAGGCTCTTCTGAGAAGATCGTCACAAACTTCTTATTTAAAAACAGATACAAAAGCAAAAAATGTAATTGTTTTTCCTCACTTATCAATTGATCATGATGCACATCGAGTAACAGCTGATGGCACGGAGGTTAGCTTAACACCAAAAGAATATGAGCTTTTGTATTTCCTTGCTAAAACTCCGGATAAAGTATACGATCGGGAGAAACTCTTAAAAGAAGTATGGCAATATGAATTTTTCGGCGATTTACGTACAGTTGATACACATGTTAAACGGCTACGCGAAAAATTAAGCAAAGTTTCACCTGAAGCTGCGAAAATGATAGTAACTGTTTGGGGTGTAGGTTACAAATTTGAGGTTAATAATGCATGATACTTTGGAAAAGTGTAGTAGGTAAATTATGGGGAACGATTATTTTACTCGTTTCCTTTGTCTTATTTGTTTTAACTATTCTTATGCTTGAATTCATTGAAAATTACCATGTTGAAGTAGCGGAGAAAGAGCTTGATCAGCTTGCAAATAAGGTATCTGTGATAATGGAGAGTCATGAAGATCAATCGCTTGCAAGGTCAATTACCTGGGAATTAACCGATGAATTAACCCATATTCTAATCGTTAATGACGATGATACCTACTGGAATTCACCGATTGAAGAAAAACAAATCCCTCATTTAGAATTTGAGGATATTTATAAAGATGAAGATCTTGCTGTTGTGTTAACGAAAGACCGTGAAGTAAGCAAAAGAACAAATTTAGAGCAGCCCAATAATGGTGAGGAAGAAGTTTTAGTTGTTGGAGTTCCGTATAAAATTTCTGAAACCGAAACGGGTGCTATTTTTATCTCGCAATCTTTATTAGCTGTTCATGATACAACCAAGGAAACGACAAAGTATATTATTTTAGCAGCTGGGATTGCCATTATTTTAACAACTATATTTGCTTTCTTCTTGTCGACACGTATTACCTATCCATTAAGAAAAATGCGAGAGGTTGCCCAAGAGCTTGCGAAAGGAAAATTTGATACAAAAGTACCGATTATGTCTCAGGATGAGATTGGCGAGCTCGGAATAGCCTTTAATCAAATGGGAAGACAGTTAAAATTCCATATTAATGCCCTTAGTCAGGAAAAAGAGCATTTATCAAATATTTTAAGCAGTATGGCAGATGGTGTTATTACATTGAATATTGATGGGTCAATATTGGTTACAAATCCACCTGCCGAGCGCTTTTTACAGGCTTGGTATTATGAGCAAGGAATGAAAATCCAATCTGGAGAGGAACTACCTCCTGAAGCAAAAGAACTTTTTCATAGAGCGGTTCATTCTGAAAAGGAGCAGGTGCATGAAATAACAATTCAAGGAAGAAGCTGGGTGATTTTAATGAGTCCGCTGTATAATCACTCACATGTCCGCGGTGCAGTAGCAGTCCTTAGAGATATGACAGATGAGCGCCGTTTGGATAAACTCCGAAAGGACTTTATTGCCAATGTCAGTCATGAACTGCGTACTCCTATTTCCATGCTTCAAGGCTACAGTGAGGCAATTATTGATGATATTGCAAGTACTGATGAAGAAAAGCGTGAAATAGCGCAGGTTATTTATGATGAATCATTGCGTATGGGCAGATTGGTGAATGAATTATTAGACTTGGCTCGAATGGAAGCAGGTCATATTTCTTTGAATATAGAAGAGGTATCTGTCCTGACATTTATTGATAAAATTAATCGTAAGTTTCAGGGGCTTGCAAAGGAAAAAATGATAACACTGCAAGCAGATATTGGGTTAGATGATCCTTACTTTTTATTTGACCCTGACCGTATTGAACAAGTATTAACAAATTTAATTGATAATGCTATTCGCCATACATCTGAAAATGGTACAGTTGCTATTACTGCGGCAGATAATGATGAGGGAATCTTGATTAAAGTCAGGGATTCAGGAAGCGGCATACCAGAAGAGGATTTACCTTTTGTATTTGAACGTTTTTATAAAGCGGATAAAGCGAGAACAAGGGGAAGAACTGGAACTGGACTTGGCTTAGCGATAGCCAAGAATATCGTTGAGGCACATAAGGGGAAAATTCAAGTTCATAGTAAAATTGGAGAAGGTACGACATTTAGTATCTTTTTACCGCGAAATAACCATGTTTCTGAATAAGTTTGACGAACAATCTTGTTTCATAAGAAACAAATTTCTTATTTTTATACCTAGCCTATTCAAAAGAGTAGTCTAGGTTTTCTACATGTAACAATTGGCAATTGAGTTCGGCAGGCAAAATAATCCTTGAAAATTCCAAGTCCGCCGGCCTAAATGTAGAGATAATCAATAGACTAGTTAAACAGAGCAAAATAAATTTAAAGGATATTAAAAATGCAGATCGAAAATATATTGAAGAATAGAGCGATACATACCTTAGATAGGGAGTTGCGGCAATGAATTTATATACAAAAACAGGTGATAAAGGAAAAACCAGTATCATTGGTGGCAGAGTGGATAAAGACCATTTGCGTGTTGAAGCTTATGGTACAATTGATGAGGCAAATTCTTTTGTTGGTCAGGCGATGACAATGCTAAAAGACCCTATGTTCAATGATATTTATCATGAATTAGAAAAAATTCAACATGAGTTGTTTGATTGCGGAGGAGATTTAGCAGTCGTAAAGGAAAAATACCCGTATAAAACAACAGCTGAGATGGTAACATTTTTGGAAGAGAAAATAGATCATTATGTAAAGGAAGCACCTGAATTAGAGAGGTTCATCTTACCTGGAGGCAGTCCGGCTTCAGCTGTTATTCATCTTGCAAGAACGGTAACACGCAGAGCTGAAAGACGTACAGTATCTTTACAAAAGGAAATAGAAATAAATCCATTCGTTTTACAGTACCTAAATCGTTTATCAGATTACTTCTTTGCTATTGCAAGAGTCATTAATTTTCGCTTAGGAGTAAAGGATGTTGAATATGAGAGAAGTGCACTCGTGTTTAAAAGCAAACCTTCGAAAAAAGAACGTGATTAAAGGGTAAACTTTAATTTCATATGGTCAGTCGTCAATCGTTTGATCGTTTTCCAATAAACATTGTGAAAAGGATCGAACGATATTTTTTTATGAAATTTTTATGAGAGACTTCGAGATTGCTAGTAAGTATGCTAAAGTTAACATAGTTGACGTCAAATATTACATAATTATTTCAAAATTATTTTCTTTTCAAAAAGCGCAACTTTTCCAATTTGTTATCGACTAAATAAACGAATGGAGGGGCATTCATGGAGGATACCTTTCAGAGAATATATGAAAAATATCACCAAGATTTATTTCAGTTCCTTTTCTATATGGTGAAAAATCGTGAGCAGGCTGAAGATTTGGTGCAAGAGGTGTATATTCGGGTATTAAAGGCCTATGATAATTTTGAAGGCCGAAGCACAGAAAAGACATGGTTGTTTTCCATAGCTAGGCATGTGGCCATTGATTGGTTTAGAAAACAAAAAACGATTCGCATGCGGATTCTCGAAAAGTTCGATTGGCAAAAACATCAAATTGAGGACCATAAACCGTTGCCAGATGAGATTGCCTTAAAAAATGAAAAAATTCAATGGATGTACCGGTCACTTGATGCATGCTCTTTTGACCAGCGCGCTGTGCTTATTTTACGATATCTTCAGGAACTATCCATTACCGAAACAGCTGAAGCACTTGGATGGACATCTAGTAAGGTAAAGACAACTCAGCATCGTGCGCTAAAACAGCTGCAAAAACAAATGATGATTATTTCAAAGGAGGGGCTATCAGTTGAAAAGACAGGATTGGAATGAAGAACAGCTCAAACAGCTTTTGAAGCAGCTACCCTCTGTTAAGGATAAACAAACGTCAGAGGACATCTATCAGAGTATTCTTTCTAAACAGCAGCAGGGGAAAAAATCGAGAACTTGGATGGCACCGGCAATTGCTGCTGTTGCCGCATTGTTTATTTTCGCTTTGCTTTCTCCATTGTTCTTTCAAAGCTTTCAGACAAATGAAGAGAGTTCGATGGATATGTCTTCCCAATCAACAACAGAGGGTTCAGCAAAATCACAACAATCATCAGATAACAATGAGCAAATAGCTGAAGCACGAAAAGATTCAGAGAACAAGGAACTTGCTAAAGCTTCTTTACTAAATGAAAAGCAAGATACATTTGTAACTGCTGCAAGTGAGGAGGAAGACGTTATTACTGTTGGTTTTACAGATTCTGAAGCTAAAAACATTCTGCCTGTAAGTCTTGTCGTAAACAAAAAGCAGGATAAGCTGGAGCAAATCGAAGAGGTAAATCCAGAAGTATATAAGGAAGAGCTTGGGCCGATTACCTATGAGTTAAGCGAAACTGAATTTTCAGAGACAGGAAAACCTGAGGAAATTACAATTGATTATAAGGGTGTGCCGAATTTGTCTTCATCGACAAATGATGTATTATATCAAAATGCAATTATCGAAACTTTTAAATGGCTTAATTATAAAAGAGTAAACCTTTATACAAATCAAAAAGAAGGCATTGAATTCGGTCAATCAGGCCCTAAAAATAATTTAGATGTGAGTCAAGAAACGCAAAAAGCATATTTCCTCTATCAATTCGATGAAAATACATTAAAGCTACTCGTGCCATCACCTAATTCATATGATTCAATTAAAGGAGCTCTGGATGCGATGAAGCAAGGGATTGAAGAGAATAACCTTCAACCAACGATATTGAAAACTGTTACAAATATAAATTCAATTCCAAAAGGTGACCTGCTTGAAATTGAGTTTAATCAAGATGCTGGTTTGGAGGATAGTGAAGATTCAATTATTATGTTAGAAGCTGTGTTAATGACAGCAAAAGAATTTGGCTATCATACGGTTCAGTTTAAAGGAATTAAAACTAATCGGATTGGGGAAATGGATGTTACAAAACCGATTGAAGTACCTTTTTCACCAAATCCGATCAAAACGAATTAGAGAGGCTCAATCAAGAGTCTCTTTTTTTAATGTCCAGCTCTGATAGTCTAGCCATTCTATAAAGGAAGGTAAAGAAAGCCTGCATTAAAAATGGCTTATTGGCGCGAGTCCGGACAAGTCAATTTTGTATTCGTATGTATAGAAAGGAAATAAATGTTATATACTAACTCTTGTTCTTTTCCAAGACAAGCTTCCATACAATGTCCCTGTAGTTTTTCATGAATTCGAGTTCATTTAGAAGTAATTTTCACTTTCACTAAATTGAAAATAGCTTTAAAAAATGTAGGGGGAGAAAAATGCTAGTAAATGTAAAAAAGTTATGGTTCATCATAATGTTTGGGCTATTTATAGGAATAACCTTTGGCATACATAATCAGGTAGAGGCACAATCTTACATAGATGAATTAGAAGATAACTGGGTTCAGCCAGTTGATGGTGTTATTACAGATACATTCGGAACAAGGAATGGAAATCATAAAGGAATTGATATTGCCGCACCTGATGGAGAGAAAATCGTCTCTGTATCCGCAGGAAACGTAAAAAAATCGTATTATTCCGATACATACGGGCATGTTGTTTTTGTTGAACATCCAGAGGGCTATGAAACGGTATATGCTCATTTGAGTAAAAGGCTCGTTAGCGAAGGTGAGAAAGTACAAAAAGGACAAACAATTGGCATTATTGGAAATACAGGAATCTCAACAGGAACACATTTACATTTTGAACTACATGAAGGCGAATGGACATATGAAAAAGAACATGCATTAGACCCTATTTTTGTTTTTGGCTTGTCAAATGAAACGGTTCGTTCAGAAGACAAACAAGCTTCTGAGTCTTCTAAGGAAAAAACAGAATCAGCTGTATTTAAAGAGGAAACTGCAAATACAGAGCTTCAGTCGACTACAATAATAAAGTCTCAAGAAAACCATGGAAAAGAGCAAGAAATGAACAAAAAGGTGATAACGATCATGAAGGGAGATACGTTATGGAAAGTATCTCAAATTCATAAGGTAACGGTCCATTCACTCCAGAAATGGAATAAACTTGAATCAACTCTCATCTATCCGGGGCAAAAACTTATCATTTATGTCAATAAGCAAAATAATTATGCATGGCAATCCGGCAACATACCAGTTAAGCGCTAATTATGTTTAGCTGTGTCAGCTTTTTTAAATGGTGAAAATCGAGAAATGGATGATTCAAAGTCAAAATAACATATCTTTTTAAAAAAGGAATTTTTTCGAACATTGAATCATCCCCTTCTAGAATTAAAATTATTACAGGTCAATGGTTTTAATAGAAACAATGTCATCAAATGCAGCGATCTTACCTGTTAAACCATCATCTAAAGCTCGATCGAAAGCTAACATCATAATCGCTTCTCCGCCTTTTTCTTTACGTCCAACCTGCATGGCTGCAATATTGATTTCATGATCACCTAATACCTTACCAACACGGCCAATAACACCCGGCTTATCCTGGTGTTGAATATATAACAAATGACCAGTGGGGTAGAAATCAATTTTAAAATCATTAATACCTACTATTCGTTCTCCATAATGGGGGACATGGGTACCCTTTAAAACAAAAGTTTGCTTATCACTGAATACTTTAACTTCTATCAAGTTCTCATAGCCTGATTTTGAAGAGGAAATTTTCTCACTAAACGTAATTCCTCTTTCCTTAGCAATCATACCTGCATTTACTTCGTTAACTGAAATGTCGACTCGAGCATCTAAAAATCCTGCTAATAAGGCTTTTGTGATAAATGATGTTTCAATCTCAGCTACAGGTCCTTCGTATTGAATGGAAATTTCTTGAACGGGGACTTTCATGCATTGTGAAACAATATTTCCCATTTTTTTGGCTAAATGAAAAAAAGGTTGAATTTTATCAAAAAGTTCTTTTGTAAGAGTAGGTAAGTTAATGGAAGAGGTCACAGGTTTACTGTCTAAGTAATTTAGTACCTCCTGAGTGACTTGTGCGGCAACGTTTAATTGAGCTTCTTTTGTTGAAGCACCTAAGTGAGGTGTTACAATTACATTATGAAATTCTAGGAGCTTATTATTAAGGGGAGGCTCTACCTCAAAGACGTCGAGAGCAGCACCTGCAACATGGCCTGTTTCAAGATGATAGATTAATCCAGCTTCATCGATAATTCCGCCACGTGCACAATTTAATAAGTAAACACCTTTTTTCGTTTTAGCAATCGTTTCTTTGTTAAGAATGCCACGGGTTTCTTTTATTAGCGGTGTATGAACGGTAATAATATCTGCATTTGCTAATAACTCATTAAACTCACAATTCCTTACACCGATCTTTTCAGCACGTTCTTTCGTAAGGAATGGGTCGTAAACAAGGACATTCATGCCAAATACACGTACACGTTTTGCTAATTCTCCGCCAATTCTGCCAAAACCAATAATACCTAAGGATTTTCCAAATAATTCAGTTCCAACAAATGAATGTCGATTCCACTTATTTGATTTAACTGTCATATTGGCTTGAGGGATGTGACGAACTAATGATGCCATCATTGCAAAAGTGTGTTCAGTTGTTGAAATGGTGTTTCCGTTTGGTGCATTTATGACAACAACACCATGTTTTGTTGCAGCGTTAACATCAATATTATCAACGCCAACACCTGCGCGGCCCACAATTTTAAGATTCGTCATTTCTTTCAATAATTCTGCTGTAACCTTTGTTGCACTTCTAACAAGGAGGGCATCGAATAGATGAAGATCTTTCGTTACTTCGTCAACCTTTTTTTGCACAACATGAATATGCGATGCTTCTAATAAAGGCTGCAATCCCTCACTGCTTATTGAGTCGGAAACAAGGATATGAATCATTTTTATGATCCTCCTACAGGCCAGAATAATTTTCAGATAATTTACCATATTAAGGGGATTTTGTCAAAAGGTCTTTAAAGCATGAAAGTGTGAAAAGTCTCAAGTAGGACCTTTTGTTTTCCTCTGTATCCGAACACATTTTAAATGGTAGTACTAGGTGTTTTCACAGCATTTATGCACTTGAATGTTCCTTTGTCATGTTTGCCTCCCGCAAATTATTCATCGTTAAAATTAAAAAACCCTCTGCATTAAATGCGGAGGGTACCATTAACTATTCAAATTTTAACGCGTCACCGTCAAATTTTTCATCAGCAATTTTAATTGAATCTGTTGGGCAGCCTTCAAAAGCATCCATCATATCTTCTTCAAGTTCTTCCGGTACTTCTACAATGCCTTGGTTATCATCTAAGGTAACGAATGCGATACCTTCATCATCATAATCATAAATGTCTGGTGCTGCAGCGCCACATGCTCCACAAGCGATACATGTGTCTTTGTCAACGATCGTATATTTTGCCATTAAAACTAAACCTCCTGAAAAAATTAATACCATATCTTCATTATATGGTAGAACTTAAATGCTTGAGTCAATTCTTTTTAAACAATATCAACTTCTGCTGTTCCTATTTAGTATTGTAAATCTGTTTTTTAGACATTTCAATAAAAAACTCTGATGAGAATACTTATCATAGTGAAAACATTGGGAAAAATAAACCTATTTTGTGAACGTAGGACTAAAAATTTGTTAAAATAAAGAAGATGATCGAATATTGTCAAACAATGTTAGGTGATGAAATGAAACATAGTTATTTCTATCTTGTTTTGCTTTATTGTTTTAAGCAATTTAAAGGAGAGAGATCTCTCTCCGCTATTTATCATTTGCTTAATGGAAAAAAATCTTCACAAACAATTCAAGATGGCAAACTTTTTAATTTATCTCATATGTTTAATCTTTTCCCAAGGTTGTCTCGTCAATACTTAAATGAAGCATGTGAAGAATTGATACAGGAAGGTTTGCTTGAATTTTTACCTAATCAGCATTATTCTGTTACAGATAAAGGTAACTTCGTATTAAATGAAGGGATGGCCCAAAGGCCATTACCTGCTAACTTAAATGGATGGGAATATGGTGATCTTGGCAGGATTTTTTGGAGAAGGCTGTCGCTGCTTGTACAGGTCTTATCTAATATTGTTTATGAGAGAAGGAAGTATCTTCCTTTAACGAAAAATCAAGAGGATTTACAGTGGTTAAAATCATTTTTAATGCAGATTTCTATTTCAAAGAAGCGGCTTGCTGATGATATTTATAAAGAGATAAAAGAAGCTCTTTTACTTCAGACAACAACTGAAGCAGCCATTTTCACTCAGAGACTTACATCAAGTCAAACGATTGGGCTCACGTTTGAACAAATTGCCAGAAAACATAACGAAGATCCAACATATGTTTTTTTATTATTTTGGAATGTTATTCATTCAATGTTTCTATTCCAAACGGAAAAGCGGGACAGTATCTTTCATGCGATCATTAAAGATAAGCGGCAAAATAATATCCTAACATCTTCGACGGCAAAAACGCGCTCCTATTTATTGCAAGGGAATACCCTGCAGCAAATCGCTGCGATTCGAAAGTTAAAAATAAGTACAATTGAAGACCATATTGTCGAAATAACGTTACATGATCAGTCTTTTACACCTTCTGCTTTTTTATCAACAGAAGATTTTGAGGAGATTAGCAAGGCAATTGAATCCCTTCATACACACCAATTGAAAAAAGTAAAGGAGTACTTAAATCATAAGTACAGCTACTTTCAAATTAGACTTGCTTATGCGATCAATGGGAGGAACGGATGAACAAACAAATTGAAAACATCTTAAAAACTTACTTCCAGCTAGATCACTTTCGAACAGGGCAATTAGAGATTATTGAAGCAGTTATACAAAAACATGATGTGTTAGCAATGCTGCCGACAGGCGGGGGAAAGTCACTTTGTTATCAGCTTCCTGCCTATATATTGAACGGGCCAATCTTAATAGTATCCCCCTTATTATCGTTAATGGAAGATCAAGTGGAACAAATTAAACTCAGGGGAGAAAAGAGAGTTATTGCTCTAAACAGTACCATTTCAATAAAAGAAAGAAAAAGATATCTAACATCTTTAAAACAGTATCGGTATATTTATGCATCACCAGAAATCTTGCAATCAGAAAATGTACTTCGTGCTTTAAAAGATGCAAAGATATCATTGTTTGTAGTGGATGAGGCACATTGTATTTCACAATGGGGGCATGATTTCAGGCCGGATTATTCAAAACTTGGGTCAATTATTAAAGAATTAGATCATCCTCCTTGTTTGGCATTAACTGCAACTGCAACAAAGGAAGTGGTAGAAGATATAAAAAAAACACTCCTATTCCGTTCACAAAGCAAGACGTTTATTTATTCTATTAATAGGCCGAATATTGCATTAACTGTTGAAAAACATGCTTCAATCGACGAAAAAATTGAGCGAATTCTTACTTTAGTTCGGTCATTAAAGGGGCCTGGAGTCATATATTGTTCAAGTAGGTTATGGGCTGAACGACTTGCACAGATTCTTATTAATGCTGGTTTCAGTGAAATTGGCTATTATCATGGAGGAATGGATCAGGAGCAGAGAATTTTGATTCAGCAGCAGTTTTTATATGACCAACTTCAGGTTGTTTGTTGTACGAATGCTTTTGGAATGGGTATAAATAAACAAAATATACGTTTTGTGATCCATTTCCATTTCCCCTCCCAGCTAGAATCTTACATGCAGGAAATTGGCAGGGCAGGTCGTGATGGACTTCCTAGCTTAGCGATAACACTGTTAACAGAAAGTGATTATGAAGTACCAAGGATATTAGTTGAATCTGAATTTCCTTCATATGAAAAGCTGTACCGTACGATCTATTACTTACAAGAAAAAAACCAACAATCAATAACCTTTGATGAGATTCAAATGCAATGTGGTTTAACAGAAATTCAATGGCGATACCTTGAATATCACCTAAGTACATTTCGAAGCCTTGATCTTTATCCGGAAACTCTTGTATCCCGCATTTGGACTGAGATTGAAACCAGGGTGTTGCTTAAACATAAAAAATTAAAAATAATGACCGATTGGCTTAACTTTGAGGGATGTAAAAGACAAGAGCTTTTAGCTTATTTTAATGAACAGGTCCCCATTCACACTGTTGAAAATTGCTGTGATTTTTGTGGCATAACCCTTAAGGACTTTGAAGGGAAAAGTGACTCCCAAAAACAAACAGCAGAATTAGATTGGGAGAGGGAATTATATGCGATATTTCATAAGGCGAGTGATTAATGTTTGTTTAAAAAGCAAAATGAACTAATCAAACATCTAACAGATAAACAAATTGTTCAAAATTTATATTTTACACAATTTTTAATATTGGTATTCTCGACGATTTCAGGTATATTTTTATTCGATTCAGTTAAAGAATTTATGGATCTATGGAGGGTTACAAATAATTCATTTATCATATATGGAATAGCAACTGCAATTATTGTTATCTTTGTTGACTTTATTATCATGAAGCTAGTACCGAAACATTTCATTGATGATGGAGGTATAAATGAAAGACTCTTTGCTAAAAGGAGTTTCCCTCATATTGTTTTCCTAACCTTGTTAATAGCCATTTCAGAGGAAATTTTGTTTCGCGGTGTGCTGCAAACACATTTAGGTATATGGACTGCAAGTTTAATTTTTGCTGTTTTACATTTTCGCTACTTATCAAAATCGATTTTATTTACAATGGTCGTGGCAATTAGTTTCTTGTTAGGTATTGTATATGACATAACAGATACATTATATACAACCATTATTGCTCATTTTTTAATTGATTTAGTCTTTGCAATTCAAATCAGGTTGAATTATTTAAAAGAGGTGAGAGAAGGAAATGAGTGAATTTGATCAACGCTCTGACCAAGCGAGAAACTTACGATCTCAGATGATCGATGACTATAAAGAAATACATGGCGATTTTCCTCCACGCTCTAAAGTTCATAAGGATAATGTGAAAAAGAAAAAACCAAAAATGAAATATCCAATCATTAGTATATTAGCTTTACTCTTTGTTATGCTGCCGATCCTTTTTTTGTTCATAACAACCTATTACAGCAATCGTGATCACGAGTCTGCTGATGGAGAAAGCCTTTCAGGAAATGAAACGGTTTTTGTTGCGACAGAAGCACAAGAAGATGAAGAACAAGGGTCAAGTTCTTTGGAAACAAGTGAACCAATTGATGAAACAAAAGAAGAGGATCCTGTCCAAACTGATGATTCAAGCAATACTAATCAACAGCAAACTGAACCTAATGATGGGGACGTACAATATACAAATGATACTGTCAAAGAGGATGATGATACAAATGAAAGTGAGGAAACGGATAGCACTCATTATCGAGAAGTCATCACTCATAAAGTAGCTGCAAATGAAACACTCTTTAAAATAGCGATTAAGTATTATAATAGTCGTTCAGGCGAAGAAATTATTCGAGAATATAACAATTTACAAGGTGATACTGTTTTTGAAGGTCAAGTTTTAAAAATTCCTTTAAAATAATACATTTTAAACTAAATAAGAGTTTAAAGCATTTTGATCTTACTGAAACCTTATATTGAATTCAAAAGAAGTAATGAAGATGTGAATAAAGGGATAACGGACATAAAGAACTGCCGAGCGATTGAAGCCTGAGTCAGGAGAAACGTGGGCGGTGGCGATTTATGCATGATAAGTTTTGCTTACCATCAGAGGATGAAGCACATCCCACTGATGGAAGTCTCATTTTTTATCTACTCATATCTGTGTGGACGACTTCATACAATGTATTAACAGTAAGAATCGTTGTATGAGGGGAAGTGGACGTTATAGAAACTCGAATTCAGCTGCTTAAAGATCATACTGACGAACCGACCAAAAAAATGCTCCATCATTTAGTTGAGCGGAAAAGAAAATTGGAGAATTATAAAAACAAATGCTTTCAGGCACAATTTTTCACCTTTGTGCTGCTAATGGGCTTTATTGTTTACGTATATGCTTTTATTATTAAACCTGCTGGCAGTCAAATTGGGATCATTTTTCATAAGTTGTTTGATGGTACGTATCATATTTTGGTTGTTTTACTTATTGTCGCAGGTTATGCTACTGCACAATTTTATAAAAAGAAAGAAGAAAAAGCTGAAACTGAATACCATAACTTAAGATGTGAAGTGATCAAAAAAAGTGCAGATTTATGGCCGCAGCCAACTCAGTGGAAAAATCGCCATGAAGTGTTTTCGATGATGAAGAATGAATATGATATTAATTTGTTTCATGAGAGCAAGTAAATGATTACTTTCTACGTTTCCCCTTCTTTTCATATATTTGAAATAGAGGGGATTTTTATTATGTAGTGTGATATAATTCACTTTTACCAACAATAAACAATTTTATTGGTTTTCTAGTTATAAATTTCCAGAGGTGTTTCCCTTGTTGAAAATAATCATATTTTGCTTACCGGTACTGATGTTACTTTTGATGATAGTCATGCTTATAAAAGCTAAAGAAAATCATTTAACAAAACACACATTAAGCTTTAATGAATTTCCAAAAAGCTTTGGAAAATTTACGATTTTTTTCATTTCAGATATTCATAGAAGAACAATTTCTACTAAATTATTAGAGCAGCTTCCATCCTCGGTTAATTTAGTGATTATCGGCGGTGATTTAACGGAGTCGGGCGTGCCTTTTCAAAGAGTTGAGCAAAATTTAATTGTTTTGAAAAAAATTGCCCCAGTTTATTTTGTTTTTGGCAATAATGATTATGAAGTTGGTAAAGAAAGACTTGAACACTTACTAAAAAATCATGGTGTAACGATTCTTAATAATACAACAGCAACGATATCGTCAAAGAACCGAGAAAAATTGGTCCTTCTAGGAGTAGAGGATATGAGTATGGAAAGAGATAGACTTGATCTTGCCTTAGAACATTCTCCTAAAACCGATTTTAGATTATTAATAAGTCATAATCCGGAGATTTACGATCAAGTTAGGAAATCAGACAGAATATCTTTTATCATAGGCGGTCATACACATGGAGGCCAAATACGCTTGTTTGGTTTAGGGTTGTACAAAAAGGGAAAGCTTCACTCGCTGCCGAATGCAACACTCCTAATAAGTAATGGATACGGTACATCGGGTTTACCACTTAGGCTGGGTGCACCTGCAGAGGCACATATTATCCAGCTTAAGAATCCTGGTATAAAAACATAAATTTAATATGTAAAAAGGATGATTACCAGCATCATCCTTTTTTGGATGAGTCGGATTTTCACTTTTGGGGGAACGAAATGACTAATCAAGAAGGCAAATATAATATAAAAGCTGCTTCCAAGCTTCTTGGAATTCAGTCTGGAACATTAAGAGCTTGGGAAAGAAGGTATAAAGTCATTGCACCAAAAAGGAATGAATCAGGTCATCGACTTTATACGGAAGAACATATCCAAACATTAAAATGGTTAATTAATAAGGTAGATAACGGGTTTACGATTAGCCAAGCAATTAATCTTTTAGAAAATGCCAATTATCACAAGTTAATGGATCGCATGGCTAATGCTGACCAATCTATTGAGTTAATGGACAACCTCCTAGATTCTCTCCTTCAATTTGATGAAAGCCTTGCGAATGATTGTTTAAATAAAGCGTTTAGTCTTTTTACATTTGATAAAGTTGTATTTGAGATGATTCCTTATTTACTCTTAAAATTGGATAAGGATGTAAAGACGGAAGTGACAGCTGCAGAGAAACAATTTATTTTTTCTTATTTTCGATCGCGAATCGGGACGATTTTGCATAGCTTACCAGTAGCTGGAATTCTTCCAAAGGCAGTGGCATTATGCGGCCCAGAAGAATCCAGTGAACTTGAATTGCTTATTTTTACGGTATTTTTACGAAGAAAGGGCATTGAGGTGATATACATAGGAGGAAGTATTGATACTTTTGAATTAAATAGTGTATTGAATAAGGTAAAGCCGCAGTATCTCTTTTTATCATGTGTTCTAGATCGTAACAGTGAAAAAACGATAGCTTTGTTAGAAGAACTTTCATCTAGAACGAAACATGTGCAGATTTGTGTGATTAATAGTAGACAAAGTACGTCAAATTATTCACATTTGAAACATAATATACTTGAATTTCAACAACAAAAGTGGGAAAAATGGTTAAAGGAAAATTTGGCACAAAAAAATCAAGAGTAATTACTTGTCTAAAATATGTACAGAGTGTAAACTGTAAAAAATATTAGAACCATCTTATATAAAAATCATACTATGATGATATATAGAGCGTTCTGACGGCAGGAGGGTATGGGATGCGGCTAGAGCGACTGAATTATGATAAAATAAAAATTTTCTTAACAACTGATGATTTGCGAGATCGGGGCCTTACCAAAGAAGACCTCTGGAAAGATTCATTAAAAGTTCACCAACTATTTAGAGACATGATGAATGAAGCAAGTATAGAATTGGGCTTTGAGGCGCATGGTCCGATCGCTGTCGAAGTATATTCACTTCATGCTCAAGGGATGGTTGTCATTGTAACAAATAGTCAGGAAACAGATGAAATTGATGACGATTTTTCTGATGATTATATAGAGATGCAAGTGAAATTGGATGAAAGCTTTGACGTTATTTATGAATATGATTCTTTTGAAGATATTATTCAACTCTCAAATTGTCTATATCAATTAAATGTTACTGAAGGTATGGTTATTTTCTTTCAACAACGATATTACCTGCTCTTAAGTGATGATCAGGAAATGGAACTTGACGATTTAGTTGCGATTTTGGCTGAGTATGGAAGTCCATCTACATTAACTGTCCATAGATTAAAAGAATATGGAAAAATCATATTAGAAGAAAATGCGATCAACGAAATTTATCAGCATTTTTGTAAGAACAAAGGTGAATAGTCTTAATTGATTTTAAGAAGATGACTCAGAAACGTGGTTGCCATAAAATGGCTAAACCAATAGGTTTTGAGGTATCTTCTTTTTCATTTTTCCATTAAGTGATAACTTTATTTAAATAGGACAAAATACAATTACTAAGAAGTTAATTTACATTTCATGTAACGGTAAGCACCTATTTTGAAATCGTTTACGAATTAGAAAATGAAATTATGATAAATATGATTTTTCTTCTTTGCATAAGCATTTTTAAAGTGTATACTATGTCATGAAAGGTGGACATTCTTTCATTTACTGATAAGATTTAGGAGGTTAGCTTAAATGGTAGCCGAGAAAAGCACCGGTGATAAAAATGATAAACTTGATGTGTTGAAATCTACACAAACGGTGATACATAATGCGCTAGAAAAACTTGGATATCCCGAAGAAGTATATGAACTATTGAAGGAACCGCTCAGATTAATGACTGTTAAAATTCCTGTTCGTATGGATGATGGGTCAGTAAAGGTGTTTACTGGATATCGTGCCCAACATAATGATGCAGTTGGTCCAACAAAAGGTGGAATTAGATTTCACCCAAATGTTACCGAAAAAGAAGTAAAGGCGCTTTCAATTTGGATGAGTTTGAAGTGCGGTATTGTTGACCTTCCATATGGCGGCGGTAAGGGCGGCATTGTCTGTGACCCAAGGGATATGTCATTTAGAGAGCTAGAGCGACTAAGTAGGGGCTATGTCCGAGCAATAAGCCAAATTGTAGGGCCTACAAAGGATATACCGGCACCTGATGTCTTTACAAATTCACAAATTATGGCGTGGATGATGGATGAGTACAGTCGAATTGATGAATTTAACTCCCCTGGTTTTATTACAGGAAAACCTTTAGTTTTAGGCGGTTCTCATGGACGTGAATCTGCTACTGCTAAGGGAGTAACAATTTGTATTCGTGAAGCTGCTAAGAAAAAGGGCATTAAGCTTGAAGGTGCCAGAGTTGTTGTACAAGGCTTCGGTAATGCGGGGAGTTATCTGTCAAAATTCATGCATGATGCTGGTGCGAAAATTGTTGGTATTTCCGACGCATATGGCGGACTCCATGATCCTAATGGTTTAGATATTGATTATTTACTTGATCGACGTGACAGTTTCGGTACAGTTACGAAGCTGTTTAATGATACAATTACAAATAAAGAATTACTTGAGCTTGATTGTGATATTCTTGTTCCGGCAGCAATTGAAAATCAAATTACCGAAGAAAATGCCGGAAATATAAGAGCAAGCATTGTTGTTGAGGCAGCAAACGGACCAACTACTCTTGAAGGAACAAGAATTCTTTCTGAACGAGGTATTTTATTAGTTCCAGATGTATTAGCTAGTGCAGGTGGTGTGACGGTTTCTTATTTCGAATGGGTTCAAAATAACCAAGGTTATTATTGGACAGAAGAAGAAGTGGAAGAGAAACTTGAGAAGGTAATGGTAAAATCATTTAATAATATTTATGAAACAAGCCAAAACCGACGTGTTGATATGCGTTTAGCTGCCTACATGGTAGGGGTACGTAAAATGGCGGAGGCTTCAAGGTTTAGAGGCTGGATTTAAGCTATTCTATTTGCAACAAATGATAAAATCTCCTATCATGATGGATAGGAGATTTTTTGTTGACGTAAAATGAACAACAGGAGTGGAGATTGTGATTAGGGAAGAAACAATCATTGTTGGCGGTGGGCCTTGCGGTCTATCTGCTGCAATCGCAATTGAACAAATAGGGATAAAACCATTAGTCATTGAAAAAGGAAATATTGTCAATGCGATTTATCATTATCCAACACATCAAACATTTTTTAGTTCCAGTGATAAACTTGAAATAGGTGAGGTTCCATTTATTACGGAAAATCGAAAGCCATTTCGCAATCAAGCTTTAGCTTATTATCGGGAAGTAGTGCGGAGAAAAGACATTCGCATTCATTCATTTGAAAAAGTTGAAAAAGTTGAGAAAAACGATAACACATTTACAGTATATACCGATAAACAAGTATATGAATCTAAACAAGTTGTTATTGCCACAGGATATTATGATCATCCTAATTATATGAATGTACCTGGAGAGAGTTTACCAAAGGTTTTTCATTATTTTAAGGAGGGGCATCCATACTTTAATAAAGATGTAGTTGTTATTGGCGGGAAAAATTCCAGTGTGGATGCAGCTTTAGAGTTAGTAAAAGCAGGTGCAAGGGTAACAGTGCTGTACCGGGGGAATGATTATTCTCCTAGTATTAAACCATGGATCCTGCCAGAGTTCGAAGCACTTGTCCGAAATGGGCTGATTACAATGGAATTTGAAGCAAACGTTCTTGAAATTAGTGAAGAAACGGTAACCTATGAAGTAAATGGACAGTCAAAAAAAATAAAAAATGATTTTGTGTTTGCCATGACAGGCTATCATCCTGATCATCAGTTTTTAACAAAAATGGGTATAACAATTGATCCAGAAACAGGAAGGCCAACCTTTAACCCTGATACGATGGAAACTAATATTGAAGGAATTTTTATAGCAGGGGTTATAGCTGCAGGTAATAATGCGAACGAAATATTTATTGAAAATGGCCGCTTCCATGGCCAGCTTATTTATGAGGCAATCAAAGAGAGAAATTAACTGGAAAAGTGAGAGGTGTAAATATCCTCTCACTTTTATCATGGTTAAGAAAATATGAAAATTCCATTAAAGTGATTAGCGTTCATGTATTAGCACGGAAGGATAGGAAGTTCAGTCAGAGCGAATAATGTCTAGTATTTTGACTGCCAGCGCATAGCCTCTACAGTGTCTAGCCAAATTGGAATAGAAGGTAAAACGGTCTTCTCATCTCCAATTTGAATATTTGTCCTAGGTTGAACCAAGGGACCCTGAGCTTTAAATTGAGAATATCTCTTCAAGTTTTTTTCGATCAGTTGTTGTTTCAAGAGCGATCATTAGTTTTAGTCTTGCTTTTTGTCCATTTAATCCATTGCTAAAGATCATGCCTAGTTCTTTTAAGTGCCTTCCACCACCATCATAGCCATAAACGTCTTGAACGATTCCATTAAAGCAGCGGGAAACCAGAACAATAGGAACATCTTTAGATAATAACTTTTTTAAACTTGGAAGCATCATTGGCGGTAAATTACCTTGTCCTAATGCTTCAATGACTAAGCCGTCAAGTTGGAGGTCACCAATCGCATGTAAAAGCGTATCGTCCATTCCGGCAAAAGCTTTAAGTAAGAGCACATTTTTATCAAGTGCAGCTACATGTAAAGGCAGGTTGATGACCGGTTTATGGTGGAAGAAGACACCACTTTTATTAACAATGCCGATCGGTCCATATTGTGGACTTTGAAATGTAGCAATATTACTTGTGTGGGTTTTCGTTACGTTTTTTGCAGTATGAACTTCATCATTCATTACTACGAGAACACCCATATTTTTTGCATTCTCAGAGGTAGCAACTTTAAGTGCTGATAATAAATTATACAAACCATCTGCCCCTAATTCATTGCTTGATCTCATAGCCCCCGTTATTACAATAGGGATTGGCAATGATAAGGTTACGTCAAGAAAGAATGCCGTTTCCTCCAATGTATCTGTACCGTGAGTAATGACAACACCATCAAGAGTTTGTTTCTCAATCATTTCCTCAATATAAGCTTTGATTTGCATCATTTCTTTAGGTGTAATATGTGGAGATGGCAAGTAAAATAATTCTGTTGAAATAATATTTATATCAGGAACATCTTTAATAAGATCAACTAGAGGGTTTTTTTCTCCGGGTTTTACTTCACCGGTCGTTTCATCTTCCTTCATTGATATTGTTCCGCCTGTATGAATTAATAGGATATTTTTCATCACTAGAACCTCCATGTTTGCAAGAATAATCTTACTTTTTATCTATGTTAAAACATTTTCAATTTAACGATAACATGATACGATTAAAAAAGTGATACGTCTAGTGGTTGTGGTTATTTCTACCTATAATTTTATTAACCTTAAGTGAAATTAATCATTTTTACTTAAGGTTGTGTTAGTATAAAAATATCAAATTAGTATAAAGAGATTATAAAGAAAAGAGGCCTGTGAATGATTTCGATTATTTCTGCGGGCATTGCCCCAGGTCTTGCTTTATTATGTTATTTTTATTTGAAAGATCAGTATGAAGCAGAGCCCATTTATATGGTGCTGCGTTCATTTATTTTCGGGGCTTTGCTTGTTTTTCCAATTATGTTTATTCAATATGTGCTGGATGTTGAAATGATTTTTTCTACTAAAGTACTTTATACATTTGTTGCAGTTGGATTTCTTGAAGAGTTTTTTAAATGGTTTATTTTATTTTTTACCATTTATCAGCATGTGCATTTTAATGAGCATTATGATGGAATTGTCTATGGTGTGTCAGTTTCTCTGGGATTTGCATCGTTGGAAAATATTGTATATTTATTTGCGAATGGTGTTGAATATGCTTTAGGAAGGGCGATATTACCAGTTTCCAGCCATGCACTATTCGGAGTTATTATGGGATATTATTTAGGTAAAGGGAAATTTTCTAGCGGTGAGAATAGGATAAAGTGGATCTTGCTTTCATGTATCCTTCCGATATTGCTGCATTCCATTTATGATTCCATCTTGTTAAGCTATTTAAATTGGCGATACATCATGCTTCCATTTATGTTATTTCTTTGGTGGTTTGCCCTTCATAAAGCAAAAAAAGCAAGAGTGAATATGATTGATTCAAAGCTGCCTTAGAGTGCAGCTTTTTTTCATTTATTTTCCGAATGAAAGCTTCTCATTGTTTGTAAAGAACGGTGTTGATAATGGGATGAATTGTTTGAAATGGCTGCTTTGTCATTTAGGATGAATAAAATACCAAAGACTACAAAAAATACGTTTAAGCATTTACATCTACATGAGGAGGCAGCAACATGAGTAATATGCGCATAATGTTGATGGTTGCAGTAGTGACTTTTACATCCGTCACATGTCAATTTTTTTCAATAAATGTCCCTACGACACATGCTTTTTCAGAGCAGACCATTCAAAGAGGTGCAACGGGTAGAGATGTAATTGAATTACAGGCAAGATTACAATATAACGGGTATTATCATGGAACAATTGATGGAGTATACGGTTGGAGTACGTATTGGGCGGTAAGAAACTTTCAGCATATGTTTGGTTTAGAAGAAATAGATGGACTGGTAGGTCCTAAAACAAAACAAATGTTACGGAATTCTACAAAATTCTATATGGATTTTGTTTATCGTCAAATTCATAGCGGCAAACGTTTTACTCATTACGGCGGAGTTCCTTTAGAACTGCAGACCGCACCAAGTCAGCAGCAAATTCAAAAAGCAAGGCAGATAGCTGAACAAAGAAGACAGCAGGAAGAGCAAAGCTATAAGGCAAAGTATGCTCAGCAACAGCAGCAGCAGCAACAGCAGCAACGTCAACAGCAGCAACAGCAGCAGCAACAACGTCAGCAACAGCAGCAGCAGCAACAGCAGCAACGTCAACAGCAGCAACAGCAGCAGCAACAACGTCAGCAACA
>NZ_LATZ01000007.1 GCF_000981385.1 Bacillus sp. SA1-12
GTGTATATCACCTAATGTGAGGTTAGCAGTGGATGAGTAAGAATGACAATTATGAAAGTCCATGATGTGTTACAGGCATAAGAACGGCTAACAGGCTTACAGGAAGCACCTAAGTTCATTCTATAATAGATATAATTCAACGTTGTAAGCTGATAACGTGGAGGACTTACTTTCTATGAAGCGTTGATAAGGAAAGCAATAATGAGAATAGTTATTGTATAACTTAACTTTATATCAGTGAAAGTGGTGGCACAGTACCGATGAAAGGTCTAATCAACCCGAAGGGATAGCCACTAGACTAATGAAGATTCAATTAATCATGCAAGGCAAATCTTTATCGGTTAATAAGGTTCTCGTAAGACTAAAAGAGGTTTACCTCCCATGGGAGGCACCGACTTATTGAAACGGAAGAATTGAGACACGGAAGACGTTACGATTTCAGAAGTGTTGATGACTAAATCGAATTGGATTAGTTGGAACGCCGTATGAGGTGAAAGTCTCATGTACGGTGTGGACGGGGGGAAAAGGGAGCGATAACTTCAAACCCTTACCTATCTGTATGAGTAACTCATTTTCAAAGCAAAGGATATGAATAGTTATAAAAGAGATTCTAAAAAAAGTCTTCAAACGAACGAGGCAGATTTGTTTCATTAAACAAGCAGTGAAAAAAGGCTTCGTTTAAATAACCTTCTATATCATATCTAAATAGATCTACGATCTTATTTTACTTTGGATAATTTGATCCCTAAACTTAAAATAAAAATTCCGATAAACGAAAATATCAAATTATATAAAAGTTGTGATACATCATTAAATAGAAATACTGAAAGTGCAACAATAGTTACGCCAATACCTGAAAAAAAGTCACTTATTTTAATAATGGAAAACACCCCCATCAAAAATATATGACTGTTGATATGCAAAAAGATCTTTGATTTGAAAATCCTCTTATTATTGCAATAAGACCGATTATGTTGATTTCATACATCTTATCTAATCTTCAAGTAACGGAGGTAGTTTAACAGGAAAAAATAATAAAAAGATTTAATTAGAGGAATGTTATAAATAACATATCAGAGAGAAGTTGATTTATATGGTTAATAAAAAGACATTCGCCTTAGCAATGATAATCGTTCCTTGGCTAACTGCTCCATTTATAGGGGAAAAATCATTTTTTAGGTTTTTACCTGTAGCAAGCTTTGTTAATTTATTCCTTAGTGTGTTAAGTATGATTGCTAATAAGAAACAATGGTGGGTAACTAAAAACCCTTTATCTCCCGGTCTTGTAGATTTTACATATATATTAGGTCCTTTTTTTGTAACTACACTTTGGGTATTTAAACTTACATACGGCAATTTTCTGAAATATTTGCTTATAAATATAGCAGTAGATGCTATTTGTGCTTATCCTTTTGCTCAATTATGGGAAAAGGCAGGTGTATTTAAATTTAAAAAGTTGAATCATACTATTTGGTTTTTTATCTGTGTATCATTAGCAATTATTATTTATGGGTATCAGTTTATAGTGGAAAAATCGATTACTAAAAATCAGGACCCGGTTTAAGAAATACTTTAGAGTGATACAACAGTGTTTAGTTTGTAAAAATATACATATAAAGTAGCAGATGGCAGAGTTTAAGATCCAACGGTAAGTTCAGGTGGATCTTTTCTTATTGATCTAACGGATTCAGTTGAAGAAGGATAAAGTTTTAGATATTCCACAAACTAAAGGGAATAACACTTTAAGGGTGAAAGAGAATGATAAAAAAAGAATTGCATGAATGCCTTCAAGATAATATTAGCAATATCAAGAATACGTTTCATCATACATCAGACCTTATCGTAAGAAAAATAAAAACAGGCTTCCCAAATTCTTTTGAGATCAACATTGTCTATTTGGATGGCATTATTGATACAGACCGCATACAAGAATATGTTGTCAAACCATTATTAGAACCTTTCAAAACTTTGGAGTTTAAGGAATCACTTATTGATGAAATAATTGAAAGAATTTTTGAAACGGCTGATGTGAAAACTACGAATCAGTACAAAGGCTTAATAGATGCTATCGTACAAGGAAATACCATTATTTTGATTAATGGATATCAGAAAGGGATTATCATTCCATCCGCAAAGTGGAAGGAAAGAAGCCTTGAAGAATCACAGGGAGAACGGTCACCAAAGGGACCAGTTATTGGGCTAACGGAACAAATGAAAACAAATATTAATTTGATAAGAAGTACGATAAAAACTCCAGATTTATGTGTAGAAGCAATGGAATTTGGAACAATCTCCAAAACAGCTGTTTCAATATTATTTATAGCAGGTACTGTTGATAAAGGAATTTTAATGGAAGTGCGAAAAAGGTTAAAAAGCCTAAAAATAAAGTATTTACTAAATTCAAAAGTTGTGGAATATGTATTGGAAGGAAAACCAAGAACTATTTTTAATTTAGCAAGAACTACAGGACGTATTGATGGAGTAGTATCCTCATTGTATGAAGGCAGAGTAGCAATAATAGTAGATGGTTTTCCTCATGCTATCATTACACCCACACTTTTTATGGATATGTTTCAGGCACCAGATGAATACCACGTAAAAATGGGATGGTTTACAAATCGAATCATAAGAATGATTTGCTTTATCTTAGCTGTATACTCACCTGGTGTATATGTTGCGATAGCAAATTTTCATAAAGATGATTTACCTAACAAAGTTTCAAAAGCAATAATAACTAAAGATGAGTTATTACCAACCTTTTGGGAACTTGCTATTCTTTTATTTTTCATAAGAGTGCTATTAGATGCTTCATTTCGTATTCCTAAAAGTGCAGTGATTTTGCTTTCCTTGATCGGAACAATTGTAGTAGGCGAAACAGCTGTTACGGCAAAACTAATACATCCAGTTAGTCTTATAATAGTAGGTATAACAGCTATTTCTAGTTATCTACTCGCTAACAGAGGAACGCTTGCTGCTGAAAATACTTTAAGACTTCTTTTTTTAATTATTGCTCATTTTTTTGGATTCAACGGATTAATTATCGCTTCAACAATTCTAATCATTTATATGGTAAGCCTTAAATCTTTAGGAGTTCCCTATCTTTCCCCTTTGATTCCGTTTAGGATACAGGAATTGAAAGATACATTCTATAGGGGAGATTTACAGACCCTTATTAATAGCAAACATACATATACTGAGGATAATGATTAGTTTTTTTGATTAAATGCTAAGATTATTAAATCATTTATTCCAATAGTCAACATATTTTAATGTTGGCTTTTTGTTGAAACTTGTATTGGTTCAAAAACTTTTTTCTGTCTGGTCTCTTGTTTAACGAACTGATGCATTACTTCAATAAAGATCCTCAGTGCTCTTTTCTTTATGTTTAGTGCCAATTTGTAGAACAAAGCAGCCCTTTGACATACCATATATCTAATATGTAAGGGCTCAATTTATCGAATTTTTCAATTTTAGTCTTATTAATACGGTTCCCGATAAGTTTTCATTGTTATCCAAGAAAACCGGTTTACGAACTTGGCTTATATACCTTGCAATAAGTCAAATCCATTCAAGGTGTTAATCTATTAATGTCTCGCGGAAAAGCACTTGCTTCACGAACATTCGTTAATCCGAGAAGCTTTGCAGTTAATCGTTCCAATCCAATCGCAAAACCGCCATGAGGGGGAACACCATAGTTAAATAGATCAACATAACTAGAAAAGTTTTCTATTGATAACCCCTTTTCTTTGAAGGAATGAATTAGCATTTCTTTATTATGGATTCTCTGTCCTCCAGAAGTTATTTCAAGCCCTTTGTATAGCAGGTCAAATGAGTTGGTAAGTGCCGGATTTTCACTGCATGGCATTGTGTACATAGGTCGATTTTCTTTAGGATATTTTGTAATAAAAACGAACTCTGATTGGTGATTTTTTTCAATATACTGTCCAATTAATTTTTCTCCTTCGGTATCCAAATCACCTGGAGGGGATTCCTTTTTATATTCTTTTAACAAAATTTCTTGAGCTTCCTTTAAAGTTAGTTTCGGTATATCGGTAAATTGAGTAACTTTCACTTCCAGCAGTTCCAGTTCTTCTTTACATTGCTCTTGAATAAAGGAAAACATATAATTCAATAACTTTATTTCCAACTGCATCAACTCATCCATGTTTTCAATGAAGGCAGTTTCTAGATCCAAAGAAATGTATTCATTCAAATGCCTTGAAGAGTTATGTTCCTCCGCCCTGTAAACTGGGGCAACTTCAAATACTCTTTCTAATCCTGCTGCCATCATACTTTGTTTATAAAATTGAGGTGATTGAGCTAAAAATGCTTCCTTGCCAAAATAGTCCAGATTGAATACATCTGCACCGCCCTCTGCACCTTGTGCAACAATTTTCGGAGTGAATATTTGCGTAAAACCATGATTCCGCAAAAAATCGCTAAATGATTTTACCAATTCTGATTTTATTTTGAAAATGCTTCTGGTTCGATTATTTCTCAAAGATACCATACGGTTATTTAAAATAATTTCTAAACCAGCATTGATTTCTTTTTTGTTTACTTCAAAAGGCAATCTAGCAGAGGGACTTAAAAGATCTATTTCTTTTATAAGAATCTCCATTCTGTTTTTTTGTTTAGAGGTTTCTTGAACAATTCCTTTAATTTGAACCGCTGATTCATTTTCAACCTTGTAACCGGCAAGCTGTTGTTCTAGGACGCACTGAATCTCACCGCTTCGATCTTTTAAAAGAAGGAAACTAATATTTCCTAAATGTCGTACTCTGTGAACCCACCCTTTTAATGTAACCGTTTGTTTCAAATAACTTTTACACTCGCTTATTAAAATTCTCTTTTTACCATCCATGAAGAATCCCTCCTTTAATATTAAAGTTAAAAACAAAAACCGCCCCTATAAAAATAGGGACGGTTTAAAACCGCGGTACCACCCAGATTGTCTTGTGACCACCTTAATCCTGATAACGGCAGGTTCCGTTTATTCCTACTAGCAGTTCAGAATAACACTCACAGGTGTCTTTCCATCATTCTTTAACGCAATCTTTTCAGCTGCCGATTGCTCTCTTTTGTTAAAGTAAATGACTTACTTTTCCTGATCATCGTTTTATAAATATTGTAGATACTATTATATTGATGTTTATTACATTTTCAACCATTTTTTAAAAATTATTCAAAATAGTATATGTTTTGTTTTTCTTTTGGTGTAGGGGTTGTGAGAGATTGTCCTTAAACGAAAAGATCGTTTATCTAAGCTGCAAATGCCATATCTATCATTTATATGTACCAAAACGAATATCTTATGTTGAAACCATATTAAATTCGGAGGAATCAGCATGGGATACTTTGTTACTGTTGAGCCAGGTGTAAATTTATATGTGGAGGATATTAACCCGGGAGGCAGCAAGACGATCGTGTTTATACATGGTTGGCCATTAAGCCATAAACAGTTTGAATATCAGTTTGATGTTCTTCCTGCATTGGGTTACCGCTGCATCGGCATAGACTGGAGGGGGTTTGGTCAGTCGGATAAACCGATGAGCGGCTACACTTTTAACAGATTGGCAGATGATATTCGCACTGTAGTTGGGGCACTTCAATTAGACAATTTTACACTCGCTGGCCACTCTACGGGTGGAGCAATTGCAATTCGATATATGTCTCGATACAATGGTTACGGTGTATCCAAACTTGTCCTTATTGACGCTGCAGCTCCCACAGGCTTTTCAACAGAAACTGCTAATAAACTTCTTAAGGAAACATTAAATGACCGGCCTAAGATGATGCAGGGTGTAACAGACAGTTTCTTCTTTCAGTATGTAACCCGCCCTTTTGCGGACTGGTTTTTTCAAATGGGATTACAGGCTGCGGGATGGTCGACTGCAGCAGTCATTGTTTTATTAAGAGATGAGAAGTTGCATGATGATCTTCCAAAAATAGTTGCCCCCACTTTAATTGTTCATGGCATTCATGACAAAGTTATTCCATTCTCACAAGCTCAGGAACTGCATCAAAAAATAAGAAATTCCCAGCTAGTCCCGTTTCAATATAGTGGTCATGGCCCTTTCTGGGAAGAACGTGACAAGTTTAATCAGCTATTAACACAATTTATATAGTTAATTAAATGACTCAAAAAACAAAGGAAAGGATTGCAGTGTCCTTTTTTGGGTAGTTAAATTTTTGCTCAAATTAGCAGGCTCGATTGATTGTTCGCCTAAAAGACGGCGTTAGCGATGGTAGGATGAAAAGCGCCAACATGATTGGCGCTTAAGCAGATTTATCCATTTCGTTTTATCTATAAGTTGTCATAGTTTGCTCATTGATCTGTTCAGAAATGACATCAGGTACTTCTTGAAGTGAATTTACTGTCAAATAAGCACTGCTATGATCAACGTTCACATCAACAACGTTATATTGCCATTCTGATTCAGCTGGAATATATATTGCATGGATATTCATTTCAAGTGCTGGGACAATATCTGTTCTTAATGAATTTCCAACCATCCAGGTTACTTTAGGGTTGGCTTTAATTGTTTTTAAAATATCCGAGAGAGCTGTCGTATCTTTATGTTCCGAAATAAAAATTCGATGTTCAAAATATGTGGTGAGTTCTAACTGGGCAATTTTTCTGCGTTGATTAGCCTCATCCCCGCCTGTGTGTAAATATAATTCATGTCCCTCTTCTTTTAAACGTTGCAGTGTCTCACTCATAAATGGAATTGGTTCAACAGGAATTTGAAATACTTTAAACCCCAGCTCTCTTAAATAGTGAATTTCATCTTTTTTCTTTACCTTCCCTGTGATGTCGCAAAAATGGTTATAGGTACCAACAAATGACTCGGGAAATCGTTCTGACTTTAGACCATGCTGACTAATTGCAGCAATATCAATTTGAAGTTGTTTCTGCTTTATTTCTTCCTTATTTACGGACTCAAACCATGTGGTCATTAATTCAGCGAACTCATCTATTACCTGGCTAAAATATCTATTGCAGAATGATAAAGTATCATCAAGGTTGAATAAGATGTTTTGTTTCACCATTTTTTACTCCATTCCAAATAATTTATCCTGTCATTATTATCCCGCTTTCGTTCAATTTCTATTACTTGAAGTTTAGCTTAAGCAGTTTGTTGATATAAAGTTTCACATTGGCAGTAGTTGGAATAAGGGGCTTAATTTAGCTTGGATAATCGCAATTCTTCATCAAAGCGAATAGTTCTTTCTCGTAAAGGGGCCAGCCCCAAAATGCTAACAAATTAGCGTAAGGAGGCTGGTATCGGTTATTTAACAAATCTTGTTTAGGTCATCATTTAATTTTCGTGCTTGATGTTTAAAGAAAAGGTAAAAAGCAGTCCAGCTTATGGCATAAACGACAATGGCAATGATAAATAATAACAGAAAATGCTTCAACGTGAATGGGACCCATCCGATCGAAAAGGCTAAGAGGGGATACAGAACCATAATGGTAAGAAAATGAAGAATGGTTTGCTGGTGCAGCTTTAATGTTCTAACTTCAAAGTACATTGGACTTACTGTAAAAAACCAGCCGGAGAATATGCTGCCAAGGGAATTTTTCAAGAATAAGCTTCCATCAATCATTTCAAGATGACCAAAATAGATCAATAGATTGGTGTATAACACCGCGATAAAACCCCCGAAGAAAATACCGATGAAACTACGCAAAATAAATGTTTTCATTCTTCTTACCTCCTATTTAATTTCAATGCTTCCTTTATAGCAGGGACATAGGTACCGAGACACATATTCTTTTGCCCCAGATTTGAAATAAACGCATAGTGTTCCATTGAATGACGCTTCAAAACGGCTCAATTCATATAAGTTGGCAATGACCGATTTAGAAAGGCGGATAAACTTTGATGAAGGGAGCGTAGCCTCAAGCTCATATAACTTCTCTCTTAAACGATATGAATCCGTTTTTGTTACGGCAATGACCTGCTCGTTCTCAGTATGAAAATAATGAATCTCAGAGGGTTTAAGAATATATTGCATGTCTCCCTTTCTGCCGACAAGAAATTCCTTCTTCATCCCATGAATAAAATCAATAAGCTCCTGAACATTGTCATCCAATTCAGGACCCTCAATCATAACCTTCGTTTCCTTAAAAGCGCTATCAATATTTAAAAGTAATTTCAATTTTCAGACACCTCTTTTCATTTAAAGTATAATGGTTCACTCCTTGGATGTCTGCAAATAACGCTCCCTTTTAAGCTCCTCCTTTCGCAGCCTTTCTAATCAGATTGTATGTAAAAGAACCCTTCAGATCCTTGGATTTTCAGTAAGGAGCAGGAATTACAGGGTATATGGTGGAAAATGGATAGTGACTTACATGGCGAGTATGAAGTATGTAGTAAGAGGTGATAAAGATGAATGGGAAAATAAAATGCTTAGGCTGCAGCTTAGCAAATAAAATGGAATCTGTACATGTCATCTACGAGAATGATCTGGTTTGTTGTATCTTAGATCATGACCCCTTTAATGAAGGACATGTTTTAATACTACCTAAACAGCATGCTGAAGATTTGGATGATCTTAATGAGGAAACCGCAAACATGGTCATCCAAACGGCAAGGTTTATTTCTAAAGCTCTAAAGTCACTCTACAAACCTGATGGTATAACCATATGCCAAAACGGAGGAATATTTAGCGAACTAACGCACTTTCACATGCACGTCGTACCACGATATAATCATCAATCGTTTGCTGACTTTTATTTGGAAATGCCATTAAATAATGAAAAAAGCAAAAAGAAATTGCTGGAGACAAGGGAGGAATTAGCAGGAGCGATTAATAAAATCATTGAAGGATCACGGTGATTGAACCAAATTCGATCGGTTCACAAATCGTAGAATATGTAAAACGTACTTTTATTGAACCGTAAAGTTGATAATTGAATCACAGCCGCGCATGGTACCGGTGAAAATAACCGAATTCGGTCAGTGAAGATAGGGCAAACTATCTCCATATTTGGGGGTGGAAAAATTGAAACATATTATAAAAAATTTAGTGTTTATTCTCTTCCTTATTTTCCTTCTTCCGGGAACAATTCATGCCCAAACGACGACAGTTATATCCTATCCATGCAGCCTGGTTCTTTATCCAGTAAAGGATACTTCAAATGCACTAGGGACTGCTTTGATTGCAAAAGTGAAAAAGCCTTTCACCAATACACCGCAAAGTCCTGTCAGAGAACGTCAGAGTGTCGGTATTTATGCAGACTGGCTTCCGTTACCCTCTTCATATGGAGATTACGACCAATATGAAGGATTCGCCCAAGTTCCTGATGTCATCAGCTGGCGATTTAAGCTAGTTCCGGTGAAGGAGGCAGCCCCAAGCTGGTTCGGCGGAACTCCCTGGGTTGGCAAATTTGACGAGATTTCGTTAGAAATTCCTGTGAATACGCGTGTAGAAGTGCGTCTTTCTAATTCGAAAAGAGATAAGTTAGGTCCTGTTGTTTTGCAAAATAGCTTGCAAGGGTGCGGAAAATAGGGAACTTAACTAAGGCTTGCAATTTTTAAGGCATCGTCATAAACTTTTTGGAGACGAGAAAAGGTAGTGAAAAGACGCAACGGCACGCAGAGAAACCATTTGTTAAAAGCTGCAAAATTTAATAGCTTTTCTATTGATCAATGATTGACTATAAAAAAGATGCGTGCTACAAAAAGGTGATCGTTCTTCTATTCACATTTCGCTAATAACGAAGATTACACAAAAAGAATTGAATATGTAAAAAATAGATTGCAACTGATTGTCATTTAGACGTTCTCGAAAATTTATGGTTTAGCCGGTCTTCGTATTGGTTACGGTATTTCATCAACTGAAATTGTTCATTGTATTCATAAAGTTAGAGAGCCTTTTAATGTAAATGCTTTGGCTCAGATCGCTGTAGAAGCAGTATTAAAGGATCGTGACCAAGTAAAAAATCACAAAGGCTGATTGAAGAAGGGTGTCAATGGATATATCGCAATTTGAACAATTAGGTATTTCTTATATTGAAAGTATGAGCAATTTCGTTCTCGGGGAAATTGAAAGTGAAGCGCAATCCGTTTATGAAAAGCTATTGCAGAAGGGGATTATTGTCCGGCAAGGCAACGCCTGGGGATTGCCCAATCATTTACGAATCACTGTAGGAAATGATTCAGAAAATCATGCCCTTCTTTCAGCACTTTCGGATTTGATTGGTTAAGGTGAATGAAAGATGACCAACCTCTCGATCATGAGATTGAGAGGTTAGTTGTTTAACTGCCTAAAAGATTACTTTTTTACAGCATGAAGATAATGAATCGATTCAAAAGCGGTTAAATAATCTGTACGATTTTGAAAAAAATAATCATTAATCACAGCAGGTGATAAGTGTTCATAGATAAGGAGTCCCAAGTCTTCTAACAAATTTTCCAGTTCTGTGTAGGAAAAACAAGATTTCATTGGTTCACCGCTGGCAACGGCCATTTTTATTGTGTTTTCTACCCTGTTAGAGAGGCCTTTTTCGTGAAATAATGTTTCGTCTCCATAATCAAATACAATGGAGCTGCCTGAGGGTACTTTTGTAAATAAGTTCTTTAGTAAGTTTTTCATTTCGTTTTTTGTTAAGTAATAAGTAACACCCAAAAGGCTAAAGAACGTTTTTTGCTTTTTAAATCCCTTGTTAACCAGCTTTTCCTCAGAAAAAGTTTTTGTGAAATCCATCGATACGAAGTGTAAGTTCTTTGGAATTTCAAGTTGTGCATTAGCTAATCGCTTCTTTTTAAAATCCTGTGTTGCTGGATGGTCAACTTCAAGTATTTCTAAACTTCCTCGTAATTCAGGATGGCGAAAACAAAACGTGTCCAGGCCGGCGCCAAGAATAACAAATTGTTTTAGACCAAGCTTGAGTTCGTTTAATACGACCTTTTCACAGTACGCAGCCCGTGCTAAAGGAGTAGGAGAAAACTGAACCTGTGTAATCCATTTTAACATTTCATCATCATCATGAAACCGCTGAGCAAGACCATTAAAGAAAAAGGGTGTTCCTTGAATCAAGTTCTTCCTTATGTCCGCAAATTCTTCCTGGGAAATTAGATCGATTGCAACATGATCATCGAATACTTTTGGTGTGTCATACAGACTGTGATATGCTCGACCAAAAGCTGATAGTAAAGAAGTTATACTAGCTTCATTCTGCTTCATGCTTTACCTCCCGCATAATCGAAAATAAGATTCCCCTGGCCAGGAGAATCTTAGTATAAAACAGAAAAGTTAAACTGTAAATTATAGCATAAATAATTTTTTTGTCAAGCTTCTATCTCTTTTATTAATGGAGACTTATCGTAAACCGCCATCGATTTACCTATTGTTTTTTACTCTTAATAAACAATAAACTTAAAGAAAGTCCGTCATGACATTCTGTATCATTATAAGTAACTGAGTTTCAAAGTTTTTAAGAGTTAATGAAAAAGGAGGAGCTAGCCATGGGCAAAATGGCAAACACACCTGAACCGCCTTATTATGCGGTAATCTTTACTTCAGAGCGAACGGAAGGTGAGAGAGGCTACGGGAGAATGGCAGAAAAAATGGTAGAGCTAGCATCCCAACAAAATGGGTTTTTAGGAGTAGAAAGCGCCCGCGACAATGAATTAGGCATTACCGTTTCATACTGGGATTCTTTAGATGCCATTAAAAAGTGGAAGGAAAATGCAGCTCATAAAGCAGCACAAGAACGCGGGAAAAAAGAATGGTACAAATGCTTTGCATTGCGAGTTTGCAAGGTTGAGAGAGATTCATTTTTTGAGATGTAGGATAAGGGGTATACAAGCATAGTTGATGTGAAGAGATGTTTTTAGAAAATAAGATAAAGATGAGCGAGGAGACGATCTTGTGAAGAGGCTCCTAAATGAAAAAAACTCGCCTGTAAAGCGAGTTTTCATTCAATGACTGAAATCATTTGTTTTCCAGTTCCATTTTAATTTCTTTTCGCTGATACAATCATTGCATCATATCCCTTTTTTTCTAACTCAACTGCCAGCTGGAGTGCATTTTCCTTTTCTGCAAAGGCACCGGTTTGAACCTTGTACAGGACTTTGTCAGAGGGATCTATTGTTTTTTTCTTTAGATTGTAGGTTGTTACTATCCCAGTTACAATAGCTCGGGCACATGTTAATCGGTAGGCGGCTGAACGCAGCAGGCTTGCTTCAGTTTTGTTTGTCATAAATCCGCATTCAACAAGAATCGCTGTCATTTTTGTTTCCTTCAGCACATGGAAATTTGCAGTCTTTACTCCGCGGTCCTTGCGATAAGTGTGCTTCACAAGACAAGCCTGTACATTTTTGGCTAATTGATAGGCGGTCCTAGGTTTGGATAAATAAACATAGGTTTCAATCCCGGCTGCTGATGTCCACTCTCTCCCATTCCAATGTGCGTTGGCATGAATCGAAACAAATAAGTTAACATGTTCCCGATTTGCCTTCGCAGTTCTTTCACTTAGCGGTACATCTCGTCTGTCAGAGTGTGAATAAAGCACAGATACCCCCTCATAAAGTGCTAATTGATCCTTCATTTCCTCCGCAACCGCCCGATTAAATTCATACTCCCGCATCCCATCAACGCTCCTCTTCCCGGGTGTTTCATACCCATGCCCTGCATCAATCATCATTTTCATAGACTTGTCCTCCTTTTAAACGATTTTTCATCTGTAATATAGGGGTTTATTGGTAAAAAAGTAGCGGGTTGGCGGAAAAAAGTGAATAAAATGGGGGTGGTTCTATAAATCCACTAAGCGGTTCGAAAAATAGGGGAAGAGACGCAATTCTGGGGATGCGCGGTTCTAAAAGTAAAATAGGTGGTTCAATCCCCATTCATGGACCACCGCCTCCCCAGTTCACTTCAATTTCCAAAAATAAAATTATATTTTGGAATGTCCGATACTAATGCTAAAATAATAAAAGGGTCTTACTTACATTAAAAGGATGACAATGGTATTAGTTAGTTTTCATCATAAAGGAGGATAAGCCGTGCCAAAAGTTCGCACAAAGGATCTTATTGATAAATTTAATTTTGAAGTGATTAGCGGTGAGGAAGGAATTAATCGGCCGATTGTAACGAGTGATTTGTCTCGTCCTGGGATTGAGATGGCGGGATTTTTTACATATTATCCAAAGGAACGGGTTCAGCTGCTCGGGAAAACAGAACTTTCATTTTTTCTTCAGTTGTCAGATCGGGAGCGGAAGCATCGGATGGACGAGCTCTGTACAGATGTGACGCCGGCGATTATTGTGACAAGGGAGATGGATGCTCCGCCTGAATTGATTGAGGCTTCTAATCGCGAGGGTGTCCCTGTGTTACGTTCTCCGATGAAAACGACGAGGTTATCCAGTCATTTGACGAATTTCCTTGAAACAAAGCTTGCTCCAACTACAGCGGTTCATGGCGTATTGGTTGATATTTATGGTGTCGGCGTATTAATTATTGGAAAAAGCGGTGTAGGTAAAAGTGAAACGGCTCTTGAGCTTGTTAAGCGCGGGCATCGTTTAGTGGCCGACGATTGTGTTGAAATCCGTCAAGAGGACCAGGATACTTTAGTAGGAAGTGCTCCTGAACTGATCGAGCATCTTCTAGAGATTCGCGGTCTGGGAATCATCAATGTGATGACCTTATTTGGTGCAGGTGCTGTTCGCAGCTTTAAGCGAATTACGCTTGTGGTCAATCTGGAACTTTGGGATCAAAATAAACAATATGACCGCCTTGGTCTTGAAGAAGAAAAAATGCGGATTATTGATACGGATGTAACAAAACTGACGGTTCCAGTTCGACCTGGACGAAACTTATCAGTTATTATTGAGGTAGCCGCGATGAATTACCGTCTAAAACGGATGGGGGTAAATGCTGCAGAACAGTTTACCAATAAGCTTGCGGGTGTTATTGAAGAAGGAGATCATGAGGAAGAATAAGACCTTCCTCATAAAAGGGTCAGACCCAGCCGGAAAAAAGCTGCGGGTCCCCCTGACATACATATAGAGATGGATTATATAATAGGATAGCAGGGAGTTGAAGAAATGGAAGAAAATATACAGCCTCTTGATCCCATTTTTCTTGAATTAGGTCCAATTCAGATCCATTGGTATGGACTGATTATTGGTGTGGGAGCCTTGCTTGGACTTTTGATTGCAGTCCGAGAAAGCGAGAGAAGAGGGCTTCATAAGGACACATTTGTTGATCTGGTATTATTTGCGATCCCGATTGCCATTTTAGGGGCAAGGGCATATTATGTCATTTTCCAATGGGACTATTATTCTCAAAATCCTGGGGACATTATTAAAATATGGAACGGCGGCCTTGCGATCCACGGCGGCCTCATTGCAGCGGTTCTGACCGGAGTTGTGTTTGCAAGGGTCAAAGGACTTTCATTCTGGAAGCTTGCTGATATCGCGGCGCCAAGTATTATCCTTGGTCAAGCGATTGGACGCTGGGGAAATTTTATGAACCAGGAGGCCTTTGGCGGACCGGTTTCGAGGGGATTTTTAGAAGGGCTGATGCTGCCTGATTTTATCATCAACCAAATGTATATCAATGGTGAATATCATCATCCAACCTTCTTATATGAATCATTATGGAACTTTGTTGGATTTATTGGATTGATGCTGTTAAGAAAAGCGAATTTTAGACGCGGAGAGCTGTTTTTAACCTATGTCATTTGGTACTCAATTGGCCGGTTCTTTATTGAAGGAATGCGTACAGACAGCTTGATGCTGACAGATACGCTAAGAATTGCGCAGGTTATTTCGATCGTCTTAATTGCAGTGGCGGTAGGCATCATGATCTTCCGCCGAATCAAAGGCTATTCAAAGGTGAGGTACTTAGATTCTAGTCAATAAGGCAGATTTTAAAAAATACATCAAGGAGGGTTGGCTGTGGGGAATAGCTTAAAAAAAGGATTTCAGGCTGGATTCCAGACAACCTGGACATTAGGGAAGGTTATTTTTCCAATCACAATACTTGTTAGTGTGCTGCAATACACGCCTGTCCTCGACTGGCTGGCTGTTCTTATTGCCCCGTTAATGGGCGTCTTCGGCTTGTCAGGAGAGGCAGCGATCCCTTTGGTTATTGGGAATTTCCTTAATCTTTATGCAGGGATCGGGGCGATTTTATCACTCGAATTAACCGTTAAAGAGGTTTTTATCTTAGCAGTTATGCTGTCATTTTCTCATAATTTGCTTATTGAGTCGTCTGTTGCGGCTAAGGTAGGGTTAAAAATGTGGATTATTCTGCTAGTAAGAATTGGTCTGGCATTTATTTCAGCAATAGTGGTGAACCTTGTATGGCATGGAGGCGGTGAAACGGCTCAATACGGATTTGTTGGCAATACTCAAGCGGAACCAAATGGCTGGCTCGAGATCATTCTTTTGGCGGTCCAAAAAGCTGGATTAGGCGTGATCCAACTTGCCTTAATTGTCATCCCATTGATGATTGCGATCCAATTTTTAAAGGATTTAGGGATGCTAAATGTATTTACAAAATGGATGGCACCTGTGACAAGAATGCTGGGTATGAAGGAAAACACCTCGATGACATTAGTAGCAGGGCTGACGATTGGTTTAGCCTATGGTGCCGGCGTGATGATCCAAGCGGTAAAAGAGGATAATGTCAGCTACAGAGATTTAACGTTAGCATTTATTTTCCTTGTTGCCTGCCATGCAGTTGTAGAGGATACGTTGATCTTTATCCCATTGGGCATTCCTGTTTTACCATTGCTTATTATCAGGTTATCTGTTGCCATCTTACTAACGATCACGATCGCTGCCATTTGGCGGAAGGTTGAAGCAGCACCGAGCAGAAAGGAAGCGACTTATGAAAATTAACACATTATTATTTGATTTAGATGGAACCTTAATTAACACAAATGAGCTGATTATAGAATCATTTCTTCATACATTAAACTCCTATTATCCGGGACAATATAAACGTGAGACTGTCCTCCCATTCATTGGTCCGACGCTTTATGATACATTTGGAAGCATTGATCAGGATCGGATGGAGGAAATGGTTAAGGCGTACCGAAAATTTAATCATGAGCAGCATGATTTGCTCGTAACTGAGTATGATACGGTTTTTGAAACGATCAAAACCCTTAAGGAAAATGGTTTTAAGTTAGGGATTGTGACAACAAAAATTCGTGATACCGTGAATATGGGACTAAAACTTACAAAGCTGGATCAATTTTTTGATGTTGTGGTAACACTAGATGATGTAGAAAATGCGAAGCCGCATCCAGAGCCAGTCTTAAAGGCGTTAGCACAGCTTGGCTCTTCTCCTGAGGAAGCCATCATGGTTGGTGATAACCATCATGATGTAGAGGCAGGAAAGAATGCCGGAACAAAGACAGCGGGAGTAGCTTGGAGCATTAAAGGCAGAGAGTATATCTCAAGCTATAATCCTGATTATTTATTAGAAAAAATGAGTGATATATTGCCGATCGTCGGAGTGGAATGATGTGAGAAGGACGACTAGATATCCCGTCTCAGGTGCTAATTCCTTATGGCATATCTATCAAACAGTGCCATTTTGGAAGGTTGTTCGAAACTTTATTGTCATTCAGCTTGCAAGGTATACGCCATGGTTAGCAGTGAAAAATTGGCTATACCGTACGTTTCTTCACATGAAAATCGGCAAGCAAACATCTTTTGCCTTAATGGTGATGCCAGATATTATGTTTCCAGAAAAAATTTCCGTTGGCAACAACTCGGTCATTGGCTATAATACAACGATTCTGGCACATGAGTATTTGATAAAGGAATATCGGTTAGGTGATGTCGTGATCGGCGATGAGGTCTTAATTGGCGCCAATTCCACGATTCTCCCAGGGGTCGTCATCGGCGACGGTGCGATCATATCAGCGGGAACGCTTGTACATAAAGATGTTCCAGCTGGAGCGTTTGTCGGCGGAAATCCCATGACAACCATTTACACAAAAGAGGAACTGGCAAAAAGGGAAGGTCAGGAGGCTGCTAGTGAGAACTAGTGGCCTTTTTTCTTAGTATCATTTGTTGTGAATGAGACAAATGAGTGAATGGTATAATGAATGATCTTCTTACGCCAAATCAATCTTAATTAAACGTTTGTTTAATCATCTTTTAAAAAATCTGAATAAACAAACAACTTAAAAACGGATAACAAAGGAAATAGGATCTTCTTCTTGAAAAAATATCTTCACTTTGGTAATATATTAGCATATTAGCGAAGTAAAGCATTCTGAAAATTCCCCATCTTAACGGGCAGTAATAAACCTGCCAATTAATTTTATTTTCAAAAGAAGCTGAAAGAAGATTAGGGTAAACTGCCCGTAAAGATCCGGTAAGTTTCGCTACCATTCAGTGGGAAAAACCTCCACTGAATGAAGTCTCACTTTATAAATCGAAATTCATTGACGGGGGTACAGACACATGTTTATGTTTGAAAAACCGCTTGGTATGGTTGATACATTACCAGCTTTATATGAAATAAAAAAGAAGACTCGGCAAGCGATGACAAATGTCATTGAACAATGGGGATTTCAGTTTATTGAAACACCAACACTTGAATACTATGAAACCGTTGGCGTTCAATCGGCCATTCTGGATCAGCAGCTTTTTAAATTATTAGATCAGCAAGGACATACATTGGTGCTTAGACCGGATATGACAGCACCGATTGCCCGTGTTGCAGCATCTAAATTATATAATAATCTTTATCCATTACGTTTGGCGTACTCGGCAAATGTGTTTCGCGCCCAGCAGCGTGAAGGCGGACGCCCTGCCGAGTTTGAGCAGGTCGGCGTGGAATTAATCGGGGACGGCACAACAAGCGCAGATGCAGAAGTGATTGCCTTAATGGTTGCTTCACTAAAGGAAGCCGGACTTGAGAATTTTAAAATCGCAATTGGACATATTGGCTATGCAAATGCCTTGTTTAAAGAAGTATTAGGCAATCAGGAACGTGCTGATGTGTTAAGACGCTTCTTATATGAAAAAAATTATGTCGGCTATAAAGAGCATGTAAAGGGACTGCCGCTTTCATCAATTGATAAAGAGCGCTTATTCACCTTGCTGACACTTCGCGGCGGCATTGATAAAGCGAGCGAAGCAAGAGATCTTATTTCATCTGAAGAGGGCCGTGACTCGCTTGAGGAAATCAGTCAGCTTTGGTCAACACTTGAAGCATTTAATGTGACGGATTATTTAAAGCTTGATTTAAATATTGTCAGTCATATGAGCTATTATACGGGGATTTTATTTGAGGTATATGCAGATAATGTCGGCTTCCCGATTGGAAATGGCGGCAGATATGATCATCTGTTTGAAAAATTCAATCGTGCAGCACCGGCGACAGGCTTCGGCTTAAGACTTGACCGGTTAATCGAAGCACTAAAAACAACGGAAGAGCAAAAGCTGCAATGTGTGATCTATAGTCAGGAACGCCGTGCAGAAGCGATTGCCTATGCAGCAGAGCTCCGTATGAGCAAGAAGCGGGTCGTGATGCAGGATATTAGCGGAATTAAGGATGTAGATGCTTTTACAAAGCAATTTATTGAGGTTGACTATTTTATCGGTTCAAGAAAGGAGGAGCTGTAGGTGACAAATGTATTAACCATTGCGATGCCAAAAGGGAGAATTTTTGAGGAAGCAGTCGAAATGCTTCGCAAAGCCGAATACCAGCTCCCGCCTGAATTTGACGAATCAAGAAAACTCATTATCGATGTGCTAAACGAAAACATCCGGTTTATTTTAGCAAAACCAATGGATGTTGTAACCTATGTTGAGCATGGCGTGGCTGATGTCGGAATCGCCGGCAAGGATGTTATGCTTGAAGAGGAAGGCGATGTTTATGAGGTTTTGGATTTAAACATCAGTGAATGCTATTTAGCTGTTGCCGGGCTGCCAAATGCAAAGCTTGACGATGTCGCTCCTAAAGTAGCAACAAAATATCCAAAGGTGGCGTCAAGCTATTTTCGTGAGCAAGGGGAGCAAGTCGAAATCATTAAGTTAAATGGTTCGATTGAGCTTGCTCCATTAATTGGTTTAGCGGACCGCATTGTTGATATTGTCTCAACAGGCAGAACATTAAAGGAAAACGGGTTAATTGAGCTTGAGCGGATTTGTGATATTACATCCCGCCTCATTGTCAATCCTGTCAGCTACCGTATGAAGGATGAGCAAATTGATGAGCTTGTCGAGCGGTTATCGAAAGTAATTGGGGGGTAAAGGGATGAAAATTACTCGGATTACGGATGAAAAAGTATCATTAAGACGGTCGATTGATACTGGGACGGAAGAACAGCGTAAGGTCGTGCAATTCATAATATCTGCTGTTCGCGAACAAGGAGACAAGGCGCTTTTTTCTTATACGGAAACCTTTGATAAGGTTGCCTTATCCAGCCTAAAGGTGACGGAAGATGAATTTGCAGCTGCTTATCATGAGCTTGATCAAGAATTAGTTGAGATTATCCGTGAAGCAGCTGCAAACATTCGCTCCTTTCATGAAAAGCAAAAACGGGAGTCGTGGTTCAGCTACAATGATGAAGGGACGATGCTTGGGCAAAAGATTACGCCATTGGATGCGGTTGGTGTCTATGTACCGGGCGGAACAGCTGCCTACCCTTCGTCTGTGCTCATGAATGTCATTCCGGCCCAGGTTGCAGGTGTAAAACGGATAGTCCTGGTATCACCGCCAAACCAACAAGGCACGCTGCCTGCAGGTGTACTGGTTGCGGCAAAAGAGCTGGGCATTACAGAACTCTATAAAGTAGGCGGAGCGCAGGCGATTGCAGCCCTTGCTTATGGAACAGAGACGATTGCAGCGGTTGATAAAATCATGGGCCCGGGGAACATCTATGTGGCCTTAGCAAAACGCGAGGTATTCGGAATTGTTGATATCGATATGATTGCCGGACCTAGTGAAATCGTTGTATTAAGTGATGAAACAGCGCGGGCAAATGAAATTGCAGCTGATTTATTGTCTCAAGCAGAGCATGACAAAAACTCATCAAGCATTCTTGTCACAACCTCAATGGAACAAGCAGAGGCAGTGAAAGCTGAGGTAGAAAAACAGGCAGCTGCCCTGCCGCGTAAGGAAATTGCCGAGGCGTCCATTAAAACGTTCGGACATATTTATGTTGCAGAAAATCTGGAAACGGCGATTGCGGTTGTCAATGAACTGGCACCAGAGCATCTTGAAGTGTTAACCGAAAATCCTTTCGCGATCCTGAATGACTTGAAGCACGCAGGGGCAATATTCCTTGGCCGCTATAGCTCTGAGCCTGTCGGCGATTACTTCGCAGGTCCTAACCATGTACTGCCGACAAATGGAACAGCACGCTTTTCAAGTCCGTTAAATGTTGATGATTTCGTGAAAAAATCAAGCATTATCTCATACAGTGAAAAAGCGTTTTATAACAATTATGCAAAAATCGCAAAGCTAGCGAGATTAGAGGGATTAGAAGCCCACGCCCGCGCGCTTGAGGCACGATTAAAATAAGGGGGAATCACTGATGACAAGAACGGCATCAATAGAACGAAACACGAAAGAAACGCAAATTTCCTTAGCCTTTAATGTGGACGGTACAGGACAGTCTTCACTTAAAACATCTGTCCCGTTTATGGATCATATGCTGGATCTTTTTACAAAGCACGGCCAATTTGATTTAACAGTAGAAGCAAACGGAGATATTGAAATAGATGACCACCATACAACAGAGGACATTGGCATTTGTTTAGGTCAAGCCCTTCGTGAAGCATTAGGTGATAAGCGCGGTATAAAACGCTACGGCAATGCATTTGTGCCAATGGATGAGGCGCTTGCCCAGGTTGTGGTTGATTTAAGCAACCGCCCGCATTTTGAATTAAAAGGAGATTTTCCAAGCAAGAGAGTCGGAACATTTGATACGGAAAATGTCCATGAGTTTTTATGGAAATTTGCCCTTGAAGCACGAATCAACCTCCATGTCATCATTCACTATGGACAAAACACACACCATATGATCGAGGGGATTTTTAAAGCATTGGCAAGAGCTTTAGATGAAGCGACAATGATGGATCCACGTATTGAGGGGGTTCTTCCTTCAACGAAAGGAATGTTATAAGATGATTGCCATTATCGATTATGGAATGGGAAATTTATATAGTGTCTCAAAAGCGCTGGAACGGATGAATGTTGACTATATTCTTTCACCTGACCAAGCTGAGCTTGAAAAAGCGGATGGCTATATTCTACCAGGTGTAGGCGCCTTTAAAGATGCGATGTCGATTTTAAATGAAACAGGCTTAACGGATTTTATTCAAAAAAGCGTTGCCGACGGCAAGCCGCTGTTAGGCATCTGCCTTGGGATGCAGCTGCTTTTTGAAGAAAGTGAAGAAAATGGACTTTCAGAGGGATTAGCCCTTTTACAAGGTAAGGTTGTTAGGATCCCTGAAACGGTTGGGGGAACAACCCTTAAGGTTCCGCACATGGGCTGGAATGAATTGCAGATACAAAACGACAGCCCGTTGCTTCAGGATTTGTCAGGCGGTCATGCCTATTTTGTTCACTCCTATTATGTTGACACCGAAGAGAAGGATGCGCTGTTAGCGACTGCAGACTATGGCGTCGATGTTCCCGCAGTAGTTGGGAAAGGCAATGTTTATGGCACCCAATTTCACCCTGAAAAAAGCAGTGAGCTAGGGCTGGCCATTCTGAAAAATTATATTAAGCTCGTGGAGGGAGAATGAAGATGAGTCAATTTATCATTTATCCTGCAATCGATATGCGGGGCGGCAAATGCGTACGCCTGCTTCAAGGCGACTATAACAAAGAGACGGTCTATGGCGATTCTCCTTTTGACATGGCCAAGCAATTTGATGACCAAGGTGCCAGCTGGATCCATATGGTGGATTTAGATGGAGCGAAAGAAGGAAAGCTTGTCAATCACCAGCATGTGATTGATGCGGCACAGAAGCTTTCCGCAAAGATTCAAATCGGCGGCGGCATTCGCACCGAGGAAGATGTGGAATTCTATTTATCAAATGGTGTGGATCGCGTTATTTTAGGAAGTGCAGCCATCTCCAATCCAGATTTTGTGAAAAAAATGCTCAGCAAATATGGGGAAAAGATTGCGATTGGCATTGATGCGAAGGATGGTTATGTGTCAACAGAGGGCTGGTTAAATACGTCCAATGTAAAAGCAACAGATCTTGGCAAAGAGCTTGCGAACGCTGGTGCGGAAGTGTTTATTTTTACAGATATTGCGACTGATGGCATGCTGTCAGGACCGAATGTTGAGGCGATTGTTGAAATGGCTAAGGCAACAAATAAGCAAGTGATTGCTTCTGGCGGTGTCAGCTCTTTAAAGGATTTAGAAACCCTTTCTGAATACGAACAAGCAGGTGTATCAGGTGCGATTGTCGGCAAAGCGCTCTATACAAATCAATTTAGTCTGTCTGAGGCATTGAAGGTAGGAAAACAATCGTGATTACAAAGCGCATTATTCCATGCTTAGATGTAAAAGAAGGACGAGTGGTAAAAGGGATTCAATTCCTAGGATTAAGGGATGCCGGTGACCCGGTCGAATTGGCGAAATTTTATGATGAAGAAGGCGCAGATGAGCTTGTGTTCCTTGATATCTCTGCTTCACATGAAGGACGGAAAACCATGGTTGACGTTGTTGAGCAGGTAGCTGCCCAGCTTGCCATCCCATTTACCGTCGGCGGCGGGATCAATTCTCTTGAAGACATGAAACGAATTCTTCGAGCAGGGGCAGATAAAGTATCGTTAAATACAGCTGCCTTGCTGAATCCAGATCTGATCACAGAAGGTGCCAGCTTTTTCGGTTCTCAATGTATTGTTGTAGCTATTGACGCAAAATATGATGAACAATTAGGCAGCTGGCGCGTGTACACACATGGCGGCAGAAATGCAACCGAATGGGAAGTAGTTAAGTGGGCACAGGAGGCAGTAAAACGCGGTGCCGGTGAAATCCTGTTAACAAGCATGGACAGTGACGGTGAGAAAAACGGCTTTAATCTTGCTTTAAACAAAGCTGTAAGTGAAGCAGTATCTGTTCCGGTTATTGCCTCAGGCGGCGCCGGGAATGCTGAACACTTTTTGCATGCATTCCAAGAAGGAAAAGCAGATGCAGCGTTAGCAGCGTCGATTTTCCATTATAAAGAAACATCTGTAAAGGAAGTTAAAGCTCATTTAGAAAACCAGGGGGTGAATGTACGATGATCGAATCGATTAAATTTGACCAGAACGGACTAGTTCCAGCAATCGTACAAGATGCGGCAAGCAAAGAAGTACTAACATTGGCTTATATGAATGAGGACTCGTTAAAAAAGACAATTGAAACAAAGGAAACATGGTTTTACAGCCGTTCCCGACAAGAGCTGTGGCATAAAGGCGGCACATCAGGAAACATCCAAAAGGTCGTGGAAATGAGATACGATTGCGACCAGGATGCCATCTTGATTCTTGTACAGCCAGCGGGCCCTGCCTGCCATACAGGGGCATATACATGCTTTAGCGAAACGATCGATAAACAGGAAGTCGTAGGCGTAACACAAGACCGTTTCCAAATTCTCAATACCCTGGAAAAGCTTATTGCTGAACGTGAAAACGAGCTTCCAGAAGGTTCATATACTACCTATCTATTTACCGAAGGTGTCGATAAGATTCTTAAAAAGGTAGGCGAAGAAGCAGCAGAAGTAATCATCGCTTCTAAAAATAGAGACCATGAGGAACTCAAATGGGAAGTTGCCGATTTACTGTTCCATTTGATGGTCCTATTAAGAGAGCAGAAGCTTCCGTTAGATGAAGTGTTGAAGGTGTTAGAGAAGCGGCATGTTACAAAAGAATAGAAATAGTGAGAAAAGGCTCAGGTTACATTGGGCCTTTTTTTGCGGCCATATCCTTAAATAGAGAAGGGAAACAAGATTATTTTATAGCAATGAACTTTATTGAATAAAGTGGCGCTTTTTTTCAAAGGGAGTCAAGCTAAGGGGGAGTACTATACATGCAGACTTTAGCTTGACTTATATACTACTTGTCCTGTTTGGGAAACATCGTAATCTCCCAGAGCTTGAATTTCCTCCTTTAAAGAAGCTGTACGTAAGATACCTTCTACTATTTCAATGATTTCCTGATTTTGTTGATTATTGATCATAACTAAGTCATATCTTTCGGTAATTAAAGGGATAAAATCAAGACCTACCATTTTTGCAACTTTTTCAATTCCTATTCCTACATCTGCTTTTCCGGAAACAATAGAGGACGCGACACTTAAATGACTTGTTTCTATATTTTCATACCCTAAAATCTCCGAATGTGGTATGTGATTGATTCTTAATTGTTCCTCAAGCAGTATTCTTGCTCCAGAACCTATTTCACGATTCATTAAACGAATATTCTTCTTTTTTAAATCATTCCACGTAGTGATGTGTTGCGGATTTCCTTTTTGTACCATGAAGCCTGCTTTTCGAGACACTAAATTAAGAATAGTATATTGAAAACCAATTAAAATCTTTCTAACAAAAGGAACATTATACTCTCCTGTATCACCATCAAACATATGTAAACTTACAATATCACACTCGCCTTTATACATTGACAGGAGACTGTTTAAACTTCCCTCATAAGTTCTTAATGCCTTATAATTTCCCTTCTTTTCTATATGTTTCCCCAGTATATCTAATACCATATCTTGGCCGCTTATTAATATATGTTGGTTGTTTTCTTTTTGATGTTTTTGTTTATTATTAGTAGAAGAAGGGTGTCGTCCGGCAAGATGCACTGCTTGTTTTCCGCTTATAAATGAATCTAAATCTTTTGCATTGACTCTCATTTGCCTGCCGACTTTAAATGAAGGAATTTTCCCTTTTTTTATCAAGTCATAAACAGTTAATTTAGATACTTTTAATAAGGTAGCTACTTCTTCAACGGTATATGAAATTTCATTGTTCATAATAAACCTCCTTTTGATTTATTGTAACGATAACTTCTTGATAAGAAAACAAGTATAAAACGTATGTGAAAAAATCTGACAATAATATATTATAATTAGTTATAATTAATTATATTTAGTTATATCTAATTATACTGTTTGTAGAGAGAAAGGGATATTAATGAAAAGATTATATTTTTTGATGCCCATATTCATCTTACTGCTGTTTGTAACTGCCTGTAACGCTGCTGGACAAGTAATAGAAGAAACACAAGAAAACAAACATGAGCAAACTGAAATAACCGTCTCTGCAGCAGCGAGTTTAACCGATGCTTTAAATAAAATTAAAATGGCTTTTGAAAAAGAGCATCCTAACATTGAAGTTACCTATAACTTTGGGAGTTCTGGAACACTGCAACAACAGATTATGCAGGGTGCACCAGCGGATCTATTTTTCTCAGCTGCAGAGGATAAGTTTGATGAACTAGTGAATAAAGGGTACATTGACCGAGAAAATGGGGTTGATTTAGTTGGAAATAAAATCGTTTTAGTAACCCCTAAAGAAAGTAAGAAGGGGATTGAATCATTTAGTGATTTAAATGATAAAGCGCAAAAAATAGCGATCGGGACCCCAGAAACAGTACCAGCTGGAAAATATGCAAAAGAAATGCTGGAAAACATTGATGAGTGGGAAAATGTTAAGAATAAAATGGTCTTTGCTAAGGATGTAAGGCAAGTATTGACATATGTAGAAACAGGGAATGTAGATGCAGGTATTGTGTATAATACCGATGCACTGATTTCTTCAAAAATAAATGTTCTGGCATCGGCAGAAGAAGGTACACACACACCAATTATTTATCCATTAGGTATGATTAATGAGAGTAAAAACCTAGAAGAAGCAAAAGAATTCTTTGAATATATGCAATCTGATGCAGCTTTAACCATTCTAAAGGAATATGGATTTTCAAACCTCTTAAAATGACATTTAATGATAACTTTTGGTCTCCAATTCAACTTTCTTTAGAAATTGCTTCTTTCTCACTCTTAATTGTATTAATAGTTGGTGTGCTAACTGCAAGAATATTGGCTAATAGAACCTTTAAAGGAAAATCGATGATAGATACCGTTTTGCTTTTACCATTAGTTTTACCTCCTTCAGTGGTGGGATTTTTATTAATTGTGATATTTGGTAAGCAATCATTTGTAGGTCAATGGATTGAAACTCTATTTAATCAACCTCTTATCTTTACATTTTGGGCTGCTGTCATCTCTGCGGTTGTTGTTGCTTTTCCATTAATGTATCAGTCGGCAATAACTGGATTTGAAACGATCGATAAAGAAATTGAAGATGCTTCAAGAGTTGATGGGGCTAACGAGATGAAGGTCTTTATGTTTATTTCTCTTCCGTTAGCTTCAAAAGCAATTATAACTGGAACGATTTTAAGCTTCGCAAGGGGACTTGGTGAATTCGGAGCTACTCTCATGTTTGCAGGAAATATACCTGGGGTAACCCAAACGATACCGACTGCCATCTATGTAGCTATGGACTCGGGAAATATGGCTTTAGCTTGGTCTTGGGTAGTTGTCATTTTAATCATCTCTTTTACGATGTTATTTTTAATGAATGTTATCAAAAAACGTTACTAAACAAGCAGGTGCTAATTAAAAAAGAGAGATGTATGACAGCTCTCTTTTTTAGTTTAATCTATAGATGATAAATGGGATTAGATTATCCGGATAAAACATCCTATTTAGTTCTTTTCAAAATTAATTGATTAAAGCCATAAATGAAGCAGATTGTGAAATGAGTTTTAAGTAATCGATTTAGATGGGTGTTGGTTATAATAATTGGTATGAATGTATGTTGAAGAAAAAAATATGATCCATATTGGAGTATAACAAATGAGATATGAAGAAAAGAAACCGTCAGTTGAATTAGATCCGTATATTAAATGCTTTTGGTATTTAGATAGGGAATATACTGAATACGATAACGGTGAAGTACTTTGGCCAGATGGATGCTATGAAATCCTTTTTCATTTTGGTTCCAGGTACAAAGTTCATAATCAGTCAATGGATACGTCATTTTTAATAGGGTCATTGACTCATTATCATCGTTTAACTGCGAACGGCAACATTCGTTTATTTGGTGCTCGTTTAAAACCTTGGGGATTAAAGTTTTTGCTTGATGCGGATTTAAAAGAACTTAAGGACAAATTTGTGCCTCTTAACACTCTATTTAATAAACGTAAGATTGAAACGATAGAGAACGAATTAAGGGATCTTGAATTAGAGGAAGGGATAATTCTTCTTCAAAAGTTTTTGTTGGAGTCATTCAGCCAAAGCCAACATTTGAATAAAGATTTTATTCAGGTTTTAACTGAACTGTATGAATCCCCTGTCCAACGTGACATACAAACTTTTGTTTCGATGAGTAACTATTCGCAAAGGCAATTTGAAAGAAAAGTAATAGAGTTAACAGGGCTTTCTCCAAAAAAGTTAAGCAAAGTAGCAAGGTTTAATCAAGTTCGGCTAAAAATGTTTTTTAATCCAGAAATAGATCTTTATGATTGTATGGAAGAGTTCGGTTATTATGACTATGCTCATTTTTCAAAAGACTTTAAAGAATGTATAGGTCTTACACCTAATGAATATAAAAACTGGATGCTGGAAAAAAGGAGCCGGGGACAAAATGAGCAAAAGAATGTCGTTTTTTTACAAGAAGAATAAAAACGGTTTTGCTACGATAAAAATCGAAAATATTGAAGGAGGAACATCTGATGATTACGAATATAGGAACTGTTGCAGTATATGTTGAAGATCAACAAAAAGCAAAGGAATTTTGGGTAAACAAAGCAGGCTTTGAGGTAATAGCCGACCACCCAATGGGGCCAAACGCAATATGGCTTGAAGTCGCCCCTCAAAATGCCCAATCTCGTTTAGTTATTTATCCAAAGTCCATGATGAAAGGCTTTGAAAATATGAGAGCATCCATTGTATTTGAATGTGATCATGTTTTAGAGACATATGAAAAGATGAAGGCAAATGGAATAGAATTTAAAGAAGAGCCAAAAGAAATGCAATGGGGCACTTTTGCACAATTCAGTGATGAAGACGGTAATGAATTTATTCTTAAAGGATAAACAAAAGACAGGCGAGTTCTAATAAAGGAACTGCCTGTCTTTTTAACATCATCAATTGGTTGCCGTAATTAAAAGGGAGCGGTATAAGCCATTTGAGTTTCTAAAAAGGCAGCATTTCTGCATTGTTGAAAAAGATGAGCTGGAGCAGAAATTCCTACTCATTGCTCATGAGATGCAGATAAAAGCTTAAGTCATTTTCCAAGTGTTTTTTCATTAGAATTTCAGCCTTTTCCCCGTCTCTTGACTTAATTGCTTCATAAATTTCCTCATGTTCATCAATTAGATGCGGTCGATTATAAATCACTACTGTTTTTCGAAATAGGTAAATGATTGCCTGCATCCGGTCAATGATATCAATCATCACTGGATTATTGCTGGCTTTCACAATATCATTATGAAAACTTTCATTGGCAGACATGATTTCTTCTTTATTGCCTTTTCTCCCAATTTCAACATATTCGTACAGTTTTTCAATTTCTTTATCTTTAAGAAAGTTTGCAGCACATCTAGCAGAGTATCCTTCTAACAGGATTCGGACACTAAACATGTTTCGTAAATCCTTTTCCGTTGGTTTAACTACTTTCTTTTTAACAATTAGTCCTTCATTTTCTAATTTCCGTATTGATTCTCTTACCGGTGTTCTGCTAAAGCCAAGTTCAGCAGCAATTTTTTCTTCCACTACTTTGGTTCCGCCAGAAATTTCCCCATTTAAGATTTTATCACGGAGAATTTCATAACACTGATGATACGCAGGCCGTGAGTTATTACTTTCAAGCACTAATTTTTCACCCCAGTATTCATTTCCTATTAATAACCATAGTACCAAATTATTTTTAAAAATCCTACTAGAGAAAATACAAAAAGTATACGCTTATTATAAAATGTATACAAAAATTATAAAAATGTATACAAAATTATTTTATTAGTATACAATCAAAACATAAGGATTTATGAAAGCGATTGCTTGTGAGTTTTTTCATTTTTAGGTAGATAACAGAATCGAACGAGTAAATGGAAACGGCTCCATTCGTTATCTGCTCTTCATCATAAAATTCATTAGGAGGAATACAGCATGACAAAAAGAATAGGCTTTATCGGATTAGGCATAATGGGAAAACCTATGGCTTTAAACCTGATTAAAGCAGGACATACGTTAACAGTTAATGATCTTAATCAAGATGCAGTACAAACATTATTGAAAGCGGGTGCAACTGCAGCCGGATCAGCAAGGGAAGCAGCAGAAAACAGTGAAATCATTATCACCATGCTTCCAGCGTCTAAACATGTAAAAGCTGTTGTATTAGGTGACAATGGAATCTTAGCAGGAGCAAAGGAAGGCTCCATTATTATTGATATGAGTTCCATTACGCCTGATGTTTCAAAGGAACTTGCGGCAGAGGCAGCAAAAAGAGGAGTCGGCTTTCTGGATGCACCAGTCAGCGGCGGTGAACCAAAAGCAATTGACGGGACATTAGCCATCATGGTTGGCGGGAAGGAAGAAGTATTTGAAGCTGCTAAACCTGTTCTATTGGACATGGGAAAGGATGTCACATTAGTTGGAGACAGCGGATGCGGGGTTACAGCAAAACTGGCTAACCAAATCATTGTAAACCTTAACATTGCTGCGATGTCTGAAGCGCTAATATTAGCAGCAAAGGCAGGCATTGATATTGAAAAAATGTATAAAGCGATCAGAAGCGGATTAGCAGGCAGTGCTGTACTCGATGCAAAGGTTCCATTAATTCTGGAAAGAAATTTTGCTCCTGGCGGTACAATTGCCATCAATATGAAGGATATTACAAATGTAATGGATACAGCTCATGAAATTGGTGTACCGCTTCCGTTATCAAGCCAGCTATTAGAAATCTTTCATGCATTAAAGGTTGATGGCAAGCTAATGGATGACCACGGCGGTATCGTTAAATATTATGAAAAGCTTGCAAATGTAGAAGTAAGGGGTGGTTCTAATCAATGAGTAAAAATAAAAGATTAGCAGAAGAAGTTTTTAACAGAATACCATCTGTTGATACCGCCATCGTGAATGAAATGATAGAAAAGGAACTTAAAAGCTTAAATAAAAAAATAATCGTACTTGATGATGATCCAACTGGTGTTCAAACCGTACATGGGATTTCGGTTTATACAGATTGGACGTTGAACAGCATCGAAGAAGGATTTAGAGAAGAAAACTCCATGTTTTTTATTCTAACGAACTCACGCGGATTTACAGCTGCAGAAACAGATCAAGTTCATCAAGAAATAGCAGCTAATATTGTCCAAGCAGCAAAGAAGTTCAATCGTGAATTTATCATAATCAGCCGAGGTGACTCTACATTAAGAGGCCATTATCCGTTAGAAACGAAAGTATTACAAGAAACGGTTGAAGCAAATTCTGATTGTAAGTTTGACGGTGAAGTCATCCTGCCGTTTTTTAAAGAAGGAGGACGCTTCACAATTGATAATATCCACTATGTTCAATATGATGAACAGTTAGTCCCGGCAGGCGAAACTGAATTTGCGAAAGACCGTACATTTGGTTATACAAAATCACATTTAGGTGAATGGGCAGAGGAAAAATCTCAAGGTGAATACAAAGCTGAGAAAATGACCTATATTTCCCTTGAAAGTCTTCGTTCTCTTGATATTGAAACGATTGAACAGCAACTGATGAACATGAAAAATTTTAATAAAGTCATTGTCAATGCAGTTGATTATGTGGATGTAAAAGTATTTGCCATTGCATTAATTAGAGCTATCAATAAAGGGAAAAACTTTCTATTTAGAAGTGCGGCCGCTCTGACAAAAGTAATTGGAGGTATTAGTGACAAATCTTTACTTTCCCGCGAGGAACTGATGAGTGATGAGACAGCAAATGGCGGACTTGTCATTATTGGTTCGCATGTTAAGAAGACAACAGAACAGTTTGAAGAATTAAAGAAAGCGGATGCAGTTGAGTTTATTGAATTTAATGTTCACCTTGTATTAGAACCTGAAAAATTTGAAAAAGAACTTGATCGGGTTGTTGAAACGACAAATCAATTAATCTCGAAGGGGAAAAATGTCGCCGTTTATACAAGAAGGGAAAGGCTTGATCTTGGTGAGGGAAAAAAAGAAGAGGAGTTAAAGCTATCTGTAAAAATATCCGATGCTGTAACAAGTATCGTGAAAAGATTAGAAGCAAGACCTTCTTTCATTATTGCTAAAGGCGGAATCACATCAAGTGATATTGGAACAAAAGGTCTTGAAGTCAAAAGAGCGACGGTAGCAGGACAAATTAGACCTGGAATTCCAGTTTGGACAACAGGCAGTGAAAGCAAGTTCCCCGGGATTTCGTATGTTATCTTCCCTGGAAACGTAGGGACAAAGACTGATCTGAGAGAAGTTGTTGAACAGCTAAGCTAATAAAAAATTTGAACGTAGTAAGACAATCCTAGAGGTGTTAGTGTCCAAGCCTCTAGGGGCTTAATCAGAAATGGGACAATAATCAAAAAAGTTTTGTATGTACGTATTTCTAAAAAGGTTGATTTAAGTAAGGAGTCTGCACTTTCAGCACTGAATTTTGAGTCAGTAAGAAAAAAGGATTTAATGTAGACGCCTTATAATGTTTAACCTCTTTTATTATCCAAATAGGAGGAATGAAAAATGCCGATTATTTCAGTTACGATAGGGGTAGCTTTATTATTACTATTAATGATGACGTTTAAATTAAACGCTTTCGTAGCATTGCTTCTTGTTTCCCTCGTTGTAGGAATTCTTGAAGGAATGACTCCGATAGAGGCAGTAGAATCGATTGAAGCCGGATTAGGCGGAACACTTGGACATCTTACGATGATTATTATCTTTGGAGGTATCCTTGGAAAGTTAATGACCGATTCTGGTGGTGCACAGCAAATAGCGACAACCATGATTAATGCATTCGGTGAAAAGAAAATTCAACTTGCAGCTGTCATAACTGCGGCTGTTGTTGGAATCGCTTTATTCTTTGAAACTGGGGTTGTTGTTCTCATTCCGTTAGTGTTTACAATTGCAGCAGCAGCAGGAGTGCCTGTCCTTTATATTGGGATGCCGGTTATTGCTGCATTAATTACAATGCATGGATTTGTCCCTCCACACCCAGGGCCAACTGCGATAGCAAACGTGTTTGGGGCGAATATTGGTTTAACGTTAATCCTGGGAATAATCATTGCAATCCCTGCTTTTATTCTTGCAGGTCCGGTTTATGTTAAATTCTTTAAGAAAGAATCATTAGAAATCGATATTCCAAAAGGATTATTTAACCCTAAGGAATTTAAAGAAGAAGAACTACCTAGCTTTGGGATTAGTATTTTTACAGCACTTTTACCTGTTATTCTTATTGCTTTACAAGCATGTGTACAAATTTTCGCACCAAATTCAGCGATTGCACCGGTAACTGACTTTATAGGAAATGCCAATATTGCCCTTTTCATTTCTGTCATTGTTGCATTCTTTACGTTTGGTCTAAACTTAGGTAAAAAAATGCCAGAAATTATGCAGTCTCTTACTGATTCTGTCAGCGGAATCGCGATGATCTTATTAATCATTGCTGCAGGCGGAGCATTCAAACAGGTACTTGTAGACAGCCACATTGACAAATATATTTCTGATATCATGGCAGGCTCTACTCTTTCGCCGCTGCTTTTAACTTGGCTAATCGCTGCCATTCTCAGGGTAGCAGTAGGTTCTGCAACAGTAGCTGGTATGACCGCAGCTGGAATTGCCGCACCTCTTGTCGCTGCAACTGGGGCAAGCCCAGAGTTGATGGTATTAGCTGCAGGTGCTGGAAGTGTTACCTTCTCACACGTAAATGATGCAGGCTTCTGGATTTATAAAGAATACTTTAACCTTTCCATTGGCCAGACAATTAAAACTTGGTCTGTTATGGTAACCATTATTTCTTTAGTTGGACTTGCCGGTGTCATAATCCTTGATATGTTTATTTAGAGTAAGAAACCTGAGGAGTTCACTTTTTTGAAGCTTCGTTTACGAGGCCAATGAAAAGAAGGTAAAATGGCTGTCCGCGGTATCACTAATTTTCTTTCATAAAGAGGCGCTTTCCTTTTAAAGGGAAGCGCCTTATTTTTTCACCACTATGTATTTATTGCAGGATCGGCTGGATTCTGACATATTAGGAGTAAAATATGGAATGATAGGTATATGGGTAAAAATTAGCATATGCTATCCCTTCGAAATCAGTTTCTTACACTACTAAAATAAAAAGAAAAGTATCATATATGATACTCTTCCTGAAAATCCGTTCTTTTCTAATCCTTTTTACATGTACTTTATTTCTTATTTTCTCATTGACGATTCGTTAAATTTTTTTAACAGCTCCCCGAACCATTTACATTCCTCATCAGACCATTCGCTTAGAACTTCTGTTAACCTGCCCAATCGAGCCTGCTTATTTTCGAATAATATCTTTGTTCCCGAATCTGTAATCTGGTAAAAATAAGCTCTTCCATCTGTTGGATCAGGTACTTTGCTCACATATCCCTTTTGCTCAAGTGCTGCAGCTTGTCTGCTGACTGTGGAGATATCCAGTTGAAATTCATTGGCCAAAGCTTTAACTCCAGAAGAACCATCTACGTATAATTGATGTAATAAAAGATAAGCAGAGCGGTCTACAAGCCAATTTCGTTTATCTGATGTAATCGATGTGAGACGGCGAACCATTACAGCAATTTCAAGCTCAATTGTTTCCAGTGAATGTTGATTATTCATTTCTTTACCACCTTAAAAATGCTCTATAGTTAAATGATAACCTACTGCAGTGGATTGTCAATTTTAGCTAAGATTCTTATTGGGAAGGAGCAGTATTTTACAACTATATAGTTGTATGGTACAATTATTTAGTTGTATCATACAACTAAATGAATATTTTTTTGAATAAGTAAACTTAAGTGTTCAACTTTTACCGCCTTTAGGAGGTGAACTGTATAAGCCCGCGATAGTATGAGCAGCTATTCTATAAAGAGATAAAGTGCAGGATACTGTAAGGTCGTCATGATCATATTAGCGGCTTCCTTTGGGAGTAATGAAAAAATGAAATCAATGCTTATATAAGTTATGAAGACAAATTATGTAATTGCAATCATTGTTAACATCGAGCACTTGATTTCTCTGAGAAAAGGAAATAGGAAGGAGAGAAATAGATGGCATCTACTACTCAAAATGCTTCAACTCTAAATAGCAACACAAATCCATTAATTCCTGAAGAGGGGAGTCTTCTTCAGCAGCCTAAGGCTGTCTGGGCAGTTTTTTTCGCTTGCATTATTGCTTTTATGGGTCTGGGTCTTGTTGACCCAATTTTGCCTGCCATTGCTGAGCAATTAGATGCAACTCATAGTCAAGTAACCTTACTTTTCACAAGCTACAATGCTGTCATGGCGGTAGCTATGCTAATTACCGGCATGATTTCATCAAGGGTTGGAATAAAATGGACATTGCTTGCTGGTATTGTCATTATTGCGATATTTTCAGCACTTGGTGGATTTTCAAGCGACATCTGGGCACTTGTTGGACTGCGGGGTGGATGGGGCCTAGGAAACGCATTGTTTGTTGCTACAGCTTTGGCAGCTATTGTCTCTCTGTCAAATAGCGGAACCGCCAAAGCAATTATTTTGTATGAGGCAGCAATCGGACTGGGAATTTCAGTTGGACCATTGCTTGGCGGCTGGTTGGGAGCAATGTCCTGGAGGGGCCCGTTTCTCGGTGTTGCGGCACTAATGGTTATTGCCTTTATTGGGCTTTCTATTTTAATGCCTAAATCCCATTCAAAAAATACTGCAAAATCGAAAACATCTTTAATGGATCCGTTCAGAGCTTTGAAACACCGTTCTCTTTTGGTTTTTGGTATTGCAGCAGCTTTATATAACTTTGGATTTTTTACTTTATTGGCTTATGCTCCTTTTGTTATGGGATTAGATGAGCATGGCTTAGGCCTTGTGTTCCTTGGATGGGGAATTTTACTTGCTGTAACATCTGTTTTCATGGCACCAAAGCTAGGCGAATGGTTTGGAACAATAAAATCGATGAGTATCATGTTGATCTTATTTGCATTGCTTTTAGGTGCAATGGGGATATGGACATCGACACAATGGGTAGTTATTGCATCCGTTATTCTTGCTGGTGCATTATTGGGGAATAACAACACATTAATTACGACTGCGGTTATGAATGCTGCACCTGTCGAACGATCCACGGCATCTGCCGCATACAGCTTCCTTCGCTTTATTGGAGGAGCTATTGCTCCATTTATGGCAGGCAAACTTGCGGAAATATACAACCCAAGTGTACCTTTCATTGTTGGCGCAGTGTTCGTCCTTATTTCAGTCGTATTTATTTGGTTCAATTATAAGCATGTAAATCATGTTGATTCTGTTGAATCAGCTCATTAAATAAAAAGGAGGGTCTGCCAACTGGCAGATCCTCTTGTTTTTCAGGAAAAATGATAAGGAAGCAGGTAATAAGACTTTTCAAAAAATCCAGAGATATCCTTGAGTATCTAATCACTGGGAGGCGGTAGCTTTACACGATCGTTAAAAACAGCAAATGTGTTTTTCCAGATACTCTGACTTTGTTCTAAAAATAGTAAATAGTGGGTATTTTTTATTGACTAAACGTTCATTCAATAGTAAGATGAAATTGTTAATGAAAGGAAATTCAGAAATAAAAGGAGGAATTGTCTTGGATTTATATTACGAGATTCATGGTGAAGGCCATCCCGTTGTGCTTATTCATAGCGGTGGTGCCGATTTGCGGCAATGGTCGATTTTAGCCCCTCTCCTAGCAGAGAATTATAAAGTCATTAGCTATGATGGACGCGGTGCAGGTAAGTCCCCATCCCCAAATGAATATGCAGACTATATAGAAGATTTACGATCTTTAATGGATGATCTTAACCTCAATAAAGCTACGTTGATTGGCCATAATATAGGCGGCCAGATTGCAACTGATTTTGCCCTTGTTTACCCGGAAAGAGTTACACAACTTGTATTAATCACCCCTTCTTTAACAGGTTTCCGCTATTCGCAAGAGGCTGAGCAATATATCAAAAATGTTATAGATGCAGCTCCTCAAATAGATAAAATGATCGATGTTTTTCTAAATACTCCAGCCTATCAAGCCGTTTCGGACAGTCCGCAAAGAGAACTCATAATTGAAATGCTCAGACACCATATGCAGCGAATGTTAAAATGGCCGGTTTTTAAAACAATTTGGCCTGAACCTCCTTCGATTGATCGTTTACAAGATTTAAAACCCAAAACATTATATATCATAGGGCTTAATGAGGAATTAGCTGACCATTTTGTTATTGCAGATTATTTTAAAAAGGTTCCGAATATCCAATTCATTGAAATAGAAGACGCCAATCATATAATGATAGCTCTCACACATCCTGAACAGTTACATCAGGAAATAACTGCTTTTATGGAGGAATGCAAGCAAAATGCCAAGAACACCTGAAGAGAATGATCGTATTCGCCAACTTTCAAAGAAAAAAATTCGTCATGCTGCAATGGAGCTGTTTATCAAAAAGGGATATTATGCGACTTCTATTCAGGAGATTGCAAAACAAGCAGGTATCTCTAAAGGCTTACTCTACAATTATTATAAGGGTAAAGAAGAACTGCTCTCTGAAATGGTTCATACAAGAATCATGGAAGTAATTGAAGTAATGGAGGGGGCCTCCGCTTTTGAGACACCGGGTGAACAGCTTGAACATATTATCAAAGGGGCGATAGATAATATTCATCAAAATCCGGATGTGCATCGCTTCTACCTGCACTTACAAACCCAGCCCCTCGATGACAAAGAACTGATTAAATATAGTAAACTGATTATCCAAGAAAATGCCCGAATGTTCGAAGTACAATGTGAAATCTTTGAAAAGCTCGGATTAAAGGATCCTAGGCAGCGCTCTTTATATTTTTCATCGGTGCTGCAGGGTATTATGCTAATGCTATCTACTTATCCGGCGATATTTCCAGTAGAAGAAATAAAGAAACAAATGATTAGCGAGTTTTGTCGTTAATGGCCTGAATGTTTGCAGAACAAGCAAAATTGTCCCATCGACATAGATGAGGAATATAGGGAGATGAATAAAATGTTTCAGACCTTAGATCAATTTAGTGACATTTGGAATGCCGAAAGTGCTTCTACACAAAGTCTTATGATTAACCTCACTGATGATTCTTTAGCTCAAGAAGTGTTACCCGGCCACTGGACATTAGGAAGGATAGCTTGGCATATTGTAACAGCAATTGGCGTAATAGCATCGAGAACCGGCCTTTCAGTCGACATACCTGATCAAGATTTTCCTGTCCCTGCTTCTTCAGCCTTTATTTCTGCCAGTTATCAACAAGCAAGCAATGCTATCGTTCAAGCGATAAAATTGCAATGGAACAATAAATCTCTTTATGAAGTCCATACTATTTTTGGGCAAACCATGTCAAAGGGGGACTTATTGACCTTCTTAGTCGCACATCAAATACATCATCGTGGACAAATGACGATCCTAATGCGTCAAGCAGGATTAACCGTTCCAGGTCTTTATGGGCCGGCAAAGGAAGAATGGGCGAATATGGGGATGGAAGCTCCTAAAATGTAAATTTATCAAAGTCAGTTAAAAGAAAAGTGAACTTTTCATTTAGCATTTATTATATGAGAGAATTCAAATCAATTAAATAAAGAAAAAAATTCAATGAAGGACAATGGGTGCACGTTTGTCATTTTATTCTTTTTGATTCCTGAAAGATAAAATCGTTGTTTTCAATGCAGCGTAAGAACCAATAGCAGCATATCCATAAAACCAGCCCATAAAAAGACCTGCGAATAAAGTCGTGGCGATGGCTGATAAAAATTGAAATGCATAAACCTATAATAAGAGCAATGGTTGGAACGTATTTTTCTTTACTTTAAAGAATCGTTTTATCAGTTGAGTTATGACCATGACTAATGGAACGGCAATTACAGCATCCCAAAAATTTGTTTGGATTGTAGGGAAGTCCAAGTCGAACACACCTTTTAAATTTTATTATGCACAATAGAATAAGAGTGTATAACTTCTGTTTTTAACCTTGCTATAATTGAAAAAATGAAGTGCCGGATTTGATAATGGAGAAAAGTTTTTATTTGACGATTTGGGAAATAATCTGGGGGAATATCAGCAAACGCAGGCAATTCACTAATTCTTATCCAGTTTTTTCATAAGCTGTATCAAAAAAAGCCAACCTCTAAAAGGCTGGCCTTATTTTAATCTATATATTAAGTCTTTCAATCTAACTAAAATAATACTTTTTTCCTCACTTTGGATTTCAAATAAATTATTTTCGTGTTCAAAAAACACGAAATGGATCCGGCTTTTATAAATTACTTTCTGGCCAAATTTAATGGTAATCATCCTTATTTTATGATTTAAAATCCAACTTTCAAACTATTCATGATGGTAATTGGGTTAACTATAACACAAATTAGTTGTATATGAAAGCGATTAATCCAAAGGCAATTCACTGTTATTATAGTAGGGCTTTTTCAAAATAAGGATGTGTGTGTATGAACCATGCCTCACATCCTTATCCGTATATAAAGCCTTATAGTCGTTAAAATTCGTTGAGTAAGAACATATTTAATACACATAATGTGAGATAAAATCAAATGTCATTATCTTTAAAAGGAAGGTCACTAAGAAATAGTGCTTCACTTAAGAGTTTAATATCACTATAAATTTGTTCTTTAATTTTATGATTCTTACATTTGTAATAATCATCTGTCATTCGTTTGAGTTCGTGACAAAGAAGCTCGATTGGAATCATGATAACTATCCTTTCAAGGTATTTTATTAACCACTAAACAATTATGCAACAATGCATGATGAAATGAAAGGATTTTGATTTGCAAAAAATGTCAAGATTAATAGCAGCATAAAGTAAAGACTATAAGAATTGAAGAATTAAGAACTGATTTTGAGTCTTTTTTTTTGTTATTAATCAATTAAATAAAAGTTTACTTTACAATAAAATGGTATAATTTAGAAAAGATGTTAGTGGTGAATGGATAGGTTTCTTTATCCTCATTATTAGCATTGTTTGATTTACCAAATTGAGAAATCAAATTTGAACAATTATGAACAAAATGACACGGCACGAAAAGCCAACTATTGGACAGCCATCCTTTGGGTTCCGTATTTTGTGCTTTTTATCTATCTAATCGCATATCAATTCCCGATAACATATGAAGGGGACTCTCTAACTCCTGTAACAGTCTTATTAGTAATAGGAGCATTGATTGGATTTCCTCTTTATATTCTGGTTATCAATTTCTTTGGTTTCGTAAGTGATGACAAACCGCATTCTCAAAAGGAAAATGAGGATGTATGAGGCATCGAATTTTGTGAACCTCAAATAAAAACTTAGGTGAAAAAGGTATCCCACAATATTTCGTGATGAAAATCTTAGGAGGGATTAATTATGGCAAAGTACTTTTCGAAAATGTTATCTGAGCATCAAAAATTTATAAAGGAACAGCATATGTTTTTTGTTGCAACAGCACCTTTGGATGCGGAGGGGCATGTGAACCTTTCTCCAAAAGGATATGATACTTTTCGCATCTTATCATCAACAGAAGTTGCATATTTAGACCTTACTGGGAGCGGCAACGAAACAAGCGGACATATTACTGAAAATGCCCGGATCACATTTATGTTTTGTGCATTTGAAGGACCGCCATTGATCTTGCGCTTATATGGTTCAGGAAAAGTGATTCTGCCTGACACTGAAGAATGGGAGCAGCTGAACGGTCATTTTACATTGATGCCCGGGGCGAGACAAATCATATTAGCAAAAATTCATAAAGTCCAAACCTCTTGCGGTTATAGTATCCCCTACATGACTTACTCCAGTGAACGCGAGACATTGAATCGGTCTAATATGAAGAAAGAAGATAAAGCGGAACTAGAACAGTACATACGTGAGAAAAATTCCTCCACCATTGATGGCATTGTAACACCATTAGGGAAAAAATTATCAAATACGCAAAAAACACCCAAAAATACAGGAGAGTTTAATGAAAAGTAAATTAATAGTCATTTTAATAATTGTAATCGCACTGACAGGTATTTATCTTATATTTAATCCAATGGGTGTCTTTGATTTGATCATAAAATAAAAGAACATAATAGAGGCATACTTGGTGACTTTTAGGTAAGTCCGCAGGGCAGCCATTACTCCGATTCCCCATCATGAATCCGATCGTTTTCTAAACCGACTTCGCCATTTAAAAACAAGGAAAATAGTTACTGTACAGCACAAGATAATTAAGATGAATTTCAAAAAATGCCCTATTAAATTAATAACATACTGCCATTGATTACCGAACACATAACCGATACCGATAAATGTGGAAACCCATAAGAATGCTCCTAGATAGGCATATAAAGCAAAGGTCCGATATGGAACATGTATGATGCCCGCAAAATAGCTGTTAAACTGTCTGACACCAGGCAAGAAGAAACCAAAAAGGAGTATTTTGTTCCCGAATTTTTCATAAGCTTTTCTTGTTTTCTTCAAATGCACCGGCTTTAAAAACAGCCATTTTCCGTACTTTTCGATTAATGGTAAACCCAACTTGTTTCCGATCCAATAAGTAATTGTTATTCCCAGCACCGATCCGGAATATGCGGCAGCAAGTGCTGGCAAAAGATCGAGAACTTTTTTGTAGGATAAATAGCCGGTATAGGCAAGTGTCGAGTTTCCAGGAGGTATCGGTGAAGCAATTAATTCCATTGGCAGACCAATCAATAACACGAAATATCCATATTGAGCAAACAAATGTTCAACTATTTCCATAAATTCTCACATTCCCGCCTGCTTTATTTACGGTCTGGGTCTAATAGAAGGATTACTCATATCTCAAATTAGGTCCAATACTATTATTGTTCGTTCATTATCAGACTTTATACAAGAAAGGTAATCAGGCATAAAGTATTCGGTTTCAATAATCGGCCCCTCAAATTGTGGATGGTTAAGAAACGTAGAGTGATAACTAACTTTCATTGTTATTCTTTATTTACATGTCTTCCCAAGGTTCAAAAGAAAATGGAATGCCGATCATCTTAGCAGTTACCTCGTCGTAAGAAACTAAATCTTTTTTTGACAGCTCTTTTAAAGAGCGTTTTCCCATCGCTCTTAATGCCATTTTCATTTCTTCCGTACTTGAAGTTAAGAATTTCTCAGTTGATTTAACGCCATCTTCCAGTTTAAATTGATCCTTAAATTTCCCTTGATTCCAAACAACTTGCGTAGGCGGTTCAAAAGGCAGTGCTTTAAGACTTTGAGTATGTGAAACTGTAAATAAGATGGCTGAACCTACACATACAGCATCAGCACCTAGTGCGAGGACTTTTAAAAAGTGCCCAGGTATTAAAAGCCCTCCTGAGACAATCAAACTAATTTGCCCCTTCATCTTTCTCTTTTCTAAATGATTAACAGCCCGGACAACCGCATGTAAGGTCGGAATTCCCATATCATCAGCTAAAATAGGCGGAGCACCAAGTGTAGCTGCTTGACCACCGTCAATCGTAATAAAGTCTACGCCTAGGGATAGTAAATGATCAAGATCTTCTTCAATCTTTCCTCCTGCCCCTATTTTTACACCAATAGGAACACCGCCAGTAAAGCCTCGAAGTTCTTCAACAAGCGCCTTTATATCTTCTAATGTTTGATTTTCAATGAAATTATCGTAAATCACGGCTTCTTCATTTTCCTTAAGTCCCATAATCTCTCTTGCACGGCCTGTTAAATTTTTCGGTGAAATTCTCGCGCCAACCCCGAATAGTGCACCTTGCCCTAATTTAATTTCAATCATGTCTGCACGTTTAATAATTTCTTCTTCTTTGGACCAATCTGTTTTAGCAAACTGTAAAATATATTTTCCTGCTTTGTCCAATTCTTCTGGTAAAACTCCGCCTTCACCAGAGTTAATGGCAGTTCCTGCTTTTTTAGCTGCTTCTGCTAATGAAAGCCTCACTTCCTCACTTAGTGCGATTCCAAAGGCCATCCCGCTGATCATGATTGGAATTTTTATTTCCATTGGTTTTTTAGCTTTTGGTCCAATCGTTACCTTCACATCTACATCTTGGTCACCATCAATTGGAAATGGTGTCGTCTGTGCGGGGATAAATGTAATGGGATCCAAATGAGGCCACTTTTTTGAAGAGCCAAGCGGGCGATGAAGAAGGTCGCCTGTTTCAGCACGCAAGCTGTTTTCAAGCATATTTTGAATACCCATATGCCGTAATCCTGGCAGTAGTTCTATAAGGTTTTCTTGGTAACTATCGGTTAATAGAATCTTTCCCATTTGTTTAACCATTCGTTTCATTATCCAACGCCAGCCAACAAGTATGAATAACATAAGGACTATTAAGAGTGCGATCATCGCAAAAGACACATAATATAGGAAGTTCGTCATCATCATTTCTCCACTAATGTTTTTACCATTATTGCCCAAAGGGAAGAAATAATTATCATTTGCTATGAAATTACTCTTTCCGTTACATCGAGGAAAGGTGTCTAAAAGAATAGGTTTAAAATGTTAATCAACGGAAAAACTACAAAAGATCTCTAAGTTGAATCACTTTACTTTGTTACTTTCTTGTAAGGAGGAGGTCAATTATATGAACTTATTAAATGACATCATTCACCGTCCTTTTCCATTACCTTCAAAAAAGTATATAATGCGACAAACTTGGAGAAATCTATTGTTTTTGCATTGGCCGATTCCAATTGAAAAACTGCGACCGCATATTCCTTCTGCATTACAAATTGATACCTTTAATGGCTCCGCATGGTTAGGCATCATTTTATTTGTGATAGATGGAATCTTTCCTTTTGGAGTATCATCCCTTTCCCTAACTCCTAGATTTCCAGAAATCAATGTTAGGACTTATGTTAAATGTAACGGCAAACCCGGTATTTATTTTATGTCTATTGATGTTGGGAACTGGGCATCCTTAAAGATAGCAAAGAAATGGTATCGATTACCTTATCATTCGGCGGAAATCTCTTTTCGGAAAGAAGGACAAACCTTTCATTGCCAGAGCAGACGTAAAGGATACGAACATACACCAATTGTATTTAAAAGCAAATATGTTCCTATATCAGGAGTTTATTTTCCAAAGGAAGGAACGTTGGATCATTGGCTCACCGAACGATATTGTCTTTTTAGTTCTCATAACGGAATCAACATTTATTGCGGTGAAATACACCATCGGCCTTGGCCATTACAAAAAGCAGAAATTGAATTAGGCATTAATACCCTTTTTACACCTTATCAATTTGATCTGTCTGGAGTAAATCCGATCGCTCATTTCTCGACAGGTGTTGATTCGCTGATGTGGAATATAAAGAAAATACAGATCTAGTAAAGCTGGGTCTCAGAATGTAGTTATTCAAAAATCATTTGTTCATTTGAAGAGGTTTAAAAATAATATGATCTTTTTAAGGAGGAGCTTAATGGTTAAGTATAAGAGTAAAGTTGCATTCTCTTTAGCAACAATAATTATTCCTTGGCTTACCGTCCCTTTTATGGGGAAAAGGAATATTATAAGATTTTTACCTGTTGCAAGTTTTGTCAATTTATTTTTAAGTGTATTCAGTCTAATCTGTTATCGGAAAAAATGGTGGAAAACGAATAATCCCTTATCGCCTGGACCTGTAGATTTTACATATATATTAGGACCTTATTTTGTCGCAACACTATGGATCTTTAAATTAACCTATGGGAATTTCCCCAAGTACTTAATAACAAACGCGGTATTGGATTTAATTAATGCATATCCAATGCCTTACATTGGAAATAGATTTGGCATTGTTAAATTTATAAAGATGAAACACACTGTTTGGTATTTTATAAATGTATCCTTGGCAATTATTATCTATGGCTTTCAGTACGTTGTAGAACAATCAATTAGGAAGGCATCTGGTGATAAAAGCATAAAGTTATCAAGTAATAAAAATTAAGATGAGGTTTTTTAAAAAAAGGCCGATTTTACCTATAGTAAGAGGTGAGATCGGACTTTTTATGGTCGAAAAACACTTAACACCTTAGTTCTAAAAATAAAAAAAATTAAACGAATTCATAATCATCTTGCGTAAATTCTTTTTTTGTATTATTATGTGATTGATCAATCACTAACTAATTGGTTTGAATATCTAATTATTGTTAAAGCAGGTGTTTCGTCAGTGTTGAGCCCTAAAAAAGAAAAACGTTTGGAAGAACTACTTGAAGCAGGTTTAGAAGTATTTGCTGAGAAAGGATATTATAATACAACGACTGCACATATTGCAGAAAAGGCTGGAATATCACAACCGTATGTGTTTAAATTTTTTAAAACAAAAGAGGAATTGTTTGTTGCAGCTCTTGAGCGAGCATATGATAGAATCCTCCAAACTTTTAAAAATGTAGATGCAGAACCAGAGCTATTGGTTAGGAAAATGATTGAAGCTTATGAAGAGTTATCTTTATCACATCCTAATGAAATTGCGCTGCAAGTCATTGGACTTTCAATATCAGAAAAAACAATAAGGGAGTCAGCAAAATTAGGTCTTTCTACGATTAGAAATTACATTTTTGAAAGATTTCTTTTAGCGGGTATCCGTAATCCCGAAATGGAAGTAACAACTTTTTTAGCAAGAGGAATACTTTGTAATATATCTTATTATCTCGACTTTCCTGAACTTATTAATGGTAAAGATAAATAACCGAAGTCTCGGTTTTTTATTTAACAAAATAAGTTAGTGATTGATCAATAACTTATTTTGATATGACAGAAATAAAGGGAACGTTTTGTAAATTAAGGAGATGAGAATCTAAAAGTTTCAAATGAGTAAAGACCTTTTTAGTAGTTTTTTTTACCCAAAAGAGTTATTGATCAATCACTAAATAAATGGAGGTTAAAAAGATGAAAAAAGCAATCGTATTAGGAGCAACTGGCGGGACAGGTCAAGTAATGGTATCAGAACTATTATCAAGAGGGATCGAAGTGATTGCATTTGGACGTTCAGAAAATAAATTAAAGGAATTGATCAAAGAACATCATTCTACACCGCAGTTAGCATACAAACTTGGAGATATCTTTGATTATAACACTATTGTAGAAGCAGCCTTTGATGCAGATGTGATTTTTCAATGTGCAAATGTTCAATATCACGAAATGGCCAAAAAACTTCATTTGCTTGGGGAAAGTGTCATGACAGCAGCAAATATTTTAGGCAAAAAAATTGTCATTGTTGATGGCATTTATGTTTATGGACGTCAAACTGGGAAAGGAAATGAAAATCACTTAAAACAGCCTCACACGAAAAAGGGGAAAATTAGGGTGGAATTTGAACATTTGATTTTTGATAAGAAATGGAAGAATGCAAAAGCATTAATAGTAAGGTTGCCTGATTATTATGGGATTACATCGCAAAATTCGTATTTACATCCTACATTAACAGGACTAGCTGCGGATAAACTTTCTATTTTTATAGGGAATTTAAAAACACCGAGGGAATATGTTTATTTACCAGATGCAGCAAAGATGATCGTGGAAATTGCAAGTAGAGATGATTCTTATGGTGAGAATTGGAATATTCCTGGGGCAGGTGTCATTACAGGAAAAGAAATCATAAAAATGGCACGTGAAATAACGAAAAATCGAAAATTAGTGATTCCATTAAACAAACATGCAATACGATTATTGGGCTTGTTTGATCCAATTATGAAAGAAGTAGTGGAAATCATGTATTTAACAGAGGAAGGATTTATTCTGGATGGAGAAAAATATAAAAATCGAATAGGTAAAATTGTCGCAACACCTTATAAGGAAGGACTAGAAAAAACGTTAAAGCTATTAATGAAAAAAAGTAAATCATAAAGGACGATATGATTGTATCTTATCAAAATTTGACGCTTTTCCGAAATAGGTAAAGCGTCTTTATGTTTCTATAGGGATTTTTAAGTCCAGGAGAATATGCATTACTCAAAACCAGGTTAGTTGCGCAGTAATTATACGTTTAACCCCCAAAAAGTTAGGTTATTGTACATTGAGAAATAGTTTAGGAGGTAATCTAGTGCCACAAGAACAATACCAATCCATTATTGAAGCACTGCATGAATGTATGGCTGCATGTAACCACTGTTATAATGCTTGTCTAAGGGAGGAAGATGTCAAGATGATGGCAGAATGTATTCGCTTAGACAGAGAATGTGCAGATATTTGTGCTTATTTGGAACAAGCGATCGCCAGAGGAACACCTTTTATGACTGAATTAGGAAAAGTATGCGCTACAATCTGTGAAGCATGCGGAAATGAGTGCCAAAAACATAAACATGAACATTGCAAGAAATGTGCGGAGGCTTGCTTTACATGTGCAGAAGCTTGCAGAAATCTAGCTGCTTAATGCGGTTATGAGTAAAGTTAAACACATTAAAAGGAAGAGTTCTACAATAGTCAGGAGTAAATATGATCCTGACTTTTTTTGTGAGCAAACAGTATGTTTAAGGGACACTTACCATTTTTTTCGCTTGAAAAATGTTGAGAAAATGGCACATGTCTGTTTTTTATGTGCTTTTTCATAGGATATAGGTACTTCAAATTATTTCAAAAGCAAATATAAATATAATAGTATATATACAATAACGATCTATTTAGGAGTTTTAAGATGGAACTAATTACAGGGAAACTACTCATAATATCTTTATGGACAGCAATATCTTTGTTTAGCACGTTAGTAATTGTTTCAAGATTTTCTACAATGATACAGCAGCCTCTGACAGCGAAACTTATTGCGGATGCACCTGATTTAAACAAGCTGCATTTTATTGAGGAGCAGTATAGAATTTTAATTGGAGTAACATCTATTGGCGTATTGTGCGGAATCCTGCTCTTTCCTACTTTCATCAATATTTTTTCGAGGGCTATAGTCCAATTATCAAATCAACGCGGTTCAGTAATAGCACTCTTTTTAGTTCATTTCATTTAAAGGGCATTAAAAAAGTCATTAGATGTATAAGGATGCCAAGACTAACCTATTTAAAAGGCATTTCTTTAAAGACAATTCCAAAACGCCTTTTTGTTATGAATGTTATTGTTTCTGCTGTATTTACAGTAGGGGTACTTTCTTCTATCTATGCATCAATGTTAGTACCTAAAGATTATGCTCAAGCTGAATTAATGTCTTCAGGAATTATTAATGGTATTGCTACCATTTTATTAACATTGTTTATTGACCCAAAAGCTTCTGTATTGGCTGATCGGGTCATGAAAAAACAATGTGATTATATTTACTTAAAGAGTTACTCACTGACCATGATTAGTTCAAAGTTTTTAGGTACGATTCTAGCACAGCTTTTATTTATCCCAGCTGCTTATTATGTTGCTTGGTTTGCAGAATGGATTTAGTTTTGTGTTCCCATTCGTTTATATACGTTATCCCATTCGTTTAATCCTCTATAAACGGGAACATCAAAACTTTTTTTGATTCACAATACTGGAGCAGAGGGTTCCCTGACAGCGGGACGGGGCTCATCGTATTCATAACCATTTTGGCGGAGGCTTCTGAAACATTCCAAGGCAGATGATGGATATCGCCTCGCAGCACTTTGCCATCTCTGGTTGTAAAAAGACAGTACCTTTCAACCAGCCAATGTTCAAGTGTACCTGGTTCGTAAAGATACGGTTTGGACAAAGGCTTATACACTGCATCAAACTTGCCAAACCCGCCTTCCTCTGAAATCCTGCTATTTGTAAACCGGAATGGTCCGACAGCAGCAAAGACTTTGCCGGAAGCTTTAATTTCGTCAAAATCATTCTCACCTTCAAATGACATCTTTGCATATTTATAAGGCAGTGCAAGCAACCCGTTTGCTGCCAGTACAGCTGGTGCAAGGTTTGCATCAAGCGAAAAGAAGTAAATCCCGTTTCTTCCATTCCTTTTTACATATGTTCGGACATTGAGCTCCAAGTATGTATTAAGGAACGGAATTTCCGGCAGGGCCCGAAATCGTTGGTGTTTAACCTGAAACGGAGAGATGGTAACCCATGCCTGTCCATCCCTGGTATCAAGCTCAAGCTCTGGCGTTACATACTTACGGACGACTTCGGGATCAACAGGCCAATGCATGAACAACAAGTTCTCCCAGGTTTGAGTCATTAACCAGGGAGCGTCTGGAATCGGATAGGGGCGATGTGCGGTCTGCTTAAGTAAATCCTCCATACTAAATACCTCCATACACACTTGCTTACCCTTCTTTTTCCTCTTTTATTCATGGAATCTTTTCAGCGGTTATTTCCCTTTTGCATTTGCTTCAATAGCTAATCTTTAATGATCAGTCCCATTAAAGTTGCAAATTGAATGGCTTGATAGGAAGATACTTTGCACCCTTTTAAATCTTCCATAGAGACAATTAATTCTGCAAACGTCGAGGAACTAATATCTATTCCCTTTAATGATGTTTTTTCAAAATTTGTTCCATCCAGATTACATAATTGAAACTCAACCTTTTTAAATAGGCAATCATAAAAATCTGAACTTTTTAATGAAGTATCTTGAAAAATGACTTTTTCCAGCTTTGAATGTCCAAATGCCGCCATGTTTAAGATGGAATGAAGAAACTGTACATTTCCAAAACGAGATTCTGTAAAATCTACTCCTAATAACTTACAATTTTTAAATACTACTCTGTGAATGGATGACTTATTTAATTTAGCATTAGATAGATCACAATTTTCAAAGCACACATCTGTCAAATCGAGTTTGTTAAAGTCGGTATTAGTGAACCTGCAATTTTTTATCACCATATTAGATAATCGTACTCGATCCAAAACTTCATTTTCAAAAATAGAGTCAATAATTTTACACATTTCTAATTCCGGATCTTCTTCGTAAAAAATATCATGTAAGTTCCTTAGCGGTAGTTCTTCATCAATTCTTGGCGAATCAATTTTCATGCACATCCCTCTCTCTTTAAATAGGATAGTTAGGAGATTCCTAATAGTTTAATAAAAATATAGTGTTAACTATATGAAATAATCGATGATAAAAAAAGACTATTTTTTAAAAGAAACTTATGTACAATGTGGAGTTAGATTATTTATAGAGGTCCTGTTTTATAGCGAACTTCTGTTGCTTCTTTGGTATACTTTACTAGTACCAGGGAATATTTGGTGGAAGGAGTGAGTAACATGTTAATCGGGCATATTAAGGAAATTGTTCGCCATCCTGTGAAGTCTTTTTCCGGAGAGAGTGTGAAGAAAGCAACGATAATGGAATATGGTTTATATGGTGACCGCAGCCATGCCTTTCTAGATGAAACTAGGCAAGGTAAGTTTTTGACGATCACACAATTTCCAGAGATGGTTACATATAAAGCTAGGTTTTCAGATGAGGAATCTATTGAACATTACCCCCAGGTGGAGGTCATAACACCTGAAGGAAAGGTGATGAATTGGGAAGAGGATGAACTGCGTAAAGAAATCGAAGGAAAATCAAAACGAAACATTTCGCTTATTACCTATACTCCTGACCATGTACCTTTAGGGGCAATTGAAGAAGAACATCTTCAATTGGTAACCGATGCTTCATTATTGAAATTAAAGGAAATATGGGGAAAAAGCGATGTCGATTTTAGGCGGTTCCGTCCTAATTTACTCATTTCCTTACAGGAAAAAATTCCGTTTATAGAGGAAGAATGGTTCGGTAAACATATCAGAATCGGGAGTGAAGTAGAAATTCAATTAAAAAGACATTGTGAAAGGTGCATGATTATTACTGTAGATCCTGAAAATGGAGAACGAGATGCTTCCTTGCTTAAAACGGTTGTTAAGGAAAGAAAAAATCATTTTGGCGTTTATGCCTCCGTTATAAAAACCGGTCAAATTCATGTGGGAGATGAAGTGGTTTTGCTTGGATGACGCGTTTAATTAGAAACGCGTCTTTTATTTTGGCTGTTTTCGCAAACTTTGTTGCTATTATTAAGTAGCGGAGTGGTTGATTTCCGCTCCAGATGCTCGCTTTCCGCTGGGCGTACGGTGAGCCTCCTCGGCGTAAATGCCTGTGGGATCTCATCTGTCCCGCTGCTCCCGCAGGAGTCTCGCACTTACGCTCCAATCAACCTTAAATAGTTTCCAGAAAGAACCTATTAAAAGACAACAATCTCATAGAAAATGGTCTTAGATAAATATGTATTCTATGAAAAAAATGTAAAAGCTCAATTCCAGAATTCTTTTTAATAAAGAACCTTTCTCTTATTTTATTGTACCATTTCTAAAAAAGGAAAATCGGGTTTAATAATGAATGTAGATAAAGTAAAAAAGAAAAAAGGAGTTGGTTAGTTGAGAAAAACTGAAATTGTTCCCTGGTCAAAAGAATGGGCCGAATCATACGCTAGTGAAGAGAGGATCCTTAAAGAAGTATTTAGAGATGAATTAGTTGATATTTTTCATATTGGAAGTACCTCTATAAAATCGATAGGGTATGCAAAACCAATAATCGATATTTTACTAGTCGTTAGAAAGATTGAACATGTTGATTTATACAATGAAAAAATGAGATCTTTAGGATATAAACCAAGAGGCGAAAACGGAATATCTGGCAGAAGATACTTTCCTAAAGGGAAAGAGAAAAGAACCCATCATGTACATGTTTTTGAAGCAGATAACGAGAATATAGAAAAACATTTATGTTTTAAACATTTCTTGCTTACCCATCCAGAAGAGGCAAAAAAATATGGTGAATTGAAAATCTTACTGGCAAAACAGTTTCCAAATCATACGCATCAATACCAAAAGGGAAAAGAAGCATTTATGGATGAGCTTGTTGAAAAGTCTCTTAAATGGAGCCATTGTAATAAAAACAAAAAACTTTCTTAAACAATAGCAGGGAACAACCGAAAGGGGGTTCATGATGAAAATACGTTCAGTGCGAGGATCCGACTACTATGCCATTTCCCCGTTAATTAATGTGTGGTGGGGCGGGAGACAGATGTCTGATAAGTTACCGAAATTATTCTTTGACCATTTCACAAATACTAGTTTTGTTGCTGAAAAGGACGGGGAAATAATAGGTTTCCTGATCGGCTTTCTTTCTCAATCTCATCCTCATGAGGCATATATCCACTTTGTAGGAGTTCATCCCGATTATAGAAAACATCATATCGGAAAAACATTATACAACGAGTTTTTTAATGAAGTGAAACAAACCGGCCGGAAAATTGTCCGCTGTGTAACGTCTCCGGTCAACAAAGTGTCGATAGCCTATCATACCAAGATGGGATTTAAGATGGAAGCGGGAGATAAAACAATTGATGGTGTTCCCGTCTTTACTGATTATGATGGTCCAAATCAAGATAGAGTACTGTTTGTGAAGCAGCTGGTTTAATGAAAAATCTTGAATGTTCTTGATTAGGAATTCTTTTAGAAGGGCATTTTTCTTTTAAGAAGGGAATTTTAATTATAAAAGCGAAATCGGATAAAGGTCACTATTTACATTTTTTGGAGGTGTTGCCATGAACATTGCAATAAAGGAATTGCCTGAATGCGAGGTAGCTTTTATTAGGCGTGTTGGAAGTTATTTTGAACCATCAGAAAATCATTGGGGGAAATTGATAAATTGGTCGGTAAGGAATGGACTTTATCCGCCTAAACAAAGTTTCATCGGTATCTCATTAGATAACCCAGATCATGTAGAAGCCCATGATTGCCGTCACGATGCCTGTGTTACGATTCCTGAAGGTTTTGAGAAGGAAAAACATCACCATTCTGGGATTCAATTTAGAAAGCTGGATGGCGGACAGTATGCTTTATATCCATTTTATGATACTCCAGCAAAATTGAATCTGGCGTATCAATATATGTATGGAGAATGGATAGCGAACAGCGATTATCATGCCGATTACGATAGGTTTAATCTTGAATTTAATCTGAATAATCCTGCCGAGGATCCTGAAGGGAAATGCAGGGTTGATTTGTTTGTGCCTATTAAAAAATGAATATCCTAAACTGGCAAAGTGCTTTTGTCTAATAAGGCTTTGCACTAACATATGTAATGTTATTATTAACGGAGAGCGCCTTTACGGGAAAATGTGAGTAGAATGCCTCGTTTTGCAATTATTGAGTTGAACAAACGGGAGGTAAAGATGAAGATCATAGAATTACCAATTGAATTTGAATTTAATGGGCAAAAAAATTTCATTTATCCCAGCTTAATTATATGGAATGATGAACTGACCTTGGTTGATACTGGGTATGCAAATTTTTTACCGTTGATTGAAAAGGAAATTTTAAAAAATGGATATGAAATGAAGAAATTAAAGAATATCATCATTACTCACTATGACGATGATCATATAGGTTCTTTATATGAATTCAAAGAAAAGTATCCTTCGATTAGCATAATAGCCAGTGAAATTGAATCAAAATACATTGGAGGTGAAATGAAGTCAGAAAGATTGGTTCAAGCCGAAGAAATGCTGGAAAATATGCCAAGTGAAGAAATCGAATTTGGTAAATGGTTTATCAAGCAATTACAGAATTTGAAGCATGTTTTAATTGATGAAAAGCTACATGATGGGGATTTGATTTTGGGTAACAAATGTAGAGTAGTAGCAACACCAGGGCATACTTCAGGGCATATTTCCTTATATTTTCCTAGTCTAAAAAGTGTTATAACAGGTGATGCGGCTGTTAAGGAGAATGATCAATTAGTCATTGCTAATCCCCGCTTTTGTTTAAATCTTGAGAAAGCAAAAGAGTCTTTGGCAAAGATCAAACAACTTAAAGCTGAACATTACTATTGTTATCATGGTGGTAAATATTCTTTATGATGAGGAGACTTTAAATGGGACGTACTATTAGCCACGTGCAAATTCCAGTTAAGCACCTTGAGAAGGCAATTGAATGGTATGGAAGGTATTTAGATTGTGAGCTGCTAGCGAAGTTTGACGATTTCGCAATAGTTAGATTTAACGGTGATCACATAAACATTTTTCTGTGGGACATCCGATGATACACATGCGGCATTTACTGTTAACGGACAGGTTTTTCCCACAATTGGTTTCCAAGTGGAAGACATGAATTCTCTTTACAATCTTTTGGCTAAATCTGGAACTCAATTAGGAGATGTTGTTGAAGAGGATGGAAGGAAGTTCTTATAGTTTTTCGATTTATATGGAAATATGCTAGTGGCACATACAGCATAATAATAAATGAAACCGATAGGCTTGTTAAAGTAATTTTCATTGGGTGGATGTAATAAATCTATTTGAAGTTAAGAATGCTATTTTTAGCATTTTTCTATAAAGGGCAGGTAACTAAATTTGATTAATAATTTGAATTATATAAAAGAGATGAGAAAGTATATTGGTCAAGAAACACTTTTAACAGTAGGATGTGGTGTCATTATAGAAGATAACGGTATGATATTGTTACAGCATCGTACAGATGAAGATAATTGGTGTATCCCAGGTGGAATGATGGAAATAGGAGAAACATTCGAGGAAACTGCTAAGAGAGAAGTCTTTGAAGAAACAGGGCTCACAGTAAGTCATTTGGAATTGTTTGAGATCTATTCAGGTGAGCAATGTTTTGTTCAATATCCAAATGGTGACAAGGTATTTAGTGTGCAAGTTATCTTTATATCTAAACAATACAAAGGAAAGTTAAAACAAGTTGATATTGAAAGTAGTGAACACAGGTTTTTCGGGAAGGCTGATTTCCCTGTTCATATAAATCCACGACAAAAAGCGTTTATACATGACTGGGCAGAAGGTAAAGAATTACCAATCATAAAATAGCCTATAACACATTGGACTCTTCTTTACTAATGTCTGCTATGCTTCAATCACGAGGGATCGTTTTTTCTACTATAAGTAGTTTAGAAGGTAGTTCAATATAGAATGCATATCAGAGGAGAGGATGGATATTGAATAGACTAGATTTTATTATTGTCACTATTAAAAAAGACGATTAAGAAGCATGGCAACGATGATCCTTACTTTAGGTCTAGCTTGTTTAATTATTGTTTTATTGATAATGGGAAACCTATTTACATTTACATAAAACGATTATCAAAGTAAGGACTATTTTATATAGATCACTTCTTTTAAAGATGCTGTAGGAGTTGATAAATCAAATATGAACTTAATCATCAGACAAGAAAAAGCAGAAGATTACGAAATAGTTAAAAGTGTCGTAAAGCTTGCATTTGCTGCTGCAGAACACAGTGATAAGAAAGAACATAAGTTAGTATCCCGGATCAGAAAATCCATTGCATTTATTCCAGAATTATCATTAGTGGCATCAGATAAAGATCATAACAGAATTTTGGGACATATTCTTTTATCCAAGATAAACATTTGTAACGATGATCAAATAGTAGAATCACTTTCCCTTGCACCAGTCTCTGTCTTGCCGGAGTATCAAAATAAAGGGATAGGGAGGTTATTAATTACCGAAGCTTTGAAAAAAGCGAAAGAACTTGGTTACAGCTCGGTTGTGGTCTTGGGGCATCCAGAGTATTATCCAAAGTTTGGCTTTAAAAAAGCATCCATATGGGGGATTAAAGCACCCTTTGAAGTTCCGGATGAAGCTTTTATGGCAATAGAATTAAGTGATCATGCTCTTTTTAAGGCTTCAGGGGTAGTTGAATATCCAAGTGTGTTTTTTGAAAGTGACTAAATTTAATTATTAGAAAAGGCCCGTCATTCCGTTATGACGAGCTTTTTAACATCGATTTCTATTAATGATGGAAATTTAATTGATCGGATCTTTTTCAAAGCTCTTATTAAAAATGATGTTCAGCACTGCTTTACCATCATTTGGGCAGCCGCTTGTTAGGTCAGCGGGGAATAGAGAGAAAAACACAAAGTAAACAGAAAAATAAACAAACTGATACAGAAAAATATTAGGGTTAAGGATATTCTGAAGAATTAAGCTGTTAACGAGAATAATGGTGAGAATGTTAAAAATAGAACCGCCCAGATATACAAGAACCCACTTCACTCTGCCATTCCTCTTTTGATGTAATGCTTTATATTTACACCAACCATCAAAGAAATAAACCTTTCTTATATAAAATGGCCCTATTCGGCAAAGCAGATTTCCTGTACCAATATGGATATCCACGTTACAGCCAAAGAGCTTTGCAAAAAAGAGATGGCCAACTTGATGTATAATGGTCACTAGCGGAAATACAAAAAAAAGGGAAAGAAAGAATTTCCCCATGTCGTCAAATCCGAACACGTTAATCATCCTTTTGCATAATGGCCTTAAAATGTACCTTCCCACTATCATTAGAAATAAAACATATAAATAAGATAGATTTTGGATTCTAAACTAAAAGGGCAGCTCCAAATAAACACTGAGATTCTTGGATAATTAGAGAGAGATGGTATTCATATGCTAGTAAACTTGCATTCTTCTTATATATGAAGGTGCCTTTTTCCATTTGCACTAAATAAGTTCTATTAGAAAATTTTTATTTACATTTTCTGGATTGGTGTTATCATCTTTTTAAGAATATAAGAGCACAAGGAGATCATTAATGGATATTATTATTGGCATCATTCTGGGAATCGTTGAAGGATTAACAGAATTTGCTCCGGTATCTTCAACTGGGCATATGATCTTAGTAGGTCATTTATTGGGATTTGATGGAACAGTAAGAGCAACTACTTTTGAGGTAATTGTTCAATTAGGCTCTATTCTTGCCGTAGTTTTCGTTTTTTGGAAACGAATATTAAGTATTCTAGGTTTGTATAAAATGGAAGCCAAAGAACAGGGTGCAGGGAAGCTAAGATATACACATATTTTAATTGGAATTCTGCCGTTTTTTATATTTGGTGCAATCTTTTATGATTTTATAAAAGGTCTATTTTCCCCGCAAATCGTGGTTATTTCACTCATAGCAGGAGGGGTTCTCATGTTAGCTGCAGAGTTTTTACGAACCCCAAAACCGAATGCTATGACATTAGATCAAATTACATATAAACAAGCATTGGGTATGGGATTGTTTCAATGTTTTGCATTAATTCCTGGTTTCTCTAGAATGGGCGCCACCCTTTCTGGCGGGTTGTTAATCGGGATGAATCACAAAACTGCCTCTGAATTTAGCTTTATTATGGCTGTGCCGATCATGGTTGCTGCTTCTGGAAAAGATTTATTAGAGAACTGGAGCCATCTCAGTGTTAGTGATCTCCCATTATTTATTACAGGTTTCTTAACAGCATTTATTGTAGCGTTAATTGCTATTAAGTTTTTCTTAAACTTAATTAATAAGATAAAATTGGTGCCCTTTGCATTATATCGTTTTGTACTCGCAATTTTAGTTTGGATTTTTATTCTCTGAAGGTAATGAATCGAAAGAGTTCTTTGAAAAGGGGATAAATAGATGGAAATGGAACAATTAAAAATTTTTGACGATGACAGAATGCAAATCGGCGTTGCTTCCCGAAAGGATGTACATAGAGTCGGATATTGGCATGAAGCGTTTCATTGCTGGTTCATTACAAATGAAGAAGGAATCGATTCTATTTATTTACAACTGCGCAGCGAAACAAAAAAAGACTATCCCAATTTATTGGATATAACGGCTGCTGGACATTTACTCGCTGATGAAACGGTTAAGGATGGAGTAAGGGAAATAAAAGAAGAAATAGGAATTGATGTTGCTTTTGAAGAATTAGTACCATTAGGAATCATTGATTATTGTGTGATAAAAGATCATTTTATTGATAAGGAATTAGCTAACACTTTTCTATATAAAAGTGATCATACATTCGATGACTTTACACTTCATACTGAAGAAGTTTCAGGTATTATGAAAGCTAAATTCAAGGACTTTACTGATCTTTGGCAAGGTGAAAAAGAAATAATTGAAGTCAGGGGATTTGAAATCAATCATAAAGGCAAAAAGAATGTGCTTGAAGAATATGTAGGAAGGAATAAATTTGTTCCACATCCACCTTCATACTATCAAAAAATAATTGAAAAGATAAACGAACAGATTAAAAAGAAGTAATCATATAAGATTCGGTCTTGCTTTTTGTGGAGGTGAACGTTTTATCGATGAGCATTTTTATGTACATTAGTATTTACTTCATGCCAATCCTAGCAATTATATTTTGTCTTAATCTTGTAGAGATCATAAAAAAAGTAAAGAAAGATCAACCTACCGCGAGTAATACCTTCTGGTTAACAACCTCTTTTCTATTCATTGTATGGAGTATTGCCGTTACAGCTTATTTAAGTGCATAAAATGAATATTACTCGTATGTAAAAAGCTTGGAAAGAGTCTATTAGAAAGAGAATTCTTATTTAGATCATAGATTTGTATAAGGTATGGGCGAAGGAAAAAACGAAATCAGGTGGTGCTAATATGTTGATTAAACCAAAGGGCTTGCAGCCTGGAGATCTTGTTGCGACAGTCAGTCCGTCGTGGGGAGGAGCGGGTGATCCTGAAATAAGATGGCGTTATGAGCAAGGTGTAAAGAGACTAGAAGAAGTATTTGGCCTTATTGTTGTTCCTATGCCGAATAGCTTGAAGGGGGGAGACTATCTTTATCACAACCCTCAAGCCCGTGCAGAAGATTTAATGACGGCCTTTAAAGATAAGAACATTAAGGGGATTTTTGCAAATATTGGCGGGGATGATAGCATTCGCTTACTTCCGTATATTGATTTTGAGGTGATCCGTGCGAATCCGAAAATTTTTGTAGGTTATTCCGATGTGACCATTTCACATTTATTTTGCCATAAAGCAGGGGTTTCCTCCTTTTATGGACCAGCTGTACTAGTTGATTTTGCTGAAAATGTGGAAATGGATCCGTATACGATTGAAATGGTAAAGCGAACATTATTCTCAAATGAAGTTATTGGTGATATTCAACCGGCTAAAGAATGGACGAGTGAGTACTTGGAATGGGATATAGCCAATAAGCACCAAAGACGTAAGATGAAACAGAATGCTGGTTACGAGGTTCTTCAAGGTACCGGTGTCGTAAAAGGGCGTTTAATTGGCGGCTGTATTGAAGTTCTTGAGTTTGCAAAAGGCACGGACATTTGGCCTGATCCTTCTTATTGGGAGGAGAGTATTCTTTTCTTCGAAACATCTGAGGAAAAGCCGGAGCCTAATCTTGTAAAGTATTGGCTGCGAAATTATGCGGCTCAAGGTATTCTGGAAAAAGCAAATGGCATTGTGTTTGGGAAACCACAAGACGAGAAATATTACGATGAATATAAAGAAGTGATCAAAACGGTAATGAAGGAAAACAAGCTGGAAGAAATGCCAATCCTTTATAACTTGAATTTTGGCCATACCGAACCGAAATGTATGTTGCCGTATGGCGTAATAGCAGAAATAAATTGTGAGAAGGGGACTTTTTCTATTTTAGAGAATGGAGTGGAATAGTCGATAAAGGCAGAGGAGTAATCGAATGAATTTGAAACAAAAAGCAATAGACTTAGCAGCAGTTTATAAACAAAACGTTAAAATCGAAGCCATTTTACTAGCTGGATCAGTATCAAGAAATTTGAATGACGAGCATTCAGATATTGAAATACATATTTTGTGGGAGACACCGCCAGAGGATCAAGACCGCCATCTTCCTATTCAATTGGTTGGAGGGTCGATTTTAACCTATCATCCCTATGAGGAGGAAGAGTGGTCTGAATCCTTTCTAACGAAAGAAGGAATGAAAGTGGAAATAAGTAACTTTTTATCCTTTACTGTTGAACGTTTTATAAGTGATGTAGTGGACAGGTTTGAAACGAACTATGATAAGCAATGTGTGGTTGCTTCAATTCATGATGGTGTCATTCTTTACGGGGAAGAACAAATAAAGGAACTTAAAAAGAGAATTTCTGACTATCCTTTAGCACTTTCTAAACAAATGATTTCTGAAAATCTTTGGTTGGGAAATCGTTGGAATAATCGCAATGCCTTATTAAATCGGAAGGATTGGCTTATGCTCTATGAAGTGTTTTGCGAAGTGCAAAAAAAGTTGTTTGGTGTTTTGTTCGGCCTAAATCAAATGTATGTCCACCATCCTGCATTTAAGTGGATGAATAACAATATTGAACAAATGACGATTAAACCTGAAAAGCTCTATGAGCGCATGAGTACTATTCTAATAGATTCTCCAGAAAACAGTGTAAAGGAATTGGAAGCCTTAATTGAAGAAGTACTTGTACTGGTTGAATCTTATATACCTGACTTAAACTTATGTGAGCAAAAGAATCAAATAAGATTTGCAAAATAGTGAAAGGTCAGCGAGGGATTAATTTGGCGAATTCTGAAGAGGGGATTGCGCTTTTTTGAACCTGATGATAATGGGGTTGGTCCATTTACTTATATAAAACTTTACAAAATTTAATATGTATGAGCAACGTTGAGGAAGAATTTTAAACTTTGGGGTGATAAAGTGTCAATAAACGGACTAAACCATCTATTATTTTCCGTGTCTAATCTAGAGGATTCTATCAAATTTTATAAAAATGTGTTTGAGGCAAAGTTATTAGTGAAGGGGAGAAGCACTGCCTATTTTGATCTAAACGGCATCTGGCTTGCTCTTAATGAAGAGAAGGATATTCCTCGCAATGAAATAACGGAATCATACACACATACTGCCTTTTCAATAGATGAAGCTGATTTTGATCAGATATATGATAAACTAAAGGAATTAAATGTAAATATCCTGTCAGGCCGGCCGAGAGATAAACGAGATAAAAAATCAATTTATTTTACGGACCTGGATGGCCATAAATTTGAATTTCATACAGGTTCGCTGCAAGACAGACTGGATTATTACAAACAGGAAAAGACACATATGGAGTTTTACGATTAAAAAGTAATAACTGGAAGGTGATTTGAGGGGAGAGTATGGAAAAAAGACATCTTTTTTTGCTAGGGGGAAGTCCGCCGTTCGGTCATAAGCTTGGAAGTTTATTTGCAAAATTAGCATTAAATGAACATGGCAAGGTAGCAATCTTATTTTTAGAGAGAGCTGGCTGGGAAGCGTATATGAGTAAATATACTTCTATCCTAAATCAAAAAGGGATAAAGGAATTTGTTTATCTGCCGATCAATACAGAATCAAAGAATAGGCTTCTCAAAGAACTGCGAACATGCACAGGAATGATTATTGGCGGAGGAAATACTGAATTTTATCGTGATTATATTGTTGATACGCCAATTGGTTATTGTATAAAAGAGATGTACAACCAAGGGATCCCGGCAGCCGGCTTTTCAGCTGGTGCATTAATTAGCCCTGAACATTGTGTAATCCCTCCCATTGATAACCATCGAAATAAACATCTTTTTCTAAAAGGGTTAGGTCTCATCAAGGATTGCGTAATAAGTGTTCACTTTTCGCAATGGAACGAAGAAAGAAATCTTAAAACAGCAATAGAAACAGCGAATGTTTCAATTGGTTTTGGGATTGATGATGAAGAAGGGTTATATTTTGAAAATGAGAACCTGACAGAAACAGAAGGTGACAACTTTTTTATTTATAAAAAGGGAAGATTTAGCTACCAAGTTCCTTAACTTCAGCACATAAACATTTCCAAAGGGAGAAATTTTTTATGAAACGAATTAATTACTCGATACAGTTAGTAAATCTGATAGAGCCTGTATCGAGGTTAACCAAGTATCTGTCAGTTAACTGTATCGTTCACTAAGAATAAAACAAGTGGGGGAATAGTTAGTATGAATTCAAATAAATTGAAAAAAGAATGGCTGGAATATGAAAACATTCCATTTAAGGGTTGGGATTTCTCTTATATAAAGGATAGCTGGGAAAATGGACCTCTTCCTTGGAATTATGCAGAAATCGTAAAGAAGTATTTATCTTCCGATTTAGAATTACTCGATATGGGTACTGGCGGAGGAGAATTTCTCCTATCTTTACATCATCCTTATGAAAAAACATCGGTAACAGAAGGCTGGGAACCTAATATTAATCTTTTAAAGAGCAAGTTGGTTCCTCTAGGCGTAAAACTAGCTCCGATCAGCGACGATGATATCATTGATTTTCCAGACAATCATTTTGATCTTGTCATTAATAGGCATGAATCCTTTCATGTTGAAGAAGTAAAAAGAGTCCTTACACCTAATGGTGTGTTCATAACTCAGCAGGCGGGCGGAAAAAATGGAAACCGATTATCAAATATGCTTATTCCAAACTTTGTTCCAAAATACGAAACCTTGAATTTGGAGAATACGTTACGAGAGCTAAAAGAGCATAAATTTGAGATTATGTTGGCTAATGAATCCTTCCCATATCAAAAGTTTTTTAATATGGAAGCACTTATTTATTATGCGAAAGTGATAGAGTGGGAGTTTCCAGGGTTTACTGTAGAAGGTCACTTTAATCAGCTGTTGAATGCGTATGAAGAGTTAATAAGAAATGGTTATGTATTAAACTATGAGCACCGATTTGTAATTGTTGCGGTTAATCATAAAAAAGATTAAGTTCATCCTTTTTCTAAAATCGTTCATTGGAAGACCATCAAATGAAACTTTTTTTAGGAAGATCCCGTATTATGATTTATTAAAAGTAAAAGGATGATGACGATGAATGAAAAAGGCTGTATCAAGTGTGGTCATAATGGAGCTAAAACGAAAGAAATCGCAACATCAGGTACAGGGCTATCAAAATTGATGGATATTCAACATAATCATTTTATTGTTGTATATTGTACAAGTTGCGGATATTCCGAACTGTATAATAAAGAGTCATCAAGATCCAGTAATCTTTTAGATTTATTTTTTGGAGGTTAAAGGGTGTTCCGCACCTGTCATAAAAATAATTTCTTCATTATATAGGTTGCTTGAGATCATAAGAATTGATGCTTAGGTGGCCTTTTTTTATTATCCAGCTTTTTTGGCCACCAAGCAAGATCTCATTTTATTCGTTTGTTTTCTAAAGGCATGGTCAGGAAGCAGTCCAGGTGGTCGTTTAACAAAGAAATCAGGTCACTGTTTTCCTCATTTTCTAACCACTTCTCCACGGAAACGCGAAAAGCTGCCATATAAATAGCCACTAGGAAGCGCATTTCATTTCGGTTTGTTGCAGATTCAAGGTGGGAACAAAGCGCGTCACAAATCACCGGCTCTGATTCCAACAGGGTATTTAGAAACAAAGAAGAGATTGATGGGGTCTGCATTGACACTTGATAACGGATCTGAAGATTGGTCCGCTGCTGCTGATATTGACTGGCTAAGTAGCCAAAAACCACTCGGAGTGCAGCATGTGGTGACGCCTTTGGTGCAACTTGCTGTAACGAGCGGATGCCTTCACTTTGCGCAGTGCGAATGAACCCTAAGAGCACCTCTTCTTTAGACGCAAAATAGCGAAAGAAGGTGCGAGCAGACATCATCACTTCATCAGCAATGTCCTTGATAGAGGTTTGTTCATACCCCTTTTGCTGAAAGAGTCGGAGTGCGGCCTCCTCAATGGCTGCTTGGGCTTGACGTTTCTTACGCTCCCGCAAACTTAATGGCTTCGTTTCCTCATATTGTGAAGATTTCTTGTCATTCATTATAAAATTTCCTCCGTTGACTTTTGTCATTTAATGACATTATACTTTTTATAGACGTACATAACAAGATAAGACATTGTGCATACAGTATTAGTTCCGTACGTTGATGTTTCTTCGGAACTGGCCTTTTCTTACCGTACCTCCGCATCCAGAATATGTGATTTTGGAAGGCTCAGTACCCATTTCATTCTGAGAAAGGAAGGTCGTCATGAATCATTCAGATCAAATCATGCCAGAAAAAGTTTTAAGTTTATTAAGTGGTGACAGAGTTGAAAATCCATTTCCGTTATTTGCTCAGATGCGGGCTATAGGATCTGTTATTCCTATACCGAATCCGATGGGAGGAGCCGATCGAAAAGCCTGGATGGTCACTCGTATGGAAGAGGCGATGCAGATACTCAAAGATCATTCGCGCTTTACTGTAGATCCAAGCTCCATCGACGGTCGCAATGACATTAGGAAGAACGTCGCAGGCAGCATTGATCCATCCGCTCCCGATACTTTTTTTACTGGAAGATCCATGCTCTTTGTCGATCTGCCTGATCATCGACGTTTGCGCGGTCTGGTGTCAAAAGCCTTTACGCCTAGATATATGGAGAGCTTGCGTCCCCGGGTGCAGGAAATTGCTGACGAATTAATCGACAGGGTGCAAGATCATGGTGTGATGGATCTCGTCAAAGACTATGCTTATCCTTTGCCGATCAACGTTATTTCTGAAATGCTTGGAGTCCCTCAATCAGACCGGGCACAGATCCAAGTATGGTCTGCAGCGATTGCCCATGGATTAGGTTGGGGCAGACAAGAGCCAGGGGTCGCAGAGCACTTGAAAGCCTTTGGAGAATATACTGCACAGCTAGTGGCCGATAAACGCAAGCGTCCTAGTGATGACTTGATCAGTCAGTTGATCGCTATTGAAGAAGAAGGGGATCGCCTCAGTGAAGCTGAATTGATCTCGATGATCACATTGTTGATTTTTGCCGGTCATGAGACAACATCTAACCTAATCGCTACGGGTACCATGATGTTGCTGGATCACCCCGATCAGTTGGAGAAACTCAAAGCTGATCTCAGTTTAGTTCCTTCTGCTGTAGAAGAGCTGTTGCGCTTCAATGGGCCCGCCACAAGCGTTGGCCCACGTTTTGCAACCGAAGATTTGGAGCTTGCCGGGCAGCAGATCAAAAAAGGGGATATGGTCCTTGTTGTGGTGAAAGCGGCAAATCGAGATGAAGGCAAGTTTATGCAGTCAGAAGAGCTGGATATTACGCGGAAGATCAACCGCCATCTTGCCTTTGGCCATGGCATCCATATGTGTTTGGGGGCACCGCTGGCCCGCGTGGAAGGAGACATTGCATTTACCACTATGCTTAGACGCATGCCCAATCTTCGGCTTGGCATTCCTCGGGAGAGTGTTAACTGGCAGTTCACGCTTTCCTCACAGGGGTTAGATTCTCTTCCCGTCGCATTTTAATGGAGGGAAGTCTTACCTATATAGTACAGCGGGAGCACGATTTCTGAATTTGGGTTTTCTTACCAATGGACTAATGTGAAAATAAAAACGATAAATGATGCCTTAACTAATTAGGATAGGATAGGGGTGTATGAGTGTGGTTGCTGCGGCAACCATTTTTTTTTGGACTGCTGGGTAAGTAGCGGATTAAAGGAAATAATTAATTCGAGGTGAATATGTAAATGTTGGAAATAATTATTAACGATCCATTCTTTTTGGCAGTGATTATGTTCAAGATTTGTTTTTAAAATGGGCAGCTTTTTAGTTAGAGATAAGAAAGGTGTAAAGAGCTTCATATATCTTTCTACAGATTTTTCATAAAAAGATGGAAGAAAAGTTAGATTCCCACGACAAATGAAAGAAACATCATGATCATCATCAGGATAAAAAGACCCAAGGGTATACCGTTTAATAGGAAACCTAATAGAGCAATGCTTTTCCTTTCCTTCTTTGTTAATTCCCATATACCCAAAATAGTTCCAATTAAGGCTGAGTAAAATGAAAATTCACCAAAAAAAGTATGAAGATCCATTAGAGGCTCCCACGGAATAATCAAGCCTAAAAGTAACAAGGAAAAAGGAGATAAAACTAATGAAAGGATAGAGATTACTGGTTTTTCACTCACAATTTTCACCAATCCTTTATATTGATTAGGAACCAGCAGATTCATTTTGTTTTCGAGAAACAAAACTTATTAGTTTGTAAATAGCACGTACAGTAATAAATGTTATAAAAAGAGACCCAAAACTATGTGGAAACCCCCAAGACTTTTGGTACTTAATCAGTCTTGTTTTTTTCTCAAGTATGTTTTCAAACAATGCCATTGGTAAAGCAAAAGCAAAAGTAATAAAGAATGTTCCAATTATCTTGAAATGATCAGTCAGTTGATTATAGTAAATACAAGATACAGGAAACAATAAATAACTGAAAATAACACTTATATCAAATGATTTAAATAATTTTAATGGATACTTAATGTACCCATTTTTTACAGCAAGATTATCAAGAAAAGTTGAAATATAACTCTTTAGAAGAAAAATGATAATCCAATCTTTCATCGGTGGTTTTCTTATTAAATTAAAAAAGCTAAAAATGCCAATCATTAATAAGACTCTAAGAAAGTTTAATTCTGCTTTTTTTTCATTGAAATACCCTTTCCAATTATTATTTAAGTATTTATAGGGTTTTACGAAATCCCAGTATTTATGTATCTAGGATTTCCTTAAATACAATAAAGAGATGAAAGTGCAATTTCATTATGCTGCTTTAAAAAATAAAAGGAGCTTAGGGGTGAAAAAATGGCTGCAAAAAAAGAAGATCTGAAAGTTGTCATTGGTGCTGGAGAGTACAATAATAATCCAGGCTGGATCCATACACAGGAGGATGAACTTAATCTAATAGATATAACTACTTGGAATGCTCGATTTGAAAAAAATTCTCTAACGGCTATTCTTGCTGAACACGTTTGGGAGCACCTTACTTTTGATGAGGGGATTGAAGCGGCAAACCTTTGTTATCAGTTTTTAAAACATGGGGGTTATATTCGTTGTGCAGTTCCAGATGGGTTCTTTCCAGATAAAGATTACCAAAACATCGTTAAAATAGGTGGACCTGGACCATTTGATCATCCTGCTGCCAGTCATAAAATAGTTCATACTTATCAAACTCTGTCAAACATGTTTCAAACTGCTGGATATAAAGTAACTTTACTAGAATACTTTGATAAAAAAGGTCAATTTCACGTTCATGATTGGGACGGAAAAGATGGCGTTATTTTTAGATCGAAAAAGTTTGATCCTAGAAATCAGGGAGAAAAACTAGTTTTCCCTTCTCTTATAGTAGATGCAATAAAACCTTAAATTGTCCAATATATGCCATTAAGCATTTCAATACATTAACGAATCTGTCTTTGGAAGCCTTAGCAAAAGAAAGGGAAAGGCAATTAAGCATAATAATAATAATAATAATAATAATAATCTTGCAGCAATCTGAATCATATTGGTGCCTTGTCCTTGAATCTGTTGGATAGGCACCAATGTTCTGCATCACATTAGCTTTTTAGTTTTAAGGTTTAGATCGATCAGATTTTTCCCGTGCGAAGGCACCGCCTTCTCGAATGGTTTCAGCCAGTGCTTCCTTTGCCAGGTTCTCCATGCTTATTTCTTCATTAAACCTTTGCTGATTAGAAGAACTTGATTTCAATTTCCCCTGTAAATTAGATCTATTAGTTGATTCCTTTGTCACGTTTATCTCTCCTTTCTATGGTTAGTATGGTTTTATTTAAAAGAAAAAAACAAAAGGGAAGGAAAAATAAACCCTGATACACTATTTGTCCTATTTTAAAACTAGGTGAATGATATCATCCTAAAGTTATTCATTTCTAATGATCTTCATATGAATCGGTAATAGAAAACCGAAAACGATAAGATAAACAATTAATGATATGAACCAATTCCATCCTTTATAGTTCATATACTCAACATAGATTATTCCAAATTCTATGAGAAGGGATATGACAGTGAACATGATTGTTAATTTCCATTTGTTATTCTTTGTTAAGTAATTTAAATGTAAAATAGCAAGTGATGATGGTACAAAGGTATACAAAAGAGTATCGCCAAGTCCAGCCTTATTAGGGTTTCCCAGGTCTATAAGATTGAATTCCCTAGCAATTAAGCCATCACTAAACCAAGTAACAAATCCTACAACACCAAATGTAATATAGATTTCCCGCCAAGAAATGTTTTTCTTAGGGATGAAAAGGACGATAACTGCTAATAAGATACTTACTAAAACTGGAAACCACATTCCTTTGGCCCCTAAGTCTAAATTCTTAATAAATTCCTGCATAATCTTTGCTCCTTATTATTTTGTATTATGTTTTGTTGTTAGTAATGGTTATATACTGTGTGAAATGAATATATACAAAATACAAAACAAACAAGATTATTATTTTTTATCAAAATAAAGGTTAGCGGAGGTAATAAATTCAATGATTTTTATCAGAATTTATTCAAATGAATTTTTTATTATCAAACAGTAAGGAATAATGGTCACAGTTGTAGCTTTTCGAAAGAGAATGGGATGACTAAAGGTGAATAACCGGAACGGTTCATTAAAATAAAGCACCTGCAAAGTACATAAATTGCCCAACATGCATAGGATAATTTGATTAGCTGTGTGAAGGGATTGAATAAAATGTATCGTGTTCCTTTTAAGTATTCAAATCAAGACCCGAACCCTTATTTTGTACATGTGCCAACGTATCATTTTGTTAGGCAGCCGGTTTATAGCACTTTTCTTAACGATGCATATCCAAATGATTTTCTGCAATCATTAAAGGGGAGAAATAGGCTAAACTTAAAAGATTATGGACCAGAACCATTTGTCGTTAATATCAATGAGGCTTCAAAGCAAAACAAAACCTATCGCACCGCTTTATGGACAGGAAATCATTTACAAGTCACTTTGATGAGTCTTAAGATTGGTGAAGATATCGGCTTAGAAATTCACCCGCATCTTGATCAATTTTTCCGTATTGAACAAGGCCAAGGGATGATTAAAATGGGCAAGAGAAAAGATTATTTAAACGTTGTAAGAAGAATCTCTGATGACACTGCGATTATGATACCGGCTGGAACATGGCATAACATAATCAATACAGGTAATATTCCGTTAAGACTTTACTCGATCTATGCTCCTCCTCAGCATCCACACGGTACAGTACACGTAACAAAATCTGATGCCATGGAAGCTGAATAAAATAAAGTGTGAAAAATAAGGACGCGCCGTTCAGAAGGAATTAAATGTGTAGAATCATGCATAGAAGATGAAAACCCCGTTCTAGCTTAGAACGGGGTTTTACAGATTTTAGGTATTAAAATGAACAACCATTATTGTCGCTTTTTCTAGTACCAAATCGTTACTGCTTTATTATAGGCGTCACTATTAGGGATCGCGTGGATTCCCTGAGCTTGTGCTTTGCGTGGATCTAAGTCATATACCATTGGTGTATAACATGACGTTTGCCCCATGTTAACAACCCCGTTTCCTCCAGAGCTATTACACGTATAGGCTTTGCCGTCTGTGCTCCGAACGATTCTAGCGTCGGCTTCATGATTGTATATAGCTGGCCGGGTAACCGTGACTTTTGCCCAGGCAGTTTTACAATTTGTGCTGAATTTTAATTCTACATATGAAACGGAATCAATCCATTTTTTATCCTTTGTTACAGCGGAGCTTGCACAACTATTGTAGTAAGGACTTTTGCCATCATATGAATGAGTTTCTGCAACTGCTTGATGATTCCCTAATCCAAAAGTAATGATCAAGGACGATAAAATCAGCATCATAGATTGACCAATGAGTTTAAGCTTTTTATTCAAAAGGTTCATTCCTTTCTTATTTATATAGAAGGATGAAAGGCATTTATTTAGGTTAATAAGGATACATAAAGATAAGTACTTCAACATCCAGCTACAGCGCCTGATCCCTCTAGGGTCCAGCCAATTTGGAATTGAAGGCAAAGAACACCTTCTATTCTAAATCGTCTGATTTGCCCAGATTGATCTAGGCGCCCTGTGCTTTTGTTTTTTAATACCAGTCCGTTTCCCCTGCTGTATATGGCCAGAATCCAACTGCCTTTGCTTTACGGGGATCTAGATCATATACCATTGGTGTGTAACATGAAGTTTGACCTATATTTATTTCACCATTGCCTCCAGGAGAAGCACAGCTATATTGCTTATTGTCTGTGTTTCGGACAACTAATGCAGTTGCCTCTCCATCCATTTTAGCGGGTCGGCTTAGAGTGATTTTTGCCCAAGCCGTTTTGCATACTGTACTAAATTTCAACTCTAATTTCGCTGAAGCACCGTCTCTGTAAATGGTCACACTCTTTTTTGTAACTCCGCTCGCAGCACAGCTGTTATAATAAGGACTTTTTCCATCATAGGTATGGGTTTCTGCAGATGCCTTGTTGTTAAAGAAACCAGATGTACCAATAAGGACAAAAAATGCTAGAAAAGTTATGGAAATACACGACAAGACTCTTTTCAATGGTCTCACTAAAAAATCACCCCATTACAAAATTTTTAAATACCACGTAATCTTACACTTCCTGGTATTTTATGGTAAGGGGATTTTATCTCATATTTACTTTACAGTTTATAATTCGATATACCTCCAATTTGTAACATTAACTGGTAATTTAATGAAAGAAGGAATTACTGATAATAAAGGGAATTAGATAATAATCAATATTTATATTAAGGAGGATGTATGAAATTTGTCTTGATATTTGGACCGCAAGCAGTTGGGAAAATGACTGTTGGTCAGGAATTAGCTAAGATTACGGGTTTGAAGCTTTTTCATAATCACATGACGATTGACTTAGTAAGTAAATTTTTTGATTACGGCACAAAAGAAGGGAAGAGATTAGTAAACTTGTTTCGCAAGGAGATATTTGAAGAAGTATCAAAAAGTAATTTGGATGGATTGATTTTTACATATGTCTGGGCATTTGATCTGCAAGCTGATTGGAATTATGTCAATCAAGTTTGCAGAATATTTGAGTCCAGAGGAGGGACTGTTTACTACGTAGAACTTGAGGCTGATTTTGAAGAAAGACTTGAACGAAATAGAAGTCCTCATAGACTTGAACATAAACCGACAAAACGAAACATTGAATGGTCTGAAAATGAGATAAAAGAGACCATGAAAAAATACAGATTGAACTCATTTGTGGGGGAAATCCAAAAGGAAGAATATATAAAAATAAACAATACTGGCTTGAGTGCAGAGGAAGTAGCAAAAATCATTAAAGACAGATTTCGTTTATAAATGGGTCCATAAGGATAAAAGACAGGCCTTGTTTTCTTTAGCTAATAAGGCTAGACAGTTATATCAAGCTGACCATTTTTGTAATGAAACGAGTAGTTTCCTTCTTCCTTTAAAAGAGCTGGTAAGTATTGAGAGACCATTTCCGCAATGCCAAGATTTAAAGGGTTTAATATCCAATCAATAGATTTCCAATCCAAGATACCTTCTCGTGTTTTTTTTATGAGGTTCATCGGTTAAAACATGATGAACCTCATAAAGATAAACATATATACCATCCAGTTCACCATTAGAAGTTTCCCAACATATAGTTCCTTTAGAAAAGTATTCATCTACTCTTATATTTGTTTCCTCAAATACTTCACGAAGAGCAGCCTCATCAGGCATTTCACCTTTCTCAATCTTGCCGCCTACTCCATTCCACATAATTGGAGTTTTTTCACGGTTCAGCATTAATATTTTATTTTCCTTTTTTACAAAACAAACTGTGTACTTAAACATGATATGAAATTGGCACCTCTTTCATTTAAGGTATCTTTCATGAGTAGGCTCATGTCCATTATTCCTGATTGCCAATATATTCAAATGAGTAAATATGTGTTTTCGTTAGATTAATGACTTCGTGGATAAACTCCTCTTGGGTTTCTTTAAAGCCATTTTGAATCCAGTTCTGAAGGAGGCCGTAAAAGCCATATGCTGTATAACGTTTAAAATAGTCCATATTTACGGGGATATTGTTAATTGTTTTGAAAATAAATTGTTCCTTATAGATTTTTAATATCGTTTGTGGAAACCGTGTATGTAATCCTGGTAACGTGTCATCGTAGTTAATCAACTCAAAAAATTCCCGGTTTTTATAAATATAAGAAACGATATTAAAAGATGATGCCTTTAGTTTAGAAGTGTAAACCTTGTGACCAGGTACATATGGCTGGCCCACAGAAGCTTCTAATCCCTGAAGCATGGCAGCAAGTAAATCTTCCGCTAATTCAAGTTTATCTGTGTAGTGGATATAAAAGGTACTTCGATTATAAGCGGCATAATCGACAATATCTTTTACCGTAACGGAATGGTACCCTTTTTCTTTAATGAGTTCTATAAATGCTTGCTTTAAATGAGCTTCTGTACGATTTTGTCGTTTAGATGTCGTATTCTGTTCGTTATTCATGAAAAAACCTCCATCAAAATAGACAGATCCATAAAAAGTGTCTAACTAGTAGATACTTAATGAAATCTTAATGATTGTTAATTGTGAACAGAGGAGTAGAATGAAAGTGTAAGGAAAATAGTACTGATAGTAGGGTTTATCTAGTACTATTCTCTGCCATAAGAAAGAAATTTTACACTAGGAGGATGTATAATGGGTAAATTACAAGACAAAGTAGCTGTAATTACCGGTGGAGCATCTGGTATTGGAGCAGCAACTGCACGTTTATTTGTATCAGAAGGAGCCAAAGTGGTTCTTGTTGATTTAAATGAAGAAAAAGGAAAAGCATTTGAAGCAGAGTTGAAAGCGCTTAATGCGGAAGCTCTTTTTATTAAAGCAAATATTACGAGTGAAGAAGAAGTCGCAAATATCTTTAAACAAACGGTTGAAACATTCGGCAAGGTAGATGTTGTTTTCAACAATGCGGGAATCGGCCGCGTTCATCCTTCACATGAATTAGAGTACTCAGAATGGCGCAATACTGTCAATGTTGACTTAGATGGTGTCTTCTTAGTAGCACGTGAATCGATCCGTGAAATGCTGAAAACAGCCGGCGGTACCATTGTTAATACGGCATCAATGTACGGTTTGGTTGGATCGCCTGGTTCGGCAGCCTATAACGCAGCAAAAGGCGGCGTGGTTAATTTAACTCGTTCACTTGCACTTGAATACGCAGAAAAAAATATTCGAATGAACGCATTATGCCCTGGTTTTATTGATACACCAATTATTCCGGAAGAAAGCAAGCAAGCTTTAGCAGCAGTCACTCCTTTAAAACGTCTTGGCCAAGCAGAGGAGATGGCAAAAGCAGTGTTATTCTTAGCGTCAGATGATTCTTCCTTTATGACCGGCAGCTTCTTAACGGTTGACGGCGGATATACTGCACAATAATTAATGATTGGCTTTTACGAATAAGTTGCTTTAATGTGAGTTTTTATAATTAAACATAGTCTGAGGGATATTCTCATTTTTCCCCCTCAGACTTAGAACAAAAGGAGGAATACCAAATGAGCAATCGTTTTGATGGAAAAGTAGTATTAATTACTGGTGCAGGATCTGGTTTAGGCCAAGCCTCTGCCCTGCAAATAGCAAAAGAAGGTGCAAAGCTAGCATTGGTAGATTTAAATGCTGCATCGTTAGAGGAAACGAAGAGTAAAGTGCTAGAGGTTGCACCAAACGCAGAAATGCTTCTGATCACAGCAAATGTGGCTGATGAAAAAGCAGTTGAAAACTATGTAAATGAAACCGTTGAGAAATTTGGAAAAATCGATAGTTTCTTCAATAACGCTGGAATCGAAGGAAAACAAAACTTAACTGAAGATTTCGGCATTGAGGAATTCAATAAAGTAGTTAATGTTAACTTAAATGGTGTGTTTTATGGAATGAAACATGTATTAAAAGTCATGAGAGAACAAGGCTTTGGTTCTATTGTCAACACGGCCTCTGTCGGCGGTATTCGCGGAGTAGGAAATCAATCTGGTTATGCAGCAAGTAAACACGGTGTAGTCGGACTAACTAGAAACTCTGGAATTGAGTATGGTCAATACGGCATCAGCATCAATGCCATTGCACCAGGTGCAATCATGACACCAATGGTTGAAGGTTCACTAAAACAAATTGATCCAGACAATTGGGAAGAGGTAGGTAAACAATTTGTAGATCCAAACCCAATGAAACGTTTCGGTAAACCAGAGGAAGTGGGATATTTAGTGGCATTCCTGCTATCTGACCAAGCTAACTTTATCAACGCAGCTGTTATTCCAATCGACGGCGGACAATCTTATAAATATTAAGAGGTGTGAAAGTCTGTGGACTGTCCCCGCAATGTTTAAAAATCATCGGAATTAAGGATACAAAGAGTGTGTTTTGATTCATCCATTTCTCAAAACACGCTCTTTTTCTTTTAACAACTCTCTCTTTTGACCTCAACTTTGTTATTAAAATTTCACAAAAATTCTAGGATTCGGTGGGATTGTTTATGGATTTAGTGCAGGATGGGAGCACGACGGTTGGACAAGCCCAATTGTTATTGGATCGATCATCATTGGAATGGTAGCACTTATTTATTTTGTCTTTATTTAGAAAAAACCAAAGTCAAGATAAAGTAAATGAGCACAATTCATATGGGAGAAGAGATTATACGGTGACGAGAAAACGTCATTTAATATTTAAGAAGAAAAGAACTCATTTTTAGGAAATGAGTTCTTTTTCTAGGTCTTGCAAGCCCCAGTCAGATTTAAGGATCTCTTTGAATACTGTCAATTGATCAGTTCCAATTTTTTCAGCAATTTTTTTTTCAAGCTTTTCCTTTAAGGCTTCATTTTTTTCATAACATTCATTGCCTAAGTCAGTTAAGCTTATGCATTTATGTTTTTTGTTATATTCGACGTTTTTCACTTCAACTAACCCTTTTGCCTCAAGTCTTTTTATGAACTTATGAACGGCCTGCCTCGAGATGTCTACATGTTTCGTCACATACGAAATGGTTGGCTGTTTCTTATAGATTTTTGCCATGATAAACCATTCAGAATTTGAAATATATATGTCACTTTGATCATTCCATGCTTTCTCAGAAATACTGCGAAGCAGCAGATGACGCTCACCTAACAAATCGATTAAATCTAAGTTTTGTAATTCAGGCATCAACCATTTCACCCCAATAGTATTAATCGTATTTAATATAAGAAAATTATTTGGTAATGTCAACCTAGTTGACGAAATTAAAGGGAAATGTTAAACTGAATTTAGTCAACTAAGTTGACAATAATGAATAGAGGAGCAAATGCGATGTTTAATATAGGAGATTTGATTATCTATTCAACCCACGGTATTTGCCATATTGATGACATATGTGAAAAAACATATTTCGGCGAAACTAAAATGTATTACGTTTTACACCCACTTGAAAACACAAATTTAACCATCCAAACCCCGATAAATAATGACAAGGTTGTCATGCAAGAAATCGTTCATGAAAAAGAAGCAATAGAAATTCTAGAATCCTTCAAAGAGCCAGGCTTCCCATGGGAAGAAAATCATCACCGTCGCCCCAAAGTGTATTCCGACACAGTCAAGAATGGAAATCTCAAGGACATTTCCAAGATCATCAAAACATTAATGACGAAGAAATATGAAGCTGAAATGCAAGAAAAGAAGCTTCCGTATGAAGACAGTAAATTATTAAATTTCCTTCAAGATATACTTTTTAATGAACTTGCAATGGCTTTAACTACTACTTATGAAGAAATAGAACAGAGAGTTAATAAATTGGTAAGGAATTAATTGGTGGGTCTAAGGTTCACCAATTAATTTGTTTTTACAGATTAGGTATTTGACATAAAGACTATCAGTGGTGCTAACTAGTTTATCAGCGCTTATCTAAGTAAATCAGCGTCTTTGACGATTATATCAGCGCCCATTCGAAGTTTATCAGAGGTTCTAGCTATTATATCAGCGGATTAAGTAGTTATCAGCGTTAATCGGAAAATTTCAGCGACTTAACAAGTTATCAGCGCTGACCCCAAACTATCAGCGCTTCATATCTATACCAAGACCTCACCCACATTCCACCTCCACCTATCCAAAATACCAAGAACATTCAAAATCGCATTGAACATATAAGTAAATTATTATATATTAATATACGGCAAAGTGATGGAGGTGTTTAGATGAGTAAATCATTGATTGAAATGGATAAGGCTGCCGCCATTTTGAAGCTTTTTGGTGATAAAACTAGATTGACAATGGTGAAAATGCTAAATTCAAATGATTGTTGTGTTTGTGAGTTTGTTGAGATTTTTAAGGCTAGCCAGCCTGCTATTAGTCAGCACCTTCGTAAGCTAAAAGATGCGGGAGTTGTAAAGGAATCAAGGAGAGGGCAATGGATTTTTTATTCTTTAAATAAAAGCAGCGAATACTATCCGCTTGTTCAAAACATCCTTGAGCACCTGCCTGATCAGGATGACCGTTTTAAAGAATTAGAAGCACAGGGCTTGCGAATTTCGTGTGACTAGATGGAGGATTTAAAAAATGACATCAATTATTTTGGCATCAATGATCTTTTTACTCACACTTACGCTGGTTATTTGGCAGCCAAAAGGATTATCGATCGGATGGTCTGCTTGTGGAGGAGCGATATTAGCTCTCATAGTAGGTGTTATAAAGATGTTATGGATGTGACATCGATTGTTTGGAATGCAACGTTAACGTTTATTGCAATTATCATTATTTCACTTATTTTAGATGAAATTGGCTTTTTTGAATGGTCCGCTTTGCATATGGCAAGAACTGCGCAAGGAAATGGCATAAAAATGTTTGTCTATGTCAGTATTCTTGGAGCGATTGTCTCTTCGTTTTTCGCTAATGACGGAGCTGCTTTAATTCTTACACCAATAGTTCTTGCGATGGTTAGAAATTTAAAGTTTAGCGAAAAAATGGTTTTTCCATTTATTATGGTGAGTGGATTTATCGCAGATACCACTTCACTGCCGTTAGTAGTTAGTAACTTAGTGAATATTGTATCGGCTGACTTTTTCGGAATTGGGTTTGTCGAGTTCGCATCTCGCATGATTATACCTAACTTTTTCTCTCTAGCAGCAAGCATCTTGATTTTATTTCTCTTTTTCCGTAATAGCATTCCAAGAAACTACGATCTATCTCAATTAAAGAAACCTGTTGAAGCTATTCGAGATGAAAAGATGTTTAAATTGTCTTGGTTTGTTCTGGGGATATTACTAGTTGGATATTTTGCATCTGAGTTCATTGGAATACCTGTTTCCATCATTGCGGGAATTGTTGCTATCTTCTTTTTATTCATGGCAAAAAGAAGTCCTGCGGTTAATACAAGAACTGTAATCAAAGGGGCACCTTGGGCTATTGTCTTTTTTTCAATCGGAATGTATGTAGTGGTTTATAGTTTGCGAAACGTTGGCTTAACAAATGTGTTAGCTGATTTAATCCAAGTAACTGCTGATCAGGGCTTATTTGCTGCAACAGTTGGTATGGGCTTTATCGCAGCTATTTTATCTTCAATCATGAATAATATGCCAACCGTTATGATCGATGCATTGGCTATTTCTGATACCAATACAACAGGTGTAATCAGAGAAGCTCTTATTTATGCAAATGTAATTGGTTCGGATTTAGGACCTAAAATTACACCGATCGGTTCTTTAGCAACTTTATTGTGGCTCCATGTATTGTCATTAAAAAGTGTAAAAATTTCTTGGGGAACTTATTTTAAAACAGGAATTATTTTGACCATTCCAACATTGTTTATTACGCTTGTGGGTCTTTATATTTGGTTACTTATCATTCACTAATCTATCTTAAAAGGAGCAATGAACATGTCGAAAAAAACAATTTATTTCTTATGTACTGGAAATTCATGCAGAAGTCAAATGGCAGAAGGCTGGGCAAAAAAGCATTTAGGTGATGAGTGGGAAGTAAAAAGTGCTGGGCTTGAAGCACATGGACTAAACCCGAATGCAGTGAAAGCAATGAAGGAAGCGGGTATAGATATTTCAAATCAAACATCTGATGTGATTGATTCTGAAATCTTAAACAATGCAGACTTAATTGTGACACTTTGCGGCCATGCGGCAGACCATTGCCCGGTAACACCTCCGCATATCAAACGTGTACACTGGGGTTTTGATGATCCGGCAAAAGCTGAGGGTACAGAAGAAGAAAAATGGGCGTTTTTTGCGCGTGTTCGTGACGAAATTGGCGAGAGAATTGAACGCTTTGCAAAAACTGGAGAATAATATGTGAGAGTAAAAGCCTTGGGATATTCTCTTGGCTTTTACTTTTTCACAGGATTAAAGGAAAAGGAGTGATTGCTATCATTTACGCAACAGTACTTTTTATCCTTGCAGGACTTGCTGAAATAGGCGGGGGATATCTAATTTGGTTATGGTTAAGAGAGGGCAAACCATATTATTGGGGGATTATTGGCGGACTTATACTGGCTTTATATGGTGTGATTGCCACCTTTCAAGCCTTTCCATCGTTTGGAAGAGTTTATGCTGCCTATGGAGGGGTATTTATTGTTCTTTCTATCTTATGGGGCTGGGGCATTGATAAAAAAACACCTGATTTTTATGATTGGCTAGGGGCAGGTATATGCTTAGTTGGGGTATCGGTGATGTTATTGGCACCGCGTCAATAGGTTGGTTAAAGGTGAAAATACATAAAAAAATGAGTATTCATGGGGGTATGATCATGCAAAATGGAAGGATTCGGAAGGCGTACGCTGATGATTTAGGAGCAATTTTGCGGATATACAATCAAGGGATTGAGGACAGAATTGCAACCCTAGAAACAGAGATTAAAGACAGGGCTTATATGGAATCTTGGTTTCAAGAACATCAAGGACGCTATGTCGTACTTGTAGCAGAAATGGAAGAAGAAATCGTCGGTTGGGCATCCTTAAACCGCTATTCTCATCGTTGTGCTTATAATGGGGTCGCTGATCTTTCCATCTATATTGATCGAGCATTTCGCGGAAAGGGGATCGGCAGCATCCTTCTTAAGGAATTGGAGAAGGAGGCGAAAGCAAATCAGTTTCACAAAATTGTCTTGTTTACGTTTCCTTTTAACCACATGGGTCAAGGTTTATATGGAAAAATGGGCTACCGGGAAGTAGGAATCTTTAAGAATCAAGGGATCCTGGATGAAAAGCTCGTTGATGTGGCTGCGATGGAAAAATTGTTATAGCTCTTATGAATGGCTTATATAAAATCCTAAAGTATGAGAGACGATTTTTCGTTGTGGCAGCATGAATTTCGTCTATTATCCAACGTAAAAAGGGCAATTCCACGCTGGGTAGCATTTGCCTGACTTTCATCGTGAGTTTATCCTCCTTTGATTTATAGAATCGAGTATTGTGTTATCCGTCTGTTTTTGAAATAATTGGTCTAACGAAGAAAAATAGAAATCCAGGTGATCCACATGTTTCTTAAGAGAGTTGAACTTTTGAAAGAAAAGATTTCGCACCCTACTCACTATCCTTTTTCGATACCTTCAATAAAAAATCTTCATCAATTACATATCAACAACAATGTTACTTTTTTTGTTGGAGAAAATGGTTCAGGTAAGTCCACCTTGTTAGAGGCAATAGCTGACAAGTGTGAATTTCATACAGCTGGCGGCGGCAGAAATAACTATTATGATGTCCATGCTTCTGAATCAGCGCTTGCCGATTTTATACGGCTTTCATGGCTGCCTAAAGTGACGAACGGGTTCTTCCTGAGGGCAGAGTCATTTTATCATTTTGCGTCACATCTTGACGTGCTGGGTGAATACGATGCTTATGGCGGTCGCTCATTACACCAGCAATCACACGGTGAATCATTTTTATCGCTCTTTTTAAACCGATTTCATGGGAAGGCCATCTATTTATTGGATGAGCCCGAGGCGGCATTATCACCGCAAAGGCAGCTTACATTTTTAAGAATTTTACATGATTTAGTCTCATCAGGTGATACTCAATTCATTATCGCTACCCATTCTCCGATTCTGTTGGGCTATCCACATGCCTCAATCTTAAGTTTTGATGACGGTGAAATCAAGGAGATTGAATATGAACAGACAGACCATTATCAAATAACCAGTTATTTTTTACAAAATCGAGAACGGTTTTTACGGGAGCTTTTAGGTAATGAATAGAGGCGGACAAAGCCCCCCCCCTCATACTTCAACATGTATGAGGGGGGGGCTTTGTCCTATAAACTAATCTAATTTTTTCTCAACCGTGTCTACTTGATGCTCCATATCCATTGGTTTATCTGTACGATGGTCGATGCTTATATCGGTAACAATTCGTTCAGGGCCTTCTGACAAAGCTTCGTGGTGTATGACCTTAGCAATGTCCCATAATTGGTCAATATCTCCTTCAATGACGGTTGAGGTAGGAGTCAATTGATAGGTTAATCCTTTTTCCTCAATTTTACTTACCACATTAGTAACCTCTGAACTGAAGCTGGGAGAATCAGTCCCTATGGGAATGATGCGAATTTCCAATAATGGCATTTTTTATCACTCCTTTCTGTTTTGATTACTGATTAGGTTCGGCAGGAACGGAAATATCTTCAAGGGCTTTTCCGGCTTTTTTTGTTGATTCATGATGGACGGCTAAATCACCAAGCGAGACCATCCCAACTAATTTATCATCCTCTACAATAGGAAGTCGGCGAATTTGATATTGTGACATGATTTGTGCTGCTTGCTCTACAGACATGTCTGGAGTTCCTTTTATGACATCTTCAGTCATTAGCTTCGAAATGGATGTTTCACCTGAAAGATTGTTTGCTATCCCTTTTATCACAATATCGCGATCGGTCACGATCCCTACTAATCTTTCATCATCACAGATTGGCATTGAGCCTACTTCAAGCTCCTTCATTTTCATCGCTACATCGCTGCAAGAGCTTTTAAGCGTACAGCTTTCAACATTGGTTGTCATGACTTCGGTAATATTCATGTTTATTCCTCCTTCATGATTTTTACTTCCTCGTTTTCTTGCATACCCTTCCTCTTTTTTTGTAAACACATTGTCCATTTTTTTATATAAAAAAAGGCTGACTTTTGGTCAGCCTTTTAGTCATCTATGCTTTTATTAACTCTAGTGCCTTATCAGCCTTTTTTAGGTCATGCTTGACTTGATCTTGTATATTATAGGCATGGTACATTTCTTGATCTATCATATATTGAGCTATTTTTCCATGCAGATCGATAGCTTGATCCAATTGCTTTTTTAACGTTTTTCTAATTTCAGGGGTAGCCGTTTCAGTAATCGCAACCGCATAGCTGCGAACCGCAGCTTTTGCTGATAACAGCAGGTCAGTGGCAATGGCAAGATCATCTAATGTACTGTTAATTTTCGCTTTTTTCGTTGTCATATCCATTTCTCCTCCCATTTATTGATCTTCTTTTAGTATCTCTTTTAATTCTTCAATCGCAGTCGCTGATAATTGAGCGTCCTCTTTTAAAATCTCTTTTAATTTCTCATCGTCAGCAAGTTCCAGCATGGCCGTCGATTTTGTCACACATACCGTTTTTAAGGTTAATAGTTCGTGTATTTCCAGTTTTTCATGTGGTGCTAGTTCTTTTGCCATTTTTCTGTCACTCCTTAAAGTAGTTTGTTTCATGGATTTCATACCCTATTGAAAAATCTTTTAATCCTATTTCTCAAGATTTGATACAAAAATAATTTGTTGTTTAGCAAGCAGATTCATAGGGAAAGGAGACTGTGAAACGAACAGAACACTTAATCGCAGTTTTAAAGGAGGAAGAAAATAATGGATTTCAATGTAGTAACAGAATCTTGGATGGCTTATTTTAGCAGATTACCAGATTTAGTGCTTGCTTTTCTCGTCCTATTAATAGGCTGGATCGTTGCAGCACTTATTGCAAAGGCGGTAAAAGCTGCATTGCGTCGTACAGACTTTGATAACAAAATGGCAAGATGGATGAGACCAAATTCTGATGGAGAGAGGGGTACTTCACAGCCGGTTAAGTATTCATCAGAAGGTATTATTAGTAAGATTGTCTTTTGGATTATTATGGCTGTAGCATTTGTGATGTTTTTAAACATGTTAAGCCTGCCATATGTTGCGCAGCCGATCTCACAGGCACTAGGCGTCATTGCTGCTGCGATACCAAATTTATTAAAAGCGGCGCTTATTGCCATTGTAGCTTGGTTAATCGCGTCAGGATTAGCATTCTTAGTTAAAAAGGCAGGGGGAAATAATCGTTTACAAGGCTTTTTATCCCGCTGGAAGCTGACAGGTAACAGTAATCAAACAAATCATGCGGTAGGCTCTGCTTCTAAAGCAGTCTTTTATTTAACACTGCTTCTTTTCTTGCCCGCTGTTCTAGCTGCATTGGGAATTGAAGCAATATCAGAGCCTCTTGAAGGCATGCTGAATGGCTTCTTTGCCTTTATCCCTAACGTTATTGGTGCTGCAGTCATTTTATTTGTTGGATGGTTAGTAGCGAAGATTGTAAAAGAAATTCTCGTAAATTTCTTGCAAAGTATTGGAACAGATCGTTTAGCAACAAAATTAGGTGCTGAGAAAGCATTTGATAAAACGTCACTTTCTCAAATAATCGGGACAATTGTGTATGTCTTTATACTAATCCCGGTAATCATCTCGGCTCTTGAAACATTAGACATTGATGGAATTTCAGCTCCAGCAGTAGGAATGCTTGGGCAAATCATGGATATGATTCCAAATATTATAGTGGCAATTCTACTTGTTGCCGTTGGTATATGGGTTGGAAAATGGGTTAAAACTGCCATTACATCAGTATTAGAACGTGTTGGATTTAATAGCATTCTTTCAAAAATGGGATTAGGGTCTCTGCAAAAGAGTGCACAAACGTTAACCATTTCAGAACTAGTCGGTCTGGCTGCACAAATTGTTGTGGTGCTGCTATTTACCATTGAAGCTTTACAACTTGTCAATTTAGAAAGTCTAGTTTCTATCTTAACGGTTGTCTTAGCTTATATTCCAATGGTGTTAACTGCTGTTCTCATTCTTGGGATTGGATTTTATTTGGGTGACCTTGTCAAACGTGTAGTTAAGAGCATGGTGAGACAAAAAACAGAAGGGAAGCTGCTTGGCAATATAGCTAAATATACGATTATTACATTAGCTTTCTTTATGGCACTTAACCAATTAGGTGTAGCTAGTACGATTGTAAATGCTGCGTTTATCTTAATCTTAGGAGGATTCACACTTGCATTTGGGTTGGCTTTCGGTTTAGGCGGAAGAGAAGCTGCTGGCCGCACACTGGACAAATTAAGCAATAAAATGGAGCAAACGACCATTCAAAGCCCTGATCCGGGAGAATGGAAAGATCAACCTAAATTGCCTAGCCGTCCGGAACAAACGAACTTAAGTACGAGTAATACGAGCGATACTAATTTATTTCAAAACAGAAACATGAATGATTTGAATAACCCAATAAATACTCGAAACAAACCAAGACGAAGTAAATAGGTTAAAAAAGGAATAATGGACCTAAAAAAGAGGTCCGTTTTTCCTTTTTTTGGTATTGTCCTAAACAAATGAAGACAATTACTTTTTTATTATTTCAGAACGATCTTCCATTTGCGGCGGTTCTTCAAACCATCCGTGTTTAATCTTAATTTTAACTCCATCTTGTCCGTAGAAATAGATATCTTTGGCAAGTAAAGTTAATTTTAATGATATATCATTTCTTAAACAAAAAAATGTCCCAAAACTACTTCCGACAATTCCAAATCCATTGAGAAGGTAAATGCAATGCATCATGAGCCTGTCAGAAAATGGAGCGATTGTTGAAGTAGTCACCGTGCTTCCGGAAGTAGCAGAAAATTGAACATCACTTTCTAGAAGAATATCTTCCATTATTTTAATCTGTTTCTTCGCAAGTTCTTTTCCTTTTTGAAAATATTGTTTAACCTCTTTGTGCTCGGCACACTGTGCAAAACCGGTAATCAGCTGCATTCCAATATTATTTGTCTCAATACCATGATGAAGAAAACCAAGTTCTATGTCATTTAAAGCCCTTTTATCACCAACAAATTTAAATCCTTTCATATAGGCTTTACTTTTAATAAATTCAGTTGTTTTTGGCATTGTCACTTTTGGCGGAAGAGTGAGAATCCCTCTTTCAAGTAGATATAGGGTTGCTAACTTATATATTTTTTGGGTAACAGTTGTCAGCCCCTCAAAGATCTGCATAACTTTATCATTATAGGCCATGTTCATATTAATGGTGTACATCCCCATACTAACTTCCTTAAGAATACGGACAAACATAATATCGAATCCATTGTCGTATAACTTAGGGGCTTCTAAGTTAACATCTTCACTTGTGAATCCAACAGGTTTCACTATTCCTTGATCTTCAAATAGCTGTTCTATCTGTAATACAAAAAAATTTAACTCTTGCCATAAACCGCCTAAAATATTTTTGGCCTGTTGATCATCCGTTTTTTCTATAAAATATTCTAACATTCTCATGATAAGAGTCTTTTCTTCGTATGTAAGCCACAATGTTCCGACTTCTGACGCACTTATAGGATTTGTTAGGATCAAGATAGATTACCTCCGAGTGTTGTTATTTGAAGTATGTGACTTTTGATAGTGACTTATTCAAAAGGTTAAAAAGGATAAAACTTAGAATGTTAAAGGACAAAACTTGGCAAGGAAAACGAAGAAAGGTCCCATAGAGAGCGTCTCAAGGACAAAACTTGGCAAGGAAAACGAAGTAAAGTCCCATAGAGAGCGTCTCAAGGACAAAACCCTGTAAGGAAAACAAAGAAAAGTCCCATAGAGAGCGCCACAAGGACAAAACTTGGCAAGGAAAACGAAGAAAAGTCCAATAGAGAGGTTCTCAAGGACAAAACCCTGTAAGGAAAACCGAGAAAAGTCCCGTAGAGAGGTTCTCAAGGACAAAGCCGGATAAAAAAAAAGAAAGAAAGTCCCATAGAACTTAAACGATAGAAGAAAGCTTAATCCCTGCACCCTTTTTATCAAAATGATGAGAAATGCTATCAACTTTAGTTAGTGTATCGTCAATACCAAATAAGTTAATAGAATCAATCATTTCCTAATCGTTTTTTCGTGTTTATTTCGGTAAATGTGACGGGTAATGTATCTACAAACTAGAAAAAATGAGGAGAGGAATATGATCGAAACGTATTTGGAAAATAAAAAAGATGAAATGATTGAGTTATTAGAGCTGCTCGTGAATACAGATAGCGGAACATACAATAAAGATGGTGTCGATGCTGTAGGGGAAATTTTAGAAAAGAAATTTGAAGAGATAGGAATGGATGTAAAAGTACATCCTGAACATAAGCTTGGTAACCATTTGGAGATTAAAGCATCAAGTGACAGTGAACCAAAGATTATCATCATTGCCCATATGGACACAGTTTTTCCTAAGGGGGAAGCAGGGAAACGCCCGTTTAAGATAATTGGAGATAAAGCCTTTGGTCCTGGTGTTAATGATGAAAAAGCGAGTCATGTCCAGGTTTTATATGCGTTAAAGGCGTTGAAAGCAGCCGGATCTGACGCTTATAAAAATGTGCACATTATTTTTAACAGTGACGAAGAAATCGGTTCGCCTACCTCAAAGCCTTTAATTAAACAGGCAGCTGAAGACAAACTGTATTCATTAGTAGTTGAATGCTCCCGCCCAAATGGAGGGATTGTGACCGAGCGAAAAGGGGTTGGCCTCTTTACACTTGATGTGAAGGGGAAGAGTGCGCATGCAGGTGTAGAGCCGAAACGGGGAAGAAGTGCGATTGAGGAAATTTCTCATAAGATTCTCAAGCTCCAGGAATTAAATGATTATGATGAAGGGATTTCCGTAAATGTAGGGTTGGTTCAAGGCGGTACCTCGACAAATACTGTACCCCCAGCTGCAAAGGCTAAAATTGATGTGCGCTTTGAGGAAGAACATCAGGCTGCCGAGATTGTCAGGAAGATTACTGAAATTGCTCAAGAGGAGCATGTATCAGGAACCAGTACCAAATTAAAGGGGGATATTAATCGACCGCCTATGCAGAAAACAAACGGGACGGAGCAGCTAATTAATGTCATTCAGGAAGCAGCTGCTGAGCTTGATATATCGATACGAGAGGTAAAATCAGGAGGAGGGTCTGACGCCTCCTTTACGGCAATTGAAGGGATCCCGACGGTTGATGGAATAGGGCCGATGGGAGAGTTCTCACATGATGAGAAAGACGAATATACCGACTTAAAGACATTCCCTCAATTTACAGCATTACTTGCCAAAACGATAGAAAAATTAAGTGTGTAGTTTTTCCTCTTAGAAGGGGCTGTCAGAACAAGAAGTCATCCTTTGTTTGACTTCCTCTTCTCCCATTCTTTTTTAATACATACATGCTCATAAATGCCACGTTTTAACTAGTTTAATAGAACAATAATAAGAATAATAATAAAATTAGGTTTAAGGTTTGGCTTTTCAGTGAATAAAAAAGATAATACCAATTACGAAAGGTAATAAAGAATACTAGAATCCTGACTTTCAATTTTTAAATCTATTTAATAGATAAAATACTATTTTACTAAAATCAAGATGAATATAGGGAGGTTTTATTATGGGAGAAGCAGCAAAGCGTTTAACATCTATGGAAGGTCAACGAATGATGAATTTCCGTCCATCTTATTCAATGCAAGACATTTACGGAGAAGGAATCATCTATAATCCAAAATTGTATGCTGAAGATTATCAGCATTATTCAGGAGATTTGCTAAGCTTAGACGCTCTCACAGGGAGAGAACTAAGCGTCGTTGGAAACACACCTGTTGTCTGTCATGCTGCCTGTACAACAAAACCAGCCTTAAGATTATTAAAAAAAGCAGGTCTCAAGGTGCCTCCAGTCCTTTATACGTATCAAAATGAAGATGAATATATTGAAGCTCTTAAGCTTCTGTCAAGCCAAAATAAAAAAATGATTTTTCAATATCCGCATCCTGAAGGAAGGGTTTCAACTGAGCTATATCGGGTTGACCCTAAAGTGCTAGCCTATTTATGCGATAAACGGAATATACCTGAGCTCGTTCCTGCACAGCATATACCAAAGCGGAGAATGATGAGTCTTGAGCAAATTTTAGAGGAAAAACCGCAGCTGCCCTTTGTTTTAAAAACTGGTGATGGCCGTCCTACCTCTGGAGGGTACGGTGTCCTGCTTATTAAAGACGAAAAGCAACTGGAAGAAATTAATGACAGCTTCGGTGATTTAACATCGATCATTGTTGAGGAGCTTATCCCTTACGAGAAAAATGTTTCTGTTCACTACATGGTCAATAAAGAGGGAGAAATAGAATTCTTAGGAAAATCAGAGCAGCTTGTAACAAAAGAGGGTAATTTCTGCGGCAGCTGGATTACAACCGAATATGATCACAACATAGCAGATATTATTGAAACAGGCTATGAGGTCATGAAAAATATAGCCGATAAGGGATATGTCGGAGTAGCCGGCTTTGATGTTCTGGTCTATGAAGGCAACTACTATTTTATTGATTTAAATGTCCGCTTTAATGCTTCGACATGCGGGCTCCTTCTCTATAACGATATTAAAAAAAGATTTGGAACAAAATTCATGCGGCTCTGCAACTTTAATTGGACGGAGAATTTTGACCAAGTCATTCCATTAGTCGAAGAATTTGTAGATAAGCAACAAATTATTCCGTTAAGTATATTAGATCCAAGGTATTTTCCTGATGAAGAACAGGTAACAAAAATAATTGGACTTGTAATTGGACAGTCATCAGAAGAGGTCGAGGATTTCCTTAAAGATATGGTCAAGGCCGGTTTTATTTTGAAGGAGTAAACAGAGAAAAGATACAATAATAAGTATGCCATGTTGAAATGCACCTTTACTTGTTTGCGCAAGTGAAGGTGTATTTTTTTGACTTTATAATGAAAAGAGAAAATGGCCAAACCAAAACTTCTACCAGTTAGGCATCATGAGTTATGATAAGAGGTAATAATTAGATGGTTATAATTTTTCAATGGAAGAATCAATTTAATAGAAAAAGAGTGCGGAAACATTGAGGTGAAGAGATGAAAAAAGGAAAATGGAGTTTACAGACAACAATCACGATTTTTGTCTGTGCTGTCGTAGCTCTTTCATTGTTAATGACTGATTTGCTAATTAGCCAAACTGTTGCCGAGAGCATTGAAGACAGTCAGGCTGAAAAAGCGGGAAATGCAGCCAGAATGGTGGCACATTCCCCGCTTGTAATAGAAGCATTGAGCGGCAGAAGAGATGAACGGGAGATCCAAAAATTTGCGAGCAATATACAATCTGTTACAAATGTTGAATTTGTTGTCGTAATGGACATGGAAGGGATCCGTAAATCACATCCTGATCCCAATAAGGTTGGAAAAAAGTTTGTTGGAGGAGATGAGAAAGCAGCCTTAGCAGGAAAAGAGCATGTCTCAATTTCCAAAGGTACACTAGGCCATTCCTTGCGCTCCTTTACGCCGGTATTTGATGAGGATGGGCAGCAAGTTGGGGCAGTTGCAGTGGGAATTTCTTTGGAAAAGGTGAATGAAGCAGTTGAGAGGAGCCGCAGAGATATTTATGTAGGGACGATTTTTGGAATTATAACGGGAATTGCCGGAGCTGTCATTTTGGCTAAATATATTAAAAAAATATTATTTGGGCTAGAGCCAATCGCGATTGCGAAGCTGCTTGAGGAGCGCAGCGCTATGTTACATTCAGTACGCGAAGGGATTATTGCGGTTGATCAGGACTCAAAAATTACCTTAATTAACAAAGCTGCATTAGTGCTTTTAAAAAAGGCGGGCTTAGATGAAAATCCGATGGGGAAGAAGATCGATGCTTATATGGTTCCCTCAAGACTAAGCAGAGTTTTACAAACGGGGCAAGCAGAGTTCGATGAAGAACAACATATTAAAGGTGTAACTTTGCTGGTTAATCGTGTTCCAGTGCTTGTCGAGAACAATATTGTTGGCGCTGTAGCTACATTTCGGGATAAAACAGAAATTAGCCAGCTAGCTGAACAGCTAACAGGTGTACAATTATATGCGGAGGCTCTAAGGGCACAGTCACATGAATTTATGAATAAACTTCATGTTATTCTTGGGATGGTGCATATGCGCCATTATGATCTGCTGGCCGATTATATAAGTGAAATTGCCGATCACAGCAAAAACGAGATTGGTTTTATTGCAAGGAAAATCAAAGACCCTGTACTGGCAGGCTTTTTAGTTGGTAAGCTAAGTTATGCAAGAGAAGTAGGTGCAAAGCTTATCTTATCATCAGAATATCAATTGCCCGAACCGGAAAATGCAAGCATTACCCATGAATTGATTACGATTATTGGAAATCTGATCGATAATGCCCTCGAGGCAGTTGAAAAAAGTCCTTCTAAGCAAATTGAAGTGGAGTTTGACTTTGGGGATGAAATCTTGACAGTTGAGGTTAAGGACACTGGAATCGGAATAGCTGAGGAGATACAAAATCATATCCTTGAGAAAGGTTTTTCTACTAAGGGAGATGATCGTGGTTTTGGACTATACTTAGTAAATGAGAGTTTGAAAAAACTAGGGGGAGAACTGGACATATCGTCTAAAAAGGGCAGGGGAACGACGTTTGCCGTTTATATTCCATATAAAAGCAAAGGTGATGCAAAGTGATTCGTGTAATGATTGTTGAAGACGACCCAATGGTTGCAGAGTTTAATAAACGTTACTTGGAACAGGTGGGTGGCTTTAAACTAGCATCTATTTGTTCTTCAGTGGAGCATGCAATAAATGAATTGGAGAAGGAAAGCGTTGATTTAATGTTATTGGATATTTTTATGCCAGGTAAACATGGACTGGATTTGCTTTCTTATATACGAGAGAGTGAAAAGAAAATTGACGTGATTGTTATCTCCGCTGCTTCTGATATAGAAAGAATTCAAAAGGCCTTAAGGCTGGGGGCAGTCGATTATTTAATCAAGCCGTTTGAATTTGATCGTTTTCGTGAGGCGTTAGCTGCATATCAGGAAAAGGCAGCTTTTATACAAAACCAGCAAATCCTTAATCAATCGGAATTGGACCAGCAGCTTTTGCGAAAAGAAGAAAAACGGCCTCCTGAAGAATTACCGAAAGGGTTGACAAAAGATACATTAACGATCATATGGAATGAGATCTTGAACATTAAAACAAGCCCTTTCTCAACGGAAGATGTTGTGAGTCGAACGGGGATTTCAAGGGTATCTGTTCGGAAATACTTAAAATTCTTAAAAGATATTGACGTACTCGACGTTAAAGTCATTTATGGAAGCATCGGGAGACCCGTTTATCAGCATGAATATAATGAGGATAAAAGCAATGTCATCAAACAATATTTGTAAGCAGCCGATCGGCTGCTTTTTTTAATTACAAAAATACTTACATAAGTTACAAAAACTATTTATATTTCGACAAAACTACTAACATAAGGGTACAAGGAAAAAGGAGGCCATGATATGGAATCAGCGAGAAAGTTGGAAACGCTTCACATAATAGAGAAAAAAGAAAAAAGAAAAGGGTTTGTATCCCGCTTTAAACAACTCAAGGTAGGAGTTATACCGTTGCCTCTTTATTTAGTATTAGCGGCTATTATTTACGCTGCTTCTGTCTATAATCAGCTGCCGCCGGATATGATCGGAGGGTTTGCAGTCATCATGGTGATGGGAATTTTACTTGGAGATCTTGGCATGAAAATTCCTATTTTAAAAGACATTGGAGGGCCTGCCATTTTATCTCTGCTGCTTCCTTCTATTCTAGTTTTTTATAACCTGTTAAATCCGGCTGCAATGGAAGCGGTCACAACGTTAATGAAAACGTCTAATTTTCTTTATCTCTATATTTCGTGTTTAGTAGCAGGAAGTATTCTTGGGATGAACCGCAGTGTCTTAATCCAAGGATTTACAAGAATGTTTATTCCACTAATTCTTGGAACCCTTGCCTCTGTAATTGCAGGAGTGTCGGTAGGATCCTTGTTCGGATATGACATGAAGCATACGTTTTTTTATATCATTGTACCGATTATCGGCGGAGGAATTGGTGAAGGGATTTTACCGCTATCACTTGCTTACTCGCAAATTTTAGGCGAGCCTGCAGAAGCGTTTGTCTCCCAGATGATACCTGCAGCTGTAATCGGAAATATCGTTGCGATCATTTGTGCAGGATTAATGAAAAACTTAGGCGAACGAAAACCTGAGCTTTCTGGAAATGGCGTGCTAGTTAAAACGAAAGGCGGAGATGGCATAAAAGAAGAAACGACGAGCAAAATGTCCATCGACTTTTCGTTAATGGGAGCGGGATTGCTCATTGCTTGCAGCTTTTTTATATTCGGCGCACTTGCCCATAAATTCTTAGGGATTCCTGGTCCTGTTTTGATGATAGTGGCTGCAACATTAGTAAAATGCCTTCAACTAATGCCTTCCAAAATGGAGCAGGGTGCTTTTCATTTGTATAAATTTGTATCAACAAGCTTAACGTGGCCGCTTATGGTCGGTTTGGGTATCCTTTACATTCCTTTAGAGGATGTTGTAAAAATTGTAACACCTGCTTATGTCGTGGTTTGTACGGCTGTCGTGGTCGCCATGGTTGGTACGGGTTATATTGTCGGAAAATTCATGAAAATGTACCCGGTAGATTCAGCGATTGTAACAGGATGCCATAGCGGCTTAGGCGGAACAGGAGATGTAGCGATTTTATCTGCATCCAACCGCATGTCATTAATGCCGTTTGCCCAGGTCGCAACAAGGCTTGGCGGAGCATCAACGGTTATCATAGCTACGATATTAATGAAGTTATTAAGCTAATAAAATATGAAAGTGTAATAGGTTGATAAAGTTATTTTTAATATGAACAAAGGAGAAACATGATATGCCAACTTTAAGAGAAGAAACCATCAAGATGCATAAGGAAAATCAAGGAAAGCTAGGTGTTCATTCAAAAGTTCCTGTACGGAATGCAAAAGATTTAAGTCTTGCATATTCTCCAGGTGTAGCGGAACCATGCTTGGACATTCATAAAGATGAAAGCAAAGCATACGAGTATACCATGAAGGGAAATTTGGTTGCCGTTGTCTCAAATGGAACGGCCGTACTTGGTCTCGGCAATATCGGCCCAAAAGCAGCCATGCCTGTCATGGAGGGGAAAGCATTGCTATTCAAATCATTTGCTGATGTGGACGCTTTTCCGATTTGTTTGAATACAACCGATCCGGATAAAATTGTAGAGGTTGTGAAACTTTTAGAACCGACGTTTGGCGGAGTTAATTTAGAGGATATTGCAGCACCGCAATGCTTTGACATTGAGGAACGATTACGGAAGGAATGCAATATTCCAATTTTTCACGATGACCAGCACGGAACAGCAATTGTAACGGCTGCTGGATTAATTAACGCGTTGAAATTAGCAAATAAAAAAATTGACGATATCCGGGTTGTTGTAAACGGTGCGGGTGCTGCAGGAGTGGCGATTGTAAAGCTGCTTCTTCATATGGGTGTAAAAGATGTTATTCTATGTGACACAAAAGGAATCATTTATGAAGGACGTCCAGTGGGCATGAACCCATTTAAAGATGAAATGGCACAGATTACTAATAAAAGGAAAATGCAGGGTCAACTGGCAGATGCACTTGCAGGTGCTGATGTATTTGTTGGAGTATCAGTCGCAGGTGCTGTGACAAAAGAAATGATTCAATCGATGAATCAAAATTCCATCATATTTGCCATGGCCAATCCAGTACCGGAAATTATGCCGGAGGATGCAAAAGAAGCAGGAGCACTTGTCATAGGAACTGGTCGCTCTGATTTTCCAAACCAGGTTAATAATGTACTTGCATTCCCTGGAATTTTTCGAGGAGCTTTAGATGTTCAAGCAAAAGAAATTAATGAAGAAATGAAGCTAGCCGCGGTTTATGCGATCGCCGGACTCATTGAAGAGAAAGACCTAAATCCCGATTATGTCATACCTGATCCATTTGACAATAGAGTTGCCCCAAGTGTAGCAGCTTCTGTTGCTTACGCTGCAACGGAAACAGGAGTTTCACAAAAGCAAGTAAATATCGAAGAAATCAAGGGTCGTCAAGAAAGAACAACAGAAAAACAACAAGCTTTATATATTTAATAATTATAGAAAGCAATATCTCTAAGTAGATCGTTAAATGTTCTTAACGGTCTACTTTTTATTTACCCAGCTGAAACGTCACTACGTACCTGAATAGTTATGTTCATAGCGGCTCATGTATATTCATTTAGGATAGTAACCAAACTGATAGGTAAAGAAAAAGAAGGGACTGTTTTTGATGGGGAAGAAAAATCCAACAGTCTGTGAACTATGTAAACGTGAAGGAGTTGAAACAACACTGCATCATTTAATCCCAAAGGAAGAAGGAGGGACATTTCTGCCGACTGCTTACCTGTGCATTCCATGTCATAAGCAGGTTCATTCCCTTTTTACAAATAAAGAGCTTGTCGAATTAGGCATAACCAATATAGAAGCACTTCAGCAAAATGAAAGAATGAGCAAATTTTTGAAGTGGATCAAAAAACAACCAGGCTCTAAAATACCGCGAACTCGAAAATCGAATGAAAGGAAAAAATAGAAGGACCTTTTACAGCGGGGAATGCTGTAAAGCTTCAATACCTTATCTACCTTTTCTTTATCCTATCTTAACATCTACGTAAATAAGAATTTACACTTCCTCTTTAATCTTAATCATGTACTAGATTATTAGATTATTAGGAGTGAATGAGATGAAGAGGAAGAAGATTTTAGCAGGAGCGCTTGCTGCATTTATGTTATGTTCGGCACAGCCTGCATTGGCTTCGGCAAATGAGGCGGACCGCCCAATCGACAGCTTTGGTCCGAAGACATTTGATCTGCAAGCACATCGCGGAGGAATGGGACTGAACGTAGAATCTAGCATTGCGTCATTTTCTCATGCGCTTGAAATGGGAGTGAGTACACTTGAGCTTGACGTGCAAATCACAGAGGATAACCAGGCAGTTGTCACTCATGATCGTAAAATTTCAGAAAGAACGTGCAGGGATACGAGTCCGGCATTTACTGGCGATCCGGAGTTTCCTTATGTTGGAAAGTACATAAAGGATCTGACTCTTGCCCAGATCCGCACGATGGATTGCGGCACTAATACAAAGTCCGAGTATCCAGAGCAGCAGCCGAGCCCAGGTGCTAAGATGCTGTTGCTTAGCGAGGTTATTGATCTTGTCAAGCAATATAAAGCAAAGAAGGTTTGGTTGAACATTGAGACAAAGGTTGAGGCTGGTGCACCATGGGAAACAGCCCCGCGTGAAGAGTTCGTGCAAATTGTTGCTCGCCATGTTCGTGAAGCGGGAATGCTTGATCGCGTATCCATTCAAAGCTTCGACTGGGGTGCACTCATGCGCATGAAAGAGGTAGAACCTCGTTTACCTGTCATTGCACTGACTAATGGTCCGCAATTTTTACAGCCAGGCCAACCGGGAGCTTCACCATGGTTAGGCGGAATAGATATTGATGACTTTGGCGGAGATCTTGTGGCGGCAGCCAAATCGTTTGGCGCAGATGCCATTTCTCCTGTACATGGCTTTCCGCAAAACGGCAAAATCACAGATGAGAACTATGTACCTTATGTTACAAAAGAAATGGTAGAGGATGCGCATCATGCTGGTATGAAGGTCATTCCATGGACGATTGACGATATCCCAACAATGAATAAACTAATTGACGACGGTGTTGACGGAATCATCACTGATTATCCAGACCGTCTGCGCAGCGTCATGGAAGAGCGCGGTTTCAAGCTGCCAAAGGGCTATAATGCGCCAAAAGGGGAGCAGCTTTAAAATCTCCCAATCTATAAAATGAATACTTGTTTTACTAGATAAAAGAAACTGTATCAGAAAGAATGGTATAGTTTCTTTTTTATTTTTGTATAGCGGATGCATCTCATACTGCAGGTATACCAAAATTAAAGATTGGAAGACAAAATTTTGACGATAAGTGAGTTTTATGTTGTAAACACTCACTATGCAGATCATTCAATTATTTACTAACCATCCAAAAGATAACGCTCCAGGATAAAAAGTTCTGAGAGCGTTTTTTATGTTATGCTTTTGGATTATACGTACTCCTTTATATAAAAAGAAGGCAATTACTATCTTCTATGGAGCTAATGAAGAGGAAAGGGAAAGTAATCAAGTCTTTTTCTTTATGAATTGTTGTAATAAAAAGAGTGTAAAAAGATTCATTTTTTATTACCAGTTTTCTAGATTACGCAATTTTGTTATTATTTTAGTAATAAAGTTTTTTAAGGGATTATTGTTATTTAGCTATAACAGTAATCAGTATAGTTGTCGAATGCCATTAGGGGAAAGGGGAAATTGTATGCAAGAACAAAAATTGGCAAGAGGTCTTAAAAATAGGCATGTACAACTCATCGCAATTGGCGGGGCAATTGGAACAGGATTATTCCTTGGATCAGGGAAATCAATCCATTTGGCCGGACCTTCGATTTTATTTGCTTATTTGATTACAGGGGTCATTTGCTTTTTAATTATGCGTTCACTTGGGGAACTGCTCTTAAGCAATTTGGATTATCATTCCTTTGTTGACTTTGTAAGGGACTATTTAGGGAATATGGCAGCGTTTATTACAGGCTGGACCTATTGGTTTTGCTGGATTTCAATTGCTATGGCTGATTTAACGGCTGTTGGTCTATATACACAGTATTGGTTCCCTGATGTACCACAATGGGTACCAGGATTAATTGCCCTTGTTGTTTTGCTCGTTATGAATCTAGCAACTGTCAAACTGTTTGGCGAAATGGAATTCTGGTTTGCCTTAATTAAAGTAATTGCGATTCTGGCACTAATTGTAGTTGGGATTTTCATGATTATAAAAGGAGTTTCTACAAATTCTGGTACTTCCAGCTTTACGAATCTGTGGAGCCACGGAGGTATGTTCCCTAATGGCATGAATGGGTTTATCCTCTCATTCCAAATGGTCGTGTTTGCGTTTGTAGGTATTGAACTCGTAGGACTTACAGCAGGAGAAACGAAAGATCCGGAAAAAGTAATCCCAAAAGCGATCAATAATATTCCGATTCGAGTTCTAATTTTCTACATCGGTGCCCTTTTTGTCATTATGAGTATTTATCCTTGGAACGCCATAAATCCGGCAGAAAGCCCATTTGTTCAAGTTTTCATGGCGATTGGCATCGTTGCAGCTGCAGGTATCGTCAATTTTGTCGTTCTAACATCCGCGGCTTCTGCGTGTAATAGTGCTATATTTAGTACAAGCAGAATGGTTTATTCACTTGCCAAGGATAAGAATGCACCTGTTTCATTAGCGAAGCTTACTTCCCGTAAAGTACCTTCCAATGCATTGTTCTTTTCAATTGTCGTCATTCTTATTGGCGTTGTTTTGAACTATGTGATGCCTGAGGGAGTATTTACGCTGATTACAAGTATCTCTACCGTATGTTTTATTTATATTTGGGGAATTACTGTTATTTGCCATTTAAAATACCGTAAAACAAGACCAGATCTAGCGAAGAAGAATAAATTTAAATTGCCGCTTTATCCATTTTCCAATTACTTAATCCTAGCATTCCTAGCATTTGTTTTAGTCGTGCTGGCACTTGCGGAAGATACCCGTGTTGCCTTATTCGTTACACCTGTTTGGTTTATTTTATTGATTGCGATTTATAAGATGCGAAAACCAGAAGAGAATTATGCTGATCAGGTGAAAAAGGGAAAAGCAGTGTAAAATTAAGCGGTCATGCAACCAGATTAGAACCAATTAATTGCTAAAGTAAAGGACAGAGAAGGGTAGATGAAATCAGGAATCTACTCTTCTCTGTCCTTTTTGTTTGAAGCAGGAGCTACCTTTGTTTATAAAACAAGAACTTACTTCTTGACTAAAGAATATATTTAAAGATATTATAGATACATTAAATCTCTAACTAGAAGGTGGGAATATGAAGTACTCTAAAGCTACGAATTATGCACTCCACACAATTGTGTATTTGGCTCTTTTACCGACTGGAAAAACAATAGGTGTAAAGTCGTTGGCGGAAGTTCAAAAAGTGTCACCTACGTATCTTTCTAAAGTATTAACCAAATTAGTTAAATCCGGTTTTATTGAGTCAGGCACAGGGGTTAATGGAGGATATAAATTAATCAAAGATCCAAAGAATATTACATTTTTAGATGTCATACATGCAATAGAGGGAACAACGTCATTGTTCCATTGCAGTTTAGATAATAGTGTACATGATAGAGAAAATTGTCTTATTGAGAAAGAAATGAATGAAGCCGAGCAAAAGATGGAAGATTATCTAAGACTTAAAACGATTGAACATGTAATACAAAAGATTGGTAAAGAGATGGTAGATCATTTACATTCTGTAGTTAATTAATTTTTTTTAACCTAATTACAGACTCTAAATATCTTTAATATCTTTAATTAAATGAAATGAGTTGGGAAAAATGATTATCGATTGTGCAATAATAGGAGGCGGCCCCGCAGGATTGAATGCGGCTCTTGTATTAGGGAGAGCGAGAAGAAGCATTATTCTCTTTGACAATGACCAACCAAGAAATGCTGTTACACATGAGTCGCACGGATTTATTACTAGAGATGGCGTTTCACCAAGGGAATTCAGAGACTTAGCTCATCATGATATTAGGAAATATCCGTCAGTAAACATAAAAAAATCAAACGTTTTAGAGATAAACAGGGAAAGTCATTCTTTGTTTAAACTAATAACTGATGATGGCGAGTCGTACTTAAGCAGAAAAATAATGTTAGCCATTGGCCTGAAAGAAAAGTTACCTGATGTCAATGGAATTAGGGATTATTATGGGAGAAGCCTATTCAGTTGTCCTTATTGTGATGGTTGGGAATTAAAAGACCAACCTCTCGTATTAATTGGGGTAAATAACAATGCTCCCCATCTGGCAAAGATGATTTATCAATGGAGCAAAGACTTGGTTATTTGTACGAATGGCAATAGCATCCTTTCAGATACAGAGATGCTGTTATTTAAGAGTAAAGGGATTGGAATTAGGGAAGAACGAATAGCTCACTTAAGTGGTACAGATGGGAAATTAAAAAAAGTTGTCTTCGAGGACGGTAGAGAATTGAACCGAACAGGAGGTTTCGTAACACCGGAACTAGAGAAGCCTAATGATCTGGCAGATTTATTAGGGTGCGAAATGAATAAAATAGGCGGAATTATTATAGACGCTCTAGGAAGAACGAATGTAGAAGGGGTATATGCAGCAGGAGATATATCTGCAGGCGGCCCTACACAATTAATCATCGCTGCTTCCCAAGGAAGTCGTGCTGCAATGGGGATAAATAGTGATTTAACAATGGAAGAGTTTGAATGAAAGCTGGACTTTTCATATATGGTTAGTTCAGATGGCAAGCGCTGATTTAGCTTGCATTTTTGTGGAACGGATGCTTATCTTTATTAAAGGCTGTTTTCGCAAACTTTGTTTAATAGTAGTCTGGAACGGTTGATTGCAGCGAGAAAAGGGCGATTTTCGCTGGGCTGGCGGTGAGTCTACTAGGTAAACGCCTGGGGGTTCCCACCTGTCCCGCTGATCCCGCAAAAGTCTAACAACCAGCTCCACTCAAACCTAACCAGTTTTCGTCCAGAACCTATATAAAAAATGGCGCTTTCCTAAAAACAAGGATTAGCGCTTTTTGCTGTTTAAGGAATAATTATATGAAGAAAAAAATGGTAAAATGAAAGAAACCACATGAGGTGCAGATATGCTTTTAAATGATTATCTAGATAAGAAATTCCCTAACTTAAAACTTAGCCCGCCATTGTTCTATAACTGGGAAATTGGTATTCGGTTCGAATTAGGGACAGAGATGGAGAGCGGGAATGATGATGAAGATCGTTCTTACATACAAGGGGTTTATACTAGAGCCATCACTTTATTTAAGTCATTACATTCCCAAGGTGAGGAAATTTATATTGTAGTGGATGTGAATGATTTTGGAGATCAACGAAGCTTTAAACATAAAGCTGGGGTTTTTTCTAAATATGTCCACGAAAAATTTGTCTTGTATGCTTTAAAGCATGCGGAAATACCCTATGTTTTTCCAGAAGAAAATGAAGAGGGAAAATATAAAACACATAGATTTATTCTTAAATGTATAACATCTGATATGAAATACATTCCCTTGTTAAAAGCGATATGCAATCAAGATTTGGGAATTCAGCCAAGTATTATTCATAGGGTTTATTTCTTAAATATCAAGAGAGAAACCATTTTTCATGTGTACGATGATCGAGGTTGTGATTTGCTTGCAACGACGCCTGATTCAATACGAGAGATTTATAACAAATATAACGATTGGATATTAGATTATGACAGGGATCAAATAAACAAGGTATTTAAATAAGTTATGTTTGTTTAGTAAGGACCTTCACTAATAGCAAAGAAAGGAAGGTGTCATATGCGAAAAATAACCTTATCAAATGGAAAAACGATAGAGGTCACTTGTTTAAGCTGTGCGTTAACAAGTGGTGTAATTGAACCGGATGGCGGGGTGGTCATGGAAACGGACTATTTTCATGCTCATCAAGATGTTGCCTATCCAATAAAAGGATTAATTATTTTAGCTTCAAAGCGTCATTTTACTTGTTTTGATGAATTAACCGAAGCGGAAAAATTGGATTACATAAATACTTTATCGAGAATTCGGCATGCACAAAGAAAAGTCTTAAGGATTGATTATGTATACTATTTTTATAACGAGGACACAACACATCATTTTCACACTTGGATGGTTCCCCGTTATGAATGGATGGAGAAGTTTGGGCGTTCGGTTGAATCAGTCAGACCAGTTTTACTGCACGCTAGAAATGAAATGAATACCGAAGAAAATAGCAGAGAGGTTATGAATGCACTTAATGCGTTAAGAGAGGAACTAAGTAAATGATTTTGTTTTTATAATGAATGTTGCTTCGTGTACTTCTATCCATAATGAACAAAGGGACGAGCTTTATACAAGATTGGGTATAATAAAAACATAGAAACAGACACTAAAATATATTAATAATGAAGAAAACAAAGAAAAAGAGGAGATATGATGACGATAGAAAAAAATGAAGCAGGATGGAACCTAGACAATAGCTATGCCCGGCTGCCGAAATTATTTTTTACGGGCCACAATCCAACCGCAGTAGACTCACCCAAGCTGGTCAAATTCAATGAACCGTTGGCAGCAACCCTGGGATTGAACGTTAAAGACTTGCAAAGTGAGGAGGGGGTGGAGGTATTTGCCGGCAACAGGCTTCCTGAAGGTGCTTCACCTCTTGCACAAGCTTATGCAGGGCATCAATTTGGGCATTTTAATATGCTTGGAGACGGACGTGCGCTGCTGCTTGGTGAACAGATCACTCCAGAAGGTGAACGGGTTGATATACAGCTAAAGGGCCCAGGGAGAACACCATATTCCAGAGGCGGAGATGGACGGGCAGCACTTGGGCCGATGCTGCGTGAGTACATCATTAGCGAAGCGATGCATGCTCTTGGAATTCCGACCACGCGAAGCCTTGCAGTGGTTACGACTGGTGAGCCCATCTACCGGGAAACGGAATTGCCTGGTGCCATCCTCACCCGTGTGGCTGCTAGTCATCTGCGTGTCGGCACCTTTCAATTTGCTGCGCAATGGGGCACTGTTGAGGATATCAGGAAGTTGGCTGACTATACATTGAAACGGCATTATCCTGACATACCAGCTGATGAGAATCGCTATCTTCGATTCCTTCGGGAAGTGATTGAGCGTCAAACTGCTCTAATCACAAAATGGCAGTTAGTAGGCTTTATTCATGGTGTGATGAATACCGATAATATGACGATTAGCGGAGAGACGATTGATTATGGTCCATGTGCCTTTATGGATACCTATGACCCGGCAACCGTCTTCAGTTCAATTGACACGCAAGGCCGCTATGCTTATGGGAATCAGTCATACATTTGCGGATGGAATCTTGCACGGTTTGCTGAAACACTATTGCCGCTGCTGCATGACGATGAGGAAAAGGCTCTTGAATTGGCTCAGACTGAGATTTCTCATTTTTCAAAGTTGTATCAGTCAAATTGGCTGGAGGGAATGAGAGCTAAGCTAGGAATCTTTAATGAAGAGGAAGAGGATGAGGCCCTGATTGAAGATCTTCTTAAACTGATGCATAAGCATCATGCGGATTTTACAAATACCTTCCGTGCTCTAACGATTGAACGGCATGAGGGTTCAGACCTGTTTGGAACCCAGGAATTTTCTCAATGGATGGGACGTTGGCAGGAGAGACTAGGTAAGCAGCTGCAAACGAAGGAATCTTCACTAGAATTGATGCGGAACTCTAATCCATCGGTTATTCCTCGTAACCATCGGGTTGAAGAAGCTCTTGCTGCTGCAGTGGAGCAAGGAGACTATAGTGTGATGGAACGGCTTCTCGATGTTTTATCAAAACCATACGAGCATTCGCCTGAACAAGCTGAATACTGTACAACTCCTGCACCTTCATCTCTGCCATATCGAACATTTTGCGGCACATAATAAAGAACAATCGCTACCCTCAATTATGGGTAGCTTTTTTTGCATTATTGGATAGGGATATAATGACTGGATGATGGTTCATGCAGTGAGCTTTACAAAGGGGCCTTGCTGCATGACATTGGGAAAATTCGCATTCCCGATCAAGATTCTCCTAAAACCAGATCGACTAACAGAAGAGGAGTTCACCATCATTAAACAGCATCCAATGATCGGGGCAGCGATTCTATCGAATTTAGAGCCGAGAGGATCAATGGTTTATACGATCCAAACAGTCAGATCTCATCATGAAAGAATGAATGGAACAGGGTATCCGGATAGGTTAAAGGGGGAAGATATTCCGCTTTTCGCAAGAATTGTCGCGGTGGCTGATTCGTTTGATGCGATGACAAGCTCCCGTTCCTACAGCCCTGAATTATCCTATCAAGGAGCCGCTGCGGAGCTCATTCGCTGTAAACATACCTTGTTTGACGCATCAGTTGTTGACACGTTTACAGAAATACTTGAAGAATGTGAGTATCGTGTTGAAAATTGTGAAATAGGGGTTGGCGGGGCAATATAATAATAAGGGGATCAGACCCCTCAAACACAATATAGTAGTAAAATAAATTCCTATATTGGCGTTTGTTTGTGGGGCCAGACCCTTGTGAGACAGGCTCATTTTTAGATCTAGGTAATACATTGAGCAATTTGTTCTGAAGTGCATTTGTTCCTATTCAGTTTGTGTATCAGTATTTTGCTCTGTTTCAAAAAGATTTCGTCCTCCCATGCCTCTTGGACCGCCGCCATTACCGCCAAATCCGCCGGAGGGTGCTTCTGTTACACCAGATTCATCAAGGTATGTGATCATACTTGATAGCGTAAATTTTAACGGTTGTGAGCCTTCTTTATAGTGTGCTGTTTCATACAAGCCATCTTTCTGTTCCCCGCTTAATGTGCCGCCTGAACTAATTGTATAGGATTGGCCACTATGGAGGTCTGGTGTACTGATTAGAATGGTTTGATATTGCTTTTCTGGAGCAATCGCAAAGACTTGTTCACCATTCTCATCAGCTACATAGACGGATGTTCCGGCTTCTTGAAACTCAGAGAAAGTCATCATTACCGCGTTTTGCGATGAATCTTCTGAAATACCCTGGGCCATACCGCTGCTGCCTGCAGCAACTAGAATGCCTCCCTCCATTAAATAGGATTCGTTATAATCAAGCGAACCATTTCCAGATGAGGTTGGTCCGTATACAAGTACTGTTCCGCCCGTCTGTTTAATCGCAGTATTCGAATCGAGGCCATCGCCATTTGCATCCACATATAGGTAGCCGCCTTCAATGACTAATTGACTATCTTCCGTTGTTTCCGTTGTCTCTACTTCAGCTGCGTCTGTTTCTTCTTCTGTTGAACTATTCATACCCATTCGAGGCATTTCCGCATCACTGCTGCCGCCATTTACATTTACGCCATCATCTTCTGAATGAACATAAATGCTGCCATCAGTAACTGTGATATTTATGCCTTCAATACCTTCTAAGCTCTTTTCGACTTTGACGGTTCCTCCGGTAATAGCTACATCTGCACCGCCGTGAATACCGTCATCTCCAGTTGAAACCTTGATTTTACCGCCAGAAATGGTTAGGTTTTTATCACTATGAAGTGAATCTTCAAGAGAGTCGATGGTAAATGTTCCTCCCGCAATCACGATCTCAGTGCCTGCTTTTATCCCTTTTGTGCTAATTGTATCCTCTGATTCTGCTTCTTCCGTTGTTTCTTCAGCCGCCATTTGCGGCGGCTCACCACCCGCCGGCATTTCACGGGATGCTTGCAGTTGTTCCTGAATATCGGGATAGTTCTGTAAAATGGTTTGAATCTCTTCAAAGCTTTTTGCATTTTGCAGTTGTTCTTTTACTTCATCGGAAACTTCTACACCTTCCAACATACGATCGATCATTATTGACATATCCTCAGTATTTCCCATAGGACGGTCCATAGGCTGTTCAGTACTTTTAATCGTTTCAGGGCTTCCTCCGCCGGCAATAATCGAATATTCTCCGTCTATAACAGTAACAGCCTTTTCAGCTTGTACGCCATCACCTTTTGCTTGAACCGCTACTGAACCGCTCTCCAAAACAATGTTTCCTTTTGATTCATCCTCATCATTCGAGGCTTTCAAACCATCTCCGTTTGCTGTTACCGAGACCACAGCGTCCTTTACAGCCAATAAGTCCCGGCCAACAATTCCATCATCAGCAGATGTAACATCAATCGTACCGCCTGTAATTTTTAAATCGTCACGACTTGTAATGCCATCCTTAAATTGACCCGATACCTTTAACATACCAGAGCCATTAATCGTTAAATCGTCTTTACTAAAGATGGCAGCTTCTGGCTCATCTGTTTCACCATCTTTATATACATATTCTTTTCCATCAGTAAGAGTATTTTCAGTATCTTTTTCGAGTGAAACCACGGTTTTATCCGCCTGTTTTATATAAATAGGTGCACTTGTTGAAGAGTGAATCTCCGCGCCATTTAAAATGAGTCGTACCGTGCCGGCATCCTCTGCATCGACCACGATCTGACCATCCTTTAGTGTACCCTCTACAACATAGGTTCCGGTTGTACGAATCATTATTTGAGAATCCTCAACAATGACTCCATCATTCTCCTCAACCGTTGCTGTCGTGTTCTCTAATTGAATATAAGTTACCTCTGTATCTTGCCAGCTTGTATACGAATCATCGCTGTTATACGTGACAAGATTATTAGCAAGCTCTGCAGCATTTGTACTGCTGCTCGGATTGCTGCTGCAACCGCTGGCGAGAATGGAAAGACAAACGAATAGAGATAAAAACCTAGTCATCCTTTTCTTCATTCTGCTAACCTCCTTTGTTAAAACTTTGCGTTTGATGGGAAAAAGAAGGGGCTATTGTCCCCTTCTTATGCTGTAAAGTTGCCATCATAGCTAAGCATGACGGCAGAACGCACGCCTTGAATGGCTGAAAGTTCGGATGCAATCTCGGCATCGTTTTCTTTTACACGAATTTCGTATGTGACTTCAACTTCATGATCTTGAATAATGGATTTTGATTTTAACGAGAATTTTTTTGTTTTTTCTTTCATGATACGTTCAATTTGTTCCCCGACAGCATGTTGATCAAATTTCACAACCAAAAGGTAAGGGTTGTCCACTTTAATTTTGTTTGCGAATAAAAGAATAACTAGTCCTATAAGAACGGAACCGACAACTGCTAATAAAATGAATCCTGCACCGCTCAAAATACCGGCAATGACAGACCAGAATAAGTAAACTAAATCCATTGGATCTTTAATAGGTGTACGGAAACGAACAATTGATAACGCCCCAACCATACCGAGTGATAATAACACGTTCTGGCTGATTCCCATGATGACTAATGCAGTTGCCATTGTCATAATGATTAGTGAAATATTGAAGGAATGTGAGTAAATCACACCGTTAAAGGTTTTTTTATAGATGGCGTAAATAAATAATCCGACTAAAAACGCTACGCCAATCCCAAGCAGGGAATCGATAATTGAAAATGAAGTTGTTTTCTCTATAAAACTTGATTTGAAAATATCTGAAAAATTAGTTGTATCCATTTTTTACTCTCCTTAATTATATTGTTATCCCATTCTTAACGGGCAGTAAGTCCCCAGAAGCGAAAGTGGGAGAAACTTGTGTCCGTAAAGTTTCCGACAAAGGGCAGGAAGCCCAAGTCAGGTGCAGGGTTTCGCTGCAATTCAATACAGGCTGAAAAAAACATCCCTTATTGAAGTTTGACTTTATCCATACATGCGACTTAATTGGTATTTTGAATAGGCTTCTTGTCTTGTGTCTGACAGCTGAAGTAAAAGTTTAATAGCATCTGGCAAGTATTCATCATATTTTACTTCTAAGATGACCAAGCTGGGTTCTAACACATCTACCATTGGTAAGTGTTTATTGAACATATCTGTATTTTGTAAGCTTGATTGAACCTTTGTATCAAAGGTGACTCGAACGTTTCCATATGGGTACATCAATGCTTCACGTTCATAATCAACCACTGTCTTTGGTTTGATTTGATGATTTTGCATCTCAAAAAATAAATCACGTATAAGGGCTCTTTCGTCTTGTTTCATCCAGAGAATGTCAGTGGTCCGCATTTTTTCAAATTCTGCTCTTGTTATTTGGCATTTTGATTTGTATGTCAAATTATTCCTCTTGCTTTTCCGCTCAAGATTAATGACATGATCGTCCTTCTCATAAATTCGAACACGGTATTTATCCCGATTTAAGAATCCCTCTTTTTTCTCGTTCAAAATTTTATTATCAAAATTATCGAAGTATGTTGAACGAATCAAATATTTCCCATTTGCTCCTGCATTAGCATCTCTTTTCATAAAATGCAGCAGTTTACGGCGGAGCACGTGATATTCTGAAACTGAAATCGCATGTTTCAGTTCTTGACGACCTTTCGGATTAAATGAGGTCTGAATCGGCATTTTCCTTTCCTCCTTTTCCATCACATTTATAAACCTCCTTTGTTTGGAGATATATAATCAATGATTGACTAGTACATTAGCTAGTCTAAAAGGGGTATGTGTCAGGAAGATGTCAAGTAAAGTTTTTGTAAATTAAATTTGGAGAGTGTAAACGTTCATTGGATGGAAAAAAGAGAGAAAAGGAAATGGATGCCCCATTTCCTCGTTATTTTTAGTGCACATTGACGTTTTGTTCTTTCAATACGCGTACAACGATTTGCCCGATTTGCTTGCCTAATCTTAACCCTTCATCATTGTCTGCTTTAAAATGGACACCAGCGTACAAACGTGAGAGGGCACAACTTTCCATTTTCTTTTTAATATTTGCTGCTTCTTGTGGAAAAAAATAACTTAGGACCGATTCAGCACATCCTGCAACAGTGGCGTGTGCTGAAGGGTAGGCCGGAAAACGCGGTGTTGTCAGTACAGGTGATAGATTCCTCCCATATTGATTCGGTCTTGCCATATCCCAGAGATATTTAAAATGCCACGACATCACAAAGGCATCATTAACAGCAGCGTGAAAATATCCAAGTATTCTGGCAATATAAGGTGAGCTTAACCGGTATTTTTTCGCAAGGCTGAAAATCATCGGTGTCATGTTTTCCGTTGCTTCCTCCATTCCCCAGTATTGTGCGAGGCGTATTTGCTGAGGTGTTAACGATGATAAGGTTTGTTCAACAATTGATAATTCCATTCCCCAATTTATTTCAAGAGGATGTTTAATTTGCCAAGTAATTTGTTGCCGAAAAGGATCAAGGAATGCATTGTTTCCATGTCTTCTAATAAAAAACATTGGATAATAAGCGGGTGCCGGATAAGGCTTTGGCGGGGTTTGCTCACCTTGATAAGGATATTCTGACCATCTTCGATAATTTGTCCTCATAATAACCAGCCCCTTCAGTTTTGCTCCTTATTCCTTATGAAAAGGGGGAGGATAATATAACATAAACAATCATGTTCATTCCCCATGTTTTACAAATCCCCAAGTTTTGCTATCCCAAGCTTTGCGGCAATATCTTCTTTTTTAATGAACATACAGTTATAATGAAGTCAGCTAGATTTTTACTAATAGAAAGGAAAAGATTGATGAGTCAAGATAAATTAAAAAATCATAAACATACAGGAGAATCAAGTACAGGAAAAGTATTATGGCAGTTAACCCGTCCTCATACATTAACAGCTTCATTTGTACCAGTCTTAATAGGGACTGTCTTAGCGATGTTTTATGCGGAGATAGATATTTTGCTTTTTATGGCGATGCTTTTTTCTTGTCTTTTTATTCAAATTGCTACGAATTTATTTAATGAGTATTATGACTTTAAACGCGGGCTTGATACGGAAGACTCAGTCGGAATTGGGGGAGCTATCGTCCGTCACGGAATGCAGCCAAAGACCGTGTTGCAATTAGCGTTAGCTTCATATGGTATTGCATTATTGCTCGGCATCTATATTTGCAGCAATAGCAGCTGGTGGTTAGCTCTGATTGGACTTGGAGGTATGGCGATAGGATACCTGTACACAGGTGGGCCATATCCGATTGCCTATACACCATTTGGAGAACTATTTGCAGGGATTTGCATGGGTTCATTTTTCGTATTGATTTCTTTCTTTATTCAAACAGGTATGATTAATACACAAAGTATTTTAATATCCATTCCGATTGCGATTCTTGTAGGTGCCATCAATCTCTCGAACAACATTCGTGATATAGAAGAAGATATAAAAGGCGGACGCAAGACTTTAGCTATTTTAATGGGGCAGAAAAGAGCGATTTATTTCTTGGCATTTTTATTTGTGCTGGCGTATGTATGGATCACAGGATTAGTAATTACTACCGGTATAAGCCCATGGCTGTTTCTTATTTTCCTGAGTATTCCAAAACCGATTCAAGCCATAAAGGGGTTTGTACGCAGAGATAATCCTTTAAATATGGTGATGGCGATGAAAGCAACTGGCCAAACAAACACCATTTTCGGCTTTCTGCTTTCAATAGGTTTATTTATTAGTTATCTTTTTTAATGTTATCCATTCAACCTAAATGATAGGGGAAATCAGATGGAAACTAGCTTAAAACAACATCTGCTTGAACTTGAAGAAAAGTTGTTGATGCCTGAAATACGTTCGTCAAGGGATGAACTAAAAAAATTGCTCGGCGAAACCTTTTTTGAAATTGGGAGCTCTGGCAGAGTTTTGTACAAAAATGAGGAGATTCATGCAGAGGGAATAGGCCTGGTTAAGATGAGGTTGAGTGATTTTGAAATCCATCCATTATCTGAAGAGATCGTGTTAACCACCTATCGAATCTTTAATGAAGAAACCAAACACCATACATTGCGCAGTTCAATCTGGAAATGGATAAATGGCAGCTGGCAAATGGTTTTTCATCAAGGGACAAAAACCGAATAGCCGCTATGACACTCCTGTGAATTCTAAATGGGTTATAATGGAATTGACTAAAAAGGGGGGAGCTGCAAATGATCATTGGATTGCATCACGCACAGATTACGATTCCAAAGGGTGCAGAGGCAGAAGGGAAGCATTTTTATTGTCAAATACTAGGATTAAAAGAAGTTGAAAAACCTGACTCTCTTAAAGGAAGAGGAGGTTTTTGGCTGCAAGTCGGAAATCTGGAGGTCCATGTAGGAACAGAGGAAGGCTTTGATCGCTTCTCAACAAAAGCTCATTTAGCCTACGAAGTAGAAAATGTGTCCTATTGGAGAAGAGTATTAGAGAAACATCAAATAGAAATAATAGAATCTGTCCCGATCCCTGATTATGAACGATTTGAGTTTAGAGACCCTTTTGGTAACCGAGTAGAGATGATAAAAAATATAAAGTGAAATAGTCAAAAAGAGCGCCGAACATCTTTCGGCGCTCTTTTCCTATTTTCTGCTAATTGTTATTTCCTTAAATAAGGAAGAGGAATTGTAAATGCTGTTCCTTCACCAGCCAGTCTGTTGATCAAACGCAAAGCGTAGGTGGGTCTACCCGAGACAGTTCGCTGTGAACAGAAGGAGCGGAAAGCAGTTTAACATTTAAAGCAAAACGCGTTCCACCTTAAGCGGATGAAGTGCTTTTGTCTGATTCAGATAAATAAAAGCATCATACCGTTTCGACATAACTGAAGGTACGTAATTTCCAAAATGTTCGTGGGCTGGGTGATAAACAACGCCTATGGCACGATGACCGATTTGATGTTGAAAGCAGCGGCGATTTTCATCATTAAAAATGAGTAGTTTATCGTCCGGGCCTGCCTTGTGCATCATATCTTCCCAGCTTCCAGTTTTAGCGGGAGGAACAATCATTCTTTCAAAGTTTACTCCCCATTCATCTGCTGCAATGACCGTTCCGCGATGAGTACCGAAACCAACAATGAATAACTTGTCATGTCCGTATTGTTCTCTTAATAATTGGCCGACGTTCACAATGCCTTCTTCCTTCATATCGGTTGCTCTTGCATCACCGACATGTGTATTATGCTCCCAGATGATTCCTTTAGCTCCCTTGCCGTAAAAATCAGCTATTTTCTGAATCACCTCGACCATGTGACGATCCCTGATATTCCAAGACTCATTATCATTTACAACCATCGTACGATAATAATTTTCGGCATTTGCGGTAATGAGCCCATTTACTTCCAGACTAAGATCCCTTTCATCATGACTAGAGCTAGTATTTTTTGTTAAACAAATATCGGTTAGCAGTTTAATTACCTCGTCATGACATCCCTCACCATAAAAAGCTGCAGATACCGCGTACTTTTCAGACTGTCGATGATATGGTTCAAAACAGGCGAAGGCTTCCTTTGCTTGTTTAATCAGAGGGGAGTTCGTTTTTTCTAAATAGATAATGATCTCATCCATAGACTCCCATAAAGAATAGATATCAATGCCATAAAAGCCGACCATTTTATCCTGGGGCTTATTTTTATTGTATTCTTTTAGCCATTCAATAAGCTTAATCATTTCTTCATTTGCCCACATCCATGTTGGCCAACGATTAAAGGAGTGTAAAACATCCTTGGCATTGGTTGAGGTTTGATCATACCCTTTTATGTAGCGATTCACTTGTTCACAGGCAGGCCAATCCCCTTCGACAGCCAAAAAGTTAAATTCGTTTTCTACAATAAGTTTTTTGGAAAGCTCAGCACGAATTTTATAAAATTCTGAAGTGCCATGTGATGCTTCCCCTAATAAGACATATGTTTGTTCTTGTATTTCTTCCAGTAACGGATTAAAATCATTGGGCTCATGTAATGGTATTGCGTAGTCTTTAATGGCTTCAATTATGGTTTTGTTCATAGTAGATCCCTCTATTTAAGTAATGGTTTAATGTTTAATCATATTGTTTCCTAAAGATCATTGTTTATCAGATGATAAACACTATCGATTTCTTTAAATATGGTTATGCAAATTAATTCAATTTGAAATTTCCATTGTTTTCAAAAAAAGGATATGATATAGTATCATCGTAACTTATTAAAGAAGTTTAATAAGTTCTTATTTAAGGTGGTGAACGTCATGAGTGAGTTATTTGCTACTCCAAAATCGATGAAGAAGGTTATTCTTCGTGGTATTCGTACCACTCTTTTAGAGCTTGGAAGTGCAACAAAGGTTGAACTTAGTGAAAAATTAGGGATTAGTTTCCCGACAATAAGCAAGTTTCTGTCTCAGATGGAAAAGGATGGAGAACTTACTTTAGTTGGTCTCGATGATTCCAGCGGCGGCAGAAGAGCAAAACGATACGCTTACAATCCGGAGTATATGTTAGGTTTGGCGATATTCCTAGAGAGAAAGGAAACAAATTACACAATTTTTAATTGTTTAGGCAAAGTGAAAGAGCAGGGACAAACAAAAAGTGTATTACTTGATGATATTCAAAAATTAACAAGTCATATTGAGGACTTGCTAAAAACATATCCAAAGATCGGTTCAATTGCCATTGGTGTTCCAGGTTCGGTTGATCATGATGGTCGGATTTTTTTCATTCCCGGTTACGAGCAATTTCAAAATGTTGATTTAAAAAAGTACTATGAAGATCATTTTTCGATCCCAGTGGTAGTGGAGAACGATATGAATGCGGCCGTTCTTGGCTATCACAATCGGATGGAAATTGAAAATAATCAATCCCTTATCTATTTATATTTTGGTCAAAATGGACCAGGTGCTGGGATTATGATAAATGGTGACGTGGTGCGAGGAAGCACATTTTTCTCAGGAGAGGTTTCATTCGTTCCTCAATATGACAATCAAAATTTCCTGCAAGCCATGCAAAGAGAAAGTGGATCTAAGCAAGTAACCTTCCTTGAGCAAAAGGAGATTGATGCAATTAGCAGATTAGTCGCTTCATTTGTTGCGATCATTAACCCTCATACCATCATTTTTTGTAAGGATGAGGTGAATCAGGTAATCATCGATCAAATTGCAGCCGGAAGCTCAACTTACATTCCAGTTGAACATCTTCCCGGACTAGCAATGAGTGATTGGAAACAAGACTATCTATTTGGTTTACAAAGTCTTGGGCTGGATCTTCTGATCGCGGGAACAAGCAGATAAACAAGAAGAGAAGTACATCAGAACTCGAAAAAAGAAAGGGGTTTACATATATGGCTACATTCTTTTTAGTCATCATTTATTTGGCGTTCATCAGCTTAGGTTTGCCTGATTCATTGCTGGGAGTCGCTTGGCCTGTGATGCAGCCGGAATTAGGTGTACCACTTGAGACGGCTGGTTTGCTGTTTATGACAATAGCGGGCGGTACGATTATTTCAAGTTTATTAAGCGGTGCAGTACTTAAACGGTTCGGCACAGGCAATGTCACATTTGTCAGCTGTCTCATGACTGCGGTCGCCCTTTTGGGATTTACGCTTGCACCATCCCTTTTTTGGCTAATTGTATGTGCGATACCACTTGGACTGGGGGCAGGCTCGGTTGATGCTGGGTTAAACAATTATGTTGCCACTCATTATAAAGCACATCATATGAGTTGGCTTCATTGTTTCTGGGGAGTAGGAGCAACTCTTGGTCCAATAATAATGGCCCAGTTTATCTCAGGGCAAAATGCTTGGAGAAATGGCTATCTTACTATTGCGTGTATTCAGTTTGCATTAGTTGTCATTCTTCTTTTCACTTTGCCTTTATGGAAAAAAGTCGCAAGCAAAAGCGGTGCTACATTAAATGAAGAGAAAGTGGATCCAAACAGTGATTATGTTAAAACCGTTAAACCTTTGCAAATAAATGGAGTTAAGCTGGCTCTTATTTCCTTCTTGTTTTATTGTGGAGTTGAATCCACAATGGGCCTATGGGGAAGCAGCTTTCTTGTGAATGTAAAGGGATTACACGCAGAAGCAGCAGCACAATGGGTTTCCCTTTATTATGGAGGAATCACGATCGGGCGGTTAATAACAGGCTTTATTACGTTAAAGGTTAGCAATCGAACGCTCATTCGTTTAGGGCAAATATTGGCTTTAAGCGGATCAGCACTTTTGGTTTTACCATTGCCATCAAGCTTTTCGCTTGTAGGCTTTATTATGATTGGATTAGGCTTAGCCCCAATCTTCCCGTGCATGTTGCATGAAACACCAGCGCGTTTTGGAAAAGAGCATTCTCAAACCATTATGGGGTACCAAATGGCTGTTGCCTATACAGGCAGTACATTCCTGCCTCCTCTGCTTGGATACATGGCATCGCACGTAACAATAGGAATCTTCCCGTTCTTTATTGTTATTTCTGTCGCAATGATGCTGTTTGTCTCGGAAAGATTGAATGTTCTTATGAGCAAAAGAAGTTTTGTCGGGGAGAATCATAAAAAATCTATTGGACTATGAATCAATTTATTAATTTTACTTTAACGAAATTATTTTAGTAGGAGTTATTTAGATAACATACAAAATTGAATGAAAGTTAATTGCCAATTTGTTCCTTAATAAATGTATACTAGAACAAAGTAACCTCAAGTAAAGGAAAGATAACTGTTTTTTTAAATATAGCTCAGCTTTCAATACACCACTGCAGTTTGTTTAGCAGGGGGATCACGATTTCAATGATATCGCTTGGGATGCTATTTTTGGTCCAATTTCAGATATGTTAAGAATAGCATGGTTTCTTTTGGACAGGATTACTGATTATCGTCCTATCGGTAGAGGCAGGGTCTTACTTAAAACTGGAAAGCCTGTATTGAAGGAGCACCAATTAGACAGTAAATGAAATGAAGGGGTGACCTCAGATTGAATCCATTGTTTATTGATGTCCCGGAAAAAATTGAAACAGAACGATTACTCATTCGGATGCCAAGGCCTGGGGACGGTCCTGCGGTATATCGCGCGATTCAAGCGTCTTTGAATGAATTAAAGCCTTGGATGCCATTTGCCCATTACGAACAGACGGAAAAGGATGTAGAACTTAATATTAGAGAAGCATATATTAATTTTTTAAAAAGAGACGATTTGCGACTGCTTGTCTTCTTAAAAGAATCAGGAGCATTTGTGGCTTCATCTGGATTACATCGAATCAATTGGTCCATTCCTAAATTTGAAATCGGATACTGGATTGATACTCGATATAGCGGAAAGGGCTATATGACCGAGGCGGTTCAGGGAATTACTGATCTGGCATTTCATCAATTACAGGCAAGAAGGCTAGAAATACGCTGTGATTCAAATAACGTAAAAAGCAGAGCGATACCAGAAAAATTAGGTTTTTCATTAGAAGGAATATTAAAAAACGACGGAATATCACCCGCAACGAAGGAATTAAGAGATACTTGTGTTTTTGCGAAATATAAGGGATAGATTAAGAGGCTTTTAACAGAAAAGAACAGCTTTAATGGGTCTTCTAAAGAAGATCCTTTTTTAATAGATTCATTCACTTTATAGAAATTGAAAAAAATAGATAGGAAGGAGGATGGTGCAATATGGTAAAATAGAAGGAATAATAAAGGAGGAATGAAATGTTGACTCTTTTGAAAATAGCACTGGGCGGGAGTTAATGTAGGGGATGTTCTCTTTCAATTAGCAATTTTTTATAATGATTGGGATTCCTTTCGTTCTTAAAGTTATGGTTATTATATTAAATAAACGAAAAAAACGTTTAATCTGCATAGAGGAAAAATTAGATCAATTACAAGAGGAAAAGAAAAATTCATAGCTTTTCCTTTAAATTTTACTTGTTTTTATTTTAAAATAGTAATGTAGCCAAAGGAATTCAGAGGGGAAGTTCAAACGTGAAAAAAGGTATTCTTGGAGTTTTTTGTGGTGCCATCATTATTGGAATTTTATTTCTTATTAATATAAATACGCCTTCTCAAGAAACAGAAGGCCCCAATACATTGGAGGAAAGTGCTCCAGCAGAAGTTGAAACAATTGCTGAACCTGAAGTTGAAGAAATCGACAGCGAAAATGACAAAGAGGAACGAGAAACGGATTTAAAAGAATTGGTAGAAAATCAATTTGAATATTTTGATTCGCATGTAAATGGCAATTATTTTCGAAATGCGAGAAGAAACGGTCCTGACGGAAATTACTCTGACGGCTGGGTGACAGCGAAAGTTGCAGATGAGCTTCAACAACGTGCTGCTGAGATTGATAAATTTTTACCAGAAGAGATTTCATCAACCGATTCCACCTCTCAGGATTTGTTAAATGTGTTAATAAGAATCAATCAAGCTGCTAGTCTAACAGAAAGCCAAAAAAATGTATATCATATTTATAGAACCCTATACAATCTGCATGTTTCGCTAAATGGTTATGAACTGGAGGAAGGAAAATTTGATCCAGAGGAAGATTGGGGACAGGTTTTTGATGAGGACATTGATCAAACGGTGAAAACGGAAGCCGAATTGAGAATGGAAACGGCAGAAGAAGAAACGGAATAAACTGTATGAGGCAGTAAAAAAGAACGTCAGGAATGGCGTTCTTTTATTTTTACAAAGGTGGTTTATGAAAATATGTAAATGAAAGTAAAAATGTAATGTTTACATTACATTTGAAATCTCATATAATGGAAATGTAAGGTGTACATTACATTTGAAGGTGGGAAGAGATGAAGCATGGTGTTCGAAACAGTGTGAAAGATTACAGACAGTTACGAGGATTTACACAGGATCATTTAGCTGAACTTATTGAAGTAACGAGACAAACCATTATTGCAATAGAAAAGCAACGATATGAACCGTCCATTGGAACAGCCATTAAATTGGCAGCTGTACTAGGTTGTCCGGTTGAAACATTATTTTGGATTGAAGGAGATGTATTATGATGAATATGAAGTATAAAACATATTTTATTTTTCAGTCGATGATTCCCTTGATATTGTTTGGTGTCTACTTTATAAATTCTAGATCAAATTTAACATTAATCATTGCGATCTTAGCTGTTGTCCGGTTAATTTCTCTAGGGGTTAACATACATAAAGAAAACTTGTGGAACTCCATAAATCGCCAGCATGATCAACGAACTCGTTCAAATGCCTATTTTGCTGGCTATATCTCATTCTGGAGTATGTTGATTTGTTTACTTATTGGAGCTATTCTTATTAAAAACTCAATCATTGTATATGATTATTTACAATTAATTGTTTTTACCTTTATGCTTGGGATCATGATGATGCTGGTTGTAAGAGATTATATGAATTTAAGGGAGTAGAAGGGAACAACCAAAAAAGTAAAGTGGAATAGGGGAATTTATACATGAAGATGCTACGTGTAATTTCGGCATTGCCAATGAGAAATTTACAGGAAAGTATTTCGTGTAAAGCTTGGTCTTACTCTCGGGTACTAGGAGGAAGGTTTTGCTGTTCTGTTTTTTTAAGAGTACCGGCTACTTCATCTTTGGGGAGCCAATGATAAAAGCTGGAGAACGCGAGTAACAAAGAGGAGCCGGTCTGTTCAGGTACCGAATCGTTTATAGCTGGAACAGCCAGCTGCCAAATTGAGGTGGAAGGCGTGATGCACTGTATCAACGTATTTAACCTAGGAATTTTACACCCGAATGCAAAGCTTAGAGACCAATGGTGGGGCTCTAAGCGAATTAGGGTTAACGGATCCTGACAATAACTTGATTGTATTTTATGATGATTTATAAAGTGATCGGGTACAATCATATATTTAATAAAGAATTTCGTTAAAGGAGTATAGCCCCTTGAAAAACACGAAGTCTGAACACAAAGATATTAAGATTGTCTGTCCGGAAGATTGCGGAAATGCCCCTAAAAAAATCGTTCTTAAGGATTTCATCATCGCTTTAGCAAAAAAAGATGTAAGCTTTATCTTTGAAAATCTTTCAGATGATGTTCAATGGAATAAAATTGGTCGTGAAAAAATCCAAGGGAAGGACCAATTTGCCGATTACCTGCAGCATATGAAAGATAGAGCTGTAAGGGAAGTGCAAATTAGCAACATCATCACCCATGGGCGGAACGGAGCTGTTAACGGTACGATTCTTTTAGAAGATAATAGAAGATTGGAATTCTGTGAGGTGTACATGTTCACAAGTGCAGGAAAAAATTCGAAAATAAAAGAAATCACATCGTATGTGATTGAAATAGAATAATGAGAATCTAGAACTTGAGACTTTATGGATAAGCGATTTACTAATGAAAAATCCACAGCATGTTTTTACCATGTTGTTTTTTTTTGAAAAAAATTCAATGCTAGAATGATATTGACAAACTATTATTTAGATTGTATATTAATTTATAAGTTAACTTAGTAGACAAGTAGTTAAGATTAAAAGATGATGAGAAGGACAGTAAACATTTCAATAACTAGATTTTTTAAAATGGAGAGATTAGTTTATCCAGAAAATTTGTTAAAGAAAATGAAAGCGCAAACAGGTTAATGGCTTTAAAAAAGAAATAATGAAGAGTCAGGTAATAGGTAAAAGGTTTTCGAAAATTCAGAAACCAATTTCAAGTGAAATGTAAAGGGTTTCTAGAACGTTTATTAAATGGCAATAAGGAGGAATTACGTTGGATTATATTGCATTAGAGCAGTCCACGACTAAAAAAGTTACATTAAGATTGATTCCATTTCTTTTTCTATGTTTTACAATATCGATATTAGATAGAGTAAATATTGGTTTTGCTGCCCTAAGTATGAATGAGGATTTAGGCTTTTCTAATGCTGTTTATGGGTTTGGAGCAGGGATTTTCTTTCTCGGTTACTTTTTGTTAGAAGTGCCGGGAAGTGCGATGATGACAAAAATTGGGGCAAGGAAATGGATCAGCCGAATCATGGTTACATGGGCAATCATTGCGATCTTGATGGCATTTGTACAAAATCCAATTCAATTTTATGTTGCACGCTTTCTATTAGGTGTTGCTGAGGCAAGCTTTTATCCGTGTATGATTTATTATTTAAGCGGTTTCTATCAAACGAAACATCATGCAAAGGCGATTGCAGGTTTTATGTTAGCGATACCCGGAGCTAATGCTATAGGTGCCCCGCTTTCCACTTTCTTGCTGGAAATTGACTGGTTAGGAATGGCTGGTTGGCAATGGTTATTTATTTTGCAAGCGATTCCAGCTGTAATATTAGGGGTAATCTGTTATTTTTATCTTGATGATAAACTTGAAGATTTAAAATGGTTGACCAAGGAAGAAAAAGAATGGTTAATTAACGTTACAACAAAAGAAAGACTTGAAAAACAACAAGTAAAACATTACACATTCTTTCAGGCTTTAAAGGACCGTGACGTCTTAGTTTTATCTTTAGGCTATTTTTGTTGGATGATGGGTTACTATGGAATAAATATGTTTTTACCAACGATTTCACAAGGTTTATCAGAGACGACATCTCTTAGCACTCAAGGAATGGGATGGATTTTAGGGCTTATGTATGTTTGTGCAATGGTAACCATGATTTTTGTTGGTAATCACTCCGATAAAAAGAATGAAAGACGCTGGCATGTTGCAATCTGTTTAGCAACAAGTGCCATTGCGATGATTATTAGCAGCTATGTATCAAATACAAGCATTGTCTTATCATTTATCTTTTTAACTATTTCATTATGCGGTGCATTTGGAGCATATTCTCCATTTTGGGCTATTCCGCCATCCTTCTTAACGGGAGCTGCAGCAGGAGGAGCGATTGCGCTGATCAACAGTATCGGAAATCTAGGTGGGTTTTTTGGACCATATATAGTGGGGTATATTAAGGATATGACAGGCTCGTTTACGATCAGTATGATTTTCTTAGGTATCAGTATGATTATAAGTTCTAGCATTATCGTTTTCTTTGTAAAACAGACGGGAAAGGCTGTAATACAGAAGGATGTATTTAAGAAGACTAGTTAAGAAAAGCGAAAAGAGTTCCAGCCCTTTCGTTTAAAAAAACGTTGGAACTTCTTTGTTTTAATTCATTGAATTTAATGGATAGAGTTCTTATTAGTACTAAATTAGACAATATTTTCTCACTTAACTTGGTAGACAAGTACGTAAGTGTACAATAAGGAGGTAGACAGATGGGTACATTAATTTGCAAGGATTGTAACTCAACATTTGACTATTTTGAAGACGATAAGGTAACGGTTCTATATTCGAAGTGTGAGTGCTGTGAAAATAAGGGAGAGAATGGCGGGGAAAATGCTTCAAAGTAAAAAACTTTTAGTGCCTAAGCTCAATATGGCTGTCAAATATAGCATTTTTGGCATCAGATGGGAAGAAATTGACATAAATGGCGGTTCACATTTGGCTTAATATGAACTCTTCTTGTTTTAAAGGCAAACCGTATTAGGTTTGCCTTTCTATTATTTTTTAGATAATTTGATTAGACCATTAATTTGTTATATCTCTCACCCTAGCTTCAGATCAGAGATTGGAAGATCAAAAAATTTTTACATGAAAAACAAATATGTTTGTAGCAAGCTTTTGAATTCTAGCAGCTTTTCTAGCCGGTTTATTGCCTTTTTAATTGGAAAAGTTTATAATAAAATGTGTTTTACATAGTTTGGTTTTATAAAGAATAATTGTTGAGAGAAGTGATTATTATCAGCTTTAATCGAGTTTCCAGTAATAAATTATACATACAAATTTATAATCAAATTCTTTCAGAAATCCAGTCAGGTTCCTTTAAGGTTGGCGATAAATTACCTGCAGAAAGAGAGCTTTGCGAACAGTTCGGGGTCAGCCGGGCTCCCGTTAGACAAGCTTTAAGTGCTCTTGAACTGAATGGGGTTATTTATTCGCGTCAAGGGGAAGGGGTATATGTTAAAAATACTCAAGTCACGACTAGCCATTCTCAATCAGCTATAATAATGGATTCAATCTCACCTGAGGATATTGTTGAAGCTAGAATGAATATAGAGCCTTTAATCATTAAATATGCTGCTGTAAGAGCTACTGAAGAAGATATTCAGGAACTTCGCTCGACAATTAAAAAAATGGAAGAGGAAACAAATGCTGGCATCTATGTTCCTGAAACAGATGAAGAACTTCACAGAGGTATCGCTAAGGCTACACATAATGATTTATTTATTAAAATGATGGAAGCTATAAGTAACGCGATGAAACAACAGGAAATGTGGCAATTTATTCGTGATCGTACAGTGACTCGACCAGATTATAGAGAAGTCAATTTTAAAGAACATAAATTGATTATTAAGGCTATAGAAGAACATAATGAGAAAGAAGCTGTGGAAAGAATGACTTCCCACATGCAAAATTTATATGATAGATATTGGAAAGAATAACAGAGATAGCTTTTATGCGTGATTCCCTCGATTCTGAGGCTTTCACTATAATGGTAAAAAAAGATGGAATTTATGGGGATGTGGATACCTTGGTAAATTCCTTTTTATTTTGGTGAAAAATAAGGAACTAAGAAGAATGTAAGAATAGTAATAAAAACTTTTCCTGTTAAGTGTGTATAAATTGTTAGCCTACAAGTGATCAAGATCTTGATTAAGAAATGGAATTTTGTTTTGCTTTCAAAGTGTTAAAGATGAGAATTAAAGGCTTCAATATGAACCAATAAATCATCATTATTTTACTTCTTTAATGCGGTGAATTATGAGCTTATTAATGTAGGTAGAAAATAATCATTTTTATTTTAAATATTCCTTGACTGGAATATTCCGCTTGAGGTATATTAAACACATGGAAAAAATATTGAGTGCTCTTGCCGAAACGAACCGCTTACACATTATGGAACTCTTGCGTGATGGCCCACTTACAGTTGGGGAAATCGCCGATAAACTTCGGCTTCGCCAGCCTCAAGTTTCCAAGCATCTCCGCGTTCTTAGTGAAGCTGACTTAGTCGAGGTACATCCTGTTGCTAATCGGCGAATCTACCAGCTTAAGACACAACCACTCAGAGAGCTTGATATATGGCTGAATTCATTCCGACAATTATGGGATGATCGATTCGATCGATTAGATGACTATCTTCTGCAGCTCCAAAGAAATGAAATGAATGATGACGTATAAATGGTCGTCCTTTGGAGTAGTTGCGGTCCAGTTCCAAACCTTATGGAGGAGGCTGTTTTGTTTTACTTCAATTAAAGAAAAGTAAACTGGGAGGAATGAAAATGTCCATGAACAATGCAACAAACAGTGTGACAAAGAAGGTAGAAGGACAGGATCTTATCATCGAGAGAATCTTCAATGCACCGCGAGATCTTGTTTTTAAAGCATTCTCGGAATCTGAACATTTAGAGAACTGGTGGGGCCCTAAAGGGTGGAAAACAGAAAATCGAACATTTGAGTTTAAGCCCAACGGTGTTTGGCATTATTGCATGACATGCATCGATCCAAATCAAGGTGATTTTTATGGCCAGGAATCCTGGGGCAAAGCTGTTTACCGTGAAATAATTGTACCTGAGAAGATCGTTTATACAGATTGGTTTGCAGATAAAGAAGGAAATATTGCCGAAGGAATGCCGGGGATGCTGATTACCGTAGATTTTGTGGAGCAAGAAGGAAATACAAAGGTTATCACGCGTTCGCAGTTTGAGTCAGAGGCATCACTTCAGAAAGTATTGGAAATGGGTGTAGTCGAAGGCGTTTCGTCACAATATGAATGCCTTGATGAGCATTTAGAAAACCTTCAACAAGGGTAACGGTTCTAACCCCTATAGTAAGAGGCTGATTTCTCAGAGAAAATCGGGATCAGCCTCTTGTATTATTCTAATTTCTAACTCCTTCTCTCCAAAACCAAAATCTCCCCGTCCTCAATCTGCATTCCTACTATTGTTCCCGGCTGATCTTGTGGTATACTTACCTACGGTGAAATGAATGAAATGGAGGATTTCAGTGGGAAAACAATTGAGCAAACAACAACAAAAAGCACAGGTTGTCCCGTTTCTCCAAGATGGACAATATTATTATCATAAAGGCCTAAAGGCATATCGAGAACAAAACCTTCAAAAAGCAAGCAAATATTTGGAAAAGGCAATTGAGTTAGATCCAAAGGACTCTGTTAAGCTATCCCAGCTCGCAACTATTTATACAGATATGGGAAAGTACAGCCAATCAAATGAATTGCTTTCCTATATACTTGATGAAGTTGATAAAGACATGAATGAGTGTCACTACTTTATGGCAAACAATTACGCACATCTTGGATTATTTCAGGAAGCATACAAGTGTGCAACTGAATATGCAAATAAGGAACCATTTGGTGAATTTACAATAGAAAATGAGGATCTCATTGAGCTTCTTACAATGGAAGATGATGATGAAGATCCATTCTTAAAAGATCCTGATGATTTAATTTTAAAACAGGATGCAGCAAAGTCACTCCTCGAAAGCAGCCAATTTGAAGAGGCAATTTTATTGCTTGAAGAAATTGTCGCAGAATACCCTGAATTTTGGTCTGCCCATAATAATTTATCGCTGGCCTATTTTTATGTTGGAGAGGTTGATAAGGCGAAGGAATATTTACAAACAGTCCTGCAGCGCAATCCTGGTAATCTTCATGCCTACTGCAATTTATTAGTTTTTTATTATTATGAACGCCAGGATGATAAAGTGGATGAGCTTGCAAATGTGCTGTCCTCAGTCCATCCGCTGTTATATGAGCACCGCTATAAGCTTGGTGCAACCTTCGCATTAGTTGGGTATTATCCTCTCGCATATAAATGGCTTCGATCCCTCTATAAGCAAGGCTTTGAAGGGGATGATACCTTTTATTATTGGCTGTCCTATGCCGCTTATTTTACCGGTCATATTACGTTTGCAGAGCAAATGTGGGAACGGGTTCTTAAAGAAAATAAGAGCAAGGCCGGGTCTGAGCCGTGGAACCATCAAGGGGAACATAGTGAACAGCGTATGAAAAGTTTGACACTTGAAGAAAGACTATATGCTGTATTCCTTGCTGTGCAAACAAATAATGAAGACCAAATTCTTGGCTATAAAAAAGCGAATGTTCCTCAATCTCAATTGGAAAAGGAATTTATTGAGATGGCATTGTCAAAGGATTATGCTTCCTATGATAACATAGCCTCAATTTATCATATCGCAAATGAATTATTTGTTCATGAAGAGGATGATGAGCTCTTCTTATTTGTTTTTCGTACTCTTGTCAGAGCGTTTAAAAAAGGATATTCATTGAAAAATCGTCCAGGCTGGGCCGCAGCACTGTATTATAACTGGAGACACAAGCAGAACCAATCTGTTAGCCAAACCAATGTTGCAGATATGTATCGAGTTTCAACTTCAACGATTGGGAAATATATAAAATATGTGAGAGAGTTAGCGGATTAAGGAGCTTGGGCTTTTGGTGTTTTTAGAAACGATAAAAATGCTCGGTACTGAGTATAAGCGCTTCGACATCCAGCTGCAGCGCCTAGCTCCTCGAGTCATAAGCCAATTTAGAATTGAAGGAAAAAAACGCCTTCTATTCTAAATCGTCTTATGCTTGTCGGAGCTGTTCGAGGCGCTTCCGCTTTTCTTAAATGTTAAGAAAGATAAAATTTGAACTTAGTGTCGGTTTCTAGCTCCAGGCACCATCGGCTCGAGTCATAAGTCAAATAGGAATTGAAGGTAAAGAACACCTTCTATTCCTATTCGCCTTATGCTTGTCGCCGATAAGCGGGCGCCTTCCGCTTTTAGTTTGAGCAAAAAAATGGCAAGATTCGTTTTAATTTTATAGGATGTTTGTAGGGTAAACTAAAAGAAGACGAAGTACGAATGATGGTGCCGATTTGAAGATGAGTTTGATTGATGTCTTCTTAATATAACAGGTAACTTTAACAAAACAACGTATGAGGAGTGAGCATTCGTGTCTGAAGAAAAAATTTATGACGTAATCATCGCAGGTGCAGGTCCAGCTGGTATGACGGCAGCTGTTTATACATCACGTGCCAACCTTTCTACGCTTATGATTGAGCGCGGGGTGCCAGGGGGACAAATGGCCAATACAGAAGAGGTTGAGAACTATCCAGGATTTGATCATATTTTAGGACCTGAGCTATCAACTAAAATGTTTGATCATGCGAAGAAATTTGGTGCGGAATATGCTTATGGCGACATTCAAGAGATCGTTGATGGTGAAGAGTACAAAATTGTAAAAGCAGGTAAAAAAGAATACAAAGCACGTGCTGTTATTATCACAACGGGTGCAGAATATAAAAAGATTGGCGTGCCAGGTGAAAAAGAACTGGGCGGCCGCGGTGTATCATATTGTGCGGTATGTGATGGTGCATTCTTTAAAGGAAGAGAGCTTTTAGTAGTCGGCGGCGGAGACTCAGCGGTTGAAGAGGGAGTTTATTTAACACGCTTTGCTTCTAAAGTAACGATTGTACATCGCCGTGATGAATTAAGAGCACAAAAAATCCTTCAGCAACGTGCATTTGATAATGAAAAAGTGGAATTCATCTGGAACCATACAGTCAAAGAAATTCATGACCAAGATGGAAAAGTTGGCAGCGTAACCCTTGTGAATACAATTAATGGGGAAGAGAAAGAATTTAAAACAGATGGTGTTTTCATTTACATCGGAATGGTGCCATTATCTAAGCCGTTTAAAAGCCTTGGAATCACAAATGAAAATGGCTATATTGAAACAAATGACCGCATGGAAACAAAGGTACCAGGAATCTTCGCAGCTGGAGATATCCGTGAAAAAATGCTGCGCCAAATTGTCACAGCTACTGGTGATGGAAGTATAGCAGCTCAAAGCGCTCAGCATTATATTGAAGAACTAGCTGAAAAGCTAAAAGCAGTTAAGTAAGAATGATTATGAAGCTTGTTTAACGAATTCGTAATTCTGTTTTAACTTACCTGTAACATGGGTGAAACAATTATAGGTTATTATATAATTAGTAATTGACCCCCTTTTATAAATAGACTTATTTTAGAGCATGGGCGCCCTTTCCCATGCTCCCTTTTTTTGTCCCCAAAGCTGTTTTATTTTTATTTGTCCATGTATTAGTACAGGTTATCTACATAGGTCTCTTTTTTAAAACAATTTTTTTAAAATTAATGAAACTGTTTTATACTTCAAACGTATATACATATAGAAAAACAACTATGATGTGTTTCGTTGTTAAGACACAATTAAAATAGTATAATAAATGAAAGAAAGTGAAGAACGTAACAAATGTTTCTAAAATGAAATGAATGTCAGCCGTTAGAAGGGAATATGAATCACCCAGTCCGTGTGTTTTAGCGGTTTTCTGACAGAAGATAAAAACTCCATTACGTTTTTGATTTCATGTGAAAATTGAGGTGAAGAAGTTGCAGCGAGTGACAAATTGCGTCTTAGTAGAAGAAAACAAAGTACTTCTCCTGCAAAAACCAAAAAGAGGCTGGTGGGTAGCTCCTGGAGGGAAAATGGAGTTAGGTGAGTCAATCAAGGATACAGTCACCCGTGAATACCGTGAAGAAACAGGCATATACATTAAAAATCCTCAGTTGAAGGGAGTATTCACCTTCATCATTCAGGATGGAAAAGAGATCGTTTCTGAATGGATGATGTTTACGTTCCTGGCTACAGATTATCAAGGAACAAATGTCTTGGAATCTGAGGAAGGAACGATTAAGTGGCATGAAAAGGAAGACATTCAGCATTTGCCGATGGCTCCTGGCGACCACCATATATTAGATTATGTCATTAAAGGGACGGGCATGCTATATGGAACCTTTACATATACACCTGATTATCATTTGATTTCCTATCGTTTGGATCCGCAATAATGACCGAGCTTGCGAAGATTTCACTTTATACTAATAAAAGAGCTAGGGTATCAGTAGAGAGGAGGAATAAACGATGACAAATGAAAAAAATGAGCAGCAAACAACTACTCCAAATGATGTACAAATGGTCATCATTACGGGTATGTCAGGTGCGGGTAAAACCGTTGCCATTCAAAGCTTTGAGGACCTGGGATATTTTTGTGTTGATAACTTGCCTCCCACACTGCTGCCTAAATTTTTAGAATTGATGAAGGAATCAGGAGCAAAAATGAATAAGGTTGCTTTAGTCATGGACCTCCGCGGAAGAGAGTTCTTTGATCATCTTTTCCAAGCTCTTGATGATTTAGCGGAAAGCACCTGGCTCACTCCGCAGATCCTTTTTCTTGATGCAAAAGATGCAACACTTGTTACACGATATAAAGAAACGCGACGGTCACACCCATTAGCATCAAAAGGTCTTCCTTTAGAGGGAATTGGATTAGAACGCGATCTTCTTGAGGAGTTAAAAGGCAGGGCACAGCTTATTTATGATACGTCGGACCTGAAGCCAAGAGATCTAAGAGAAAAAATTCTTAAGCAATTTTCATCAAGTGTTGAACATACATTCACCGTGAATGTTACTTCATTTGGTTTTAAATATGGTATCCCAATTGATGCAGACCTTGTATTTGATGTTCGATTCTTGCCTAATCCGCATTATATTGAGCATATGAGGCCAAAAACTGGTTTACAGGAGGAAGTGTCCTCCTATGTGCTGAAATGGAATGAAACACAAAAGTTTTTAGAAAAACTCATTGATTTGCTGACATTTATGCTTCCTTATTATAAGCGGGAAGGGAAAAGCCAGCTTGTTGTTGCGATCGGTTGTACAGGAGGACAGCATCGCTCAGTTACACTTGCCGAATACATTGCAAACTATTATAAGGATGACTATCATACTCAAGTGTCTCACCGGGATATTGAGAAGAGGAAGCATCGTTAATTAATGGGACAGGAACAAATGCAAAAGGTTGTCATCATAGGCGGCGGAACTGGTTTATCCGTTCTTTTGAGGGGATTAAAGCAGTTTCCGCTTGATATAACAGCTATTGTTACAGTCGCTGATGATGGCGGGAGCTCCGGCAGGCTCCGCGATGAATTGAACATCCCACCTCCTGGTGATATTCGCAATGTATTGGCCGCTTTATCCGATGTTGAACCTCTTGTTGAGGAACTTTTTCAGCATCGTTTTAATAAAGGAAATAACTTAATAGGACATTCACTAGGCAACCTCATCCTGGCAGCGATGACAAACATTACAGGTGATTTTGTCCATGCAATAAAAGAAATGAGTACGGTCTTAAATGTACGCGGCAGAGTATTGCCTGCTGCTAATACGAGCGTGATTTTACATGCGGAAATGGAAGATGGCACGTTCGTTTCCGGTGAGTCCAAAATTCCGTTCTCAGGTAAGAAAATTAAACGGGTCTTTTTAAGTCCTGATGATATTGAACCATTGCCTGAAACACTTGATGCGATTCAGGAAGCGGATTTAATCATCATTGGACCGGGAAGTCTGTACACAAGTATTTTACCAAACCTTCTTGTTCCGAAAATAGGGGAAGAGGTTTGCAAGGCGAAGGCTAAAAAGGTATACATTTGCAATGTGATGACACAGGCAGGAGAAACATTAAACTATTCTGCCAGTGATCATGTCAAAGCGTTATATGATCATATGAAGTGCACATTTATGGATACAATTCTTGTTAATAAAGAGGAAATTCCCGATCATATTAAAGCATTATATGAAGAGGAACTTGCCAAGCCAGTCAATTATGACATTGAAAAACTAAAGGCATTGGGACTTCAAGTCATAACAGATAAAATTGTAAGTTATGAAAATAATGTGATTAGGCATGATACGAATAAAGTGGCTAAACTTCTATATGGTATTCTTCAGCAGGAATTAACATAAGTGCATGTCTTAGAATGGGGGTGCAGTGGTTGTCATTTGCATCTGAAACGAAAAAAGAACTAACGAACTTAGAACTAAAGCCTTGTTGTATTAAAGCTGAGCTGTCTGCACTCATTAGAATGAATGGATCCCTTTTCTTTTCTAATCGAACGATTATGGTGGATATTCAAACGGAAAATGCTGCAATCGCAAGGCGTATCTATACGTTATTAAAAAAACAATATGAAGTTTCGGTCGAACTGCTCGTTCGGAAAAAAATGAGATTGAAAAAGAACAATGTTTATATTGTCCGCCTTGTTGAAAAGGCTAGAAGTATTTTAGAGGATTTACAAATCCTAGAGGAAGATTTTTCCTTGATAAGGAGTATATCGCCATCACTTGTGAAGAAAAAGTGTTGCAAGCGCTCTTATATCCGCGGCGCATTTCTTGCAGGCGGTTCCGTAAACAATCCAGAAACTTCCTCTTATCATCTCGAAATTTTCTCGCTATATAAAGAGCACAATGATTCTCTTTGCGAGTTAATGAATACATTTGATTTAAATAGTAAAACGCTAGAAAGAAAAAAAGGCTTTATCACTTATTTAAAAGAAGCTGAAAAAATTACTGAGTTTCTGAATATTATTGGCGCACACCAAGCCTTATTGCGCTTTGAAGATGTAAGAATTGTCCGCGATATGAGAAATTCAGTTAATCGCCTTGTCAATTGCGAAACAGCCAATTTAAACAAAACAATTGGTGCTGCACTAAGACAGGTAGAAAATATTCGATTCATCGACGATAAAATCGGCTTGGATGCACTTCCCGATAAGCTTAGGGAAATCGCCAAGCTGCGCGTCGAGTATCAAGATGTAACCTTAAAAGAACTTGGAGAAATGGTATCAAGCGGAACAATTAGCAAATCTGGTATAAACCATCGCTTACGAAAATTAGACCAAATTGCTGACCAACTTAGATCAGGACAACCGCTATCATTAAAATAAAAATACAAAAAGAGAAGAGGAGATATTTATGGTTGAAAAACAAGTTGAAGTTCACCTGAAAACTGGCTTGCAAGCTCGTCCAGCTGCTTTATTTGTTCAAGAGGCAAACCGTTTTGCATCAGATATCTTTTTAGAAAAAGACGGCAAAAAGGTAAATGCCAAAAGTATCATGGGGCTCATGAGCTTAGCAATCAGCTCAGGCTCTAACATTACCCTAATTGCTGAAGGCAATGACGAGCAAGACGCCGTTGAAACCTTAGCAAAATATGTCCAGCAAGAAGGATAAAGAGGAAAGCACACCGTTTAGGAAATTGGCGGTGTGCTATTTTTATATTTATTTTACAAACAAAAGTTTCCTAATAAAGCTCAAACTGGTAAGTTAACAAGAAAAGAGTTATATACACATTTTTAAAAGATAAAATATGTGGTGGAAGGAAAGGGAAAGTTCTTCATAATGCCTATGAAGCCCCAAACAAGTGGAGGAAGGGGAGGAAAAGACCTTCATAATGCCTATGAGGGACAAAACAGGTAGAGGAAGCAAAGAAAAAGTTCTTCATAATGCCTATGAAGACCAAAACAGGTGGAGGAAGCAAAGATAAAGTCCTTCATAATGCCTATGAAAACCAAAACAGGTAGAGGAAGCAAAGAAAAAGTCCTTCATATTGCCTATGAAGGCCAAAACAGGTGGTGGAAGCAGAGAAAAAGTCCTTCATAATGCCAATGAATGCTAAAACAGGTAGAAGAAGCAAAGAAAAAGTCCTTCACACCCCTCATCAAGGCCCATATCAAATAAAAAGCCCTTCATCAATAAGATGAAGGGCTTCCCTAAAAATTACTTTTCTCCAAGAATATTACGCTCTAACACTTTATCAATTAAACCGTATTCAAGGGCACGCTCTGCAGTCATGAAGTTATCGCGCTCTGTATCGCGTTCGATTACTTCAAGCGGCTGGCCAGTACGGTCAGATAGGATTCTGTTTAATTTATCACGCAAGAATAGGATTCGTTTTGCAGCGATTTCGATTTCAGTTGCTTGACCTTGGGCTCCTCCAAGTGGTTGGTGAATCATAACTTCACTGTTAGGAAGGGCAAAGCGTTTGCCTTTTTCACCAGCAGCAAGCAAGAATGCACCCATAGAAGCTGCCATCCCAATACAAATCGTTGAAACGCTTGGTCTAATATATTGAATTGTGTCATAGATCGCCATACCAGCAGTGATAGATCCGCCTGGTGAGTTAATATAGATGGAAATATCCTTTTCTGGATCTTCTGCTTCTAAGAATAATAGCTGTGATACAATTGAATTTGCGACATTATCATCAATACCGCTGCCAAGCATAATAATACGGTCTTTTAATAGACGAGAATAAATGTCATACGCACGTTCACCACGATTTGTTTGTTCAATAACTGTAGGGATTAAATTCATTCTTCCATTCCTCCTTTAAAAGTAAGAAAGATTGTACTAAAGGAAAATCAGTCTTATGTAATCCTTTAGAACATAATTCTGTAACACCAATTGTATTGCTTTATGTAATTCCATCATACAACTATGGTCAATAAAGGTCAAACAAAAAGACTATAAAAACCTTTTTTAACCATGTTTATCCTATAATATGTACAGCATAATCATAACATGTAATCATGTTTCCCACATTTAAAGCATTTCAAACGAAATATATAATGAAAATCCGGGTTTAGCCATTTAACGAATTTTTTTGTTATTTTACTATAAAAAGACAGTTGAAATTCTCAGCAGTTTCCCGTATAATTTTCCTTACTGACAACATTATGCGCTCGTAGCTCAGTTGGATAGAGCGGTGGTTTCCGGTACCACGTCTGCCGGGGGTTCGAATCCCTCCGAGCGCGTCGTAAATAGCAAGGGTTGAGATTAGCTCAACTCTTGCTATTTTTTATTATGGAAACAATCTTCACAAATAAAGTTTCCTTCATTTTTTAAATAGGCTTTTATTTCAGTCATCCCTTTCCGCTTTGGGTAACGCATTTTTACATAAACAAGATCATCCCCTTCGATTGTCTTGCCGCATGCAGAGTAATTTGGTTCGTCTTTACGCATTTTCTACCACCTCGTACTATATTTAGTTCATTAATAATACGATGATTTTTTTAAAAAGTTTCTATAACCTCATAGATCTTTTACAATCTAACTATAAGGGGGCCGAACGGACGCCTTTTTTTCATGTTTTAAGGGTTTTTGTAGCTTAATGGAACAGATTGTATGATACTAAAATCATGTGATGATAAGTAGAATCAATTTAGTCATTTTTGTTATTTAAGTAATAAACAGATTTTGGAGACACTAATTTGTAAGACACTGCTAAATTGTAAACAGGCAGTCCAAGAGTACCCCTGAAGCTTGAGCCTGCTTGATGTCTTCATTCTCTTTTTGAATATGAGTTTCATTTAAATCGTGCAAAAATTATCAATGCGCTTTAAACCATGTTAAAAATAAATGGACCCTATGACATATTGAGGTGTGTGAACTTGATATACCTGAATTTCTAAAATTTCAACCTGGTGCTTTTCTTTCCATCATGTATTTTAGCTTTCTTCTCCTTTTATACATGCTTTGAGATCAATTAGCTTAAAAGACGAAGAAAAGGAAGAAAGCACGGGGCTGGACCTTAAGGCAGTCCCATTATTTTGTTTTGAGTGGAGTAAAAAACAAATATTATCCTCGTTTTAGCGTTTATTCTTCTAATTTCAGCATTTTTTTATGACAAAAACATAAGCATGTAGTAGGATAACTATTAATGGGCAGTAAGGATGGGGTTAGAAGTGTTAATAGTTAAAGTTAATTGTAAGCGTTTTACTGTTGGTATCTAGGCTCAAATGACTAGGTCTTTTCACAGATTTTCCGGTTCGGATGTCGATTACCAAGGTGATCACGCTTTACGAAGTACGATTTTTCCTAATTTCGAGTAGAATGTAGTATAGGAGGAAGTTAATATGAAAATTGGGTTAATTCAAGAACAAACGTTAAAATTAAAGATGACTCAAGAACTGCAGCAGGCTATTACGCTTTTGCAGTATTCCTCAGCGGATCTCCTTTCATATGTCCAGGAACTCACAATCGAAAATCCCCTTATTGAAGTGAAAGAAACCTATAGCTCACGCTTTCGAAAGCGAAGTGCCAAATCTAATAAACAATCCTTTATCGAGAATACTATTAAAGAGAAAACGAGTTTACGAGACCACTTGCGTAATCAACTGATTGATTTTTCGTTGGATAAGACTGAACGTGCATGTCTTGATTTATTAATTGATGCGCTAGATGCAAATGGGTATTTAAAAGATGACCTTACGGATCTGGCACCTGTCCTTAATGTTCAGGAAGAATTATTAGAAAGCAAGCTGTATTTTCTCCAAAGCTTGGAACCGGCTGGTATTGGGGCCCGTTCACTTCAAGAATGTATTTTATTACAGCTAAGGAGACTGCCCGTCAGGAACACACTTGCTGAAACGATCATTACGGACCATTTTCGCTCGTTTGCAGAAAAATCATGGAAAGAACTTGCGAAGAAGGTTCATGTCTCAATCAGTGACATCCAAGAAATTCAGGATTTGATTAAAAAGCTTGAACCGCGGCCGGGATTAAAGTATGAAAGTGAAGAGGAAGGGTATGTGACACCTGATATTATTGTGAAAAGGGCAAAAAATAAGCTGCAGATTATCTTTAATGATGAACTTCTTCCCCAAGTAATTGTAAGTGAGCCGTTAGATCCATCGAATCCTGTATTGGATTTGGAAACGAAAGACTATTATTCTAAAAAGCTATCACAGGGGAAATGGCTGCAAAGAGCAATCGAACAGCGGAAAGAAACCATGATGAATGTGATGAAGGTTATTGCCCAAAAGCAGAAGGAGTTTTTCGTTCACGGAAAAACGGTCCTTAGGCCGTTAACACTTAAAGATGTAGCAGATGTTTTAGAAATTCATGAATCGACGGTCAGCAGAACGGTCAAGGATAAATTTGTTCAAACCCCACAGGGCCTATTAAGTATGAAATCATTCTTTTCCAATAAGCTTGATGAAGATAGCGGGGAAATTTCAACTGCATCAGTTAAAATGAAACTGCAGGACTTAATTCAATCTGAAGATAAAAAGAAGCCATTATCAGATCAAAAAATTGCAAATGAACTAAAAACCAGGTATGGTATAACTATTTCAAGAAGGACGGTTACAAAATACCGCGAGCAGCTGAATATTCCTACTTCTGCTATAAGAAGGCAGTATTAGAATAGCTGGAAAGGTGAGACCTCTCAAGGTGCACGGTTGAGAAGTCTCCCATACTCAACCTAAAAGCAAGCGACTGAAACAGAAAACCAGCAGAAAAGTTTTACAGAGTTTTCATTTTTAATAGGAGATATAAAATCAGAAGGGCAAGGAGTTAACATGAAAAACGTCATTTTTTACTCAAAAGAAAACTGCTCCTTATGTGATAAGGGTTTGGCAATTTTACAAGACATTCAAAAAGACATCCCCTTTGAGTATGAAATTGTAGACATTTACCAGGATGATCAGCTTTTAGAGCTTTATCAAATTATGATTCCAGTTGTAAAAATTGATAATGAGGTTGTTTCATACGGGATTTTGGAAAAAGATGCTATTAGAAAACGCTTACTTTAAAAAGTCGAGAAACAATTCTTGAAACTGCGATTTTACCCTGTTAAAATAAAATTGTAGCAGGGAGATTTTTTTTTGAGTGAGCGGGACATAATAAGTCATAGCGGGACGATATCAGTCCAACTCGACTCAGAAAGGGATAGCAAATGAAATCATTAATAGAAGTACAAAAAAAATTATTGCCTGACCTTTTAGAGGTTATGCAAAAACGCTATCAAGTTCTGCAATACATTCGATTAATGCAGCCGATTGGACGCAGAAGCCTCTCAACTAGCCTTGGGTTAAGTGAACGAATACTAAGAAGTGAAGTTCAATTTCTAAAAGATCAGAATTTGGTTGATATTCACACTTCAGGTATGAGCTTAACAAAGGAAGGAAAATCTCTTTTGTCTGATCTTGAAGAAATGATGAAGGACGTTTTAGGATTAACTCTTTTGGAAAATAAATTAAAAGAGAAATTTAATCTTAACAGGGTGATCGTCGTTTCTGGAGATAGTGATCAATCCCCATGGGTAAAAAAAGAAATGGGAAGAGCATGTGTTTCATGTATAAAAAAACGATTAGACGGGAAAAATATCGTCGCTGTTACTGGAGGAACCACACTTGCTGCTGTTGCCGAAATGATGACTCCTGACAGTAAAAATCGTGAAATTCTTTTTGTCCCTGCACGAGGCGGGCTGGGAGAGACAGTGGAGAATCAAGCGAACACAATCTGTGCAAAGATGGCTGAACGTGCTAGCGGGAATTACCGGCTTTTGCATGTCCCAGACCAGCTAAGCAAGGAAGCTTACCAATCCATTATTGAGGAACCCTCAATCAAAGAGCTTCTTACGACAATGAAATCCCCAAGTATGGTCATTCATGGAATAGGAGACGCTAAGACAATGGCAGAGCGCCGGAGAACTTCTGAAAAGGATATGCTGAAAATCATAAACGGAAATGCTGTTGCAGAAGCGTTTGGTTATTATTTTGACCAAGAGGGTGAAATTGTACATAAGGTGCAAACGGTTGGGATTCAGCTTGATGACATTGGTGAAGTACCACATGTTATTGCAGTTGCCGGCGGTGCATCTAAAGCAAAGGCGATAAAAGCCTACATGAAACAAGCATTAGATTCTGTTCTTGTTACAGATGAAGGTGCTGCAAATGAGTTAATAAGGGATTAATAATCCCTAATTATATATGTTTTATTCCTTATAAGGGATCAAACAACCAATTTTGTATTTAACGTTCAAAGGTTCTGGCCTTAGAACATAATTAAAGGAGGAAATTTATCATGGCAGTAAAAATCGGTATTAATGGTTTTGGTCGTATTGGTCGTAATGTATTCCGTGCAGCTTTAAAAAATCCTAACGTTGACGTAGTTGCTGTTAACGATTTAACAGATGCTAACATGTTAGCTCATCTTTTAAAATATGATTCTGTTCACGGAAAATTAGATGCTGAGGTTTCTGTTGACGGTAATAACCTTGTTGTTGACGGAGTAACTATCCAAGTTACAGCTGAGCGTGACCCTGCAAAATTATCTTGGGGTGAGCAAGGTGTTGAAATCGTTGTTGAATCTACTGGATTCTTCACAAAACGTGCTGACGCTGCGAAACACTTAGAAGCAGGTGCTAAAAAAGTTATCATTTCTGCTCCGGCAAGCGATGAAGACATTACAATCGTTATGGGCGTTAACGAAGACAAATACGATGCAGCTAGCCACGATGTAATCTCTAACGCTTCTTGTACAACTAACTGTTTAGCTCCATTTGCTAAAGTTTTAAATGATAAATTCGGTATCAATCGCGGAATGATGACTACTATTCACTCATACACAAATGACCAACAAATCTTAGATTTACCACATAAAGACTACCGTCGTGCTCGTGCAGCAGCTGAGAACATGATTCCAACTTCAACTGGTGCAGCTAAAGCGGTATCTCTAGTATTACCTGAATTAAAAGGTAAATTAAACGGTGGAGCAGTTCGTGTTCCAACTCCAAACGTTTCTTTAGTTGACTTAGTTGCTGAGTTAAATAAAGAAGTAACTGTTGAAGAAGTAAATGCAGCTCTTAAAGAAGCAGCAGAAGGCGATCTTCAAGGCGTTCTTGGTTACAGCGAAGAGCCGCTAGTATCTGGCGACTACAATGGTAACACAAACTCTTCTACAATCGATGCATTATCTACAATGGTTATGGAAGGTAAAATGGTAAAAGTTATCTCTTGGTATGATAACGAAACTGGTTACTCTAACCGTGTAGTTGACCTTGCTGATTACATCGCATCTAAAGGTCTTTAATCCTTAAGAAGAAATTCTTGTTTTAAGAATGAACTAAATAAGGGTATAATCATAAACGGGGAAAGGGGTTCATCCCCTTTCCCCTTTCTGTTTTGAGAGTGAGTTTTTGACATTGAAGCTTTTCAAGAAGTTTCGGTGTCCAGCTTCAGTGCCTAGCCTCGAAAGTCTAGCCACCCATGAATTGAAGGCAAAGAACGCCTTCTATTCATGTGCGACTTAATTGCCCGAGGCTGAACAGGCGCTTCAGCATTTCAGATTAGGAGGGCTTTTCATGAACAAGAAGTCAGTAAAAGACATTGATGTTAAAGGGAAAGTCGTCTTTTGTCGTGTTGATTTCAACGTACCGATGAAGGATGGACAAGTTACAGATGACACACGGATCCGCGCTGCTTTGCCAACGATTCAGTATCTTACTGAACAAGGTGCAAAGGTTGTTTTGGCTAGCCATTTAGGCCGTCCAAAAGGACAAGTGGTGGAAGAGCTTCGCTTAAATGCAGTTGCTGAAAGACTACAAGAGCTATTTGGCAAAAATGTTGTCAAAACAGATGAAGCTTACGGTGAAACAGTGAAAGCTGAAATTGCTAAATTAGAAGAAGGCGGCGTTTTATTATTAGAAAATGTGCGCTTCTATCCAGGCGAAGAAAAGAACGATCCAGAATTAGCGAAGGCTTTTGCAGCATTAGCTGATGTTTATGTAAATGACGCATTTGGTGCAGCACACCGTGCCCATGCATCAACTGAAGGTATTGCAAAGCATATACCAGCTGTTGCAGGCTTCTTAATGGAAAAAGAGCTTGAAGTATTAGGAAAAGCTCTATCAAATCCTGATCGTCCATTTACAGCTATTATCGGTGGTGCAAAGGTTAAAGATAAAATCGGTGTTATCCAAAATCTGCTTGATAAAGTGGACAACCTGATTATCGGCGGAGGATTGGCTTATACATTTATTAAAGCATTAGGTCATGATGTCGGTAAGTCACTTTTAGAAGAAGATAAGATTGATTTAGCAAAATCTTTCCTTGATCAAGCGAAAGAAAAAGGCGTTAATTTCTATATGCCGGTTGATGTTGTTGTAGCAGATGATTTCTCAAATGACGCAAATACTCAAGTCGTTTCAATCGACAGCATTCCAAGCGATTGGGAAGGTCTTGATGCAGGTCCGAAAACACGCGAAATTTATGCGGATGTTATTAAAAAATCCAAATTAGTTATTTGGAACGGACCAATGGGTGTATTTGAATTAGATGCGTTTGCTAATGGTACAAGAGCAGTAGCAGAAGCACTTGCTGAAGCAAATGATACATATTCGGTCATTGGAGGAGGAGATTCGGCTGCAGCTGTAGAAAAGTTTGACTTGGCTGATAAAATGAGCCATATATCTACAGGCGGCGGAGCTTCTCTAGAATTTATGGAAGGTAAAGAACTTCCAGGCGTTGTAGCATTGAATGACAAATAATAACATACAAAAATAATGGTGAAATACGTTCAAGATTTGTCGCGACATCTTGATTGCTTTTTTACGCATTTTTGTATGCCATAAGGACGGTGTAAACATGAGAAAACCAATTATCGCAGGTAACTGGAAAATGAATAAGGTTTCCTCTGAAGCAAGAAGCTTTGTTGAGGAAGTAAAAGGTTTAGTACCTAACGCAGAAAAAGTTGACTCAGTAGTTTGTGCTCCAGCTCTATTTTTAGAAAGCCTAGTTAACTTAACTGAAGGCAGTGAGCTAAAAGTAGGTGCACAAAACATGCACTTTGAAGAAAGCGGAGCATTTACTGGAGAAGTTAGCCCAGTAGCACTTAAAGATTTAGGTGTAAGCTACGTGATTCTAGGTCACTCTGAAAGAAGAGAAATGTTTGCTGAAACAGATGAGTCAGTTAACAAAAAGACATTAGCTGCATTCAAGCATCGCTTAACTCCAATTGTTTGCTGCGGTGAAACATTGGAAGAACGTGAAGCTGGCAAAACAAACGATCTTGTTGGAGATCAAGTGAAAAAAGCTTTAGAAGGTTTATCAGAAGACCAAGTAAAACAAACGGTTATTGCATATGAGCCAATCTGGGCAATTGGAACAGGTAAATCTTCATCTGCTCAAGATGCAAACGAAGTTTGTGCTCATATCCGCCAAGTAGTGGCAGAGCAATTCTCACAAGATGCTGCACAAGCGGTTCGTATTCAATATGGCGGCAGCGTTAAGCCTGAGAATATTAAAGAATATATGGCACAATCTGATATCGATGGTGCATTAGTAGGCGGAGCAAGCCTTGAACCACAATCCTTCCTTCAGCTTCTGGAGGCAAGTAACAATGAGTAAAGCACCTGTTGCATTAATTATTCTTGACGGATTTGCTTGCCGTGAAGAAACAAAGGGAAATGCAGTAGCCCAATCTAAAAAGCCAAACTTCGACCGTTTCTGGAACCAATATCCACATTCAACCTTGATTGCTTCGGGTGAGGCTGTCGGTCTTCCAGAAGGGCAAATGGGTAACTCTGAAGTAGGTCATTTAAATATTGGTGCTGGACGTATTGTTTACCAAAGCTTAACACGTGTAAATGTAGCGATTCGTGAAGGGGAATTTGAAAAAAATGAAACGTTCACTGCTGCGCTTAACCATGTAAAGCAAAATGGAACAAATTTGCATCTTTTTGGTCTTTTATCTGACGGCGGAGTTCACAGCCATATTCATCATTTATATGCGCTTTTAAGACTTGCCGCAAAAGAAGGCGTTAAAAATGTGTACATCCATGGCTTCCTTGATGGACGTGATGTTGGTCCGCAAACAGCTAAAACATACTTAAATGAATTGCAAGAAAAATTCACAGAATACGGTGTTGGGGAAATTGCGACATTATCTGGACGCTACTACTCAATGGACCGTGATAAGCGTTGGGACCGTGTTGAAAAATCCTACCGTTCCATGGTATATGGAGAAGGACCAACCTACAGCACACCAATGCAATGTATTGAAGATTCGTATAACAACGGAATCTTTGATGAGTTCGTGCTTCCATCTGTGATCACTAAAGAGGACGGTTCGCCAGTTGCAACGATTAAGGACAACGATGCGGTTATTTTCTATAATTTCCGTCCAGACCGTGCGATTCAAATTTCAAATACCTTCACAAATGAGGATTTTCGTTCATTTGATCGAGGTGAAAAGCATCCAAAGAACTTGCACTTTGTCTGCTTAACACATTTTAGTGAAACAGTTGACGGATATGTTGCATTTAAGCCAACAAACCTAGATAATACAATTGGTGAAGTATTATCGCAAAACAATTTAAAACAGCTTCGCATTGCGGAAACAGAAAAGTATCCTCATGTTACCTTCTTTATGAGCGGCGGACGTGAAGAGAAGTTTCCTGGCGAAGAACGCCTTTTAATTGATTCACCAAAGGTTGCAACTTATGACCTTAAGCCTGAAATGAGTGCATACGAAGTGACGGACGCGTTGCTTGCCGAAATTGAGGCTGACAAATTTGATGCAATCATCTTAAACTTTGCCAACCCGGATATGGTTGGACATTCCGGTATGCTTGAGCCTACCATTAAAGCAATTGAAACAGTTGATGAGTGTTTAGGAAAAGTGGTTGACGCGATCATCGCAAAAGGCGGAAAAGCGATCATCACAGCTGACCATGGAAATTCTGATGAGGTTGTAACCTTAGAAGGCCAGCCAATGACTGCTCATACAACAAATCCAGTTCCGGTTATTATAACTGAAAACGGCATTACTCTCCGCGAAGGCGGAATCTTAGGAGACCTGGCACCAACTATGCTGGACCTTCTAAAAGTCGAAAAACCAGCCGAAATGACAGGCACTTCACTAATTCAAAAATAATTGTTTAAAAAAGGCAATCGGTAATCGCCTATTGCATCAAATCCGGTCTCTTGCCTCGACATCAAAATGAAAATTGGAGTACAGGGCAAGAGTAAAATTCAAACAAAAATTTCTTATTGAAAAGGAGACGAATTAAATGCCATACATTGTAGACGTATATGCACGCGAAGTATTAGACTCACGCGGAAATCCAACAATTGAAGTAGAAGTACACACAGAATCAGGTGCGTTTGGACGCGCAATGGTACCAAGTGGTGCTTCAACTGGTGAATACGAAGCAGTTGAGCTTCGTGATGGTGATAAAGAGCGTTATTTAGGAAAAGGTGTTTTAACAGCTGTTAAAAACGTAAATGAATTAATCGCTCCAGAATTACTAGGTTTCGAAGTAACTGAGCAAGTTGCGATTGACCAAGCTTTAATCGAACTAGATGGAACAGAAAACAAAGGTAAATTAGGTGCGAACGCGATCCTTGGCGTATCCATGGCTGTAGCTCGTGCGGCTGCTGACTACCTTCAAGTACCTTTATACCAATACCTTGGCGGATTCAGTGCGAAAACATTACCAGTACCAATGATGAACATCGTTAACGGTGGTGAGCACGCTGATAACAATGTTGATATTCAAGAATTCATGGTTATGCCTGTAGGTGCTGAAAACTTCCGTGAAGCACTTCGCATGGGAGCAGAAATCTTCCATAGCTTAAAATCAGTTCTTCATGGTAAAGGTCTTAACACTGCTGTAGGTGATGAAGGTGGATTCGCTCCAAACTTAGGTTCAAACGAAGAAGCTCTTCAAACAATTATCGAAGCAATCGAAAAAGCTGGTTACAAACCAGGTGAGCAAGTAATGCTTGCTATGGATGCTGCTTCTTCTGAGTTCTACAACAAAGAAGACGGTAAATACCATCTTTCAGGTGAAGGTGTTGTTAAAACATCTGCTGAAATGGTTGACTGGTATGAAGAAATGTCTTCTAAATACCCAATCATCTCAATCGAAGATGGTTTAGATGAAAACGACTGGGAAGGTCATAAATTATTAACTGAGCGTCTTGGCGGTAAAGTTCAACTTGTTGGTGATGATTTATTCGTTACAAACACGAAGAAGCTAGCTGAAGGTATCGAAAAAGGAATTGGTAACTCAATCCTTATCAAAGTGAACCAAATCGGTACGTTAACTGAAACATTTGAAGCAATCGAAATGGCGAAACGCGCTGGTTACACTGCAGTAATTTCCCATCGTTCTGGTGAAACAGAAGATACTACAATTGCTGACATCGCTGTAGCAACTAACGCTGGCCAAATCAAAACTGGTGCTCCATCACGTACAGACCGTGTAGCAAAATACAACCAGCTTCTTCGCATCGAAGATCAACTTCAAGATGCTGCAAAATATGATGGAATTAAAACATTCTACAACTTAAAGAAATAAGGTATAAACGAAAGAGGAACTGCCCTGAGATAGGGTGGTTCCTCTTTGTATTTATTGAAGTTTTGGGAATTGGCGATGACTCTCTCATACTTTTTTAGAATATCGTCCTTGGTAAGCAGACAGGGAGCCGTTGGTTATAAATTCAATTCACTGATAAAATTGAAAACCCGCTAAAAACCGTTCATATAAAAGGAATTCACCGAAAAAATCGGAAACTCGCTGATAAAGATGCAAATACCGCCGAAAAAATTAGAAACTCTCTAATGTATGTTTCCATTTTGGAAGACCAATAATGGATCTAATTAGTATTTAGTAAAACTAGAACTATGAAAACTCGTATTGTGAAGATCATCCAATTATGGTACAGTTAATGTATCTATTTGTGCGCATATCAGGAGGTGTCATTTCATGCATACAGCATTAATTATCCTACTTGTTTTAGTATCAATCGCGTTAATCACTGTTGTTTTATTACAATCCGGTAAAAGCGCAGGTTTATCAGGTGCAATTTCTGGCGGTGCCGAGCAGCTTTTTGGAAAGCAAAAGGCACGCGGACTTGATTTAATTCTGCACCGAGCAACAATTGTGTTATCCGTTCTATTTTTTATTTTGACAATCTTGGTAGCATATATAGTTGAGTAATGGTAAGCAAAGGGTCTGGATTCAGGCTCTTTTTTTAGTAGGATCAAACAGAACACTACATTCGGGTGTCTGGCCTCAACGCCTGGCTCCTCGAGTCATAATCCAATCCTGGCTGAAAAGAAACGCCATTCCTGCAGGCTTGTCTTATACTTGTCGGAGCTTAGAAAGGCGCTTCCGATTTTCTTCTAAGCAAACAGTTTGGTAATCCATTCAAGGATTGTTTAAATAAAAGAGTCTACCTAAAATGGTCAGTACTATAGCAAAATATTTAGGTTAAACTAACAAAAAGAACTTGTCGTTAAAAAGGAGTTACTAAGAATGAAAATAGTATTACCAAAGCCATTTACTTTTGAAGGCGGAGATAAAGCCGTTTTATTATTACATGGATTTACCGGAAATACCGCAGACGTGCGGATGCTTGCACGTTTCCTAAGTGAAAGAGGGTATACATGTCATGCACCTCAATATAAAGGACATGGCGTTCCTCCTGAGGAGCTTGTTCATACTGGTCCGGATGATTGGTGGCAGGATGTCCAGCGTGGCTATGAGCACTTAAAAAACATGGGTTTTGAAGATATTGCGGTTGGGGGATTATCGCTGGGCGGAGTGTTTTCGCTTAAATTAGGTTACACTGTACCTGTAAAGGGTATTGTCACCATGTGTGCCCCAATGTACATAAAAAGTGAAGAGGTTATGTATCAAGGGATTCTTGACTATGCTAGAAATTATAAGAAGTTTGAGGGAAAAGGACCTGAGGAAATTGAAAAGGAAATGGCGGAGTTTGAGAAGACACCGATGAATACGTTAAAAGCCTTGCAGGATCTTATCGCAGATGTTCGGAACAATGTTGATATGATTTATTCTCCAACATTTGTCGCACAAGCAAGACATGATCACATGATCAACGCAGATAGTGCGAATATTATTTATAACGAGGTAGAAAATGATCACAAGAAAATAAAATGGTATGAGGAGTCAGGTCATGTTATTACGCTGGATAAGGAGCGTGATCAACTGCACGAAGATGTCTACCAATTTTTAGAGAGCCTTAATTGGTAAAAAGGAGGATGTTAGATGGAGCAAGAAATTCAAGTACATATTGATAAGCTGCTTGCTTTCATGAAGGAAGAGGCTTACAAGCCGCTTACAGTTCAAGAGCTTGAAGAAGCCTTTGGAATAGAGGATTCAACTGAATTTAAAGATTTTGTAAAAGCTTTGGTCGCTATGGAGGATCAGGGGCTGATTGTAAGAACACGGAGCAATCGATATGGCTTGCCGGAAAAAATGAATTTAATAAAAGGAAAGCTGATTGGTCATGCAAAGGGTTTTGCATTTGTTGATCCAGAGGATGCAAGCTTAGACGATGTATTCATCCCGCCTACCGAGCTTAAAACAGCGATGCACGGGGATATTGTTTTAGTTCGCGTTAGCCCAAAATCGTCCGGCACAAGGCAGGAAGGTACGATCATACGGATTTTAGACCGAGGTGTGAAAGAGGTCGTCGGAACCTATACAGAAAGCAAAAATTTTGGTTTTGTCATTCCAGACGATAAAAAAATCGCTAACGATATTTTCATTCCGAAAAATGCGTCCAACGGGGCAATTGAGGGCCATAAGGTTGTTGTTAAGCTTACGACTTATCCTGAAGGCCGTATGAGTGCTGAAGGGGAAGTTGTGACGATTTTAGGGCATAAAAATGATCCAGGTGTCGACATTTTATCTGTGATCCATAAGCATGGACTGCCAGGTCCGTTTCCTGAAGAGGCACTTAGACAAGCAAATGATGTGCCTGATTCGATTAACGAAGAGGATATAAAGGACCGTCGTGACCTGCGAAATGAAACCATTGTAACCATTGATGGAGCAGATGCAAAGGACTTAGATGATGCGGTTACCGTGCAAAAACTAGAGAATGGAAACTACAAGCTTGGCGTCCATATTGCTGATGTCAGCCATTATGTAACAGAGCAATCGCCAATTGACCGTGAAGCGTTGGACAGGGGGACAAGTGTCTATCTTGTAGACCGGGTGATTCCGATGATACCGCATCGGCTTTCAAATGGGATCTGTTCTTTAAATCCGAAAGTGGACAGATTAACACTGTCCTGTGAAATGGAAGTGGATGAATCCGGCACTGTCGTGAAGCATGAAATTTTCCAAAGTGTAATTAAAACAACAGAGCGGATGACTTATTCAGATGTGAATAAAATCCTTGAAGACCGTGATGAAAAGCTGATCCAAAAATATAACGAGCTTGTGCCAATGTTCGAGCTGATGGGCGAGCTTGCGCAAATTTTGCGGACAAAACGAATGAACCGCGGCGCGATTGACTTTGATTTTAAAGAAGCAAAAGTACTTGTCGATAAAGAGGGGAACCCGACGGAGGTTGTGCTGCGCGAGCGTTCTGTAGCAGAACGCTTAATTGAGGAGTTCATGCTTCTTGCAAATGAAACGGTAGCTGAGCACTTCCACTGGATGAATGTTCCGTTTATTTATCGTATCCATGAGGATCCAAACGCTGAAAAGCTGCAGCGATTCTTAGAGTTCATTACGAACTTCGGGTATACGGTTAAAGGAAAGTCAAACGAAATTCACCCGCGTGCCCTGCAAAGTATTTTAGAAGAAGTACAGGGGACACCAGAGGAAACGGTTATTTCTACAGTCATGCTTCGCTCCATGAAGCAAGCAAAATATGACCCGGAAAGCCTCGGGCACTTTGGATTAGCAACAGAATATTATACACATTTCACTTCACCAATCCGCCGTTATCCGGATTTGATTGTACACCGACTAATCAGAACCTATTTAATAGAAGGCAAGGTTAATGAAGAAACGCGTACCAAATGGGCAGAAAGCTTGCCAGTTATTGCTGAGCAGTCTTCCAATATGGAGCGCAGAGCGGTTGAAGCAGAGCGTGAAACAGATGAATTGAAAAAGGCTGAATACATGCTTGATAAAATTGGTGAAGAATATGACGGAATTATTAGCTCTGTCACTAACTTTGGAATGTTTGTCGAGCTGCCAAATACAATTGAAGGTCTTGTTCATGTCAGCTATATGACAGATGATTATTACCGCTATGATGAACGTCATTATGCGATGATCGGCGAGCGTACAGGCAATGTTTACCGGATTGGCGATGAAATTACTGTCCGTGTTGTAAATGTCAATAAAGAAGAACGCTCCATTGACTTTGAGATTGTCGGCATGAAGGGAACAAGAAGACGACCGGCCAAGGAAACGCCGAAGATAATATTAACTGGTCAGAGCCGAAAAAAATCAGACAAGAAGAATGACCAAGGCAAACGAGATGGTGACGAGGAATGGTCAACACGTCCGCCGCGGAAGAAGAAGAAAAAGCATTATGAAAATGCACCAAAAGCAAAGCGGAAAAAGAAGAAAAAACGATGACTTTAAACAGCGAGGGGCTGGCACACTCTTTGTGTCTGGCCCTCGTTTCTTTATATATTGGACGAACTATAAAAGTTGCAAAATTACCGAAGAAAGCTGCAAAATAAATGGCTAAAGTTGCAAGATTAACAAGAAAAGCTGCAAAAAAATAGCTAAAAGTTGCAAAATAAACAATTGAACTTGTTAGAAAATGAACAATCAGCTGCAAATATAAAGAAGAAGCAGGCCAGCCTCACTTGTTTTATCGTTCAAATACGCATAATTATTGAGAAGAAGTCCAATTTTTGCTAAAATAGAAGTTATCTCTACACGTAATAGCAATTGAAGGGAGGCTAATGCAATGCCAAAAGGAATGGGAAAAACAGTCGCTCAAAACAAAAAAGCAAATCATGATTACACAATTGAAGAAACATATGAAGCAGGCATTGTCCTTCAAGGTACTGAAATCAAATCGGTTCGAAATGGCCGTGTCCAATTAAAGGATTCCTTCGCTCGTGTTGAACGCGGTGAAGTATTCTTGCACAATATGCATATTAGTCCATACGAACAGGGAAACCGATACAACCACGATCCGCTGCGGACAAGAAAGCTCCTTTTGCATAAGCGGGAAATCGTTAAACTGATTGGGGCTGCAAAAGAGGAAGGCTACGCCCTTGTACCCTTGAAAATGTATTTAAAAAATGGCTATGCCAAAGTTTTAATTGGTCTTGGAAAGGGTAAAAAGAAATATGATAAGCGTGAGGATCTGAAGAAAAAAGAAGCGAAACGTGACATTGAACGCGCCTTTAGAGAACGCCAAAAGATCTAACAGGTAAAACCTTACAATTGCAATCTCGTCCAATTTTGTTATAATAGATTTTGTAAGACATCACAACACAATTTCATAAGCAATTAAGCTTATCTTCCCGTATTCCCAAAGATGGCATATACGGCTTATCATGGGGACGTTACGGATTCGACAGGGGTAGATCGAGCTTAGGTTGCGGGCCGAAGGGATCGTCTTCGTTAAAACGTCACGCCAATAATAACTGGCAAAACTAACAATAACTTAGCTGTAGCAGCTTAATAACTGCTTAGCTGTTCCTCCCTCCATCGTCCATGTGGTAGGGTAAGGGACTCACTCTTAGTGGACTACGCCTAATTCCTCCGTCTGGGGATGATGGAAGAGACCAATCAGACTAGCTGCTCTGACGCCTGTCGATAGGCATAGGAGTTAGCGAAGCCGCAAATATATCGACTACGCTCGTAGATGCTTAAGTGGCGATATTTCTGGACGTGGGTTCGATTAATTATTAGTCGCCTTATGTGGCAACACATAAGTGAAAATTCGGCTTTATCGGTGAAACCTAAGTCACAGATAACTGTGATAAGGCAATGCCGAGCGGTATGTGGAGCAATCCAACAGCCGTGTATCGACTTATAGGCTGCCATCACTCGTGGTAGTACTAGGATACGAAAAATCTGCCTAAGCTTATAGGTAAATCTACTTTTCGTATAAGACGCCGAAGGACCTGACAAGCAGGTTCAAGATATAGTCAGTGCCATGACGAAAGCATGGAATAGCACGTCCCACCGTCTCCACCAAATACATAATTTGGTGGTTTTTGTTTTTTTAAGGCTTTTTTCATAAGTATGCTGCTTTTATATGTCTTTTCTTCTCTTATGATCATTAAATGTTAAAAAATGACTCCTCAAAAAATAGTTTCTTCTTTAATTGTTCTTTATTGTATTTTCCATTCCTTAGTGTCACTTTTTAGTAAAGCTTAAGTATCCAAAAGGCACGATTTCTCTTCTTGTCCACTCTTAAATAATGAGTAATATAATTTAACAGTAATAAAACATCATCTTTTTTCTTTATGTATAAAGTATAAGAATCCTTATGCTTTTCAGGATTATAATTCTTTTTATTAATTATGGACCCTCCAGTTAAGGTTTGGACATAGGTTAATAGTTCTTTGTCAGTTGATGCAATTGAAATACATGGGCGACGATGTTCACTTTCATGCATTCTAGTTAATGTGATTGAGCCTTCTCCATCTATAATTCCAGCTATATAAGCGGCTTCCCAAGCCTCCATTTTATTATCCTCCTTGAGAATAAGAAAATATTTTTATCAAATGAACTTAGAATATATGTTCTATAAATTTATTTTAAATAATAAGATTATTATTTTCAATTTAAAAGTTATACATTTTTTCACTATTAAAGAGCAAAAGCATAGCATTCAAAAAACCTCACTTATAAAAAGGTGAGGTTTTTTAAAAGGGTCCTAAATAAATCTAAAGATAAATGTCCCATCAGCATCACTATAAACAGGGACAAACCCCCATTTCCTAAAAACCTTGAAAGCAGGGTTAGAACTTAATACATATCCGGAAACACCTGTCATTCCTTGACTTTTTATATAATTTATTACACGGGGCATCATCGTTTTTGCAACTCCTCTACCACGGTATTGTTTGTCAAGAACTGCATACTGGACATGGCAAATGTTGCGAAGGGTTCTGTTATAACAAATAAATCCCATTATATTGTTTTGTTTATCGCAAACAACCAATGTTTTATCTGATTTTCTAATGACTTGTCTAATGACACTACTATCTACATGAAATGCTTTTCTTGCAATAGAAATTAAATGTTGATCATCTCGAATAGGAACTCTCTCTCTAATATAAATTGTATTCACCTTCATTTCTTTTAATCTATTTCATATTTAAGATATGAATTCTATAATAAATGGTTTGTACATTAGCTCAATTCTAGAAGTAAATAGGACTTAAATAGATTTAATATCAGAAGAAATGATAACTAGTTAGTGATGGCTTGATTGCTGTTATGATGGGGAGTATTCGTGGTTAATAATTAAGTCTCATGTAAAGTAATAGTGTGCGTTTTAGAAGAAGGAGAATCCCATTGTTAAAGAGTATTTATAAGAGGACAAATTATGGCAAAAGGGATGAGAGCTTTGATAAAACTTAAAATGTATAATGATCTTTCACTATTTAAAAAAGATGTGATGTCATTTTTACAACAAAATGAGGCTGAAAATAATTTACCATTAGGGGTCTTGCATACTTTAAGTGAAATAGATGAACTGCCAATTTTAATGGCTGCAGTTATGAAAGACAACGATATAGTATTGACTTTACTTCAAACACAGCCCCGTCAAATTATTCTATCAAAGGCTGTGTCTTTGACAACTAAAGATATACGCGAAATCGGTGATAAATTGAATGACACATTTCAAGAAATACCTGGCCTTATAGGGGAAAAGAATTTCACGTTGGAATTGGCCGGACATCTTGCCAAAATTAGAGGGGAACAAGCACGTGTTCAAATGGATCAAAGAATCTATAAGCTTGAGCAAGTTAGGAGAAAAGCAACGGCAAAAGGAAAACTCCGAAAAATTGAAGAAAAAGAAAACCATAAGATCACAGAGTGGGTATATGAGTTTTGCAAGGAAATTAACCTGCCTATTAGCCATGAGGAGGCAGATAAAAAAGCAAAAGTTATGATTGATAAAGGAAGTGCAATGGGGTGGGAAGTGAATGGAGAGTTGGTTTCAATGGCTAATGCTACCCGTCCGGCCAAAACTAATATAACTATTAACTATGTTTACACGCCAATGAATGAAAGAAAAAAGGGATATGCCTCTGATTGTGTGTCAGCTCTCACTCAATTAATGCTAGATAATGGTTATAAAACAACGAGTTTATACACAGATCTTAGAAATCCTACTTCCAATAAGATTTACATGGAAATTGGCTATGAAGCAGTAATGGATTCAATTGTTATTGTTTTTAATTAAGTTAGGCACACTTTGGAGGAATGAAATTTTATGAACCTGCCGTATTTTCGAACTGCAAGCAGTTGCCTACATAACAATGTAATAGAGATACTTGAAACCTTATTGGACGGTATTCACGAATTATTAAAAGAAGATGTCATTGGTGTTTATCTGCGTGGTTCACTCGCATTAGGTGATTTTGACCCGGAAACAAGTGACATAGATTATTTAGCGGTCATGAAAAATGCAATGACAGATGAAAGATTTACATTACTTAAAGGCTTTCATTCTCAACTTGCAAATTTGCATAATCCATATGCTAAACATTTAGAGGGGGCCTACATTGATCTTAATTCACTGAAGCGTTTCCAGACGGGAAAATATCATCCGACGATCTATAGAGGTGAGGATCTGAAGTGGAGTGAACATCATATGAACTGGATAATAGAACGCTGGACTATTCGCGAGCATGGAATTACCCTCATTGGTCCAGATCCTAAAAAACTCATTGACCGAATTTCAGTGGAGGAAATTCAGTCTGCCGTCTTAGAGCGTTTGCGTGATTGGGTAAATTGGGCAAATCAGTCAGATGATCCTGAATGGCATCTTCCTCTTAGTCATAAAGCGTATGTAGTTGAAACAATGTGTCGAATCATGTTTACATTAAGCTGTGGAAATATATGCAGTAAAAAACATGCAGTTGTTTGGGCACTTGAAATCTTTCCTGAGCCATGGCGTTCCTTGGTTGAAAAGTCAATGGCCTGGCGTACGAAACATATGACTTCACCAGATGCAGATACAATATCCAAGGTTATGAGTTTCGTGCATTGGGTTGCTTTTAAGGCAGGGCTCTAAAATGCTTGTCCCACAAAGAAAAAGCGGTGACAACTACCGCTTTTTGTTTCATTAAAAAACCAAGATTTCATCAGTGACTAATTTTTTTTCTGATTTGTTTATTGATATTATGACTGATAGTTATGCTGTTCCTCAATCTTTCCGTCATCGCCATGGATAATGGCCATCGTACCCGCTTCTTCTGCCATTCGTTTAGCTTCCTTCACTGCTTTGGACTTTGAGCCCGTCGTATAATCAGGCTTGTCCTCACCTTCTGTTTTCACAGCCCAACCTTCCTCGTCATGAGGCACAACATGAAATCTTGCTTCGTCTGTCCCAGCTCTGTCTTTAAAATATTGTTCACGTTCACTATTTTCTCCATTGGCATTATTTTTATCGTTCTTTGACATGTGAATCACTCCTTTTTTATTGATTGCACTATCACTTTACCCGAACCATCAGCATCAAAACATTGAAACTCCCGAAATCTGCTATTGCTCTCTGAAAGAAAGCCAGTAACATATCAGCGGTTTTCTGCTTGAATGCAGCTTTACCCAATCTCCTTTAGGGCAGCAGAGATATACTGCTGCATGGTTACAATAGATTCGTTAAAAAAAAGAGTCCTTATGGAAAATGAAGAAATATTATAATGACATTTTAATCAGAACATTTGATATGAAAAGGAGAGAAACATGACACCCAATTCCCGAAATATATGCTCCTCTGCAAAATATTTTTAATAATATTCGCAGGTGTTTATTTATAAACGCATCTTTTTTATAACTAAAGCCATAATATTCGACAAAAAAATTGTTGAAAAGTTTTTAACAAGGTAGTAAAATGATCACGTAAACGTTTTCTCTGTTTTGAAAGTAGGTGGATTATGTCTTGTACCATCAAAGATGTTGCTAGGCATGCAAATGTGTCAATTGCAACTGTATCAAGAATCATAAATAATCAGGTTGGATATTCGGAAAAAACGAAGAAGAAGGTTCTTGATGCTATAGAAGAATTAGGTTATCAACCAAATGCTGTTGCTAGAGGTTTGATAAGTAAGCGCACACATACAATTGGGGTGCTTTTCCCTAAGCTATCAAGTACATTAGTAACAGACCTCTTAAGCGGTATAGAAAAAGCGACACATGAGGCTGGATCAAGTGTTATTGTTTGCCACACAGAATCAAATGGTGAGAAGACCATGAAATACTTGAAGCTATTAAATGAAAAGCGAATTGATGGGATTATCTTCACCAGTGCCCCTTTATTAGGCGAATACTATGACTATATAAAGAAAATGAATGTTCCTATGGTTCTGTTATCGACCGAAACATATGCTTATCCGGTCCCTTACGTAAAAGTAAATGACCGCCATGCAGCCTATACAGCTGCACAATTTTTGATTAATAAGGGCCATAAAAAAATCGGGATGCTATGCGGAAATATTGAAGATGCTATTTCCGGAAAACCAAGGTTTGATGGTTTTAAAAGCGCTTTACAAGATCACAGTATACCATTCGATAACAGTCATGTTGTATTTAATAGGGGCTTTACCTTTTCTGACGGAATGGACGGTTTAAGAACCTTATTACAACAAGTTCCAGACCTTACAGCAGTGTTTGCAGCAAGTGATGAAATGGCAATGGGAGCAATTTCTTCAGCTTATGAGCTGGGGATTAAGGTGCCTGATGATCTATCGATTATTGGCTATGATAACTTGAGTATTGCCAACATGTCGATTCCGCCGTTAACAACTGTTGCACAACCTTTAACAGAAATGGGAGAAATGGCTGCAAAAATGCTATTTGAGCTGCTAGATTCTGAAAAAACAGTTGAAAGCAGAATCATGCCGCATAAAATTGTTGAAAGGAAAAGTGTTATCGCAAAGGAGGGATAATCTTTTTTTGCCGTTTAACGTAAACGTTTACTCATATATTAAAAAAGCTGTGGGGATTTAACGGAAATATTTTTTTTAATACAATGAGTAAACGTTTACTCTATATCATTCATTAAATGTAAATGTTTGCACAACATAAAACGAACTTTTAGGGGGAACCAACAATGATAAAAAAAGTAACTGCAAGTATCCTGAGCCTTGCGATAGGAACTTCGATCTTAGCAGGATGTGGCGGAAATGAAGGCGGAGGTGCTGGTGGAAAGGTAACATTAGAGCTTTTCTCAAATAAAGCCGAAAGCATTGATACTTACAAAGGGATTATTGAAGAATTTGAAAAGCAAAATCCTGATATCGACATAAAACTTGATGCCCCTCCAGAGGCTGAAACGGTATTAAAAACAAGATTAACGAAAAATGACTTACCAGACATCATGTCAATTGGCGGTAATGCAACATATGGAGAATTAGGAAGAGCTGGAGTATTACATGATTTTTCTGATTCTGAATTAGTAAAGGGCATTCAACCTTCTTATGTTGATATGATTGGCCGCTTAGTTGGAGCGGAAGAAGAAGGGGTATTCGGCCTTCCATATACGACAAATGCGAACACGGTTATTTACAACAAGCAAAAGTTTGAGGAGCTAGGTTTAGAGGTTCCAAAAACTTGGGATGAGTTTCTTGCTGTTCTTGAAAAAGCGAAAGCAGCTGGAGAAATTCCGCTTTACTTCACTTTAAAAGATGCATGGACAGGAATGATTTCTTGGAACTCACTTGCAGCAAATATTGCTGGTGAGGATTTTGCGGAAAAGAAAAATGCCGGTGAAACGACATTTGTGAAGAGCTATGATGAAGTAGCTGATAAAATCCTAACCCTTACAAAGTACGGTCATAAAGACAATCTCGGTGTGGCATACGGTGATGGAAATAATGCGTTTGCGAGCGGGAAAGGTGTCATGTATATCCAAGGAAACTGGGCAATTCCTGAAATCCTAAAAGCCAACCCTGATATTGAATTAGGTACCTTTGCAATGCCGGTTACAAATGATCCTGCACAAAATAAGCTTGTCTCTGGTGTAGATGTTTTATTAGCGATAAATGAAGAAACAGAGCATAAGGAAGAAGCATTGAAATTCGTTGAATTTATGATGAACAATGAAACTTCGAAACGCTATATCGACGAACAAAAAGCATTCTCTGCTATTGAAGGTGTATTCCAAGAGGATCCTGTATTTGAAGGCATAAAAACAAACTTCGAAACAGGCGCGATTACAAGCTTCCCTGACCATTACTATCCATCAGGCATGGGTGCAGAAAACCTTGTACAAGAGTTTTTAATTAAACAGAAGAAAGAAGCTTTCTTAAAGAAATTAGATAGCGAATGGGAAAAAGTACAAAATCGTTAAAAAAAGAATAAGGGCATCACTTGTTGATGCCCGCATATTCTCTTAGCTCTAAATGTATAAGCCACTCCTTAATAAAAGGTTTGGAAGTGAGCTACCTTTTATTAAGGAGCGTCTTATGTGTGAGAGCTAAAAACTGCCTTATTACATGTATTTGATAAAGGAGAGGTAATGATGAAAAAGAAAAATTACGTGTATATGTTGATCGCAATTCCAGCGTTTGTCCTTTTCTTCATCTTCCATACATATCCTGCCCTTCAAGGGATTTTCTACAGCTTTACTGATTGGAAAGGATATGGGGATTGGAATTTTGTAGGATTGAAAAATTACTTCAATGTTTTTAAAGATGAACGTGCATTAGATGCATATGGCTTTACCTTTAAATTTGCGATTATCTCTACGATTCTCGTAAATATATTTAGTTTACTAGTAGCGATGGGGCTCAATGCGAAGATTAAATTTCAAAAGACTCTTCGTGCCATTTATTTTTTACCCTATATTTTAAGTATTTTAATAGTAGGCTTTATTTTCAACTTTATTTTCACTCATTTCCTTCCTGGAATTGGAGAGAGTTTAGGAATTGAATTTCTAGCGAAAAATATATTGGGAGATCCAAAACTAGCTTGGTTAGGAATCGTTCTCGTTGCGGTTTGGCAATCGGTTGCCTTTAATACGATTCTCTATCTAGCGGGTCTGGTAACAATTTCAGAAGATTTATATGAAGCGGCAAGTATTGATGGAGCTGGAGTTTGGAGAAAGTTCTGGAGTATTACTTTCCCGCTTATTGCCCCTTTCTTCACCATTAATATGGTTTTAGCTATGAAAAACTTTTTAATGGTATTTGATCAAATTATGGCGCTTACCGGCGGAGGTCCTGGAACGTCAACAGAATCGATTTCATTATTGATTTATCGCGGCGGTTTTGAAGGCGGAGAATTTGCGTATCAATCAGCAAATGCTGTTATTTACTTTGTTGTCATTGTCGTTATTTCAATCATCCAATTAAAATTCCTAGAGAAAAGAGAGGCGGAAAGCTAATGATTAACAAAAGAACAAACTGGCCTGTGACTACTCTCTTAATTATTGGTACATTACTCATCTTACTGCCTTTGTATTTAACCATAACGATTGCTTTTAAAACACCGAAGGAGATGGCCGGGAATTTATTAGCCCTGCCAAAATCCTGGTCGTTTGATAACTTTACACAAGCCATTGAGATGACAAATTTCTTTAATGCCCTTGGAAATACTGTGTTTGTAACCGTGTTTGTCGTCATTTTTACTGTGTTAACAAACTCGTTAGTGGCGTATGCGATCGCGCGAAATATGCACAAAAAAGCTTATAAATTCCTATTTTACTATTTTGTTAGTGCGATGTTTATTCCCTTCCCAATTATCATGCTGCCGATCGTTAAGCAAACTGCTGCATGGGGGATGGATAACCTGGTTGGTTTAATTATTTTATACGTTGTGTTCAATTTATCATTTAATACGTTTATTTATGTAGGATATATTCGCTCGATTCCAAAAGAGTTGGAAGAAGCAGCAATTATCGATGGAGCAAGCACATGGGGCGTTTTCTGGAAAGTAATTTTCCCATTATTAGCGCCAATGAATGCAACCGTCGCTATTATTACATGTTTAGGTGCATGGAACGACTTTATGCTTCCGCTCGTTATGCTAAGTGACAGGGAAATGGCAACATTGCCGTTAGTCCAGTACATTTTCCAATCCCAATTTAGTACTGACTATAATCTAGCATTTGCCTCCTATCTAATGGCGCTGGCACCAATGATTGTTGTCTATATCTTCGCACAAAAATGGATTATTAGCGGCGTAATGAAAGGTTCGATTAAGTAATAATAGGGGACAAAGTTTGGAGGACACTCCTCAAGTTGTTGGGAGTATCCTTCGAAAAAAGGAGTGTACGTTTTGGAAAAAGCATGGTGGAAAGAAAGTGTTATATATCAAATTTATCCGAGAAGTTTTAATGATAGCAATGGTGATGGGATTGGTGATTTAAAGGGGATTACCCAGAAGCTTGATTATTTAAAAGATCTGGGCATTGATGTGATTTGGCTTTCTCCTGTCTATAAGTCACCTAATGATGATAACGGATATGATATTAGTGATTACCAAGATATCATGGATGAGTTCGGTACAATGCAAGATTGGGAGGAACTTCTACATGAGGTTCACCAGCGCGGAATGAAGCTGATCATGGATTTGGTTGTCAATCATTCTTCAGATGAGCATGCTTGGTTTGTTGAATCAAAAACATCTAAAGATAATCCGTATCGTGATTACTATATTTGGCGTCCTGGAAAAGAAGGAGGTGAACCAAATAATTGGGAATCCGTCTTTAGCGGGTCTGCATGGCAGTATGATGAAGCAACAGATGAGTATTATTTGCATCTTTTTAGCAAAAAACAGCCTGACCTCAATTGGGAGAATGAGAAACTTCGTGATGAAGTGTACAAGATGATGACATGGTGGCTTGATAAAGGCATTGATGGGTTCCGTATGGATGTGATCAATTTTATCTCAAAAGTACCTGGACTCCCAGATGCTCCAAATCCTGAAGGGAAGAAATATGCTTCAGGAGGCCAATTTTTTATCAACGGACCGAGAATGCATGAATTTCTACAAGAAATGAATCAACAGGTGCTGTCAAAGTATGACATCATCACGGTTGGTGAAATGCCTGGGGCATCTGTTGATGATGCGAAGCTGTATACAGGGCATGACCGTGATGAATTAAACATGGTTTTCACCTTTGAACATATGGATCTTGATTCAGGTCCAAACGGAAAATGGGATTTAAAAGAGCTTAACTTACTTGATTTGAAAGAGAATATTTCTAAATGGCAAAATGGCCTTAACGGCGTAGGCTGGAACAGCTTGTACTTAAACAATCATGACCAACCGCGAATGGTTTCCCGATTTGGCAATGATAAAGAATACCGTGCTGAATCAGCCAAAATGCTCGCAACCTTTCTCCATATGCTGCAAGGAACACCATATGTGTATCAAGGCGAAGAAATTGGAATGACGAACGTCCGCTTTGATTCCATTGATGAGTATAAAGATATTGAGATCCTAAATATGTACAATGAAAAAGTGATCCAAGGGAATGAGGATCCAGCAAAGGTCATGCAGTCAATCTATGTAAAGGGCCGCGACAATGCCAGAACACCTTTTCAATGGGATGATAGCGAAAACGCAGGCTTTACAACTGGGGAGCCTTGGATAAAAGTAAATCCGAATTACAAAGAAATCAATGCAAAACAAGCTGTAAATGATCCGAATTCGATTTATCATTATTACAAAAGAATCATTGCATTACGGAAAGAACATGACATTATGGTCTATGGTGACTATGAATTAATCTCGCCTGAACATGAATCCATTTTTGCCTATACACGGACATACGGAAGTGAAAAGCTAATAGTCATAACAAATTTCAGCAGTGAACACGTTCCATTTACACTGCCGGAAAATTTGAAACTCACTTCTTCAGAGCTGCTTATAAGTAATTACAATGTTGATAAAAATGAAGATGTTTCCTCCTTTACTTTAAAGCCATATGAGGCAAGGGTCTATATTGGTAAATAGTAAGGAAAGTCGCAGACCAAGTCATTTGGTCTGCGACTTTTTTAAGTGCGCCCAGCATGGGTGTAATCTATAGGGTGAAAGTCCCGAACTGTGAAGACAGAAGTAACAGTTAGCCTAACACAAGGGTGTCTATGGTGACATGGAATCTGAAGGAAGTGAGCG
>NZ_LATZ01000008.1 GCF_000981385.1 Bacillus sp. SA1-12
TCAAGGGAAGACTGTTGGCTTACAAGCATATGATGATCAACTATTCATTTATTATAACACGGAGTTAATTGTCCAACACCAAATTAGTCAATTAAAAATCAATTACAAGGATGAGCACTACAAAGCTGAGCTCAGCAGAGCTCTTCCATACTATCCTGATATTGATCATCTGGCAAAGAAAAATTTAGAGACAATTGGAGATGTGTATAAAAATGAATAACACCTATCAACAGTTAGTACGAAATTTAGAATATTTAAAGTTAAAGCAAATGATCCAGCATCTAAGTGAAACCATCGATTTTAGTGTTGGAAATCAAGTATCTTTTGTAGAAACACTTGTAAAACTCACAAATTATGAAATTGATGTTCGAGAGAAAAATATGATTCATTCAATGGTAAAAGTGGGGGCATTTCCCCACTTAAAAGAACTAAACCAATTTGACTTTGAATTTCAGCCGTCGATTAATAAACAACAAATTCTTGATTTTATCACTTTACGATTTATTGAGAGAAAGGAAAATATTATATTTTTAGGCCCTAGTGGTGTGGGGAAAACTCATTTAGCCACTGCTATCGGCATAGCAGCTGCTAAAAAGAGAACCAGCACTTATTTTATTAAGTGCCATGATTTACTCCAGCAGTTAAAGAGAGCTAAAATTGAAAATCGTTTAGAAGCAAGATTAAAGCATTATACCAAATATAAACTGCTTATTATTGATGAAATTGGCTATTTACCTATTGATCCAGAAGATGCGAAATTGTTCTTTCAACTCATTGATCTAAGGTATGAAAAGAGAAGTACAATTCTAACAACTAATATCAATTTCAAGTCATGGGATGAAGTCTTTCAAGATTCTAAACTGGCCAATGCGATTTTAGACCGGGTTTTACATCACGCAACAGTAGTAAGTATTGTTGGAGAATCTTACCGAATCAAAGATCATCTTGCGAAAGAAAATGAGTAGAATTTGTACATACTTAAACGATCAAAAGTGTACATACTTAGGTTGACATTTATACTGAAACTATCTCACCAATACTCCTGCATGCGTCATAGTAGACAGAACTATGGGGTGTGAAGCCAGGTAGATTCGGCAGAACAATGCTAACCCTCCTTCTCTCAAGTAGGTATTCTACGGATATGCCGCGTGGCTGAAAAACTAGATATGGTGAGAATATCTAATAGAAAAGAACTGACGAACTTCCGAAGGTACGGGTCTAAAGTTAGAACATAAGGAAACTTATGGCTCATCTAGCGATGAGGTGAGTGGTGTGGAGTAAAAATCTACCCTATGAAATACACTATATCGGACTACGGCGATATCCAGCTCACAGGCTTAGAGGAAGCACCTATGTTTAGAATAGATAGCTATATTGTAAGGAACTTGGAAAGCAAGAAACGTTGAATTAATGGCTGTCACCACAACGGTTGCTATAAGGCGCAAGCCGAAAAGTATTTATTCTTGTGAGGGTAGGGGCATGACTGATGAACATCTTGTAATGAGATATGAGGAACAGCCCCAAGTCTAACAATACACAACGATTATTTTTCAAAAGTGAGTTGCACCGATCGGGTAAGAATGTGGGAACATCACCTCAAAGAGGAGGATGCCACAGTGCAAGCGATAAGGTATTGGGATTACTACGACATGACAGAGACTTTTTCAGACTTATATACTAAATCGTCTAAACAGGAATCATTCCATCATTTATACGATATTATTACTTCTCGAAAAAACATCTTGTTGGCATATCGAACCCTTAAATCAAACAAAGGTTCAAAGACTCCAGGAACCGACAAGAAAACCATCGACGATGTGAAGAAACTTTCAGAGGACCAAATAGTTAAGGAAATCCAAACTAGGTTGAGAAACTACCGACCTAAAAAGGTAAGACGAAAGCTAATTGAAAAAGAGAATGGAAAATGGAGACCGCTAGGTATTCCTTGTATCATGGATAGGCTAATACAACAATGCTTCAGACAAGTGCTTGAACCAATAATGGAAGCTAGATTTTACAAACATAGTTATGGATTTAGACCTCTTCGGTCAACTCATCATGCGATGGCAAGAGTACAATTTCTGATAAATCAAGCCTCTCTTCATTACGTAGTGGATATGGATATTAAAGGATTCTTTGATAATATCAACCACTCACTACTAATTAAGCAATTATGGAATATAGGTGTCAAAGACCGTAGGGTCTTAGCCTGTATTTCCAAAATGTTAAAGGCGGAAATCGATGGGGAAGGTAGACCTTCAAAGGGTGCACCACAAGGCGGACTGTTATCTCCATTACTTTCAAACATCGTACTCAATGATTTAGACCAATGGGTAGGTGAATCAATGGGAATTCTTTCCCCTCAATAAACCATACAAAACGCGTGAAGGGGAAAGGTACGTGAAAAAGCGAACCAATCTCAAAGAAGGGTACCTCGTCCGCTACGCGGACGACTTTAAGATTCTCTGTCGAGATTGGAAAACAGCGCAAAAGTGGTATCATGCCGTAAGGTCATATCTTAAAGAACGTCTGAAACTAGACATCTCCCCAGAGAAATCACAGATAATTAATCTGAGAAAAAGGGAATCTGAGTTTCTTGGTTTCACCATCCGTGCAAACATTAAAGGAAAGAAGCCAGTAGCACATACTGGCATTAAAACAAGTAAAAGCCGAAAAATTAAAGCTGATATCAAGAGATATGTACAAAAAATCAAAACATCTCCAACTGCTCAAAATGCACTTCTTTTTAATAGCTTTGTTTTAGGAATCCATAACTATTTCAGTCGAGCAACACACGTCAACATTGAGTTCTCACGTCTTGCTTACGATGTACGCACGTTTATCTATAACTGTCTAAAGTCTGTTGGGAAATATGAACACCCTCTAAACCCACCACCAGCTTATAAAAACTTTTATAAATCGGGTTATAGAACGTTTAAAGTAGCGAATGTATACCTCTTTCCAATTGCTGATGTAAAAACTAAAAATGCAATGAACTTTAGCCAGTACATGTCACCATTTACAATTGAAGGCAGAGAACATATACATAAACAACTACGAGTAGACATACAGTTTCAAATTTCACTTTTAATGAAGTCAACCATTCCAACACGAAGTGTTGAATACATGGATAATCGAATTAGTCGATACAGTATGAAGATGGGACAATGTGAAATCACAGGTATCTTTCTCCAAGCAAGTGACGTACATTGTCATCATTACATCCCTCTCCATCTTGGCGGAGACGACTCTTTCAATAACCTTAGAATTATCCATAGAGATATACATATGGCGATTCATCAAACAGACAAACAAGCAATTAAATCACGTTTAATGGATTTTGCGAATGACAAATCGGTTATAAATAAACTAAACAAGTACCGTGAAAAATGCGGTTTGGAAACCATCAAGTAATCCAAATCTTGAAGTAACATGGAACTTATAATCTAGTAAGTAATGTTAAATGGAACGCGGAATGATAGGAAACTATCACGTTCCGTGTGGCGCAGGGGAAAAGCTGGAGATTACTTCAAATGCTTACCTATTGCAACCATTAGTGAAAGAGGGAAATAAATGATTTTATGATATAGAGCATATTTTAGTTATTCCATAATAGGGTGCAATCCTTGAATAAAAGGGATAGTGCTCTTTTACTTTTAAAGGGTAAAATAATGAATAAGAAGTGATATTAAGGGGCCAACATAAGGTGCAATTTAAGTGAGGTGATACTAATGATACTAGTAAGTTCTTGTTTAGCAGGATTAAAGGTAAGATATAACAGTACACATTGTTTAGATCATAAGATCAGTCAACTATTACAAGAGAATAAAGTTATACCTATATGCCCGGAATTGCTAGGGGGTTTTTCGACCCCTAGAGAACCTGCTGAAATTATCGGTGGTAACGGGGAAGATGTATTGGATGGGAAAGCTAAAGTTGTTGAAAAAACAGGTAGGGACGTTACGGAACAATATATAAAAGGAGCTTATACAACATTAAAAACGGCTATAGAGCTTGGAGCAACAATAGTTGTTCTTAAAGAATATAGTCCATCCTGTGGTAGTTCAATGATTTATAATGGTGAATTTAAAGGAAAAAAAATTGTTGGAAACGGAGTTACAACTGCTTTACTTAAAAGAAATGGATTACAAGTAATTTCAGAAGAACAGTTCTTTGATCTTCAATTATAGGGCCCGTTTATTGAGCAACGCGTCTTTTTGTATAGGGTCATTTAATTGGATAAAACGCAGATTAAATTGGAAGGTAAATGGAAAGGTACGAAGAATATTTACCATAATGAAGGCTATAAAGGAAACAAAAAAGACAGTAAGGTTTAAATTAACTACTGTCTGCTTAATCTTTCTATTTCTGATTCTACTTTGAAAACTCTCTTATTTAAAACTTCAGTTTTATCGTCAACATGGTCAACGATTTTTTCTGTTTAAACACCTAAACTATCAATTAGGTTTTTTTGCAGTCTTTCTTGGCCCTCTTCTAGTCTTTTTTGTCTCTGTTTTAGCTCATTTATATCTGTACGCATTTCTTTTATTTCATTAAGTATTTGTTTTAAAGTTTCTTCTATCATTATTTTCTCCTTTTCCAGAATTCATTCTAATTATAATATCGATTTGTGTGTGAATGAATCTAAAAATAGGATGAACTTTTTAGAGGTTTTGTACTATTCATAAAAGGTTTAATTAATTATCTAAAAAGTCATATTCTCCTTAGCGTGGTGAAATATAAAATGGGTCAATTTTGTCCTTAATGGTGTTCTGAAGAATATTATCCCCTTTTATGGAGATTTTTTTCATCAAATGTTCGAAAGGTAGTTGAAAGCACAAGATTAAAGTAGAAAAATAGATGAAGATCTTATAGAACATAATAAAAACTGAATATTGGAACTATTCACAATACATAAAATTTGTTATTATTTTTACCAATAAGACTCCCTTACTAATATTTAGCAATGCGAATTAGAAGTTAAATTAGTCCTAATATCCTAAGGATGAAGTCTATAAATAAAAATAATAAGTTCAAAGTTGTTTTCATTATCTGGCTGTTCTTGAGGGCCCGCCAACATTTTAGCGTAAACCCACGTAAAAAAAGTTAACTCATTCGTATAGTATAGGAAATATTATTTATAAATTTTAACATTCTGAAATTGGACTCAGTCCTCCCAAAATAACCAAAGGATTTTTATTTGTATTTTAAATATACAGAATATGCAGAATATTCCATTTCGAGAAATTTCGATGTAAAAAGAATCTGCAACTACAATTATATCTTTGGAGGGATAGCTATTGAATAACCTAATAGCTCTGGACCAGTATTCTTGCCCGAAAGTAGAAAAGCTAAAGCTTGAACATGAATGGGAAAAGTTTATTTCTGATTATAATTCAACTCCGATAATCCGCCCTATAATGTATGAATCATGGCAGCGTAGCTTGGAGCAAGGAATTAGTCCACTTCAAAGTAAGACTTCCATTAACCTCAGTGAAGAAGAAGTTAAGGAATATGTGTCAAGTAATCCTCTTTTTCGTACGATAAAACCAGTACTAACGAAATTAAAAGATATGTATATGGATTCCGGCTATTTGACAGCGTTTTGTAATTCTTCTGGTGATGTTGTTTATTTAGACGGAGATTTGTCTTTAATGCTCAAGGCTGAGGATATGAATTTTGTCCACGGCTCATCTTGGGCAGAACATAACGCAGGTACGAATGCCATTGGAACAGCAATTGTCACCGGTTCTCCGATTCAAGTGTTTGCTGGAGAACACTTTTGTCAAGAGTTACAAAAGTGGACATGTACAGCTTATCCTATCTGTGATCCGGCATCCCAAAAAATTTTGGGAGTCATTAACATGGCAGGGCTATGGATCGTCAACCATCCTCATGTTTTATCAGTAGTCACTTCATCGGGACAAGAAGTAAATGGGATGCTGCGCAAGCAGATAAAGTGGGAACGGTATAAGCTGCTAGAATATTACCAAAGCAAAAGTATTTCTTGGCAGTCAAAGACCTATTTAGCCGTATTAGATCGAGGAGGGAAGGTGATGAAAGCATCGCCTTTATTATATGAACAAGGGTTGATTGATTCGAACCATTCCTTGGTGGGCACACCTTCTCTATCGTTATCATTAACGTCAAAGACATATTGGGAATTTGAACATCCAAAAGGAATTTGGTGTTTTGAGCTAATCCCTTATATCTACGGAGGAATGCCTATTGGTGCCGTTGTTCATGTTATTCCTCCATCTATATCTAGTTTTAGGGACATATCCATTGCCTCAATATCTTCCTCCCCTACTGTTAAAGATGGAAGGCTTCCATTTTTAACAAGTAAACATGGATTAACCAGGAGGGCTATAATCCATAATCATAATGACAAGAAACAAGTTGTAGAGAAAAAATCGATTAAAATACCCGATTCTTATAAATCTCTTTTTGATCACAATCCTGATGGTATGTATTCTTGTGATTTACAGGGGAATTTATTAGATGCGAATCCGGCTTTGGAAAGAATAGTTGGATATAGGGTTGAGGAACTTCGAAAGATAGCACTTGAATCACTAGTTCTCCCAGAATATCTAGAAGAAAAATTGAAAAAATTAGAAAAAATAATGAATGGAAAGCCGCAAGAATATGAGGTGGCGATTAAGCACAAAAATGGATACCGAGTAGATTTAAAAGTAAAAAATTTCCCAATTATCATAGACAATGACATTGTAGGAGTTCATGGAATTGTAAAAGATATTACCAAAAATAAGCAAATGGAAGAAGATCTGCAATCGACCAAACAACAATTAGACTTATTTCTTAAAAATACAGTAGATTCTATTATTATTTCTGACTTAAAACATAACGTCATAAAAGTGAATAAAGCGTTTGAAGAAGTATTTGGTTGGACGGAACAAGAAATAATAGGAAGAAAAAAACCTATTATCCCAAACTTTTTAGTTGAAAAGTATACTGAAACCCTTCAAAAAATATTGAGTAACAGGCATGTAATGTCGTTTGAAACGATTAGGCAACGAAAAGATGGAAGTTTCATTGATGTAAGTAGCTTCGTCTCCCCAATTGTAAATGCGAAGGGCAATGTGACAGCTTTTGTATCCATCTTAAGGGATATTACGGAACAAAAACGAATGGAAGAAGCATTGAAAGAAAGCGAAATGAAATACCGTGTTCTTTTTGAACAAATACCTGATGCGGTATTCTTGGTAGAAATGAATGAAGATGGAACTCCATCTCGATACATTGAAGTAAACCCAGTTGGATGTGAAAGATTGGGGTACAGCAGGGAAGAACTTCTCTCGGTACCTTTTACCGATATTGTTTCTCAAGATTCAACAATATACCGGAAAATCATGGGGGGAATTGGAGAAGGAAAACGCTCTTTCACTATACAAAACGAATCAGTTTTTAGAACAGGAAAAAAAATGAATGTTGAGCTTAGTCTCCAAGTTTTTAACTTAAGCGGGAAGGAGGTTTTCCTAGCTATCTCTCGAGATATCACGGAACGGTTAAAAACAGAAGAATTATTACGAAAATCGGAGAAGCTTGCTGTTGTAGGACATTTAGCTACTGCTATCGCCCATGAAGTTAACAATCCTCTAACCGCAATGAAAGGTTTTATTCAATTACTTAAATCAACCGAAAATGAGAACAACCAGCAGTATATAGATGTGGTGTTAACAGAAATTGATCGAATAGAAGGCATTACAAATGAATTTATGGCGGCAGCCAAGCCACAGGCAGTAAAGGTTCAACCTAATGATATGTATATGTTAATTAAACAGGTTACACACTTATTCCAATCTCAAATGATTAACAACGTTCAAATTAGAACTGAGTTTGAATTGGGCATCCCTTTAATCCTATTTGAACGGAACCAATTAAAACAAGTATTTATCAATATTTTGAAAAATGCCATTGAATCGATGCCGCTGGGAGGAGAAGTTTTAATTCAAGTCAAAAAATCTGATGATCGCCATGTATGCATTAGCATAATAGATCAAGGGTGCGGGATCCCAAAAGAACGTATGCCATATCTTGGGGAACCTTTTTATAGTATTAAAGAAGAAGGAATCGGCCTAGGATTAATGATTTGTTACAAAATTATTGAAGCGTATGGAGGAGAAATATGTATAGAAAGTGAAGTGGGTAAAGGAACGATAGTTAATGTCATTCTTCCTATATATCCTTTTAAATATAGTTTTTAATCGATTCAGCAAGGTGACGCGGGGAAATTATCTTGTTCAAGTCGAGTAATCTACTAGATTGGACCCTTCATGCTTTCATTTATCAAGCAAAATTTGAAGAAAATACTCTTTTAGAAAGCCCAGATTTATTTCGTCTAGGCAATAAGGATGTATTACTCTTCTCAATCATGCCTTTACTGCTTTTTTACTGTCAATGTAAAATGGATACCATATAAAGTCACCTATTGGGAGCTTATCTTTAAAATGGATTAAGTGGCTTTTGGAGTAAGAGGTCATAAGATTATTAATTTGGAGCGAATATTAAATGAAGAAGTACACTTGTCCTTGTTGTGGTTATAAGACTCTTGCTAAGATAGTTATGAAATATGTAAAGTTTGCTATTGGGAAGATGATTCCGTACAGAATGAAGACCCCGACTTTGAAGGCGGAGCTAATGAAGTATTTCTGAGACAAGCACAAAGGAATTTCAAAATTTATGGAGCAAGTGAAAAAAGGTTTAAAGACAATGTTGAAGACCCATTCCTAAGAGGGTACGAAAAAGATGAGGATTTCAAACCTCTCTAAGTATTTTTCAGGGGATTACCACTAGTAATTAAATCTTTATTCTTATTAATGGGTAGCAAGAACATTATTAATTATTATCTTGAAATAAAGTCTTTAATGAAAAGGGCGCAATCCTTGAATAAAAGGGATAGTGCTCTTTTACTTTTGGGCCAGATTATTGAATAAAGTTTTTTAGCTTAAAAACGTCTTAAATCTCTGATAATATGGTGTTGAGACGTTTTTTTATTAGAGAATGAACGAAAGATAAGTGTTATTAACACGTATAGAGGGATGGAACCTAAGATAACTTATCTCTTTCTTCAGCAAACGGGCCATTTGTGGAAAAAGTATTAAAACTAATGATTTAATGTTTCGACGAATAATAGGGTGTATTGATATATGGCTTAAAAATATAGAAATGCTTGAAAAGATAATTGACAAATAAAATAGAAAAGTATACGATGTATATATCAGTTGTGAGCGCTTTCCTGAAAATAGTTTTAATAACACTAGTAATCTTAAAGTTTTGTAAATTTATAATAAATATATAAGATGTCAATTTTATTTAGAAGACATTTATGTATAATATCGAAAAAGGTGTATATATACGGTAGTATTTTCAAAAATTTGAAGAGAACGCAAACGTTTGCTAAGGTGAGATCAAAATCTTTTTTTGAAGAGAACGCAAACGTTTGCTAAGGTGAGATCAAAATCTTTTTTTGAAGAGAACGCAAACGTTTGCTAAGGTGAGATCAAAATCTTTTTTTGGAGAGAACGCAAATGTTTGCTAAGGTGAGATCAAAATCTTTTTTTTGGAGAGAACGCAAACGTTTGCTAAGGTGAGATCAAAATCTTTTTTTTGGAGAGAACGCAAATGTTTGCTAAGGTGAGATCAAAATCTATTTTTGAAGAGAACGCAAACGTTTGCTAAGAGAAAATAAAATATTGTTTTTGAAAAGAAAACACAAAGCGTATGCTATACCTCCTTAGAATTCAACGATTTTATTAAACAGTAAGTAAGGCTCAATTGTTTATTTGGGTAATCGCAAGAGTACTTAAATAAACATTGACATAAATTCAAAAAATACTAAAGGGTGGGAAATATGTTAAAAAAGCTTATTAATCTTTCTATAGTTGCATTGTTAACTTTCGTATTAGCAGCATGCAATAAGCCAGGACAAACTCAATCAACTAGTAAAGGTAAAGAATCTGGTAGTGAAGGTAAAGAGGTTATTACAGAAGAAATTGAACCAGAAGAGGGTGCTGAACTTGTAGTATGGGGTAACGGAAATGCCGAAGGTGAATGGATGAAATCAGTAGCTGAACAATTTACCGCAAAATATGATGTTCCCGTTAAATTTGAGGAAGTAGGACACGGAGATGCAGTAGGGAAGTTACAAACAGATGGGCCAGCAGGTTTAGGTGGTGATGTATTTATTGGTCCACATGATCGCCTGGGGGAAATGCTTTCATCGGGTCTAATATATGAAAATCCCTTTGTCGATGAATATAAAGAACGATTAGTAGATGGAGTAGCTGAGGCAGTATCTTATAAAGAAGAAAATGAAATTAAGTTGTACGGGTATCCTCTTGCAACTGAAACACTTGCAATGGCTTACAATAAAGATTTATTGGATAAAATGGGATTTAAACCGGCGGAAACATGGGACGAGTTAATTGAACAATCTAGGGAATTTATGAATCAAAACCCTGGAACTTATGGTTTTATGCTTGAACCTGGCAATTTATATGCTCTTTACTCTCTAATTGGTGGCTATGGAGGATATATTTTTGGAGATAATAATACAAATCCTAATGACATTGGGCTTAACAAGGAACCTTCTTTGAAAGCTGCTGCATTATTAGAAAAAATTCGTGATGAAATTGTTCCACTTAAAAAAGAGGATCTTACTGCCGATGTCATTAGCTCTTATTTTAATGAAGGTAAACAATTGTATACCATTGAGGGTCCTTGGGGTGTACAAGGTCGCCTTGATGCAGGTATCAATTTAGGTATTATGCCAATGCCAAAGCTTGATAATGGTGAAGTACCTACAACATTCTTAGGGGTTAAAGCTCTTTATGTAAATTCTTATAGTAAATATCCACAAGCAGCTGCATTGTTTGCGAAGTTTGCTACAAGTGATGAAATGTTATTAATACATTTTGAACAAACTGGTGATCTTCCTGTAACTAAAGCACTGCTTGAAAATGAAAAATTTAAATCTGATCAATTAAAAGTTGGTTTCATGGAACAAGTTAAATATGCAATTCCAATGCCTAATATTACAGAAATGGGATCTGTATGGGATGGTATTAATGCAGCATTTACAGCAATTTGGAACAATGATGCAGAACCTCAAGAAGCATTTGATAAGGGTGTTCAACTAGTTGAGGAGGCAATTAATTCTCAAACGAAATAGTTAGGGATGTATGGATGACACAAGTGTAGCTATTGTTCAAATGACTATAAATGAGTGGCTGACTCTTAGTGTCATCCTTAATAAAAATGGAGGTGTTTAAATGGGACTTGCTATCAAGGTTAAGAATGAAAAAGTTGATAAAGGTTACGGTTCTCCAAAAAAAGGATATAAACCACCTACTTCTTCATCCAATACTTCTTTAACTAACCCAAGAATAGCTGCTCTTTTATCGTTTATTTTTATGGGAATAGGTCAATTATATAACCGCCAATATTTTAAAGGGGTAAGTTTTTTATTACTAGAATTATATCTATTAATCTTTTGGACGGTACCATTTCAATGGGCAATGTGGGGATTAACAACATTAGGTGATACGCCACAGAAAAGAGACGGATTTACAATTGTTCAAGGTGACCATTCTATATTTTTGATGGTTGAGGGAATACTATTCTTGATTTCATTCCTTCTATTTCTCTGGTTTTATTACTTGAATATACGTGATGCATATAAAGTTGCAAATAAGAAAGAAAAAGGAATTAAACCAAATAGTGCTAAACAAATGTTTGTGAATATTTGGGAAAACGGCTTTCCGTATATTTTACTAACACCATCTGTGATGTTTACATCTTTCTTAACGATATTTCCACTACTATTTGGTATTTTAATAGCTTTTACTAACTATTCTGCACCAAATCACCTACCACCTAAGCATTTAGTAGATTGGGTAGGATTTGATACATTTTTACAGCTCTTTCAAATGAAAGCATGGAGCGCTACCTTTTATGGAGTGTTCTCATGGACAGTTATATGGGCTATTTTATCTACAATTACAACGTTTTTTTTAGGACTGATTTTCGCGGTATTAATTAATCAAAAGGGTATAAAATTCAAGAAGTTTTGGAGAAGTGTATTTATTTTACCTTGGGCAATACCTCAGTTTGTTTCGATTTTAATCATGAGAAATATCTTTAATGGACAATTCGGCCCGATAAATAGGTATTTAACAGACCTAGGATTAAATACAATTCCATGGTTATCTGACCCATTTATGGCTAAAATTACATTAGTAATTGTGAATATGTGGTTTGGCTTTCCATTTTGGATGGTATTAATGAGTGGAGTATTAACGAGTATTGACAAGGAAATGTACGAAGCAGCTGATGTAGATGGTGCTTCTTCATTACAGAAGTTCCGTAAAATAACATTTCCATTAATCATGTTTGCTACAGCGCCACTTGCAATCATGTCTTTTGCAGGAAACTTTAATAACTTTAATATTATTTACCTAATGACAGAGGGTGGACCGACCAATATTAATTATAGTTATGCAGGTTCAACAGATATTTTAATAAGTTGGATATATAAATTAACGTTGGATAATAGCCAGTTTGCTGTGGCTTCCGTTGTCTCTATTTTAATTTTTGTCGTTATTGCTTTCTTCTCTGTTTGGAACTTTAGAAAGACAAGAGCCTTTAAAGAGGAGGATATGATGTCATGATGAGTGCAAGTTTAAAAAATAAAATGGGCAGTGCAATTACTTATCTAATTTTAGTTATGACCACAATTGTTGTATTATATCCTGTTTTTTGGGTTGTTACAGGGTCTATGAATCCAGGAGACTCATTGTTCTCAACCAAACTAATACCCAAGTCATTATCATTTAAACATTATGTGTATTTGTTTCAAGAAACTGACTATTTATTATGGTATAAAAATACGTTAAAAATTGCATTTTGGAATATGATTTTCTCTACATTTTTAGTAGTAACTGCTGCTTACGCATTTTCACGCTTCCGGTTCCCAGGTAGAAAGCAAGGACTTATGGGAATGCTTATATTACAAATGTTCCCTGGATTCATGGGAATGATAGCAATCTATATTTTATTGTTACAGTTGAATTTATTAGATAATCATTGGGGCTTAATTTTAGTTTATGCTGGTGGATCAATACCATTTGGTGCATGGTTAGTGAAAGGATACTTTGATGGTTTACCAAGAAGTCTTGAAGAAGCTGCAAAAATCGATGGAGCAAATCATATTCAAATCTTTTATAAAATTATGATGCCACTTTCTAGACCAATGTTAGTATTTATTGCAGTAAACAATTTTATCGGGCCATGGATGGACTTTATCTTTGCTCGCTTAGTATTAAGATCCCAAGAAAACAAAACGCTAGCTATTGGTTTGTTTGAGATGGTAACAGGACGTACAAATACCGAATTTACCACTTTTGCTGCAGGTGCTGTTTTAGTTGCGATACCTATTACGATCCTATTCTTCCTATTTCAGAATCAAATGGTTGAAGGCTTAAAGGCTGGAGCAAATAAAGGATAACATTAGTTTTTTTGTCATAATAATGATTGGACGGGATTTAAACAACAATATATATTATATTTAAATTAACTAGCTTTAAAAGTTTTAAGGGTAGATAGAGTTTTAAAAAAATGTTTATTTATGAGGTTGGATAAATATGGCGGTAACTATTAAAGATGTGGCAAAAAAAGCAAATGTGTCTTACTCGACAGTTTCTCGTATTTTAAATAACTTACCAGGCTATTCGGAAGAAACAAAAAGGAAAGTAGAAAAAGTAATCGAAGAACTTGGATATCAGCCTAATGAGATAGCACGAGGTTTAATTAATCGGAAAACAAAAACAATTGGCGTGCTTGTTCCTGGTGTATCGGATTTATTTGTAAGTGAAATTTTAGATGGGATTGAGGAGCAGGCACGTAAGTCGGGTTATAGTGTAATGATTTGTAAAACAAAATATCGTACTAAAGATTATTTACAAACTCTTTATGAAAAACGTGTGGACGGAATCATTATGATTAGTGGATCGATTGATCAAGAGTCATATAAAGAGATTGAAATTAAGGATGTTCCAGTTGTAATTGTTGCAGGTAAATCAAAATATCCAAAGATTCCATATATAAATATAAACGAATATCAAGCTTCATATGATGCTGTAAAATATTTAGTAGAAAAAGGCCATTCCCATATAGGGATGATTGCAGGGACAAAAAACGATGACAGAGAAAAAGGGTTTAAGGATGCGTTAAATGACAATGGAATAAACGTTTCTAATCACATGATAACCTATGGAAACTATCATTTTGATAGCGGTGTTAGAGCAATGGAAGAATTAATAATTAATTATCCTTCCATTACCGGGGTTTTTTGTGCAAGTGATGAAATGGCTGTTGGTGCATTATCATGTTTATATAAACAGGGAATAAAAGTTCCAGAACAGATATCAATCATTGGTTTTGATAATACCGCAACGGCAAAAAAAGCAATTCCACCACTGACAACAGTAGCCCAACCTTTATACGAAATGGGGGAATCTGCAGTTAAGTTATTAATAGATCCTTCTTTAAAAGAAAACAAGAATTATCCTTATTTTATTGCGGAAAGGGATACGGTACATTCTTTTAATGAATAAGACTTAATTAGAATCTTAAATTCTTATAAAAGATGACTACAATGGACAATAAGTTGAAGGGAAAATTACTATGTCTTCTTTTACTTTTTGCTATTTCTACTATCTCAATGTGGTTAATATTTAAAATAAGTGGAGAGGAAAAACCTAAAGTTTTTGTGGTTTTAAAAGACCTAGACTCACAGTATTGGAATATTATAAAAGCGGGTGCAGAAAAGGGCTTTCGAGATTTTGAATTAGACGGAAAAGTAGTCGCACCTAGTTATAAATCAAAAAAAGATGTACAGGAATATATGTTAGAAAATATTTTCAATGAAAATCCAGATGTATTAATTGTTGCTCCAGAGGAAGCATCTTTACCTATATTAGATAAATATGCTGAAAAAAATATTCCTGTACTGTTTGTAGATACAGATTACTCTTGGAATAATAAAACAATTTTTATAGGTACAAATAATTATGAATTAGGTATAAAAGGAGGAATGTTAGGTTCGGAGTTATAGCCTGGTGATAAAGTGGCTTTTCCTATGAGTTTCGGTGAAATAAATCATCCAGTTTTAGGCGAACGTATAAAAGGAGCTAAAATTAGTTTAGAAGCTATAGGCATCAAAGTTGTAACAGAAACAGCAAAACAAAATGAACCTGACCAAGTTAAAAAAGCAATGAAATTGATTCTGAAGAATCATCCAGATGTTAAAGGTGCATATACAACAACTGATATTAATGCACTTAATGTTATAGTGATACTCGAGGAACAAGGTTATAAAATACCAGTTATTGGTGCTGATGGAATAACTGAATTGATTAAGTTAGTAGAAGAGTGAAAGATATCAGGAACAGTAGCTCAAAATCCTTATGATATGGGGTATTTAGGTGCTAAAACTGCAAAAGATATAGTAAATGGAAAAAAAGTTAATAATGCCATAGATACTGATGTAGATATCATTTTAAAAGGTAACAGTAATCTCAGATTAACTTTCATTAAAAGGATATTAAAGTAAACTATTTTTAAACTCAACCCAAAATATTATTCATCCTATTTTAGTTGATTATTTGGATTTGAAGTTTACGCAAACGTTTGCGTTAAAATAATTATTTCTTCCTAAAGTAACACACTATCCGGACGGGCAGTAAAGTTCAATTATAATTTCACATATTGGGGGGGAACACATTGAGGAATAACTTTGGGAGCCTTGAAATAACAACAGAGTATAAGCAAGTTCAACCAAGATTTAAGGATTTAAAAAGGGAGTTGAGCTTACGTGAAATTTTCTCTCCTCATTCACGTCTCCAACGATATTTGGATGTAGAAGCAGCCTTGGCATTAACACAGGCTGAACTTGGGTTAATTCCCAAAGCAGCTGGCGACAAAATTGCAATGGCGGCAAAAATTGAATTAATAGATGAAAAACGCTTGGATAGTGAACAGTCTATTACTGGTCATTTTTTGATGACACTAGTCTCAGAGTTGTCTCGAGTTGTCGGTGAGCCTGAAGGAGGATATGTTCATTGGGGGGCAACGACGCAAAATATTGAGCAAACCGGCGATGTTCTTGGCATTCGATCTGCTACACGTATTTTATCAAATCAGCTTTGCGACGTAATAGAAGCTCTGGCTGTTTTATGTGAAAAGTATGCTGATACTCTAATGGCAGGACGTACTCATTGGCAGCAAGCTGTACCTATTACTCTCGGTTTTAAAGTTGCTACTTGGACGGATGTAATGATACGACATTTAGAACGTTTTGAGCAGATTAAGCCACGCCTTTTTACCTCTATGACTGGGGGAGCAGCTGGTACTTTTGCCAGCTTGGGCAATATAGGACCAACTGTACAAGAAGGCGTTGCTCGAAGGTTAGGGTTAACTCCGATGAATGTACCTGCAAGAAATATTGTTGACCACTTTGCAGAGTATGTGATGCTGCTAGGAATGATTTCAGCCACATTAACTTCGATTGCAGAAGAAGTCTCACGTTTAATGTCCGTTGAATTTGGAGAAGTCAGCGAAAGCTTACCTGAAGGAGACATTGGCAGTTCAACAATGCCACAAAAAAGAAACGCTAAAAGTGCGGTGAGGTAGTTATCAAATCTGCTCAAATCAGAGCCTTGGTCCCTATCGCACTTGAGGCTATGATTCAGTCACATGAAGTTGATGGCACTCGATCGGCGATGATGAAGGATGCAGTAGAGAAGAGCTCGGTTTTAGCAAACGATATACTTAATGCTATTCATAAAGTGCTCACTGGTTTAGAAGTTTATCCTGAACGTATGAAAAGTAACTTAGAGCTTACTGGTGGTCTCATTAATGCCGAGGCAGTTATGATGAAACTTGCTAATATGATTGGTCGCCAAGTCGCTCATGAAGTGGTACATGATGCGGCACATCAAGTGGGGCAAAATGGATCTAAGATAACATTTTTTGACGTACTTTCTAAAGATCCTCGCGTTGTAGAACACCTTAGTTCAACCGAGATAAAAATGTTCCTCGACCCATCAACTTATAATGGTTTAAGTGCCGAGATTGCTCGAAAGGTTAGTTCTCGTGCCTATGCAGTAGCTAACGTTAATCGATGTTAATGGATTGAAAGCTGGTGCGAATAAAGAGTTATATCTTAAGGTTAGTAGAAGAAATAGAGATTAGAAAGTGCTCTGTTTCTTATTTAACATATATTTTTAGGAGGAAAGACAATGCAAGATACAAGCTTTGCGATACACCCAGGAAATAAAAAGTCGATAGTGGGTGTTCCATACCATGATATAGGGGATTTGAATCATTTTACACAGTTAGATCATACATTTTCATTTGTATGTGAACAAGGGTTTGTAAATATCATCTTCTACCGGGAAGAAATTGCAAGGGTGGTGATGAACCCATTTTCACCACCGACAATGGAAAGTAGCTTTGCACTTGTGGCGGAGCCAGAAAATGTAGACATTGTTGTTGTTGAATCTGAACAAATGATTGTACTTAATTCTTCGAAATTATCAATCAACATTTCTCGTAGTCCATTCCGTATAGCTGTCTATGATAAAGACAAAAATCTCCTTGTTCAAGAGACGAATCGTGGAATGGGCTATAACGAGAAAAAAGAAGTGATTTGTTATAAAGACATGGAAAAGGATGATCATTTTTATGGGTTCGGTGAAAAAACAAGCTTTTTAGATAAGCGTGGCGAGAAAATGACGATGTGGAATAGTGATGTCTATGCTCCACATAATCCAGAAACTAATGCGCTTTATGAGTCGATTCCATTTTTTATGACGATGCGTGGTGGAAATGCTCATGGAATATTCTTTGATAATACGTTTAAAACAGTGTTTGATATGAAGTCTGAAACAGAAGTATATTCGTTTTCTGCTGGGGGTGGGGAGCTTGATTACTTTGTGATGGCAGGTCCATCTCCCAAGGATGTGTTAACACAATATACGACACTAACTGGTCGAATGCAAATTCCTCCAAAATGGGCATTAGGATATCATCAATCTAGATATAGCTATGAAACAGAAGCTGAAGTTCGTGAGCTTGTTCAGACTTTCATAGATAAGGAGATTCCTGTCGATGCAATATATTTAGACATCCATTATATGGATGGATATCGTGTATTTACATTTGATCGTGACCGTTTTCCAAATCCGGATAAATTAATTAAGGATTTGATAGAGGCTGGAATTCATGTTGTCCCAATTGTTGACCCGGGAGTAAAAGAGGACCCAGAATATTCGATTTACCAAGAAGGAATTTATGATGACCATTTTTGTAAATATATAGATGGGGAAATTTATCACGGAGATGTTTGGCCAGGAAATAGTGCATTTCCTGACTTTACGAATAGTGAGGTTAGAAAATGGTGGGGAGAAAAGCACAAGTTTTATACTGATTTAGGAATTGAAGGAATCTGGAATGATATGAATGAGCCAGCCGTTTTTAATAAAACAAAAACGATGGATGTAAAGGTTATGCATAACCAGGATGGGAAGTTTAAAACACATCGAGAAATGCATAATCTATATGGATTTTATATGGGTGAAGCGACCTATAACGGTATGAAAAAGCTAATAAACGGAAAACGTCCATTTTTATTAACTCGCGCTGGTTATGCAGGTGTACAACGTTATGGAGCTGTTTGGACAGGTGATAATCGAAGCTTCTGGGAGCACCTGCAAATGGCCATTCCGATGTGTATGAATCTTGGAATATCTGGAGTACCATTAACAGGACCTGATGTAGGTGGCTTTGCACATGATACAACAGGTGAGTTATTAGCGCGATGGACTCAGTTTGGTGCATTTACCCCGTATTTCCGAAATCATAGTGCGATTGATGTGGTACGCCAAGAGCCATGGTCTTTTGGTGAAGAAATCGAGTCGATTGTAAAAAAATATATCCAGCTACGTTACGTATGGATGCCACACATATATACATTGTTCCATGAAGCAAGTCAAACAGGGGTACCAGTAATGCGCCCATTATTAATGGAATACCCTGAGGATGTTCACACAGTTAATTTATCAGATCAATTTTTAATCGGGAAGAATGTCCTTGTTGCACCTATTACGAAACCGTCTACATTCCATCGAGTCGTCTATCTTCCTGAAGGCAAATGGGTGAATTATTGGACAGGTGAGGTAAAAGAAGGTAGTCAGCATATTTTAGTAGAGGCCGATCTTGAAACATTACCTATTTTTATTAAGGCAGGATCGTTTGTAGCACAGGGTTCTGTAAAGCAATCTACTGAACAACCAGAGGATGATTTGCAAATTCATCTATATCCTGCTACCGAGGGTGAAGCGAACTATGTTTTATATGAAGATGACGGAAAAACGTTCTCCTATGAGCAGGGTGACTATTTAGAGAAGCATATTCGCTGTGAATTTAAAGAGGACAAAATTAAGTTTACAATTAAGAATCAAGGAAATTACCAACCAGAGTGGAAAGATTGGACATTAATGATTCATGGAATCGATCAAGAGAAGGTAATTATGGTTAATGGTAAATTGATTTCATCTGGAAGTCATATCAATAAGGTTGAGAATACGTTAAGTATAAAGCTAGAGGTATAGAAATAAGAATAAGCGGAATCTACGAGGAGGATTTCGCTTATTTTAATAGATAGTAGGTTTATATTTCACCGAGCTCGATAACAACGAGTTTGTAGTAGATAATAAATTGAGTCTAGTATTTGTTTAAGAAAGGTAAAATTATTGAACTATAGTTATAGTGGAATGAAATTATGTAGAGGAAAATAAACAATAGGAGGTATTATAGTGGAAACGAAATGGTGGCAAACTGCGGTGATTTATCAGATTTATCCGAGAAGTTTTCAAGACAGTAATGGCGATGGGATTGGAGATTTGAAAGGAATTATTAATAGATTAGATTATTTAGAGAAATTGGGTATTACAGCTATTTGGCTAAGTCCAGTATACAAATCACCGAATGATGATAATGGCTATGATATAAGTGATTATCAAGATATTATGACAGAATTTGGCACAATGGATGATATGGATGATCTAATTATACAGGCTGATAAACGAAATATTAAAATAATTATGGATTTAGTGGTTAATCATACATCAGATGAACACAAATGGTTTATTGAATCTCGTAAAAGTAAAGATAATCCTTACCGTGACTATTACGTATGGCGAGATCCTGTAAATGGCGGAGTACCAAATTCACTACGATCTACTTTCAGTGGTTCAGCCTGGGAGTATGATAAAAAAAGTGGTCAATACTATTTACATCTTTTTAGCAAAAAACAGCCAGACTTGAATTGGGAAAATAAAAAAGTGAGAAAAGAAGTCTGGGATATGATGAATTTCTGGTTAGAAAAGGGTATCGGCGGGTTTCGGATGGATGTGATTGATTTAGTAGGAAAGATTCCAGATCAAGAAGTAACAGGGAACGGACCGAAACTGCACGAATACCTGCAAGAAATGAATCGGGAAACCTTTGGTAAATACGATGTGTTAACGGTTGGAGAAACGTGGGGAGCAACGCCTGAAATTGCCAAACTATATTCGGATCCTAAACGCAATGAATTATCCATGGTCTTTCAGTTTGAACATATTGGTTTGGATCAGCAACCAGGTAAGGGGAAATGGGATACCAAACCGTTAGAGGTTAATGAGTTAAAACAAGTCCTTAGTAAATGGCAAACTGAGTTAGGTAATGAAGGATGGAATAGTTTATTTTGGAACAATCACGACTTACCAAGAATCGTATCTCGTTGGGGCGATGATACGACGTACCTAGTGGAAAGTGCAAAGATGTTTGCTATTTTACTACATCTTATGAAGGGTACACCGTATATCTATCAGGGTGAAGAAATTGGTATGACCAATTACCCTATAAAAGATATAAGCGAGGTTGAAGACATTGAAAGTATAAATATGTACCACGAACGGTTGGCAAACGGATATAAAAAAGAAGAAATTATTGCTTCTATCAATGCTAAGGGCCGTGATAACGCTCGAACACCGATGCAATGGGATGAAACAGAAAATGCTGGTTTTACAACAGGGACTCCTTGGTTACATGTAAATTCTAACTATACAGAGATTAATGTGGCAGCAAATCTAGAAGATTCAAACTCTATTTTCTTTTGCTATCAAAAATTAATTCAACTAAGAAAGGAAAATCCAATTGTTGTTTGGGGAGATTATGAACTAGTAGAGGATGTACCGGAACAAGTCTTTATGTACCAACGACATTATCAAGGGCAAACTTGGGTTGTGGTTGCAAATATTAATAAAGAGAACACAACATTACAACTACCTAATTTTGGTCAAAGTAATGAAGTAATTATTAATAACTACAAACGCCCCTCGGTTGACTTTAATCAAATTGATTTAATGCCATATGAAGCGTTCGCTGTAAAAATATGATTTGAAAAACTGGGAAAGTCAATCAAGTTTAAAAAAGAATAAAATAAGTTTGTTCTTTAAACCTGAAATTTGAATCTTCTCTTTTTGATGAAAGGGGGGGTGCCATGAAGGGATTTTAAGGGAGTATTTGGTTAGGAGTTTAGGTGTTGGTTTATCTTAGATTTTGGTTTGCTGCTTGTTTAAGTTCAAGTACAAAGGAAAGATCATTAAGTTCAAGTTCAAGATGTAAGAGCAAGAAAGTAGATCCATTATGGTCTTAGAAGATTTTGAGTTTTACTATTTTTATGTTTGATATTCTTAGTTTTGCATTTTTATAAGTAAAAGATGTTTGGTTTAAGGTGCATTTAGTGGTTAATGTAGTTAATGTATGAACTTTGTTTCAGGTAATTGGTTTTGAATTCGTGTCTGATTTGATTAGAATGGCTACACTATTGTTTTTACATCCTGGATCATTAATGCTTCTTTGTTTATGCCATCTTATACTGCCATGGTATATTGCTAAAGAGGAGAGCTATTTTTCTATTATCGCTGTAAAGATGAAGCTTTTGTCAATGTTTGAGAAAACGTTTACTAAATTAGGGTAGTTAAAACCATTGGTGTAGTTATTTGTTACAAAATTGGTAAGAAAGATTTTTGGAAGAACTAAGAAGTAAGATTCTCTGACTTAATATATCAAAAAATTATTAAATGTGAAAGCGTTTTAAATTGCGGGGGGTATGGGAGGTTTTTTATGTGAGTAAACAATTAAGTAAGAAAAATAAGAGTTTGCTAAGTAAGGTGAATAAGAGTTTGTTAAGTAAGGTTGGTGCTTTCTCTGTTCTTTCAACTCTGGCATTCACAACAGCAATTACAGGAACGGCTTCTGCTCAAGACAGCCAATTTACAAGGCAGGGAGCGGGGCCAATGTATTTTATGACTTATGAACATCAGTGGACGAAAAATACGTACATGCCAGAGAAACGATATAAGGAAAATATTGACTGGATGGTGAAAAATTTTCTACCATATGGTTATAACATGGTTTCACTGGATGGATGGATAGAGGGCGCCACTTTGCTGAATAAAAATGGCTATGTTGTGAGCCATAATGATAAATGGATGACCAATCCTTTAGGTTCTGAAGAAGAAGTCAAGCTCGGTCAGTTACAGAATGGTGATTTTGAAGAAGGCCTTGAGAGCGGGTGGAAAGTAGAAACGAATGCCATGTTTGGTGTCGATGAAAACGATGCAAATGAAGGTTCAAAATTGTGGGTGTATGACCCTAAGCCACATACGGCCAAAGTTTCTCAAACCGTCAAAGGGCTCGAAAACGGTAACTATACGGTGACAGCACGTGTGAAATTCCCAAATGGGGATGTTAAAGATTTTGTTAATGGAACAAGCAAGGCTAATATGAAGCTGAAGGACTATGAAGATGTAAAAGAAGGAGAAGACGCGCCTGAACAAGTAGTCGAGTTGAAGGATGGTTTGACCGATGAATATGGAAAAGCCCGCTATGGACTTTTTGAACTCCAAGCAGAGGTGAAAAATGGCACACTTACTGTTGAGTTTAATGTGGATGCCAAAGCGAACTATAGCTCCTTCCAGCTTGATAATGTCGAGCTTTATAAGACGGGAGAAAAGCCGCAGGAAGGTGGCGAGAATAACGAGCCGTTCCAGTATCCATCTGAAAAATATCCAGACGGACACACTTGGAAATTCTGGGGGGACTATCTTAAAGAACAAGGTATGGAATTCGGCATCTATTATAACCCTCTTTGGATAAGTCCTGAGGTTGTTAAAAATCCTGATAAATATATTGTCAAAGGTACGGAAGACAATCCAGGTGGTCCAACGTATGTAGTGGACTTGATTGATCAAGGTGATCCAATTGATCCGAAAGATGGAGATCGATTTAGCGGTGGACAACCTAATGCCCGTTCACTTTATTGGCTGAACGTGAATCATCCAGATGCTGAAAAGTATTTAAAAGGTTACATCGAATTTTTTGCAGAGCAAGGGGCAGAATTTCTCCGTGTCGATTTCTTGTCATGGTATGAAAATGGAAAAGAACGAGATAGAACTGTAGGACAAGGACATGAAGAACAATATGAAACAGCACTAAAGTGGATGTCAGAAGCGTCTAAGGAAAACAATATCTTCCTGAGTCTTGTCATGCCGAACCTATTTAATCATGGAGATCTCGAACAGAAATATGGTGATATGATTAGAATTAATGAAGACGTCTGGTCAGGCAGCTGGGATCATATCAGTGGCAGACGTCAAGAGTGGCAACCAAGTTGGTCGCAGTGGGCGAATTCATTCCAGGGGTTTACCGGATTCTCTGATATTGGTGGCCGTTCAAGCTTGATTTTAGATGGGGATTTTCTCAGACTTAATACGTTCTCAGGTGCTTTTAAGGAAAATGAGAAGAAAACAACCCTGGGTCTATATACACTGGCAGGATCTCCAATCGCAATTTCGGATCAGTACGATACAATTGGTGACAATTATAAGTACTATCAAAATACTGAACTGATTGAGTTTAATAAAATGGGGCTGGTTGGAAAGCCAATCTATGAAAGTGCCACTCATTATGCTGAGTCAAACGATAGCCGTGACAGCCAGCGCTGGGTAGGTCAGTTGCCAGACGGTTCATGGGTAGTCGGTTTGTTCAACCGCAATGATGAAAGCAAAACCTTCGATTTCAATTTTAAAGAAGAACTGGGTATTGATAAAGGGAAGGTCCGCGATGTATGGGCCCATAAAGACCTTGGCATCAAGTCCTCTCATTCAGTGACACTCGAGCCCCATGACAGTGTTGTCTTGAAAGTCGTGCCGACAACACCGGATAAAACATTTGAAGCAGAAGTCGCTTCTTATACTAAAGGTGTTGAATTCGCAAAGGCGACTAGAGGTCATGATGGATTTGGCTATCTAAATGGATTTAATAAGATGGGAGAAAGTGTCACGTATGCGATCAGTGCCCCAACAGAAGGAGTCTACCACCTGGATTTAAAATATTCTGCGGATGAATCTAGCGGAGCAACCCTTAATGTAAGAGATGTGAAAAGTGGTGAAACCACTTATTCAGAGTCGGTTTCAATGAAAGCGACTCATGGTAAATGGAAAAAAGCGAATGAAAAAGTGAAGCTTAAGGAAGGAACGAACCTTGTAACGGTTAATGTTGCTTCTGGTAACTTTGATCTTGACTCCATTACATTAGAAAATGCACAGGGTGATAAAACAATCATACAAAATGGTGATTTCAAAGAAGGGTTCGATAACTGGAGCCGTAGCAACATGGTTAATCAGTCCATTGTTGATGGGGTTGTCCAAATTGGTGGTACTGGTGATGAAGCGTTTAAATCTGATCTCTGGCAATATGTTGTTCCAAAAGCAGGCATCTATACTCTAATTGCTGATGTCAAACGAAAGGGCAATTTTGATGAAGCTTACCTTTATGTTGTAAACGGTAAAGATAAGCAAATAGTAGAGGTTCCTAAATGTAACGTCATGAAAACTGTTACGATTTCTGATATAGAAGTTTCCAAAGGTGAGGTTCTGAAAATCGGTAATATTGCCAATGCACAAGTGGGTGGTACGCTGTCAATTGATAATGTCCGACTCACCCTTCAGGATGATCAAGATTGAGCAAAAGAATAAAATGGAAATTACCCGTGACCTGGAAGTTCAAAAAAATGATGATACAGAGCTTGCTTCTTATATATTGAACTCTCTAATCAAACGAAACCAGGATTAATCCAAGCTACAAGCAGCAAGTATAAGGAATAAGTGGTTTCGGCGAATTGAGGGCCAATCGGGAAACGTATTTCTTTGATGAAAAAAACGGTATTCTGTATGTGAATGTTCCTGTTGACGAGGAGAAAATGGTAGAAATAAAATTCTAGTTCAACAGATAAACATGGTACCTATAGAAAGGTATTTGAAAATTCAGTCCAATGCAGAGTATTGCAACCGGTTTTCTGTTATGTGATAAAGCGTTAAACAGAAGAATGAAAAGGAGTTAATAGCTTATGAATACTTCAGCGATTTATCATCGTCCAGAAAGCGAATTTGCTTATCTTTACGACCAAGAAACATTGCATGTCCGTTTGAGAACAGCTCGAGGAGATGTAAGGGAAATTGCTTTACTTCACGGCGATCCATATTTATTACGAAAAGAAGAGTGGTACAACAAACCGCTTCGAATGATCAAAACTCTGACTACTGACTTGTATGATTTCTGGTTGGTTGAAGTGACAGCGCCTTTTAAACGATTATCATATGCGTTTACATTGGAAGGATATGATGGGATTTCAGTTTTTTATGGTGATCATGGTGTCTATCCTTTAAAAGAAGAATTTTTACAGAAGCCTAATAACTATTTTAGAATGCCTTATTTCCAAGAAGTCGATCGTTTCAAGGCACCTGAGTGGGTCAAGCAAACTGTTTGGTATCAAATTTTCCCAGAACGTTTTGCCAATGGTGATTCGAGCAACGACCCAGATGAAACACTTCCATGGGGATCAAAAGACCCAGATTGGCAAGACTTTTTTGGCGGTGACTTGCAAGGAGTAATCGATCACTTAGATTATTTAGAGGATTTAGGGGTTAATGGTATTTATCTCTGTCCAATTTTTGAAGCCTACTCTAATCATAAATACGACACAATTGATTATTTGAAGATCGATCCAGCATTTGGTGATGCAGCGACATTTAAAAAACTTGTAGATGAATGCCATAAACGCGGCATAAAAATCATGTTGGATGCTGTTTTTAACCATATGGGAGATACTTCTCCGCAATGGAAAGATGTTCTTGAACATGGTGAAAATTCGAAATATGCTGATTGGTTCCATGTCAATGAATTTCCTGCTTCTTATAAAGAAGCAGGAAATTTTGAAGATGCCTACGATATCACTTACGATGTTTTTGCTTTTACGCCGCATATGCCAAAATTAAATACAGCGAATCCTGAAGTACAAGAATATTTATTGAACATCACTCGTTATTGGATCGAAGAATTTGATATTGATGCTTGGCGATTGGATGTCGCAAACGAAGTAGATCATGCTTTTTGGAAAAAATTCCGTCAAGTTTGTGATACAGCCAAAAAAGATTTCTATATTCTTGGTGAAATTTGGCATTCTTCTCAAAGTTGGCTGCAAGGTGATGAATTCCACGCGGTAATGAACTACGCTTTTACGGATGCGATTATGGGGTATTTTGTAAAAAAAGAGTTGCCGATGAGTAAAATGGTTTCAGAAATGAATAACCAACTGATGCTTTATAGAAATCAAACCAATCAAATGCAATTAAACGTTTTGGATTCTCATGATACACCGCGTTTACTGACTGAAGCCAAAGAAGACAAGGACTTGATGAAGCAAGTCATGGCGTTTACTTACATTCAGCCAGGTGTTCCATGTTTGTATTATGGAGATGAAATCGGAATGACTGGGGGGATGGATCCAGATTGCCGAAAATGTATGGTTTGGGAAGAAGAAAATCAAGATCGCGATCTACATCAATTTGTTAAAAAACTAATTGGTTTTCGGAAAGAACATCAACAAATTTTTTCTGAAGGAACGGTCAATTGGCGACAAGTATCAGAAGAATCTGGTGTCATTATTTTTGAACGTATATTAGACGGGAAAGTCATTCGCGGTGCATTCAACACTGGCGAGTAGAGAACATGTTTCCTAAATGATCTCCAATTCTTTTTGAAACGAATAGGGAGATCAACCCAAGAATAAGAAGAAGAACACCAATAAAGAGGGAGTTTATTTCAATAAAGGCCAATAAGAATAAATAAAAACTAAAGGTTAAAAATAGCCACCCCACAATAAAGAAGATGTTTGAATAAACCTCACGCATAGGGTTCAACCTTTCTATTAAACTTTTATTATATTTTAATAAACTTTCCAAATTTTGTAAATGTTTTGTTGTGTTGTAATTGTTGTTCAACATATGTGTTAACTTTACTGAAGCTATTCAATCAGTTTAAACCTGATTTCAACTTGAGTTTGTAAATAAAAAGGCCACTCATGTAAGAGCAGCCATTTGCTGAGTTGATACTTTGGACAAAAGTAACATAATCTATTTAAGATACTTTTAAATATGCAAATTTGTCATACTTATCTATTGTATTAAGTATTAAATGAAGTGATTTCTTTGTTTCTTGTATTTCTTTTTCGATCCTCTCTAACATTTGGATCATTTTGTCTATTTCACGAAGATCCATTGTTCACACTCCCTTAAAAGCAGCAATTCACCGACAAGAAATTTAACCAGGAACAATCCCAACTTCAATTAAAATATTATACTCTAGACCTACTCTAAATTCATTTACCATGTTAGACAAGAATAATTTAAAAATTGTAACACTATTGTGAAAGTATTGTAATAAACAAATAATAAAGGCTAAGTGCCAACTTTGATCTGCCCCGTAAATGTTAGACACCGAACTCTAACATTTACGGGGCAGATCACTTCCGTTTAAGTTATTACTTAGCTTTTCAAATATGCTATCAAATACGTTTTTTCTTTTGACAAAAAAAGTGACCCTAATAGGTTTTTTAATATAGACGTCTGTATCACGATTACATTAAAAGAAACGGTCAAAATTCTTAATGAGTATTTTATGTCTATACAGAAGGGAGAATATTACACATAAGGTGGATTTTTAACAGCCTTAATGATGTTTTGAGGACAATAGGTGTTTTATTTGACTGGTTTAATCCATATAACGCATTTGTTGTATCGGTATCTGCCTTTGATGCATTTGGCAATTAATTATTGTAATTTGGAGAAATACATAAAAAAATTGAAAGAAAATGCTCTTAAATCACAAAAAGTAATAAAGCTGCCTAAATGGTGGCTTTTTATTTTCTGGCCAGGGTAAATATGTATGTGGACGACATTATTTATTAATAAAGTTACAGAAGCTAGAAGAATAGTTAGTAAGGTTGATGATTAATTAAAAGAATTGAATTGGACAGTATATGAATTTCAAGATAATACACAGGAAACAAACTGAAAACATCTATACTATTGTAAAATATCATAACAGTAAGAGTCGCGATTTAGATAATTCGATCGATCTACCTTAATGCAGCAAGTAAAATTTCCTCACCTGTATTCTTTGATAAACGTATTTAAAGTAACTTCTTGGCTTAACCCACCATATAATGGACAATTTATTTGAAGGTATTATTAAACTAATAATTCTTATTAAGTAACAATGGCAAATGTCATCTTTCCCTTTACTCAAGACACTTTATAGCGGGTAAGTATAAAATCGGAAATAATGTAAAAAAATAGAGTAAAAATAAAGGGGATAATATCTGATATGTTTAAGAAAAAACTTTTAAAAAATAAAAAAAAGAGCTCTTTAAATAGTCAGATCGATTCCCACTTTAGTGAAGGGCAAATCAATATCGATTTAAATGAGAATTTACATATCCTTAAAGATGAATTAGTAAACACTGATGACTTAATCATTCGGAAGTTCGCAATCAGCACTCAAATGCCAATTGAAGTAGCAGCGATTTACATAGAAGGTTTAGCAGATGATAAACTTGTCAACAAATTCATTTCTCATTCATTAATTATTGAATTAAATGAATCAACTGAATGCTTTGAAATAGAAAACGATTGTACACTTGATATCAAAAATATTTTTTATTTGACAAAAGAAATGGCTTCAACTGCTGGGAAGACAAAAGTTGTTAGTCATTGGGGAGATGTTATCTCAGCCATATTGGACGGAAATACAATTGTATTATTTAACGGTTATAATGATGCATTGAACATTAGTACAGTTGCGGGGGATTATAGAGCTATATCGGAACCCACCACACAGACTGTGGTTAGGGGTTCTAAAGAAGGTTTTATTGAATCTATTAGCTCCAATACGGTTATGGTTCGCCGGAGGATTAAAAATGGAAAACTAAGAGTAGAAAAAATGAAAATGGGTGACATATCTAATACGGATGTAGCCATTATGTATATAGATGGCATCGTAAAAAAGCGTACCATAGATGAAGTTAAGCAACGGCTGGCGGGAATTGATACCAATGCTATTTTAGAATCAAATCATATTGAAGAATTGCTTAAGGAAAAAACGTTGACTCCATTTCCTACTGTACTTAGTACGGAAAGGCCAGATCTGTTGTCTAGGAGTTTATTGGCTGGCAAAGTAGCGATTTTTGTAGAAGGAACGCCATTTGCCCTCCTTGTCCCTAGCGTATTTTCTGAGTTCTTCAAAACATCCGAAGATTACACTTTATTTTATGGGATCAGCAGTTTAATAAGGATATTACGTTACATCGCTTTTCATTTTTCTATTTTTAGTTCGCCAATTTATATTGCATTGATAACTTATCATCAAGAAATTATTCCGACAGATTTTTTAATCAGTTTAATTGCCCAACGGGAAGGAGTTCCTTATCCGGCTATGGTTGAGGCGATGTTATTAGAGTTCACATTTGAAATTTTGAGAGAAGCTGGAATTCGTATACCCCGTGCCATTGGACCAACGATTTCAATTGCCGGTGCACTAGTAATTGGTGAAGCAGCTGTATCTGCAGGCCTTGTATCTCCTACTATGACCATTGTTGTAGCACTAACGGCTATTTCAAATTTCGCTATACCTTCATACAGTTTGGCGAGTGCTGCTAGAATTCTTCGATTTATATTCATGATAGTGGCTGCCTTTTCTGGACTATATGGGCTCGCTTTAGGATATTTGATCATGATTGCCCATTTATGCAGCATGAGTTCATTCGGGATTCAATATTTATCACCGTTTGCCCCTTTTTATTTAACAAGGCATAAGGATGCAATTCTTCGTTTTCCATTTTCACTTCTTGATCAAGATAACAAGAAGAACGGCTAGGAGGAATGCTTACTAGATTTAATAAAAAGGGAACTCAATGATTAGGATACTGAGTATTTGCAAAGGGATGATTGATATGAAATATAATTGTTTAAAATTGATGTCCATATTTTTATGTTCCTTATTTCTTATCGTATTCCTAACAGGGTGTTGGAATCAAAAAGAATTAGATGACATTGCCATGGTTACTAGTGTAGGAGTTGATAAAGTACCAGACGAAGATACTTATCTTTTTACATTCCAAATTATTATCCCGCGTCAGATATCTTCTGTACAAGGAGGAGGGGGAGGTGACCAAGCTTCTGTAACAGTTATTTCCCAAAAAGGAAAAACATTATTTGAAGCTCTACGTAGAGCTGCTGAAAAAATTCCAGATCAATTATATTTCCCTCATACTCGTTTGTTTGTTTTTAGTGAAGATGTAGCAAAAGATGGTCTAAAGGATTTCTGGGATTTTTTTGAAAGAGATCACGAAATGCGTCCTCTATCTACTATTTTAATTGCAAAAGAAATTGAGGCAAAGACTGTTCTTACTATTATGACGCCAATCGAAAAAAATCCGTCTGATAGTTTGTTAGATAAAAGTAAAATGACTGAAAAAAGGTCGGCTTACACTATACGAGCTGATATTGACGATATAATAAAAGCTATCGGAACACCAGGAAAAGAGCCGTTTATCGGTGGTGTAAAAGTGATTGGAAATTCTCAAGAGGCACAGTCCGATAATATTAAACAAATTGAACCGAAAGCTATTATTTCAACTAATAATATTGGTCTTTTCCGTGGTGGAAAACTACAAGGATGGCTGAATGGGAATTCAGCCAGAGGGTTACTCTGGGTGCTAGGAAAAGTTAAAAGCACTGTTGTGAATGTTAAATGTAACAATAAAGAAGGAAGTATTAATGTTGAAATACTTCGTTCAAAAGCTCAGATTCATCCTCAAATAATTAATGGAAGACCAAGAATTCAAGTTACGATTAGGAGTGAAGCAAACATAGGAGAAACGGGATGTTTCATTAATATTGTTGATCCTAATGAAATTGTTCAGATTCAAGAGAAAGTAGAAAAAAGGATTAAAAAAGAGGCTGATGAGGCTATCCATGTTGCCAAAGAGTACCAAAGCGATGTTTTTGGTTTTGGTGCTGCTATTTATCGTTCTTATCCAGGCAAATGGGGAAAATGGGAAAAAGATTGGAAAGACTATTTTAGTGAAATTGAAGTTGAAGTATTAACAGATGTGTCTATTCGTCGTTCCGGCTTACGAAACCAACCGCTTAAGAACAGATAGTTTATATATTCTAGAACCTATGAACAGTGGGCAAACTAGCAAATGTGAGAGTCAAAAAGGGAGGTGGTTTTATGGGAAATGTAAAGATTAACGCTTTGCAAATGTTTTGTCTTATCGTTTTATTTGACCTTGGTACATCTATTGTAGTCAGTTATGGTTCGGAAGCAAAACAAGATGCCTGGCTTGCGATTCTATTAGGTGGGTTCTTTGGAGGAACTTTGATTTTTATAATCTATAGTTCCTTGTATCGGCTCTATCCCACTCTCTCCCTTATCCTTTATACTCAAAAAATATTAGGAAAATGGATTGGTGGGTTATTGGGTGTAGTCTTCATTATATATCTTATTCACGGGGCTGCGAGAGATATTCGTGATTATGGAGATTTGCTTACTTCATCCATGTTTATTGAGACGCCTATATTTATCATACATGTCATGATGATTCTTACAATGATTTATGTCTTGCGTCTTGGAATTGAAGTCCTAGGGAGAGTTGCTGAACTTTCTATTGTTATAATTTTTGCGCTAGGTATTATGGGGGTTATTTCAGTTTTATTGTCAAACAAGGTAGCTATCAATCAGTTATTTCCTATTATGGAACATGGATTGAGAGGAGTACTCTCCGATTCGTTCCCACCTTTGTTTGTGGTCCCATGGGGGGAAATGCTGGCTTTTACCTTTATTTTGCCTTACTTAAATAATCCACACTCAGTAATGAAAGTTGGATTGTCGGCAATTCTTTTTAGTACAATTACCTTAAGTTTTACAAATATGTTAAATATTTCAGTTCTTGGTGTTGATGTTTACACCCGTTCTAATTTTGCCCTATATGAGACCATTAGAAGAGTAAGCCTTATAGAATTTATTGAACGTTTAGATCCAATTGTTCTTTTGACGCTTATTATTGGAGATTTCTTTAAGGTGGGTATCTTTTTCTACGCAGCTGTCATCGGCACAGCAGACCTTTTCAAAGTAAAGAATCATAAAATTCTTATTTTCCCTATTGGAATAATTATACTATTAGCTTCACTAACAGTAGCAGGAAACTTTGCTGAACATGTCAAGATTGGGGGAGAATTTCTTCCATCTAATGTTCATATTCCAATATCAGTCATTATCCCATTTCTTTTATTGGTAGTAGCATTAATTCGAAAGCGCTATAGTTCGAGCAGATTTTAAGATGTTTTTTTATAAAAAGAATAAATGACACTCAATAAGAAAATTAAGAGTAAGCAAATTAGAATAATATATTCTGCTATACTCATCATCCCGTAGTGATTAACAATAGTTTCAATGGCAGTATTCGCGTTCATGCCAATTAATAGCTGAAAAATAAAGTCAATAAGATGAATAAGTGACATTAATAAAAGAAAGATCCATAGTACTTTCAAAGTAATCATACTCCTAAAGGAACGATATCAAGTTATACTTTTAATCTTAATATAGGATAATTAATATACCTAAGTAAGAATACAAAAGAACGTTTTCTAACATAATTTAGCCATAATTCTAAGGTTTTATGTGGACTGGTATCGTATTCAAGAAATTGTTCCATCTCTTTCTTACTTAATTCTGCAGGTCTGGAACAAGGAATAGCGCTCATTTTGTATAATAGGACCATTTAGTTGTAGAAGAAATAAGTTACATAATAAAATGGAGAAAAAAACAAGGTAGAGGAGAAATTTGCAATGATTGAACTGAAATATTTTGAACGTTCAGATTTCAAACAATTGATTAATTGGATTGATTCACCTCAGTTCTTACTTCAATGGGGAGGTCCTGCATTCGAATATCCTCTAACTGCTGATCAGTTAGAAAAATACATTGAGAATGCTAATAATGATTACTCCGATACTTTGGTTTATAAAGTAATGGATAGCGAAACTGGAGATGTTATTGGTCATATTTCTTTGGGGAAAATTGATAGAAAAAACAAATCTGCCAGAGTAGGAAAAGTATTAGTAGGTGATAAAAATGTAAGGGGAAAAGGAATAGGTCAACTAATGATAAAAGAGATTCTCAAAATTGCTTTTGAAAAACATAAATTACATAGAGTTGGTCTTGGTGTATTTGATTTCAATGTATCTGCAATCGCTTGTTATGAAAAAGCCGGCTTTATAAAAGAAGGATTGTTAAGGGATACAGGAAAAAATGGTGAAGAATATTGGAACCAGTGGGAAATGAGTATTTTAGAAAATGAATGGTTGGAAACAAGAAACATTTGATGCCTAAACCATCTTATAGAAGCTCCTCTGTTACTCCATTATAGGTCTCGAAAATTGAAAAAAGGTGGCCTGTTTAGCAGTCCATTTTTTAGTTCTCAATTAAAGGGCAGTTAGTTTATCAGGAAGAAGTTTAAACCATATTTCACTAAAGCAGGCAATAGTGGAAGACCATTGTCATTTAAGATTATCTTGAAATCGAGTCTTCCACACAAGGGCGCGATTGTGGAATAAAACTTAGATTTTTAAACGACTGAGGTATATTGTAGAGTTGATAAAGGCGATTGGATACCTATGACTTACATGGACACACTATATAAGTGAAAATGACCATGCGGAGGTTTGTCTATTGGAAAATCTGCAAAATATTTTAAAGTATTATATTGAAGGAATCATGAATGACTACGAGATTAAAGACAGAGAAAAAGCCGAGTCAATTTTAGCGAATGCACTGCTGACTGAAGAGGCTGATGTCGCCATTACTGAACGGATCATTATTGCGATGCAAGGGAAGTAGTGTGCCTTTCAAAAAAGAAAAGAGGAGTAGATTTTGCCGAACAAAGTCACTACTATTAACGCTATTTTACGAGATCATTCAGTAATGATTCTAGACGGTGCTTTAGCTACAGAGCTTGAGCGGCACGGGTGTGATTTGGATGATCCCCTTTTGGTCTGCGCAAGTATTACTTGAAAATCCAGAAATGATTTACCAAGTTCATTCTGACTATTTTCGGGCTAGAGCTGATTGTGCAATAACAGCAAGCTACCAATCTACTATTGATGGTTTTTCTATGCGTGGAATACAAGAAAAAAAGGCTTTGAAGTTAATAAAGAATATAACGGTTTTTAGATTATTCAAATATTTCTTTTTTCTATTAGTGCATTAAATGTCTCATCTCTGTAATAACAGAGGTGTTTTTTCAATTTCGCTAATGAAATGAAATCTAATTTTAAAAATTAAGACTCTTTTCATTGCAATTATTATCCAACAATCTTTTAAAAATTTTTACCTTTACATTGAGATTCACAAAAATAAGTTTTTTATAAAATATTTTTTGAAAACGATAGAATGAAAGTTTAATAAGTTTAAAAACGCTAAGGGATTTAAAAAAGTAATTAGTTATAAATAGGGAGAATAGTTAACCTTTAACATTTTTAATATAATTTACTCAATTCCTCCAATATATTGACAGTCTTCGAGAAGCATAATATAATCAAAGTCAATCAAGAAAATTCAAATTTAATCAGATTTAACAGAGTATTCAACCACAAAAAATCACCATTTCTACTTACCACTTCATTGAAACCACTAACTAATAGAAACTCCTATCAACAAGATTAATCAGAATGATTCACTCACATCTTTAAGGAAAATGACTCATAATAGAACGTCCTAAGGGGGTGATCAGTAACATTTTTGTAAGCGTTAACAATTACATCCTTCAATATTTGTCTTGCTATGAAAATCGTTCTTATTAATTAAATTCCAGTAGTGTCAAAAGTTCTATGAAAACTAAATAAGTATCAAGAACTTATCCACTATTTAGGTGGTGATCCCACTCAATCACTCCGCAATGGTTTAAGAGAAGGATATCAAAGGCGAAGGGAACAAAAAGAAGACATGCCAAATAAGCCTTTGGAGTTCTGTTTGTCTAGAGTTCGCTAACGCCGATTGCTGATTTAGTTCAAGAGGTTTGCTAAACAAGTAGTTAGTCTACCCGTTGCTCGATCATCCATTGTTGGGATAACTCTATAAGCTTTGTCCAACGTGCTGGCATGGTAGGAAGCCCTTGTAATTTGGGGTTTACTACGGGTACTTTTCCTTCAAGGGATGCATGTGGCAGGGGGTGGCAATTTTTTTGCTTATAAAAGCCCTCTATCAAGTATTTTATAGCCTATTTCTTATAAAAGTTTTGAAAATACGTAAATTCCTTAGGGGGGAGATAATATGGAAACAAATATATCTATTGAAAAGTCATATTCAAAAGAACGACGGAACATTGTAGTAGGACTATCTGTTTTTTTCTTAACATTTTTAAGCGGTTTTCCTTTTAAGGCAACAAAGGTAAGCGCTGCCAACGAAACGATCTATTACCCAGTAGATTATGGAGCACAGTTAAATAACCCCAATTTTGACAACGCACCAATTATTAATAATCTTATTAATAATATGCCTCCATCTGGAGGAGTCATTGAATTACCAGCAGGAGAAATGTGGATTCATTCTCCAATTAAAATTAATCGCTCTTATGTGACAATCAGAGGCGTTAATGCAGGTACACGTTCGAATATCGACCCCGAAGAACAAACAGGTCTAACTCATCCAGGTGGAGGAAGTAAACTTGTATTAGGTAATAACTGTCAAACAGCTATCGTTTCTGAAAGACGCGTTGGAGCACCACGAGTATCTTCGATTCAACTGGAAAGCTTTTTGATTCAAGGTCGTGGAACAGATAAAGGTCAAATTGCTGTTAATATTGAACAAGATAATGATGCAGTTCGTATTATTGGTGTTTCAACAATCAACGTAGATACTGGTTTACGATTAAATGGAGCTGACGCATGCACAGTAAGAGGCTGTTGGATTTCAGAAGTTCGTAATGGACTTCTTTCGGTCGGTGCTTCTCAGCAATTATTAGTAGCTAATAACTACTTTGGAACACAACCGTTAGGAAAAAGTGTGTTTTTAGAAAATCCTAACTGGGCAAATATTGTAGGTAACAACATCTATCCTGATGGACATGTATGTTTAGAAGCTATAGGAGCCAATGACTGTACGTTTACAGGAAATAATATCCAAAGCTACTACACTGGTGCTGTTATTATTAAAGGAAATGGAAATTTATTTTCTGGAAAAGTGCAAGCGCTTAGAGATGGTGCAGGTAACTGGAAAAGTGACCCTATTGGGCGTGATGGTCTTTATGGACTGATTCATGTTAATGGAAATGATAATCATATCACAGCTTCAACTATCAATTCTGCTCAACCAGAAAATAACACTCGTATCCTAATTATGGGTGGTAATGGAAACTGGGTGACTAATACCAAGATTTATGGTATTTCTTCGAATCGAAAAGTTGTAGTCAATGGTTCATGTTTAGATACACGTATTGTTCATTCTGCGTCATCGTTAGAGGTAGATAAAGCTAATTCGAATACAACAATCGTTTGGTAATTTATTGTTCTGCTATTACTCTATTTGGGGTACGGCAACGATTCGCCCGAGATTCTCAACTGTAATTAAAATTAATCAAGGATTTAAAAAACTCGGTAAGAATATTGATTTAAACGCCTTTTTTTGCTGAAGCTATTCTAAAAATGATGATAAGCGTCTAAAAAAAATTCAAAAAAATTAGGAGGGGAAATTATGCTTCAAAATATTGGCGGACCAGGATTAATACTAATTTTAATCATCGCCCTTATTATTTTCGGACCTTCAAAGTTACCGGAAATCGGAAGAGCATTTGGCTCAACATTAAGGGAATTTAAAAAGTCTACCAGAGATCTTGTAACAGATGACTCAAATTCAGAAACATCTAATAAGAAAGAATAACTAACCAAAAAATAATAGGAGATGTAGGTTCTGTCTTACATCTTCTTTTTCATGGAGTGATTAGGTTGGAAGATCAAAACATGCGCTTAGTTCAGCACTTTGAGGAATTACGTAAACGCATTATTATCACTTTAGTTGTCTTTCTTCTGTCTTTAGTCCTAGCATTTATATATGTCCAAGATATTTATCATGTGTTAGTTAAAGACTTGCCATTTAAGCTGGCTCTGTTAGGACCGAGTGATATCTTACTCGTTTATTTAATGATTGCAAGCGTTGTTGCTATTACAGCTACTATACCAGTTGCTGCGCACCAAGCTTGGTTGTATGTACGTCCAGCTTTAACACCAAAAGAACGCAGAGTTACCATCGCTTATATTCCTGGACTATTTATTCTATTCATATTAGGAATTAGTTTTGGTTACTTTATTCTATTTCCTCTTGTACTAAATTTTTTAATGTCACTATCCAATGATATGTTTACTACTTTCTTTACAACGGAGAAATATTTTCAATTTTTGCTTCACATGACTTTGCCTTTTGGAGTTCTGTTTGAACTTCCCGTTGTCATTATGTTTTTAACAAGTTTAGGAATTATAAATCCATACCGTTTGCAAAAAATTAGGAAATATGCATACTTTCTGTTATTCTTCGTTTCAATTTTGATTACGCCTCCAGATTTTCTATCAGATATCCTTGTGGTTATACCTTTATTACTCTTATATGAAAGTAGTATCAGCTTATCTAAATTTGTTTATAAAAGACAGCAAAGGACTAAAGAAGAAAAAAATGAGGTATACGAATCTGTTTAATAAATATAAAAAGCTGATTCCTTAAAATAAGGTGAGGAATCAGCTTTTTTTAAGTCCTTAACTTTGCTTAACATACAAAACGCTTAGTGAATAATTTTTTCATTATTGTTGTTTTCCTCCTTTAATTGTCAGAATATTTAATTGTCTAAATAATATGCTTGTTCTGTACGTGAGGCAGACGGATAACTTGATCAACGGAAATTTTACAGGCTTTGATTGGTGAAGTGAAATGTAAAAAAATGGTGATTTTAAAGATTCATAGTCATCCAACTGGATTTTCAGTTTTTCATCTTTTGATGATGAATCGGATGAAGATCTATTCAAGGGATTTTCTGTTGGTTAGATACTGATTTTCCGGGAATCAGTGCTATTATGCTCCTTGATGGTCGCATAATAGCAAGAGGGGTTAATGGGGATGGAAACTTCACTGAAGTTATGTCCGTCAGCGTTGCCGGTCCTGATATATAGGTTTGGGATGCTAACATATCAGAGAACGAGGAAATTCCGGAATATAAGATGAGGACTGAACAGACTTTCGGTAAAGCGACCACGGAGAAACTCTCTAGTCTCTCGATTGGAGTCGTAGGTGTCTCCGGAACGGAATTCCTGTTGAGGAACAATTACTTCGATTGAGTGTAGGTGAATAAGTTCTTGTAGATGGAGATAGAGTTGAGGAAAAAAATGTAGGTGTCATATTTACAATTCTACTCTTAGTGATGCGGCAGAGGGTCGGCAAAAGGTTCAAAATAACATATCCGATAGGGAAAATGGTTGAGGAGGTATATCCTCTACCATTTTTTAAATATTAATTTAAAAAACCGTTGAAACGTTTCCAAACTAGTGATATCATAAATTTATGAAATCGCTTTAATATTGGAGGTAGTTGTAGTGCCAAGTTTAAAAGATGTTGCAGACCTGGCAGGAGTTGGAGTTGGCACTGTTTCACGAGTCATTAACAATCATCCGAATGTAAGGAACGAAACACGGGAGAAAGTGAATGCTGCGATCAAACAATTAAATTACACACCTAATGAAGTTGCAAGAAACTTTAAAATGCAAAAATCAACAATGGTTGCGTTATTACTCCCTAGTATTTGGCATCCTTTTTTCTCGGAACTGGCCTATTATATCGAAGATGAGCTTGATCGGGAAGGTTATAAATTAATGCTTTGCAATAGTGGAGGAAGACCTGATAAAGAGCTTCATTATTTCGATATGCTCAACCAGAATAAGGTAGCAGGGATTATTGGAATTACTTATAATGACATCGAGGATAGCGTGAACACCGATATTCCGATTATCAGCATTGACCGTCACTTTGGGAAAAAAATCACATGTGTAACTTCAGATAACTATATTGGCGGCCGCATTGCCTTAAAAGAACTTGTAAAGGCAGGAGCAAAAAAAGCGGCGTATCTGGGAATCACTAGTTCTGTCTACAGTGAGGTCGAACTCAGGAAAAAAGGATTTATTAAGGAAGCAAATGCTCAAGGGATTGAATATATCATTTATGAGGAGAATGATGCTGTTTATAATGATGATAAATTTTTCGGAGATTTCTTTAAAATAAAAGAACATCTTAATGTTTCCGGCGTATTTGCTAATACTGATTTACTAGCCGCCAAATATATTGATAAAGCTAAACAATATGGAATACGAACTCCCGAGGATGTAAAAGTAATTGGTTATGATGGAATTCAAGATAATAAGCTGTTTCACCCGATTCTATCAACGATTCGACAGCCGGTCGAAGAGATGGCCAGAATGTCTGTTAAACTTCTATTAAGAAAGGTTGAAGGAGAGAGGTTAGAACATGAGATTTATCGAATCCCGGTCATGTACAGAGAAGGAGAAACGACATAACTGTTCAAATCTTTCTCCTTTAATTGGAAACGTTTCAATTGAAACTGGAAAATTTTTTAGCTTTAATTGGAAACGTTTCAATTGAATTTTTAAAATTTTTTTCTTTAATTGGAAACGTTTCAATTGAAACGCAAACAAGGGATCTATCAAATCTTAGTTATAAATTAACCTAAAGTTAAATGAAAGTGAGGTAAAGATATGGAAGTGACAAGGAAGACAAATCATGTGATCGATTTACCTATCCAAAGTAAAAAAAGAGCAAAGTTAAGAAAAATCTTGAGTAATTATCAGCTTTACTTATTTCTTTTACCTGCATTAATTTATTTTATTGTATTCCATTATGTCCCGATGTATGGAGTATTAATTGCTTTTAAAGATTTTGTAGCAACAAAAGGGATTTTTGGAAGTCCGTGGGTTGGATTTAAACACTTTGATCGATTTTTTGATTCCTATCAATTTTGGATCCTTATCAAAAACACGCTTGGTCTTAGCGTTACTCAATTAATCATTGGTTTCCCGCTTCCGATTTTTCTTGCTCTTATGTTAAACCAAATTAGGAGTGAAAAATACAAACGTTTTGTTCAGACCGTGGTTTATGCACCACATTTTATCTCAGTGGTTGTATTGGCTGGTATGATCTATGTTTTCTTTTCAAACAATGGCCTTATTAATAACTTAATCCTGATCTTCGGCGGAGATCCGATATCATTTATGGCAAAACCGGAATGGTTTAAACCATTATATATTGCTTCTGGTGTTTGGCAAGAGACCGGATGGGCTGCCATTATTTATCTGGCAGCGTTAGCAGGAGTCAGTCCAGAGCTGCATGAAGCTGCAGTGATGGATGGAGCAAATAAGTGGCAGCGGATTTTTCATGTTGATATTCCAGCCATTATGCCAACGGCAGTTATTCTATTAATTTTATCAGTGGGTAACATTATGAATATTGGATTTGAAAAGGCCTACCTTTTGCAAACACCGATGAACCAGCCGGCAGCAGAAATTATCCCAACCTATGTTTATAAGATGGGTTTACAGCAGGCGCAATATAGTTTTGCTGCTGCAGTTGGTTTGTTCAATTCAGTGATTAACTTAATTTTGTTAGTGGCAGTCAATAAGTTCGCTAAGAAATTATCTGGTACAGGCTTATGGTAAGGGAGGTGCAGTAAAAATGAGTTTACTAGCTTTGAAAAATAAGAAAATTACAAGAAGGTCAAAGGAAGATAAAGTGTTTGATATTATTAATTTCTTCCTAGTTGCAATCATCTTAATATTGGTAGTTTATCCTTTGTACTTTATTGTTATTGCTTCCTTTAGTGATCCCAATATGATTTACGAAGGCAAGGTATGGCTGCTGCCGAAAGAAATTACCTTCGAGGGATATGATCGGATCTTTCGAGATAGCAAGATATGGCTGGGTTATAAGAATTCTATCGTCTATACAGTTGGTGGAACAATCGTAAATGTTTCCTTTACCTTAATGGCAGCCTATGCCTTATCCAGAAAAGATTTATATGGAAGAAATGTGATTATGTTCTTGTTTCTAATGACGATGTTTTTCTCAGGCGGGTTAATCCCTACTTATCTAGTAGTAAAAAATTTAGGCTTACTTAATACAATGTGGGCGTTAATCTTACCGAAGGCTATTGCAGTATGGAATGTGATTGTAGCGAAAACCTTTTTTGAGACTTCCATTCCTAACGAGCTGCTTGAAGCTGCCAAAATGGACGGCTGTTCCGATGTCAAGTTTTTCTGGAAGATTGTCCTGCCGCTATCCAAACCAATTGTCGCAGTAATGGTGTTATTCTATGCAGTTGGACACTGGAATTCTTACTTTGATGCATTAATCTACTTAAATAATGAAAATTTATATCCACTTCAATTAATATTACGAAACATTTTAATTCAAAATGAAGCATCCACGATGATGATTAGTGATCTGGAATCATTGGCTGCAAAACAAAGAGTCTCAGAGTTAATTAAATACGGTGTGATTATTGTAGCTTCTATTCCGCTTTTAATCGTATATCCATTTGTCCAAAAGTATTTTGTGAAAGGTGTTATGATCGGCGGAATTAAAGGTTAATAGAAAACTTTTATTAAACGAGGGGGAAAATCAATGCTTAAATCGATGAAGAAAAGAATGAAGGGTAACAAAAAGAAGGTTTCCATGGCATTGGTATTGGGGTTAAGTGCCTCATTAGCATTGACAGGATGCTCTAACAACAAATCCGCTAACACAGATAAAGCAGAAAAGGCTGCTTTTAACGAAACAGGCTTACCGATTGTTGACAAAGAAGTTACGTTAAACATTGTTTCACCAAAGGCACCTTTAGCACCTGACTATTCAGAAATGGTCATTTTTGAAAGACTTCAAGAAGCAACGAACGTAAAAATCAAGTGGAATAATATCCCTGGCGATGGATATCAAGAAAAGAAAAATTTAATGCTGGCAAGCGGGGACCTGCCAGATGCGTTTTATGCTTCTGGATTTAGTGATCACGACCTTGTCCAAAATGGCCAAAACGGAACAATTATACCTTTAGAGGATTTAATTGACAAATATGCTCCTAATTTAAAGAATCTGTTCGAACAAAGACCCGATTTGAAAAAAATTGTAACCGCACCTGATGGACATATTTATTCCTTGCCACGTGCGGAAGAAATGGATCTTATCGGAATGCCTAACATAATGTTCATTAATAAAACATGGTTAGATAAACTTGGCCTTGAAATGCCAACGACATTAGAAGAATACCATGATGTGTTAAAAGCATTTAAGGAAAAAGATCCGAATGGAAATGGAAAGCAAGACGAAATTGGTCTTACTTTCTGGTATAACGGCTGGTGCGGTAATGAAGGGGATTTAATTGGATTATTTGGCCTGCCGGATGCACCTTTTGAAGCAGATCACCGTGTTGTGAGAGATGGAAAAGTAATCTATGCAGCGGTTCAACCAGAGTTTAAAGAAGCGATTATGTATTATAACGGCTGGGTAAAAGAAGGATTAATTGACCCTGAGGTTGTAACGCAAAAGACTGAGCAGCTATTTGCAAAAGGGAAAACACAGGATCCAACACTAGGCTCATTCATTTGGTGGGAAAATACGGAAGTAGTGGGTACTGATCGGGTGAAAGACTACGTCGTAATGCCTCCATTGAAAGGGAAAGATGGAAAAATCGTCATTGGACGTTCCAATTATTCCGAGTATGGTAGAGATGCTTTTGTTATTACCTCGGCGAATAAAAATCCTGAGATTACGATGCGTTGGGTTGACCAATTGTATGAGCCAAAAATGTCTGCTCAAATTAACTGGGGACCAATCGGTGACATTTACGAGGAAGATGCAAATGGCATGTTAGTCAATAAAGAACTCCCTGCTGGCGTGGCTATGGGTGAATTGCGTCAAAAGGTTGCTCCAGGCGGTCCGTTTGCCGTTCTAAAAGACCACTTTGGAAAAGTGGTAGATATGGAGCCAAGAGCAAAGGAAAGATTACAAATTCTTGATCAGTATTACAGACCTCATATGGTACAGGAAAATTACCCATCCATCTTCTTTAGCCCTGAAGAACTGGAAGTGATTAATACGATTGAACCTGAAATTAAGGCATTTGTTAAACAGAAAGAAGCGCAATGGCTGATCGAGGGCGGAATTGAGAAAGAATGGGATGCGTATGTAAAGCAATTAAATGATATGGGACTCGATAAATTAATGAAAGTTTACCAAAAAGGATTAGACCGCTATAACAAACAATAATCCTGATATAAAGCCAGACCTCCCTATCTGTCTGGCTTTTCTTTGAAAAAATAAAAATGGGATGATGTACATGTTTGATGTCACGGCTTTAGGCGAAGTATTAATTGATTTTACCCCCTACGGTTATTCAGAAAAGGGGCATGTATTATTTGAAACCAACCCTGGCGGGGCGCCGGCCAATGTCCTTGTGGCACTTTCCAGATTAAATAAGAAAACGGCGTTTATTGGAAAAGTGGGCAATGATCAATTTGGTCATCTGCTCAAGTGTGTTGTGAAAGACCAAAAGATTGATACAAGCAATCTTTTAGTCTCGGAAACTGTCAATACTACACTGGCTTTTGTTCACCTAGATGAAAAAGGGGATCGTTCCTTTAGTTTTTACCGTAATCCAGGAGCCGATATCATGCTGGAGAAAGATGAGATTGATGTTGATACAATTAAACAATCCCGTATCTTTCATTTCGGTTCCTTATCATTAACGAATGAACCTGCAGCTAAAGCTACTTTTACTGCATTGGAATATGCAAAAAAGCACAAGGTTACTGTTTCCTATGATCCTAATTTGCGAATTCCTTTATGGAGGTCACTTGATGAAGCGAAGCGTCAGATTTTAAAGGGATTTGAATATGCAGACATTGTGAAAATTTCAGAGGAAGAGCTGGAATTTTTAACTGGTTATCGTGATGTGGAAAAAGGAACGGAAGTTTTACAGGAACAATATGGAACAGCTGTTATATTTATAACTCTAGGTCCAGAAGGCTGTTTTTATCGAAGTAGACATGTATATGGCCGAAAAGAAGGATACGAAGTAAACGTTGTTGATACAACAGGAGCAGGGGATGCTTTTGTTGGCGGAGTATTGTATCAAATCCTTGAAAGGAATAAACCTTTAGATGATTTAACGGGAGCAGACTTTGAAGAAATGGTCACTTTCGCTAATGCAGCAGGTGCATTAACGACAGAAGGAAAAGGTGGCATTCCCAGTATTCCAACAAAGGATCAAATTGAAAAGTTTTTAAAAAAAGAATTTCTGAGAAAGGAAGAACGTAAATGAAAAACGTCTTGGAAAAACAAAAATATTATACAGAAAAATACCGTCCGCAGTATCACTTCACCCCAGAGAGAAACTGGATGAATGACCCGAATGGGATGGTGTTTTTTAACGGGGAATATCATTTATTTTATCAATATCATCCCAATGGAAACACATGGGGTCCGATGCATTGGGGACATGCGGTAAGTAAAGATCTTGTTCACTGGGAACACCTCCCGATTGCTTTGGCTCCGGATGAGCATGGGGCAATTTTCTCGGGAAGTGCCGTCGTAGATTGGAACGACACTAGTGGTTTCTTTGAAGGAAAATCAGGGTTAGTAGCGATTTTTACCCATGCGGATACATACCCTGATTCTGATCGTCCAAGACAAAGGCAGAGTGTTGCCTTTAGTAAAGATAACGGACGTACATGGGGAAAATATGAGGGGAACCCCGTTCTCCAGGAAGAAAGTATTACTGATTTTCGTGATCCAAAAGTGTTCTGGCACCATGAAACCAATCAATGGATTATGGTGGTAGCCGCAGGTCAAACAGTTAGAATGTATTCTTCAAAGAATTTAATTTCATGGGAGTTTACGAGTGAGTTTGGAGAAGGGCATGGCTCACATTTAGGAGTTTGGGAGTGTCCCGATCTTTTTCAATTACCAATCAATGGAGATGTTGATCAGAAAAAGTGGGTACTATTTGTCAGTATAGGCAATGATCCAGAATATCCAGAAGGCTCTAGAACTCAATATTTTATTGGAGAGTTTGATGGTAAATCATTTATTAATGATTACACCCCAGAAACAGCTCTATGGATTGACTATGGACGTGATAATTATGCGGGTGTCAGCTGGTCAGATATATCTGCTGAAGACGGTAGAAGAATTTATGTTGGCTGGATGAGTAACTGGCGTTATGCCAATGTTACCCCTACAAAAGAATGGCGAAGTGCGATGACCATTCCCAGAGTATTAGAGTTGAAGAAAACAGAAGAAGGGGTCCGGCTCGTACAAAAGCCGATTCGTGAATTACAGAGTCTTCGTCATGAAAAGATAGTAATAGAAAACGAAATAGTAGTACCGGATCAAAATCTTTTGGCAAATGTAAAAAGTAACACATTCGAAATCATTGCCGGGTTTGAAATTGGAGAGGCCAAGGAATTTGGATTCAAGGTTTGCAAGGGTACCAATGAAGAAACGATTATTGGATATAACCTAGAAAACCAAACCTTATTTGTAGATCGAACCCATTCGGGAGAGGCTGTTTTCCATGAGGACTTCGCCGGAAAACATGAGTGCAAACTACTGCCAGAGAATAATAAGATCACCTTACATGTTTTAGTGGATCAGTCGTCTGTAGAATTATTCGGAAACGATGGAGTGTCGGTTCTTACAGACTTAATCTTCCCAAATCAAGAAAGTAAGCAAATGGAGCTTTATGCAAAAAATGGAAAGGTTAAGTTGGATTCGTTAGAGCTTTATACGTTAAAATCCGCGTGGAGATAAAGCAGTGAAATGGTAAAAGGGAGAGTGACAGGATGAATAGTTTAAATAATAGATTATATTCAGCATTAGATACGATCGTAGATTTATTTCTTTTAAATTTACTATGGGTTATTGCGTCGCTCCCCCTGGTTACCTTTTTTCCTGCAACAGCAGCCATGTCTGGCGTTGTCCGTAACCGAATCTTACAAAAGGAAACGGATGGTATTTTAAAGAGCTTTTTGAAAATGTTTAAGGAGAATTTTAAACAAAGTTTAACGATATCCATATTTTGGATTTTGTTGGCCGTCTTTTTATTTATAGATTATCGTCTTATTTATCCAGGAACTTCTGTTGTACAGCTCATTCTTTCTATCATCTTAGCGATTGGCATTTTGCTTTTTAGTTCTACCTCTATTTATCTATTTCCGATTATGGTCCATTTTGAATTAAGTTGGAAGCACGTGATTCGAAATGCCTTTCTTTTTTCACTTATGAACCCGGTCTTAACTGTTCTATTATTGATCATTGTGGGAGCAGGGATTGCTTTGCTCTATTTTTATCCAGTTACCATTTTATTCATTGGAAGTTTCACAGCCTATACGATTTATTACTTATGTCAAATGTGGTTTAATCAGCTGCTAAATATGAAAGTAACGGATTGAGGAGTTGAATCTATCATTATTAGCCTCAACTTTCATCAGTTTATTTGTGACTGAAGTAAAGTCCTATGTGCCGCTTTTTATGCAGCTGTTTCATGGAGTAATCTTCCTGAGGACGCCGTTTATGGCTCGGGTGGATGAAAAATTGGAAATATGAGCAGGACATTCCAACATCCTTATTCAGAGGAACGATGTCGATGTTAACAAATAGAAGTTCCTATCAACAAGATTAATCAAAATGATTTATTCACATCTTTAAGGAAAATGACTCATAATAGAACGTCTTAAGGGAGGTGATGCAGCACATATTTGTAGACGCTTACAATTGCAACCTCAATATTTTTCATGCTATGAAAATCGTTTTTTATTAATTAAATGAATTCCTGGGGGGCTCACAATGAAAAAGAATGTAAAAACTTTATTTGTGCTAGTTTCAATCCTTGTAATGGCTTTAATGACTGCATGTACCAGTGCAAGTGAAACTTCAAGTGATAGCACTGGACAGGAAACCAGTGACGATAAGTTAACAATTGGATTAACTGTAGGTACTTTAGCAAATCCATTTTTCGTTGCTATGGGAAAGGGTGCTGAAGAAGCAGGGAAGGAATTAGGTGCAGAGGTTCTTGTCGAAAGCGCTGAATATGATCTTGCAAAACAAACCTCTCATATTGAAACCTTTATTACGAAAAAGGTAGATGTCATTTTATTAAATGCTGTTGATTCGAAGGGGATTGCTGCAGCTGTTCAACAAGCAAAGGATGCTGGAATTCCAGTCATTGCAGTTGATACGAATGCCGAGGGTGGTGTTGATGCAACGGTCACATCAGATAACTACCAAGCAGGCAAGCTTGCTGGTGAATATGTTGTTGAACAATTAAACGGAAAAGGAAACATTGTTATTATCGATGGACCGCCAGTTTCAGCCGTAACAGATCGTATTCAAGGCTTTGAGGATGTGATTAAAGAGTCTGGAATTAAAGTAGTTGCTAAGCAAAATGGTGAAGGAAACCGTGAAAAAGCATTATCTGTTATGGAAAGTATTTTGCAAGCGAATCCAGCTGGATCAATTGACGCTGTATTTGCGATTAATGACCCTGAAGCAATCGGAGTAGAAATTGCTTCAGAGCAAGCGGGAAGAAAAGATGAGTTTTTCATTGTAGGTGTTGATGGTGCTCCTGAAGCGACAGAAGCAATGTCTAAAGAAGGAAGCTCAATTATGGCGACTTCAGCTCAATCACCAAGCGAAATGGTGAAAAAGGCAGTTGAAATTGGAATGAAAGTGAAAAATGGTGAAGATGTTGAAGATCTTATTAAAGTACCAGTTGAGCTAGTTACTCAAGATACATTAGATTCTTACAAGGGTTGGTAAGCCTCCTAATGAAAGAGGCTGATCAGGGTCCGTCCCCTTACTCAGCCCCTTTCAAATAAGCAAAAGGTGGGATTGACTTATGGCTGTTAAAGAGTTGTTATCAAAAAATCAATACATGATGAAAATGCCGGTACTGAATATGGAAGGGATAAGTAAAACATTCTCAGGTGTAAAGGTGTTAAAAAATGTGAGAATAGAGCTCTATCCGGGTGAAGTACACGCATTAATGGGAGAAAACGGAGCCGGGAAATCAACCTTTATGAAAATCCTTGCAGGAATCTATTCTCCTGATCATGATGGCGGGACCATCTATTTTAAAGGTCAACCTATAGCATGGAAGGATCCGGTTGATGCAAGGAACAGAGGAATAAGTGTTATCCACCAGGAGTTAAACCTCTCTCCTAATCTTACAATCAGTGAAAATATTTTAATGGGTTCACCTTTTCCAAGAAATCGACTAGGAATGGTCAAATGGGACGATGTCCATGAACGTGCACAGAAAGTACTCGATTCTATGGGATCTAATCTAAATCCCCGTCAACTCGTTTCAACCTTGAGTGTCGCACAACAACAAATGGTCGAGATCGCACGAGCTTTATCCTTTAAGGCAGAGGTTCTGATCATGGATGAACCTACAGCCTCGCTAACAGATAAAGAGATTACGAAGCTGTTTCAAATTATTGAGGATTTGAAAAGGCAGGGAGTTGCGATCGTTTATATTTCACATAGGATGGACGAAATCTTTAAGATTTCAAATCGATTCACTGTATTACGCGATGGTGAGTGGATTGCAAGCGGGCCGATTGAAGAGACAAATCCTAACCATCTCGTAAAGCTAATGGTAGGTCGTGATTTAAAAGATTTATTCAATCGAACGAAAGCAGCTGAGTCAACAAGCACATATCCGGTTGCCCCTGTTCTACAGCTGAAGAATATTTCAGATCATACGATTGTAAAAGGTGTTTCATTTAGCATTTACCCTGGTGAAATTGTTGGTTTAGCAGGGCTTGTAGGTGCAGGTCGAACAGAGCTGGTTAGGGCGCTATTTGGTGCATCGGAGCTTAAAAGCGGAGAAATCTACGTAGATGGCAAGCCCGTCATCATAAAATCGCCTATCGATGCTATTGCAAATGGAATCGCCCATGTGCCCGAAAGCAGGAAAGAACAAGGTTTATTTTTATCGATGTCAGTAAAAGAAAATCTATTAATGGCAGAATTAAAAAAGCATTCAAAGTCAGGAATTGTCCGTTGGAAACAGGTTAATGCGAGTGCTGATCAGTTTATAAAAGACCTTAATATAAAAATTGCCTCACCTGAACAGCAGATTTCGAACCTTAGCGGCGGTAATCAACAAAAGGTCGTTATCGCTAAATGGCTATCCATTGCGCCGAAGGTTTTACTGCTAGATGAACCAACGCGAGGGGTTGATATCGGGGCAAAAACTGAAATACACAAAATTGTCTCAAAGCTTGCTGATGAAGGCTTAGCCGTATTGGTGATTTCATCTGAACTGCCGGAAATATTAGGAATTAGTGATCGGATCCTTGTCATGAGCGAAGGAAGATTAACTGGGGAACTTTCGAGAGAAGAAGCGACACAAGAAAAAATTATGTATTTAGCTACTAGAGGGGAGTAGAGGAAAATGAAGGAAAATATTCAATCAGCTTCACCACCACAAAGCCTGCAAGTAGGAAATATCCTTCATGGTCTATGGAATCGTTTAGGGATGATTATGATTTTATTACTATTATGTGTTGTCCTTTCATTCACAGCACCAAACTTTTTGGATACTGCCAATATGTTAAATGTTTTAAAGCAGGTTTCCATTATTGCCATATTAGCTGCAGGAATGACAATCGTTATTTTAACAGGCGGAATCGATTTATCAGTTGGTTCTACAGTTGCTCTATCTGGTGTTATCTCAGTTATGGTTTCTGCTGCAGGAGTTAACCCAATACTTGCGATGTTATCAGGTGCAGCAGTAGGTTATGCAGTAGGACTTATAAATGGCTTTTTTACAGCAAAAACGAAATTGCCATCATTTATCGTGACATTAGGAAGCTTTACATATGTTCGCGGTCTTGCTTATGTCATAAGTGGCGGCTATCCAATTGTTTTGCAAAATGAAACCTTTAAATTCATTGGCGGCGGAGCTATTTTTGGAGTGCCTACCCCGATCTATATCATGCTTTTGGTATATGGCGTAATGTTTTTTGTCCTTAAGTATACAATGTTTGGACGCCATATTTATGCCATCGGCGGGAACGAAGAAGCAGCCCGCTTAACAGGAATAAGAGTTGAAAAAACATTAATAAATGTATATTCCATTAGCGGCTTGTTAGCTGGTTTAGGCGGCGTTGTTTTAGCAGGAAGATTGTATTCCGGACAGCCAACTGCAGGACAAATGTATGAATTAGATGCGATTGCTGCAGTTATTTTAGGCGGAACAAGCTTAACTGGAGGTAAGGGCAGAATACAAGGAACGATCATAGGGGTATTAATCATGGGGGTGATTAGTAATGGATTAACACTTATGGATGTAAATTATTATTGGCAGCTAGTAGTTAAAGGCGGTGTAATTGTAGCAGCAGTTTTATTAGATCGTTTAAGAGGAAGCAGTGCAGCATGAACTTCACCTTGTTATTAAAATGATAAAGGAGTTTATATGAAAATGTCTATAAAAAGGAAGATTTCTGCGCTTCTAATCAGTTTAACTGTTCTTGGTTGTCCGTTTACAAGTGTTTCTGCTGCAGAGGATTCTGGGTATTATCAAGAACCTTTTCGGAATCAATTTCATTTTTCCCCTGAAGCAAACTGGATGAATGATCCTAATGGAATGGTTTATTATGACGGTGAATATCATTTGTTTTATCAGTATCATCCTTATGGGACGACATGGGGACCGATGCATTGGGGTCATGCAGTAAGTAAAGATCTTGTGCATTGGAAGCATTTGCCGATTGCCTTATCACCTGATGAAAACGGTGACATCTTCTCAGGAAGTGCTGTGATCGATTGGAACAATACAGCAGGATTTGGAAAAGAAGCAATGGTTGCAATCTTTACTCATTCAGGGGAAAAAGGTCAGGTTCAAAGTCTTGCCTATAGCCTTGACAAAGGAAGAACGTGGGAAAAGTATGAAGGGAACCCTGTAATGCCTAATCCACCTATCCCTGATTGGCGTGATCCAAAGGTTTTCTGGCATGAAGATACAAGCAAGTGGGTAATGGCGTTAACAGCTAAGGATAAGGTTATGTTTTATACGTCACCTAATTTAAAAGACTGGGAGTTTGCTAGTGAATTTGGTCCAGATGGCGGGATCCAAGCTAATAGTCTTGATCGCACCTCTTATGCGATGTCTTCGCAAGCAGGCGGATCTTTTAGCTATAATGGCGATATCACCCTTAACGAAAAGAATGGGCGGGAAGGAGCTGGCGGTCTTGTTTTTCGCGCTGACAAGGATGCGAAGAATGGATATGTGGCCAACCTGGATGCAAAAAATGATGTTGTCACATTAAGTAAAAATGTAGATGGTATTTCGAAAGAAATTGCTCGCAAACAATTAACGCTAAAAACCTCAACGACTTATCAAGTAAAGATAGATACCAATGGGGACCAAATCAAAGTTGCTGTTAACGATCAGTTTGTTATTGAAGTAAATGATCCAACTTTTGAAAGCGGTTACTATGGTTTATCTGCATGGAATTCTACAGCAGCTTTTAGAAATGTTGAATTTAATAATAAATCAAATTTTGTTACGAACCTGTCAAAATGGAAGGTTATAGGTGGCACTTGGGAAGATACGTTAGCAGGGAAAAATGGGAGCTCTGCGGACGATGCGTTTATTATGAGCGGTCAAACGGCTGATGACTTATTATATGAAGCAAATCTCATGATTTCTGGAGATAAAGGAGGAAATGGAGCAGGCGCACTCGTTTTCCGCGCAGATGCTGATGCAAAGAATGGTTATGTTGCAAATATCGATGTACTAAATGATACGATCAAACTAATGAAAACGGAAAATGGAAAGATAACAGTCTTAGCTGAAAAAACGAGGAGTCTTGATACAGATAAGGCCTACCATTTGAAAGTTAGTACGTATGGTGAAAACATTAAAGTCTATGTAGATGGTGATCTCGTTCATGACATCAATGATGCGACGTTTTCATCTGGTTATGTAGGCTTGAACATTTGGAATTCCTCAACGAATTTTCAAGATGTTCAACTAAATAAGAATATCATAACAAATGAGAAGGAAATCAAAAACCATGATTTCGAAACAGGTGATTTAACTGGTTGGAGCACAATCGAAGGAAATGCATTTACAAATGATCATGTGACAAATACAGCATCCTATTGGGGCGGTCCATTTGGCCATGAAGGAAACTATCATTTATGGGGATTTTCAGATCTTCAGGGTGGAGACGATGCAACAGGTGAACTGCATTCCTCTTACTTTAAGCTGGGTGGATCTGGTGAAATTAATTTCTTATTAGGCGGTGGCAATGACATTAGCAATCGCTATGTATCATTAGTGAGAGCCTCTGATAATAAAGAATTAATTCGTCAGGCAAATACGAAATTTAATGATGAAAAGTATAACAAATACGTATGGGATGCTTCTGATTATATCGGTGAAGTGCTCTATATGAAAGTGGTTGACCAAGCTGAAGGCGGCTGGGGTCATATAAATTTAGATGATGTTCATGTTTATAATGAGGGCCCTATGCCTACAGAAGTTGACAATGTTGCAAAAGAACCTGTGGAAGCTGAAATTAAGCAGAGCGGAACCCTTACAGACTGGACGGCTGTTTCAGGTGAATGGATTCCTTCTACACAGGGCAGCAACGGCGGTATTTGGGAATGTCCTGCTTTGGTTGAATTGCCAATTGATGGCGATCCGACAAAAACAAAGTGGGTGCTGCAAGTAAGTTTAAATGATGGAGCCCCTGCTGGCGGGTCTGGTATGCAATATTTTGTCGGCAGTTTTGACGGAAAAACATTCAAAAATGAGAATCCGTCTGATCAGGTATTATGGACTGATTACGGAGCAGACTACTATGCTGCAGTCGAATGGAGCGGAATTGAGGGTGAGAATGGCGAGAAATATTGGCTTGGCTGGATGAGCAACTGGCACTACGCCAACAATACACCAACATCATCTTGGAGAAGTTCAATGAGCTTGCCTCGTAAGATGGAGCTTACTCAAACGGAAGATGGTCTGCGTTTAAAACAAACGCCGGTTTCGATCAATTCAATTCGTGACAATAGCAAGAAAGTATCTTATAAAAATAAAGTGATTTCAAATGGGAGCAATCTTTTAGATGATTTTTCGGGAGATGCTTTTGAAATGATTGCTGAATTTGATGTATCTAATACAAAGTCAACTGAATTTGGATTTGAAGTGCGTAAAGGCTCTGCTGATGAGCATACAAAAATAGGCTATGACGTTGCGAACAAGCAATTATTTGTTGACCGAACGAAATCTGATTCATTTGATTACGGCAGCAGTATCGTAGACATGCATGATGGTCCACTATCTGTGTCAGATGGAACAGTGAAAATGCATATTTTTGTCGATCGTTCGGCTGTAGAAGTGTTTGGCAACAATGGAGAAACAGTTATTACTGACCAAATCTTCCCTAGTCCAACAAGTAAAGGAGTTAAGATTTATAGTAAGGATGGCAATGTTACATTGAAATCCTTAAATATTTATCCTATAAAAAGCATCTGGAAAAAAAGCGGCTTTAAATCAACCATAAAAAGTTGGAAATCAGTAAATGGCAGCTGGGCAGATACGATTGCTGGAAAACAGGGACAAAGCAGCGGGGATGCCTTCACTTTATCAAAGGAAGCAGGAAGCGATTTTAAGTATGAAGCAGACATAAAAATTCTTGATACGGACTCACATCCAAATGATCCTAATAAGGATAGAGTTGGTAACCTAGTCGGTGCAGGTGCATTAGTTTTTCGTTCCGATTCAGAAGGGAAAAATGCGTATGCTGTCAATGTTGATGTAAAACATAATGTTGTCAAATTAATCAAGTTTGTTAATGGTGTTGGTCATGACCTTGGCACCTATAACAATGATGGAAAGCTTAAACTGGAAGTAAATAAAAGCTATCATCTCAAAGTAGTAACCGTAGGTGAAAGCATTAAGGCCTATTTAGATGGCAAGCTTGTCATTGACAAAAACGACCAAACCTATAAAGAGGGATACTTTGGACTAAATGTTTGGGATTCAACTGTTGTGTTTAATCATGTGAAAAAATAAAAGATGCCCCTAACTATGGGGGATTCCATCAGGACATGTAGAAGAGGGAAACAGTATCTGAAGCAGTTATTAAGGAAATGAAGGAGGAAACGAACTTAGATATACGTATTACCAAGTTAAGGCCTATTTTTATAGCCTGTTCTTCCAGACTTTTCTGACCTTAGCTTTATTGATCATTTTAACTTACAAGGTATTCCGATTCTGGAAGTTGGTTTACTTTCGCCTGAATTCCAATTCGCTCACTTTGGCGGCATGCTAGCTCCTACCTTGCTATTAGAAGTTACGGGTAGAACTACTCGGATTGTAAATGAGTTGGAATATGGGTTAATAATGGTATCTGATATGGAAAGTCCGAAATGTGACAGACATTGTGATAGGGACAAGGATGATTGTCACCATCATAAAAAACGTGGCAATAAGTGCGAAAAAGACCACCATAATGATGATTGTGATGAACACAGGCATAATAATCACCACCACAAATAGCGTTGCAACAAATGTGGAAATACCACGACTAAGTGTCACAACTAATCACCTAGAGACTGACTCGCAAATATAAGTCAGTCTCTTTCTAAAATATCGGTGTTATTTTAGGAGCGATTGCTTTTTATTCGTAAGATCTCTTCTTGTTTACCAATTTTTTTATTTCCCTGTTGCTAATGAAAGAAATCACATAACTCCTTACACTTCCTAGAACCAAAATTAGGTGCAATAACATCGTAGCTGTCATAGACCGCAATAAGGTTGGCATCGCCGATTTCCAATGAGTTATTTACGGAACAGGTCCAGCTCCATTGTCTCGATTACTATACAAAGAAGCTCCACATGGCTTTAGCCAGTATTATTGAGTGCTTTAGTTGTTCGTATCATTGATGCGGCACGTTCCTTTGATATTATTTGGGTAATGACACAAGGTGGATAAGAATTGAGTGAGTTCATAAAGTCTTATGAAAAATCTGAACGTCTTTAGGAAAATACTGATTTTTCTTGTCAAGTAATAATCCTTCTGAGCGAAAATAATCATAAAAGCTGCAGGAAAAGCACGAATTCGTAAGGCTTTCCTTCCAGCTATATCAAGGAAAAAGTAGTTTATGAACAAACACACTAAATTGATAGGAGAATTTATTTATGGCTAGTAAAAATTATTACGACGTAACAGAGTGGCCTGTCGGTAATCCGTATGAGGATATTGGTGAGGTAATCAATAGCATTATAGCAGATATTAAAAGTAGGCAAACGGACACTGATGTGAATAAAGGCGGAAAGCCGGGTGCGGTTATCTATATCCCACCGGGAGATTATCATCTTGGCAGTCAAGTAGTTATAGATATCAGTTATCTTAAAATTATGGGTTCTGGACACGGGTTTACATCTTCGAGTATTCGTTTTAATACTTCTGAGAATGAATGGGCGGATTTGCATGAATTGTGGCCGGGAGGAAGTCGCATACTCGTAGATATTCCCCTAGAAGTAAATGACGAGGAATATAAAGGAGCTGCATTTTATATTGAACGAAGTGGAAATCCCCGAATAAGTTCGGTAGAGTTTTCTGACTTTTGTATTGATGGTTTGCATTTTATTGAAGATGGTTCAGGAGAAACAAATCCGGAAAACACATACACTAACGGGAAAACGGGTATTTATGTTGCAAGTGCTTGTGACTCATTTCGGATTACAGGCATGGGGTTTGTGTATTTAGAGCATGGAATTACTATTTATCATGCAGATGCACTGACTATACATGATAATTTCATAGCTGAATGTGGTAACTGTATTGAACTACGAGGTTGGGGACAGGCTTCAAAAATAACCGATAACTTGATAGGAGCCGGTTTTAAAGGATATTCAATTTACGCTCAAAATTTTGGTGGACTTTTGATTACAGCGAATAATGTTTTTCCACGAGGTGCGAGCAGTATCTATTTTGATGGTGTGACACGTTCCAGTATCACAAATAATAGACTTCATTCATTTTATCCAGGAATGGTGGTATTCAGGGAAAATTGTTCGGAAAACTTGGTTTCTTCAAATCACTTTTTACGTGACCATGAACCTTGGACTCCTTTTCTGGGAATAGACAATGGTTTAGATGATTTGTATGGTCTTCTCTATATCAGTGGCAATAATAATTCTGTAATTGCTAATCACTTTTCTGAAGTTATTAATACTCAAAACATCATGCCGGTAGGTGCAACACCTGTAATCATACGTATTGTTTCGGGTAATGGAAATTATATTTCTAATAATCATGTTGTTGCCACGGAGGTTCATGCTAAGATAAGTGATTCTTGTTTCTCTGCGCAAGTAGACGCTTTGTTGACTACCGAAGCATCAAAGCCGCTTACCGTAACAACAGTATTGGTAGAAAAAGAATCGCTTCAAAATACGATTCTTGATTCGGGAAGTGATGCACAGGTTGTTATGGACAAGACTGTAAATGCATTCAGAGCCACTCCAACGCTAGGAGCATAAATAATATATTCAACTATGTTTTTTTGTGGTAGTTTTTATTCCAAAGTTTCAATAAGTCGGACACTTGAATTATTTCGTTTGTCATTTAATTTTTGGGGTGCTTCCTAGCGATGGAAGTGCCTCTTTTTATAGTGTTTCCCATATTTGGATAAGTGCCAATAAAGTAGACAGAAAAAAGGAATCATAGGTATATGTACCGTAACAATCCGTTGTTGATGGACAAACATGTAGGGATAGGCTAAGAAAAAAACTTTTATAATTATCATGAAGTTGAATTTGTAGGTTTGGATTCTAATCATTGATAGGTTTTTAGTATTAATCAAAAAAAATTTTTAATCTTAATTAAATATTAATAAGTGTCCATACGTAATTATTTTACTGGTGACTATACAAAATGAAACATAATATATTAATAGACATTATTTTTCGACCATTTAGACCAAAAAATTACTATGTTAGAAAATATTACAAATAAATAGATGTTTTTATTTTTAAAGATTACTATAATAAAAACTTATTTAATTGGAGAAAGGGAACACATATGGGCTATTATATTACAAAAAAACAATTAGCTACCCTTTATAATGAGATTAGCAAAGAAATCTTTAGTATAGGTGTACATGATCAAAAGATAGATATTATTGAAAATAAAGTATTTATCATTGCAAGTTCAAAGCGTATGCCTGCATTGGATGCACTAAAAGATGAATATAGTGAACTCGTCTTTTCACTTGATTCCGCTTTATCATCAAGGTATAAAAAGCTGTTAAAAGAGAGATTAGAAAAATCATTAAATGTAAATATAAGTTCTGTTTTTAGAGATTACGATCCAGTTCAGGGGACAGCGTGTACGGTTATTTGTTTTGAGAATTCGATAAATAGATAAATAGAATAATTGAAGAAAACACATTAATATGTTTTTTCTTTAATCATTAAAATAAAGTTACGGGTGCTTAACCTCTGTTTACGGAAGGAAAGAGTCGTGAAAACAAAAGATGAATAATTCATCCTTTGTTTTCACGGCTCTTTTTCTTTAAATCATGCTTTAGAGAGGGGGATATTCTGAAAAATAACTAATAAATAATTTCTGAAGGAAGGATGAAATGTTATGAAAGAAAGTACAAAAATACAAAAAAATAAAAAATACTCCGAGTATCCTAGAGACTGCACCTTTACATTGGAAGATTGGAATGTTTTAAGTAAATATTGGTTCCCTATTGCAAGATCGGAGGAAGTTACCGATAAACCATTAGCTATTAAGCTCCTTGATGTAAACTTGGTAACTTATCGAACCAAAAATAAAATTGTTGTTGCACGTGACCTTTGTGTACATCGTGGCGTTCCTCTTAGTATGGGGTGGGTAGATGGAGAAGAAATTGTTTGTCCTTATCATGGGTTTCGATATGCAACAGATGGGAAATGCACTGCTATTCCAGCTCATCCAGATGCAAAGATATCCCCACGTTTATGCATGAAGGTTTATCCAGTAGTAGAACGCTTCGGATTAGTCTGGACCTCAATTACAGGAGAGATTAATAATCTTCCATCATTCTCTGCGTGGGATGATACAAGCTTTCAACAGATTGTCTGCCCATCTTTTGATATTAAAGGTTCATCTGGAAGGCAAGTGGAAGGATTTTTAGATGTCGCTCACTTTGCATGGGTGCATACAGACTCATTTGCAGATCGTAATAATACTATCGTTCCAAGATATCAAGTAGACACTATGGAGTATGGTTTGCATGTGGAATATATAAGCTCTGTAAGTAATTATCCAAAGGCGTTTCAGCATCGTAATCCAGAAGGTTTTGAATGGCTGCGTGTCTTTGATGTTTATCCTCCTTTTACAGCTACCTTAAAGGTTTACTTTCCGAACGGTGGAGAATTATGGATTATGAATGCAGTAAGTCCAATCTCTGCTAGAGAAACAAGATTATTTGCACCAATAGCACGTAATTTTGATAAGGAATCTCCAATAGAAGATGTGTATGCATTTAATCTTCAAATTTTTATGGAAGATAGAGAAATGGTTGAAAATCAAAAGCCTGAAGATTTACCATTGGACCTTCAAATGGAGGCTCATATTAATGCAGATAAAACATCAATTGCTTATAGGAAACTTCTAAAACAAATAGGTCTTGGAGATCTATATACAAGTTAAGGTGTATCTTTTTATAAACTAAATTTTTAATAATAAAAATTGGTATATTGGAGGATTTAGATTGAAAAAAGATTCGAAGATATATGACATTACAATTATTGGAGGAGGTCCAACAGGGCTCTTTGCATCCTTCTACGGAGGAATGCGAAATTCATCTGTGAAAATTATCGAAAGTTTACCTCAGCTTGGGGGCCAGCTTTCAACTCTTTATCCTGAAAAATATATTTATGATGTAGCTGGTTTTCCAAAAATAAGGGCACAAGAGTTAGTTAATAGACTTAAAGAACAAACGAAACAATTCAGTCCAACGATTTGTTTAGAACAAGTCGCGAAAGATCTTGAGATTCAGGAAAATGGTCTAATTAAACTTACTACCGATATAGAAGAACATATAACAAAAACCATAATTATTACTGCTGGAAATGGTGCATTTCAACCAAGAAAGATGGAGCTTGAGGGAGTCGAACAATATGAAGGAAAAAACCTTCATTATTTTATTAATAATATGGAAATATTTAGAAACAAAAAAGTTGTTGTTTTTGGGGGAGGGGATTCTGCTGTTGATTGGGCACTGATGCTTGAATCAATCGCGGAAAAAGTAACTCTCGTTCATCGAAGGGACAAATTTCGAGCACATGAACATAGTGTTGAGCAACTTCAGGATTCAAACGTTACAATAAAAACTCCCTATGTACCACTAGAAATAATAGGGGACAACAATCGAATCAACGCTGTAGTGCTTGAAAAGGTCAAAGGGCACACGACAGAAATAATTGAAGTAGATGATGTGATTGTTAATTTTGGTTTTGTATCTTCACTTGGCTCTATAAAAGACTGGGGATTAGAGATTGATAGAAATTCAATTGTGGTCAATTCAAAAATGGAAACGAATATTCCAGGAGTTTATGCTGCTGGTGATGTCTGTACATTTAATGGAAAAGTAAAATTGATTGCAACAGGCTTTGGAGAAGCACCAACTGCAGTAAATAATGCAAAATCTTATTTGGATCCAAAAGCAAAAGTACAACCGCTACATAGTACATCTGTTTTTTCTTAGTGTAGAAAGGAGATAAGATATATTAAATGGTTAAATTTACGATTGTTGATAAAGAAACTTGTATCGCTTGTGGAGCATGCGGCGCAGCTGCTCCTGATGTTTTTGATTATGATGATGAAGGATTAGCTGAAGTTATACATGATAACAATACAGGGATAGTAGCTGTAGATGAAGGTTTATATGAGGATTTATTAGACGCATGTGATGGTTGTCCAACAGAGTCAATTAAGGTGGCAGACACACCTTTTCACACAAATCTACTATTAAAGCAACTCAATCTATGAAAGTACTTTTTACTGTTATCGGAGAATTAGTTTTATTACATTCTTCATTTCCTTCTATTTTATCTTGGGTATGTTAGATAACATTACAATGATTCTGAATTTTTGGTTAATTCAAACAAATGTATTTATCTTTTTTTACAAATGTGTCAATGATTATTCAAATGTTTTATATTAAAATTGGTTCAAGTGTTACATCTTTTAACATCAGATAGATGGATTTATGTAGGTATAGTATTAATGCCGTGAGATAATCTAACATTGTTTGGAGTGTATAAATCCATTAGGAAAGGTTGATAGATATGCTAAACGAAAGGTACAAGGGTATTGCATTTGAAAAAAGATTTTTTCCTCGTCTGACGACAGAAGAGGTGAAAGAATTAAGAAAGGATGATGCATTAATTATTCTCCCCATTGGAGCGATTGAACAGCATGGTCCTCATTTACCTATTTATACTGATACTTTAATTGGAGAAGGATTGTTGATTCAGGCATTTGAACTGCTTGATGAAGATGAGAATATTTGGATTTTACCACCTTTACCATATGGGAAAAGCACCGAACACGTTGGCATGCCGGGTACGATTACCCTATCGGCCTCAACGTTACAATCAGTTGTGATGGATATTGCAAAAAGTGTTCATGTAAGTGGATTTAAAAGACTTCTCTTGTTTAATACGCATGGGGGCAACCATGATTTATTAAATATGATTTCAAGAGAAATTAGAATCGAAACAGGAATAATGGTATTTCGATTAAATCCTGGCTCATCAAAAACAAATTCACTGATCACTGAACAAGAGCAAAAGTATGGCATACATGGGGGAGACGTAGAAACCTCTATGGTACTTCATTATAAAAACAACTGGGTTCATCCTGAAAAATGCCCAACTGAATTTATAAGTTTACCAGAGAATACTAAGCATCTTTATTTAAAAGGAACTAGCTATTTTGCATGGGTAATCAATGATATTTCTACGTCAGGTGTAGCTGGTGATGCTAAAAAAGCTACTTTAGAGAAAGGAATAGAAATTAATAGATTTGTTTCTGAATCACTAGCTGAAGCATTAAGAGAAATGCGTCGTTTTGATATAGATGAAATAAATAACAAAATGGTCAAACAGTAAAGGAGGCAATTAGATTTGAGTCAAACTATACCAATAATAACTGAAGAGAAACAGTTAGCTTTAGTACATCCAGTCGTTTATATGAAAAATGTGAGTAAAGTGTATCCTAATGGAAAAACAGCTGTTCAGAATGTCAGCTTAGACATCAATCAGGGAGAGTTTATTTCGTTCGTTGGACCTTCAGGATGTGGAAAATCTACAATCTTTAATATGATATCTGGAATTATTACTCACTCTGCAGGAGAACTAGAAATTCTAGGTACAACACCTACGCTTGCTCAACAACAAAGTACCGATGTGTCTTTCGTCTTCCAAGAACCAACTCTACTTCCATGGCGTACTGTTTTAGATAATGTCATGCTTCCTTTAGAATTCCGTCATTTTACTAAACAAGAAAAAATTGAAAAAACTCATCACATCCTTGACATGGTCGGATTGTCAGATTATACAAAGGCGCTCCCACGAGAACTTTCAGGCGGGATGAAAATGCGTGTATCCATTGCACGGGCACTTGTTGCAAAACCGAAATTACTCTTAATGGATGAACCGTTTGGTGCACTAGATGAGATTACAAGACAGAATTTACAATCAGAGCTCCTAAGCATTTGGAAAGCGGAAAAAATGACGGTTTTGTTCATTACCCATAATGTGTTTGAAGCAGTTTATTTGTCAACAAAGATAGCAGTTATGACACCTAGTCCAGGGAAAATTGAATCAATTGTTGAGGTTCCGCTTCCATTTCCTCGGCAAGAAGATCTTAGAACATCCTATGAATTTAGTGATATCGCTGCAAAAGTATCACAAGATTTAAAGTTTTAATAGGCGTAAATAGGAGGAGATCACATGTGGATTAAACATTTTATAGAATTATTAGGTGAAGAAAAGGTATTAATCTCAGAATCTGTGATAGAACGATTATCAAAAGATTATTATTGGTATTCCCCAGTACTATATAAACATCTTAAAGATAAGGTAGCTGATTGCGCTGTTCAGCCAGAAACAATTGACGAATTAAAGACGATTGTTGCCTTTGCTGTTAATAATCGTGTTCCAATTACAGTAAGAGGAGCTGGAACAGGGAATTACGGCCAAGCAATCCCTTTAGATGGTGGAATTATTTTAGATGTAACTAAGCTTGACAGTATTATCGAAATAAATGAAACAACCGCCCATGTTCAAGCTGGTGTAAAACTTGGTGTATTAGAAAAAAATTTACGTCAGCAAGGAAAGGAATTAAGAATCTACCCAAGCACCTATATGAAAGCTACCGTTGGAGGGTTTTTATGCGGTGGATCAGGCGGGATTGGTTCTATACGCTGGGGGAATTTATGGGATGGAAACATTCAATCGATTACGGTTATGACAATGGAAGAGGAGCCTCAAATATTAACGGTAAGTGGGGAAGACATGGAGGCTTATATACATAACTACGGAACAACTGGCATTGTAATAGAAGTAACTTTATTCATTGAACCAAAAGTTGATTGGGTTCAGCACATTGTATCTTTTGATACATTTCAGCTCGCTGTTAAATTCAGTGATGCTCTTGCTCACAATGAAGGAATCTTTAAACGCTTAGTTTCAGTATGCGAATGGCCAATTCCTACTCACTTTCAAGGGTTAAAAAAATTCCTCAAGGATGGCAAATCTATTGTTATGTTAGAAATAGAGGAAGAAGCCGAAGAAAAGCTTATGCAACTTGCCTATGAATATGAGGGGGAACTTTCCTTTAAAATCCCAGCAGAACAGTATCAAAAAGGATTAAAGCTATCTGATTTTACTTGGAATCATGCAACGTTATGGGCACATAAGCACGGTGAAAATTTGACGTATTTGCAAGCTAGGTTTGACAAGCAAAGAGTTTTTGAGCAAATGAATGCTATTCGTACAAAATACGGTTTTGAAGTTCAATTTCATTTTGAATTTATAAAAATAAAAGGAGAAGTAACACCTGCGTCCCTGCCAGTATTAACTTATCATTCAGAGGAACGATTAAATGAGATCATTGATTTCTTCGAAAGTGTGGGTGTACAAATTAATAATCCGCATACCTATCTGTTAGGGTTTGGTGGATATAACCTAAGAATGCGTGAAATAGAAAAACTGAAGCGGAAAAACGATCCTTATGGTTTATTGAATCCTGGAAAAATCCCTATCAATAAAGAGATATTTCAATAAAATAGAGGAGGTTATTTTATGGAGCATACTCATTTAGAGGTGGCAAAGGTGCCAATAAAAAAGAGTAGGAATAAGAGTTTGAAAATTCCGAATAGCATTATCCCACCTATTGTGGTTTTTATTTTATTTCTCTCTTTTTGGCAGTTTGGCGCACAAATTTTTCAAATCCCTAATTACTTATTACCTAAGCCAACGGATATTTTTCAAGCAGCGGTAAGCAATTGGGAAAACCTTAGTGCAGCTGTTTTTACGACAATTACAGAAGCGGTTATAGGATTTGTTTTTAGTGTCATTGGAGGGGTTTTAGGAGCAATCTTAATGGCGAGTTCTAAGTTATTGGAAAAAAGCCTATATCCTTATGCGATCCTTTTACAAACCATTCCTATCGTTGCAATTGCTCCAATAATTGTCATTTGGTTTGGTTCAGGTATGAATGCCATTGTTATTATTGCCTTTACGATAGGATTTTTCCCAATGCTATCCAATACATTAATCGGCCTAAATTCAACTAGTGGTGGAATGATTCACTTATTAAAACTGTATCAGGCTTCTAAGTGGCAAATCATGTGGAAGGTTAGAATTCCAGCAGCACTACCATACATTATGGCAGGGTTAAAGATATCCTGTACATTAGCTGTTATTGGTGCAATTGTAGGTGAATATATCGCTGGTATTGGAGGCGGTGCAGGTGGAATTGGATATGCAATCACAGTTGCTTCATCAAAGTTGGAAACAGCTTACCTCTTTGCTTGTGGTATTTCAGCAGCCATTCTAGGCATCGTATTTTTCCTTATTGTTAACTTGATTTCCAAGCTATTATTAGGATCTTGGCATGAATCAGAAATGAAAAAACAATATTAAATGATGCAGGGTAGGGGATTAAAAGATGAAACGAAGATTCATAACTAAATTTGGTGTGTTACTTAGTATTCTGTTTTTAATCATTCTAACAGCTTGTGGAAGTACAGAATCGTCTAGTTCTAATAGTGAAGGAAATGGAACAGATGAAAGCAAAGAACTAAGCAAAGCAAAACTTGTAACAAACTGGTTTGCACAACCAGAGCATGGAGGAAATTACGCAGCTTTACAACAAGGTTTTTATGAAGAAGAAGGGTTGGATATGACCGTTGAGCCTGGTGGACCTAAAGTCTCTGCTACCCAAATTGTTGCATCGGGAGAAGCTCAATTTGGTTATACACAAGCGGAGGATTTATTAATCGCTCGAGATAAAGGAATTCCATTAGTAGCTATAGGTGCTATATTTCAAAAAAGCCCTCAAGTTTTAATTACTCATGAAGGTACCGTAACAGATTTTGAGGATCTAAATGGTAAAACAGTTTATACTGCTCCAGGTAGTGGGTATTGGGAATATATTAAATCTGCTTATAATCTTACAGAAGTAAAAGAAATGTCATATACAGGTTCTCTTGCCACATTTATTGAAGATGAAAATGCAGTGACTCAAGGTTATGTTACATCTGAGCCATATTCATTGGATGAGCAGGGAGTAAAAAATGATTACCTCTTTATCCATGATTCGGGATTTGAAACTTATGGAAACATTATTTTTACAACTGATAAGGTTATTAAAGAAAATCCAGAGCTTGTTCAGGCTTTTATGAACGCTACTATAAAAGGATGGAATTATTATCGAGAAAAATGGGATGAGGTCAATCCGTATATTCAGGAGTCTAACCCAGAATTAACGTTAGAGAAAATGGAGTATGGAGCTAAAACTGAGGAAGAGCTCATTTTTGGTGGTGATGCACAAGAGCATGGCTTCGGTTATATGTTAGAAGAACGTTGGTCAATGCTTCAAGACAAACTTTTAAAATTAGAAATTATAAAAAATAAAGAAGATATTACAAATGCCTTTACTGTAGAATTTTTGGAGAATTAGTATGAGGGAAAATAAAATAGTACATCTTTATAATGTTCGTCTTCTGGAGTCTGTACCTAGACAATTGTTTCAAATAACTATTAAAAATGGGGTATATGAAACAATTAAAAAACAGAATGAATCTACTAATTCTAAAGGGACAGCTTTATCAAAAATCATGATGAATCAACTATCTGAACATCATGTTATTGATGGAGAAGGAAGATACCTGCTTCCTTCTTTTGTTGATATCCACACACATCTTGATAAGGCATTTTCATTAGCTTCAGTACCTAATAAGTCTGGAACATTACAAGAAGCGATTAAAAATTATAGTAAGAAAGCATCCTCTTTCTCTACTAATGAAATAAAAGAAAGGGTTAGACGAGCTGCGCTTCAGTCCCTAAGCTATGGAACCACTCATGTTCGAACACATGTTAACTTTGAAATAGATGTTGATGTGAACCTTGCTCTCCGTCAGTTACAAGCTGTCCTTGAAGTAAGGGAAGAGTTGAGTTCACTTATCTCAATACAAATTGTCCCTATGTTTTCTAATATATCATCTCGTCCAAAAAAACAGCTTGATATTATAGAAGAAGCTATTTCATATAGTATTGATGGAATAGGTGGAGCACCGCATTTATCCTTAAATCCAAAGGAAGACATTAATTGTTTATTTCAACTCGCTGTAAAAAATAGAAAGTTTATCGACCTACATGTTGATGAACAAGACGATCCAAATGTATGTACGATTGAACATATTATAAAAAAAACAAAGGATTACAATTACCAAGGAAAAGTGATAGCAGGCCATCTTTGTTCTCTTTCCGCAATGGAGGAAAGAAAGGCTGCATCGATTATAGAAGGGATGGCAACTTTAAAAATAGGTGCCGTTACACTGCCGGGAGCAAATTTGTATCTGCAAGGGAGAGGGGACAAAGGGATTGTACGAAGAGGGATTACTAGAGTTAAAGAGTTAATAAATCAAGGAGTTGACATTGCAACAGCATCAGATAATGTAAATGATCCATTTCATCCATTCGGTAGATGTGATTTATTACAAATGGGTCTATTAACAGCTTATTCAGCACATTTAGGAAGTGAAAATGATCTACATCATCTTCTAAAAATGATAACAGTGATTCCTGCTGCATTTTATGGATTGGAGAACCATTGTGTCCAGGAAAAAGCAAAGGCAAGCTTTATTCTTGTGGAAGGATTAAACATTTACCAGTTATTTTCAAACATTTCACCATCAAGATTTGTCTACAATAACAATCAATGGGTGAGTACGATGAAATCAGAGACACAACTGCTTTTTCCACAAAAAGCAGTAGGTGTAGAGTAAATGATGTATTGGAGGGGAGTCGGTGTATCAAGCAGTTGTTAAACATGTAAAACTTATAGAAAAAGATTCCATGTTTCATATAGGAATAAATAATGGGAGAATATCAACCATTACAACAGAAGACATCCGCGGTGAAATAGAATGGGAAGCAAATGGGGGAATTGCTCTCCCTCCATTTGTTGAAATGCATACACATTTAGATACTGTATTAACAGCTGGTAAATCTCTGAAGAATCGATCTGGTACATTGATGGAAGGAATTGAACGTTGGAAAGCGCGAAAAGCAAGGCTAACATGTGAAGATGTTATGGAACGAGCGGAAAAGGCCATTTATCTCCTTATACAGCATGGAGTGCTTTATGTTCGTGCAGCAGTAGATATATCTGACCCCGAATTAACAGCATTAAAAGCAATAGTAAAACTGCGCGATAAGTTACAGCACTTTATTGATATTCAAATCATTGCTTTTCCACAAGATGGAATTATCTCATGCGAAGAAAACAAAGAACGATTAGTTAAGGCAATTGAACTGGGAGCAGATGCAGTCAGTGCCGTTCCACATCTTGAACATACCCGAGAAAATGGAATTCTGTCATTGAAAGAATGTTTTTCTATAGCGAAAGAATCCAATTCTTTTGTCCACATCTTTTCAGATGAAATAGACGATGAGCAATCTCGCTATTTGGAAGTGATTGCGGATTTAACGTTAAGCCAAAGGATGGAAGGAAAGGTCACAGTCAGCCATGCAAATGCATTGGCATATTATGCTGATAGCTATGCAGCGAAGGTGATTGCTCTAGTAAAACAAGCGAAATTATCTGTTGTGTCATGTCCATTAATAAATTGTACAATGCAAGGACGTTTTGATCATTATCCAATAGGAAGAGGGATAACGAGGATAAAAGAGTTGAATGCTTCAAAGGTGAATGTATGTATTGCTCATGATGATATCCAAACACCTTTTTATCCATTCGGTAATGGAAATATTCTACAGGCAGCTCATATGGGGGCACATCTATCTCATATGACTGGAGAACATGAAATAGCTCAAATCATTCAAATGATAACCTATAATGGAGCAAAAGCTTTTGGGATACATGAAGAATATGGAATTGAAGTTGGTTATAAAGCTAATTTTATTGTATTACCTGTAGATAACATCGTTGACATGGTAAGCAAGCAGCCTGCTTGTCGCTTTGTTTTTAAGGAAGGAAAATTGGTTGTGGAAAATAAGCCAACTGAACCAATATGGTATTCCGATTTATTAAAACCGGCAAGGTGAAGAGTAGAAAAATTAAAGGCTGCTCTTGAAGTGATCGGCGGGAAATGGAAAGTGGTAATCCTTTGCCACTTAATTAAAGAGAAGCTGAGAACAAGTGAATTAAAACGGTTAATGCCTGGCATTACACAAAAAATGCTCACACAGCAACTGCGTGAGTTAGAAGCAGATGGAGTGGTCAATCGAATCAGAAAATGGAAAACCGGATCCATTGTCTAAAGAAGACAATACCGATTTTGAATCAGTTTGGATGCCGGAAATTGAGAGGTTAAAAAAGGAAAAATTAGAATCAATCATTTGGTTCCATAATGTATTTGGGTCATTATATACTTCAGAATATTATTGAAATAAGTCGTCTGTATGGTATTACGGTTTTTAAGTTCCATTGAAAAACTACATTTTTCAATGCTTACCCTCCCAGTTGGGAGGGATATTTTATTGACTAACCATCTAATAGAAGAGCTGATATTCAATTAAAGGGCGCATTTCCGGAATAAGGATCTGCGCTTATTTTGCATGAAAAGGGCCAGATTCTTGAAGAAAGATATTAATTGTCTAAGGTCAATTAATATAAATATTTTTAATTCACAGGAGGATAAAAATGAATCTTAAATTGAGGGAATTAATAATAACTGACGATAAATCACTTTTAAACATTGATACAATTTATGATTTTATGCAACGTCTATTTGTTTTTGTTCTTGCTTTATCAGTGAGTAAATGTGTTTGCATTTAGACGTAAAACGAATAGAGATGAAAAGGCAAATTAGAAATGAGATTGAACAGCCTTATGCATATTGTCTATGCTTTTCAGTGAAAGTCAAAGTGCTTACTTCCTTCAAGTAAAGTGTAGTACAGACAAATTGTACTAATCAAACTCAATTGTACCTTGACGAGTTAGTCTTATTAAATGGAATGTAAAGATGGTTTTTTATTCTGCTATTCTCATGTTTATCAGAGCTGTTCTTGGAAGGACTTGTTTACGTAGGAAAATTAAATTTTTCCAGAATTGTACTAACATTATTTAATTGTACCTATTAAGTAGATCAATCACATGTTACATTCTAATCACCTTGTTAATTGCTTATTTTTGATAACGTTTACAAATGATTGGAGTGGTTGATTTGAAAGTCGAGATAGCGAACAAGACTTCACCTAGTTCAAATTCAATAGAGGTTAAGTCAACGATTTTGAGAACTGCGATAAAGTCGGTCAGGAGGCATTGGCAACTTTATCTACTGGTTATACCGCCAGTTTTTTATTTTATAGTCTTTAAGTATATACCTATGGTCAATTCTGTCATTGCTTTTAAAGATTATAGTGTGGTGAAAGGAATATGGGGGAGTGAATGGGTAGGATTTAAGCATTTTGAGCTGTTTTTTAGCAATCCCCAATTTTGGAACCTTATAAAGAATACTTTTTACCTTAGTTTATATGCGTTAGCTGTTGGATTTCCAATCCCGATTATTTTGGCTCTTTGTTTAAATGAAATTCGCAATGGTCTATTTAAAAAAACTGTACAGATGGTTACGTATGCACCATATTTTATTTCAACTGTTATCATTGTTTCGATGTTAACGTTAATGTTCTCTCCTAGGCTAGGGATTTTGAATCAATTGTTAGGATACTTAGGCTTTGGGTCAATTGATTTTCTAGGTATGCCAGAAATGTTTAGAGACATTTATGTATGGTCAGATGTTTGGCAGCATGCAGGTTATTCAGCCATCATTTATTTAGCAGCACTCTCTGGTGTTGACCCATCCCAATATGAAGCTGCCAGGGTTGACGGAGCGACGAGACTTCAAAAAATCATTTATATTGATTTGCCGAGTATTATGCCTGTAGCAACCATCATTCTCATTCTTAGTGTAGGAAACATCATGGCTCTAGGATTTGAAAAAGTCTTTTTATTACAAAATCCTCTTAACCTTTCTACATCTGAAGTGATTTCGACTTATGTTTATAAAATTGGCTTGCTAAATGCAAACTTTAGCTTTGCAACTGCAGTTGGTTTGTTCAATTCCGTCATTAATTTAATTTTACTTGTTGCGGTTAATGCAACCTCTAAGAAAATATCCAAAAGTGGCTTGTGGTAAAAAGGGGGCTTAAAAAATGTTTGGTAATAAAAATAAAATAAAAGAATCATTTGCAGATCGATTTTTTCTTACATGTGTCTACCTTTTTCTAACGGTTATATTAATAGTGGTTCTTTATCCACTTATTTATATAGTTAGTGCATCAATAAGTAGTCCTCAAGCAGTTTCAGGTGGAAAGGTGTGGTTATGGCCAGTTGACCTGTCTTTTAAGGGGTATGAAGTGATCTTTAGCAATGCTCAGGTATTAACTGGTTATTTAAATTCACTCTTTTATACCACTTTCGGTACTTTAATTAGTGTGACATTGACAGTGTTAATTGCCTATCCTCTTTCAAGAAAAACATTCTTTGGTCGTAATTTTCTAATGTTTTTTATCGTGTTCACAATGCTATTTTATGGCGGTTTGATTCCTACTTATCTAGTTGTGAAATCGTTAGGAATGGTGGATACAAGATGGGCGCTCTTAATTCCTAATGCAATTGCAGTATGGCAAGTTATTATTGCACGAACATTTTTTCAGACTACCATACCAGATGAATTAGTTGAAGCAAGTGAAATGGATGGGTGTAGTGATTTGCGTTTTCTATGGTCAGTTGTGCTACCATTGGCCAAGCCTATTATAGCTGTCCTTGTATTAATGTATGCAGTTGGGCAGTGGAACTCATACTTTGACGCATTAATTTATTTAAAGAACCCAGATCTACAGCCGCTTCAATTGGTACTTAGAAATATAATTATTTTGAATACAAGTACTGCAGGAATGGAAGCTTCGGAAATGTTGGAACGACAGCAGCTGGCTGATTTAATGAAATATGCCTTAATCGTTGCTGCGAGTTTACCTGTTATGCTCATCTATCCTTTTGTACAGCGACACTTTGTTAAGGGTATGATGATTGGTTCAGTTAAAGGATAATGCTACTACTAATTATCTAACATTGAAAGGAGTGATGCTAAAGTAGGTTGCACCCAGACCAATCTTTATGGTCATTTGCTAGATTGTTAATCCCATGATTTTAATGAAAGGGGAAGGTTACATTGAAAAAGAGTTTAATGTATTATTTATCAATTTTACTTATTGTAAGTTTTACTTTAGTAGGCTGTAGCTCGAATGAAAAAACAGAGTCTCAACAAGATGGTGATGGCCCTATTAAGATAAAGGTTTTTGGCCCCCAAAATGCTGATACTAATTTAGAGACAAACTCCTTTACGAAACTAGTTGAGGAGAAGTTTAATATCGATTTAGAATGGCAAGTAACGACTTATGATGCAACTTCTGCAAGTGAAGTAAGAAATATTGCGCTTGCAAGTGGTGATTACCCTGATCTCTTTCTTCTAGTTCCTTGGGTTGATCAGTTTTCACAAACAGACTTATTACGTTATGGGAAACAAGGTGTAGTACTTCCATTAAATGATTTAATAGATCAGTATGCACCAAATATTAAAGAAGTGTTAGAAAACCACCCTTATTATGCATCGATGGTAACCGCTCCAGACGGAAATATTTATGGATTGCCACATTTAAATGAGTGTTTCCATTGTTCATACGGAAACAAACTATGGATCAATACAGACTGGCTAGAAAAATTAAAACTAGATATGCCGCAAACAACAGAAGACCTAAAAACTGTCCTAACAAAGTTTAAAACCCAAGATCCAAATGGAAATGGAAAACAAGATGAAGTTCCTTTGAGTGGTTCTCCAGCTCTTGTTGAATCTTCTATTATTCCTTATTTAATGAATGGTTTCATTTATGATGATTCTAGGTCAAGACTGATAATGAAAAATGGCAAGGTTGATTTGGCAGCTAATAAAGAGGAATGGAAGGAAGGTTTATCTTATATACGTTCTTTATATGAAGAAGGATTAATTTATAAAGGCGCTTTTTCTCAAAATACGGAGGCGCAACAAAAATTAGGTAATAATGCAGAAGCTCAAATTGTAGGGGCGTCAACTGCGATGCATCCAGGGGTATTTGTAACGGAAGAAAAGTATTCAAAATTTTATGATGCAGCTCCCCCACTTAAAGGGCCACATTCTGCATATACAACGTATAACTTTCCGAGTACTCCTGGAGGAGCATTTGTTCTAACGAATAATGCAAGCGAAGAAGCCCAGATTGCAGCTATTAAACTAGTAGACTATATGTTTACAGGTGAAGGAAGGATTCTCAGTCACCATGGTGAAAAAGATGTAAGCTGGAGGGAACCTAAAGAAGGTGAAGTCGCTATCGAGGAAGGAGTTGAACCTAATTTAGCACAAATTCCTTTAGGAGATGGTGAAAAACCACGTAACGATAATTGGGGAGCACAATCACAATATTATCATTCAAGAGAATTTAGAGATGGGTTAGTCCAAGCGACCGATATTTATACAGCAGAAGGGTATGAGCGGAGATTGCAGGAAGCAACACATTTATATGAAGGAAAAGAAGCTTCTGAAGTTTTCCCACATTGGGCTATTTGGATTGACCCTGCTGTTGCAGATGAAACAGCCATGATTAAAACTAATATTGAGGAATACATTGAGCAGAATGCACTTCAATTTATAACAGGTTCAAAGGATTTAGATAAGGACTGGGATTCCTATGTTAAAGGATTTGAGCAGTTAGATCTTAAACGTTATCTAGAAATTATGCAGGAAGCATATGACAATTCTAGTTTATAAAAAAGAAAGTTCTGCTAGGATTAGCTGATCAATTGAATAAACAGCCGATGAAGACCACTTCATCGGTTCTGTCTTGTTATTTTAATTTCACTATAATGCAAAATTTTTTTATGGAGGGAACACATGAAATATAGAAAACTAGGAAAAACAGGCTTAGAAGTTTCTATTCTCAGTTATGGTGCTTCATCTTTAGGTTCTGTGTTTAGAAATATTAATGAAGAAGAGGGAATTAGAACGGTTCATACAGGGATTGAATTGGGAATTAACTTAATTGATGTTTCACCCTACTATGGGCTAACGAAAGCTGAGACTATACTTGGTAAGGCGTTAAAAGATATTCAGCGTGAGAAAATTATTCTTTCAACGAAGGCAGGCAGATACGGAGAGGATAAATTTGATTTTTCAAAAAGTAGAATCCTGACAAGTATAGATGAAAGCTTAAAAAGGTTATCGACAGATTATATAGATATTTTGCTTCTACATGACATTGAATTTGCTTCCTTTGGTCAGGTCATGGAGGAGGCTATTCCAGCCCTTCAACAACTAAAAAAAGATGGGAAGATTCGTTATTTTGGGGTTTCTGGTTTACCTTTAACTGTATTTGAAAAAGTCCTTAAAGAAACAGATCTTGATGTTATCCTGTCGTATTGTCATTATTCTTTGAATGATAATTCTTTGTTGAACATTATTCCTCTTCTAGAAGAAAAACATGTTGGTTTGATCAATGCATCCCCATTATCAATGGGGCTCCTTAGCAGTCGGGAGGTACCAGATTGGCATCCAGCATCAAATGAAATCAAAGAGGCGTGCAACAGAGCAGCTGAATTTTGTAAACAACAGGGTGAAGATATTTCAAAGCTTGCTATTCAATATTCAGTTGCGAATGAAAAAGTACCAACTACTTTAGTTAGTACGGCAAATGTAGAAAATGTTAAGAATAATATCGAGTGGGCAAATAAACCAATGGATTTAGAGCTGCTAAAAGAAGTTCTTTCTATTTTAGAACCAATCCACAACAAAACTTGGCCAAGTGGAAACAACGAGTATTGGTAATATTTTTACAATACATATGAAGGATGGCGTACCTTTTTTAAAAAAGACGAGAGTTCATTAAAGGACTTAAATAATTAGGCATTAGATCCATTTACTACTACCGTAGCAAAAATCATGTTAGCTTGTATGCACGGTTAGTAAACCCTATTATTCTGCTATATGGGGATAGTCTTAGATCATATCATACAAATTGTAACTGTAACGGTATCAGATATTTGTAGAAAACTCTTCTCGATTTTATTCAATAAAATAATATGGAGGAAAGCAGAATTGAATAATAATATAATTTTATTTAATAAGCCTGCAGAAACATGGAATGAGGCATTGCCTATTGGAAATGGACGATTAGGAGCAATGATTTTTGGAAAAACTTCAGTAGAACAAATCCAATTAAATGAAGAATCAATCTGGTATGGAGGATTTAGGGATAGAAATAATCCAGATGCATTGGAAAATCTACCAAAGATTAGGGAGTTGCTAAAGGAAGGAAGATTAAGGGAAGCTGAACAATTAGCAACCTATGCTCTATCGGGAACACCTGATACACAAAGGCATTATATGACACTTGGTGATTTGTTTCTGAATTTTGGACATGAAAGAGTTGAAGAATATACAAGGAAACTTGATCTAGAAAATGCAATTTCTTCAGTTGACTATTCTTTGAAACAAACTAAATTTAAAAGAGAAATTTTCGCCAGTTTTCCAGATCAAGTAACAGTTATTCACCTTACATCAAGTGAAACTGGATCAATATCATTTACTGCTAGACTTTCAAGAGAGCAGAATCGATATACTGAAAGCTTGTACTCAAGAAGAAAAAATAGTCTCATAATGAAAGGTAATTGCGGTGGGAAAGATGGATCTGATTATTCAGTTGTCTTATCTGCCTTTGCAGAGGGGGGAAAGGTTGATACAATTGGTGAGCATCTTATCGTACGAGATGCGGATTCGGTCATGTTGTTTTTGGCAGCTGAAACGACATTTCGTCAAGCAGATCCAGAAGGAGAATGCTTTAAAAAAATTGATCAAGCAGCAGTCAAATCATTTGAACAATTGAAACAACGACATATAGAGGATTATGCCCAATTCTTCAAACGAATGGAAATTGGTTTAACTGATGAAGTAAATGAAGATATTCTAAAATTACCAATAGATGAAAGAATAAAAAGAATCAAAAATGGTTTAGAAGATCATAAACTGATAGAGTTGTATTTTCAGTTTGGTCGTTATTTACTCATATCAAGTAGTAGACCCGGTACACTTCCAGCAAACTTGCAGGGAATTTGGAACGACAAAATGAGGCCCCCATGGGATAGTAAATATACAATTAATATTAATGCACAAATGAACTATTGGCCTGCTGAAGTATGTAATCTATCAGAATGTCATGAGCCATTATTCGATTTAATCGAACGAATGCGCGCAAACGGTAGACATACAGCAAAGGTAATGTATGGATGCAGGGGCTTTGTTGCACATCATAATACGGATATTTGGGGAGATACAGCTCCACAGGATATCTATCCTCCATCAACCTACTGGCAGATGGGTGCAGCCTGGCTATGCCTTCACTTATGGGAACATTATCAATTTACTTATGATAAAAACTTCCTTAAAAAAAGTTACGAGACGATGAAAGAGTCTGCAGAGTTCTTTTTGGACTTTTTAATAGAAACAAAAGATGGATATTTGGTCACTAGTCCCTCTGTTTCACCAGAAAACACTTATATTCTTCCAAATGGTGAAAAAGGAACATTGTGTATTGGACCATCGATGGACAGCCAGATCTTGAACGAACTATTTCAATCATGTATTGAGGCAAGTGAAATCCTTGGTAAGGATGTAAAATTTAGAGAACAGCTCACAAGGATGATAAAGCGTTTACCTAAAACAAAAATAGGCAAATATGGTCAAATTCAAGAATGGATGGAGGATTATGAGGAGGCAGAACCAGGGCATCGTCATATATCACATTTATTTGCCCTCCATCCTGGGAAGCAAATTACCCTTACAAAAACTCCTGATCTTGCAAAGGCAGCAAGAACAACTTTAGAAAGAAGGCTTGCAAATGGCGGGGGTCATACAGGATGGAGTCGTGCTTGGATTATTAATATGTGGGCAAGGCTATGGGACGGAGAACTTGCTTATTCAAATATTTTGGAAATGCTGAAGCATTCAACCCTACCAAACCTTTTAGATAATCATCCGCCTTTTCAGATTGATGGGAATTTTGGCGGTACTGCCGGTATTGCTGAAATGCTCGTGCAAAGTCATACGGGATCAATACAGTTCCTTCCTGCTATTCCTAGAACATGGAATAAAGGATTTGTAAAGGGAATAAGGGCACGAGGTGGATTTGAAATTGATTTATATTGGGAGAATGGTTCAGTAGTAACAGCAGCAGTTCACTCATTATGTGGTAATGAGTGCAAAATAAATTGGATAGGACCCTTTCAGTTAACTGATGAAAATAGTAGAGAAGTAAATGAGTTTCTTTATGATAATGAAATCATATGTTTTCCTACGAAAAGAGACGGAATTTATACCCTTAATGTAAAATAATCCCGAAAGAGGTGAAGGTAAGTAAAGGAAAATTTGTTATAAAAATTATCACGATTAAAAAGTTATCAAAGCCAAACAACTCGTCGATGTGTTCATACACATCGACGAGTTGTTTTCCTGAAATTGATTGGAAACTGATAGTAGATCATTATGAAGATATGCTTCGATTGGCGATGTCGATTAATACAGGGAAAAAGGGGGCATTATAAAAAAGTTCCCCCCTTTTCGGGTTTCTCCGTGTTGAAAAACTACCCTTTAACACCTGTAAGAGTAATCCCTTCAATAAAATATCGTTGGGCGAATAAAAATATGATAATGATCGGTAGTAATGTAAATACGGATGCTGCCATTAATAAATCATAGTTCGTTGTGTATACTCCATTGAATGCAGATAAACCCAATTGAACGGTAAATTTGTCACTACTATTAATGTAAACAAGTGGCCCCATAAAATCATTGTATACCCCTTGAAATGTAAACACTGTTATTGTTGCAATAGCAGGCTTCGATAAAGGCAAGAACATTTGCCACCAGATTCGAAATCGACTACAACCGTCAATCATTGCTGCTTCTTCTATGTCAGCAGGAAGGGTTAGGAAAAATTGTCTGAGCAAAAAGATCGCAAAAGCGTTACCAAACAATCCTGGTATAATTAATGGTTTTAAAGAATCTAACCAGCTCAGTTTACTAAATATTATAAACTGTGGGATGAGTGTTACTGTCGCTGGAATCATTAATGAGGCGAGCAACATCATAAAAATGAAATTCCTTCCAAAAAACTGAATTCTGGCAAATGCATAGGCAGCAAGGGAGGATACAATGATTGTAAAAACTGTGACTGGAATTACTACGAGCATCGTGTTATAAAACATTAAGCCGAAATTTAATCCACCGGCATGCCAGGCCTCAACATAATTGTTCCAATCAAACGCTTCGGGAATCCAAACCGGAGGCATTACAAATATTTCATTCGGTTTTTTAAGAGATGTGGAAACCATCCAAATAAATGGCAATATACAAAGAATTGACATAATTGAGAGTATAATATAAGCGATCAGTTTCCTTACTTGACCCTTCTTTTCCATATTTATTCACCATCCTATCCTACATATCATATTGAACTTTCCTTCCTAATAATCGATTTTGAACTAAAGTTGTAATTAAAATTAAGATAAACATGAGGACAGATATCGCACACGCATAGCCCATTTTGTTATACTTGAAAGCATTGGACCATAGATAATAGGTTAGCGTATGGGTAGAGAACCCTGGACCACCACTTGTCATCACATAAATTTCTCCAAAAACCTGGAAAGCACCAATAACAGACATAATGGTAATAAAAAATGTTGCAGGTGTTAAAAGAGGGAATGTAATCTTCCAAAACTTTTGCAGTTTTGTCGCTCCGTCTAGATCGGCAGCCTCGTAAAGATGCTTTGGAATTCCTTGCAATGCCGCTAAATAAATGAGCATATTATAACCTGCACTTTTCCAAATAGCCATAAGGGCAATACTGGGTAACGCAAGTGTTTCACTTGTTAACCAGCCTAACGGTTCAACACCTACTTTAGAGAGAATGTAATTGATTAGGCCGAAATCTGGATTGTATAACCAAACAAATAATAGAGCTACCGCTAGCAAGGGACTAATGACCGGAATATAAAGGAGTGTTCTGTAAATTGTAATACCTTTTAGAGGAAGATTCATAGCTAGAGCTAAAATTAGTGAAACCGCAATGGAAGCCGGCACGAAATAAATTACCCATAAAATCGTGTTTTTTAAACTGATCAAAAATATTTTGTCTTGAAACAACGTGATATAATTTTCTAATCCAACCCACTTCGCAGGTGATATGACATTCCACTCCGTACTGCCAATGACAAATACTGCGATAACAGGAATTAGGGTAAACGATAAAAATCCAATAAGCGCAGGAGCAATAAATAAGTAACCTTCAATATTATCCCTTACTCTTTTTTTATTATTGATTTTTCTTCTCTGTTGTATCCTTAAGGTTGTGCTCTCTTGCGGAACTTGATTCACTTAAGACACCTCCGTCATACAAGGAGGAAATAGAACAATTCCCTCCTTGTTTAAAATTATTTAAATAATACCGTGTTCGCCTGTTCGTCGATATTTTCAACCGCTTCTTCAATCGACTGCTTGCCATTGAAAGCTGCATCCAATTCAGGTGTTACATATTTCTCCATATATTCAGAGAAATGACCGCTTCTTGCTGCCTCCAATTGTACTTCAGTGTCTAAATATTCGGCCATTGCTTTATAAGGTTCGACTTCAGGAGGAGCAGTTACAATATCGGGATCATCGAAAAATTGTGTATTAGTAGGCATGGCAAGACCTAGACCCAAAATGCCTTTAAGTCCTTCTTTACTCAATACATGTCTTAGCAGTTTTACAGCTGCCTCTTTATGATCACTTTCATTGCTCACGGCTAACTGCCCTGAACTAACCGGTGTAACCCTCGTTACTCCCTTTGGCATTTCAACAGCTGTCCATTCAAAATTTAATGCCTGCCGATAAGTGGGAACCATCCAGCGTCCAGTAGGGAACATAGCCACCTTACCGGTTTCGAACATTTGGGATTGTCCCATTCCAGCTTGTTTTGTTGCGGCGGGAGATGGTGCAGCTTTGTATGTTTGAAATAAATCATACATCCTTTTTAACCCTTTAATAACCTTTGGATCGTTTAAATTTGATTTCCCATTGTTAAACCATTTGCCGCCTTCATTTCCCACAAAAATGCTCCAGGGCGCCCACCATGTTTCAAGAGCAGCACCGTATTGTGTAATTTTTCCCTTCTCGGTGATCGTTAATTTTTGAGCTAAATCCATAAATTCTTCCATCGTCCAATCACTGGTTGGGATTGGAATTCCGGCTTCTTTAAATAAATCTTTGTTGATATACATAGCGTAAGGTGACCAGTCTTTTGGTATGGCGTATTGTTTGCCCTGATATTTTCCATACTCTAATAGACCCGGTACAAAATTTGCGACTAATTCTGGATACTTTTCGATATAAGGATCGAGTACTGCTAGTTTTCCACTTTTTGCATACTCAGTTGCTAGATTTTCACCAATATAAAATACATCGGGCATCGTATTACCTATGATCATTGTCTTTAATTTTGTATCATAGTCTTTTGGAACATAAATATAGTTCACTTTATAACCGGGATTCCTAGTCTCAAATTCTTTAAACACTTTTGTATATAGTTCCCGTTCTTGTTCATTTCCCCATCCCATGAAACTAATTTCAATTTTTCCTTCCCTAGAGGTCGTTTTCATTTCATTACAACCTGCCATAGAGATAATTAGGGTAAGGCAAAACAACATGATTGTAGACGCTTTCAAAACCTTGTACAATGATTTCATCCTCCCTCCATATTTTGAATAATTGTTATAGCACATTTATAATACATGTTGTTTTTTGTAATATTATTTGAAATATTCAAAATTGTATATACACTTTATTATCCTATTTTCATACAATATTATCTTTTGGGAAAATCTTGTTATTGCCATTTTTTGATTTGATCGTTTCTGACTTCTGTTGGGGAGACACTTTTAATCTTTTTAAACACCCTTCCAAAGTACGTAATACTCTCGAATCCAACTTTCTCAGCAATTTCTGTAACTTGCCAATTTGTCTCGATGAGCATTCTTTCCGCCTCATTAATCCTTAGAAGATGAATATACTCAATCAACGTTTTTCCAGTTACCTTTTTAAACACTCTGCAGAAATAATTCGGACTGAGGTTCACCATTTGTGCGGCATCTTTCACACTGATTTCTTTTTCGTAATTCTCGCGCAAGTAATTAAGCAAAGTGGTAAGATTGTAATTTTGATAACAGTTAACTTGTCTCTTTTCCATTTGACAATAATAACGGAAGATCAACCCGAATATACGAAAAAGTTCTGCTTTAATCAACAATTCAAAGCCTGTTTCTTCTCGTTTGAATTCATCGATCAAATTGTAAATTGGAGTACTGATTTCTTTAGAATAGGGTTCATCGTTATGCAAAAAATTCGGGAGTTTTAACTGCTGATTTAAATAAGGAGAGAAATATAGGTTTTCAGTGTTATCTAAACCGTTATTCCGAACTAGTGCTTCGTTAAACACAATTGCAATAAGCTCGGTGTTGTTATCAAGAGGCCATGCTGCATGAAGCTGTTTTGAATTTACGAATGCCAGTTCGTCCTTTTGCAATTGAACAAAGGTGTCATCAATTTGGATTCGAGCACTTCCTTCTTTTACAATGATCCACTCCATATGGTCATGCCAATGCAGAGGAATATCTAAAGTGAAGAACACATTGATAGGAAACGACTTATCCGGAATATATGTAGATTCTTTCAACTTATTTACCATCATAATGCCCCCTTTTTAATAGGATTTTAACTTTATCTCTTAAACTATCAAGTTCTTATATTAACGTCAACGTCAAAAGAATAATATCGTACGATTTCTGCGTAATATTATGTATAGCCAACCACACTCTTTTCCATTACGATAGAGATGAGAAATTTTAGAATTTACTACAGATTTCCTGAGATATAAAGACTATATTGATTGATAAGGAGGTACATAAGATGTAGCAAATTCGAATTGGAACTCTTGTAAATGGCCCGAATGCCGTGCATACTCTCCCGCAAATTATTCCACACGGATTCGAATCGTTCAGTCTTACCTTTTGGCAATCGACAAATCAGACTGATTTGTCTGAACTGGCGAAGCAGGTAAAAGAAGTTTTAGCAGGTAAGGATATTGTGATTTCTAGCCTTGGCATTTTTGGAAATCCTTTGACCGGGGAAGGTGCGAATGCTGATACTTTAGCTAGTTGGGAGAGGCTTATCGACCATGCCCATGATTTTGGGACAGATCTCATATCAGGTTTTACAGGGCGCATGCCTGGAGCAATCGATCAATCGATGTCACGCTTCAAAGAAGTTTTTGGCGAACTGGCAAGGAGAGCTGAAGATCGAGGAGTCAGAATTGCCTTTGAAAATTGTGATATGGGAGGAACCTGGAAGGATGGTGATTGGAACATTGCCCATAACCCTACAGCCTGGGAGATGATGTTTAATGCAGTTCCATTCGATCATATCGGGCTTCAATGGGAACCATGCCATCAAATGGTTAGTCTGATTGATCCCATTCCGCAGCTGAGAAAGTGGGTCGGAAAGATTTTCAATGTGCATGGAAAAGACGCCACAATTGCCTGGGATATTGTCCGAGAATACGGCATCCATGGGCCGAAAGAGTTTGTATGGCATCGTACACCGGGCTTTGGAGATTCCAATTGGACAGATATTATTTCTATTTTAAGACAAGGCGGTTATGAAGGAAGCATTGATATAGAGGGATTCCATGATCCCGTATATCGCGATGAATGGGAAATGACTGGACAAGTCCATGGGCTTAATTATTTAAAAAGATGCCGTGGCGGGAACTTCATTCCTAACCCTGTTTAAACAAATAATAAGAAGGAGAATCTTTATGAAGAAACATAGAATAATAGTAGCGGGATGCGGTGGTATGGCGAATACTTGGTTAGATTATGTCGCCGAGCGTGAAAATGCTGATATTACTGCACTTGTCGATGTAAATCTCGAGGCTGCCCAATCTATGAATGAGCGGCGGGGATTGAATGTACCCGTATTCTCCGATTTATCTAAAGCGCTTTCGAATACGGATGCAAATCTAGTATTTGATGTGACCATTCCTGCCAGTCATAAACAAATTACAACGACTGCGCTAGAAGCAGGATGCAATGTATTAGGAGAAAAACCGATGGCCGAATCGATGAGTGATGCAGAAGAGGTTTTGAAGGTTGTGCAAAAAACAGGAAAGAAATATGCAGTCATGCAGAACCGCAGATATTTACAAGGAATTCGTGCATTTCGAGATTTGTTGTCTAACGGAGCAATCGGAACTGTCGGTTCCATACATGCAGATTTCTTCCTTGGGCCCCACTTTGGCGGTTTCCGTGATGTAATGGAAAGTCCGTTAATTGTCGACATGGCCATACATACCTTTGACCAAGCACGGTTTATTACCGGTGCCGACGCTGTATCCGTTTACTGTCATGAATTTAACCCGCCAGGATCATGGTACAAAGGAAATGCATCAGCCATTTGTATTTTTGAGATGAGTAATGGGTCTGTTTTTTCTTACCGCGGCTCTTGGTGTGCTGAGGGATTAAATACTTCATGGGAGTCCGATTGGCGTGTAACAGGCAATCGGGGAAGTGCCCTATGGGACGGAACAAATCCGCCTGTATGTGAAGTAGTCGATGATTCACAGCCCACAAAGTTTATGAGAGTAATGAATTCGTTGGAAGTACCAAGCGTTTGGGAAGGCAGGGAAGGACACTTTGGCTGTCTTGATGAAATGTTTGCATCTATCGAAGGAAACCGATTAGCTGAAACAGATTGCAGCGATAACATTAAAAGTTTAGCTATGGTATTTGGAGCGTTAGAAAGTGCAAAAACAGGGAAGAAGATTGCACTATAAGCTTTAGTTGTTAGATTAATATTAGAAAAAGTTGGTTGATAAGTTCCTCTACATTACGGCAGGAGGGACATGTCCATAAGCCTATCCTTTAACTTAAGCTTTTCAGAGTCTTGAGTTGGTTAAGCGATAATATCGGCATTAAAAAAGATATTCGACTGAAGATCCTTTTAGTTATCACAACAATGACAACATGGTCAACGATTTTTTCTTTGTAAACATCTAAACTATCAATTATTTTTTTGCAATCTCCCCTGGCCCTCTTTTAGTTTTTTTTGTCCTTTGTTTTAGCTTATTTATGAACTCATTTCTTTATTTCATTTAGAATCTGTTTCAAAGTTAGTTAAAGAAGGACAAAAGGTAGAAAAAGGTCAACCTATGATTCAAGTAGCTTTGCCTTATATTAAGCAAATGAGTCCGTAATTGGCCTCGTTTGTTTTTTTTATAAATAACATTGTACAGTTTCATTAGATGTACCACTTATTTTAGAGAAAAAACCAAAAGACTTTCTTTGAAAGATTAGAGGTAGAAGATACGAAAAGCTTTTTTATGGTATGAAATGGAAGACCATGACGTTCCTATCTGACAATAATCATTTCAGTAGTTATTGAACAACAAAGATTGTTGAGTTGGTTGTTGAAGGGAACATGTTATGCTCGTTTTCTTTCAGCAGTATTAATTAAATGTTTTAAGTACTTTGTTTGGTCTAGAGTACATTCTAATTCTAAAAATTGAATAGGACATCAATGATATTTAGGTAATATACTCTTTTTAAATAACGATCTTCAGCAATCGTCCGCACTTTTAGTGTAAGTGCTCTTTTTAAATTTGGAGTTTAGATTTATAAGAATTTTAGTAATTCATTCGGGGAAAATACCTACAATTTAGCATCGATTAAAACAGTATTGACAAAGAAAAGAAGAATGAATATACTGAAAATAAAAACTGGCATGCCACATACCAGAAGGTAAGGAGGGATAAAAAAGTATGAGTCTATTCAAAGTTCAGCAGCCCCTTTCTCTGAAACAACAGGCTTATGAAGGAATCAAAAATGCTATCATTTTACATAAGATTCCTCCTGGCAGTACTTTGTTTGAAAGGGATTTGAGCGAAAGTTTAGGAATTAGTCGGACTCCTGTGAGAGAAGCGATTCCACTATTAGAGTTGGAAGGATGGGTGAAATCCATACCCAGAAAAGGCACATTTGTTAGTCAAATAACAGCTGTAGATGTTGAAGAAGTGATTCAAATTCGAAGAGCGCTTGAGATTTTGGTTATCGAACTACTAATCCCTAAAATTACAGAACGAGAAATCGAGCAACTCAATGAAATTTATGTAAAACAGCGTGGATATGTAGAAGACAGTGGACAATTCATCTCAACGGATAAAGATTTCCATATTTATTTAGCTCAATTGAGTGGAAATCACCGCCTGATAAATTTAATGGGCACTATAAGCGATCAAATTAGATGGTTTGGTGTCAGTGCATTAAATTTGCCGAATCGGACGGAACAAACATTAAAAGAGCATGCTTGGTTAATTGAGTGTTTAAAAAATAAAGAAGTAGAAAAAGCGAAAGAAGCTGTTTTAGAGCATATCGAGCACACTCGAGTAGCTATTTTATCGAGTCTCAACTTAGGTGATTAAATAGTAACCTTTATTCTTATTGTCTTATGCAATAAGGATAAGATTTGATTGTGATGTAAGCCTTTACATTCAAAAGGGAGGGATATATATGTCCGAAGCGCTATTGAAGAATTTAAAAACAGAAAGTGAAGAATTAGAAAAACCATCACGTATCCGATGGTGGTTAGCTTTTCTCTTTTTCCTTATTGGATTGATCGCTTATATGGATCGGTCCAACATCTCGATTATTGCGAAGCCGATGATGGAAGATTTAAATATGAGTAAGGTTCAATTCGGTATGCTGGCATCGTTATTCTCTTTGGGATATGCCCTTGCTCAAATTCCTGCGGGGATTATTGCGGAGCGAATTGGCGCGAGGAAGATTGTATTATTTGCATTAATTTGGTGGTCGATTTTCACAGGGTTAACAGCAGTTGTAAAATCTCATGGATTAATGGGGCTTGTACGTTTTTTATTTGGGGTAGGAGAAGGACCTATGTATCCCGGGAATGCAGTGTTTAACACGTATTGGTTTCCAAAACAAGAAAAAGGTCGTGCAGCCAGTGCGCTGTTGGCGGGATCTTATTTTGGACCGGTGATTGCGCCGGTATTAACAGTGGCTATTTTTCAAGTCTGGGGATGGGAAGCAGTTTTTTATATCTTTGGTGGATTAGGCTTAGTAGCTGCATTGCTCTGGTATGTGCTTGGCCGCGATAAACCGGAAGATCATCCTTTTGTAAACAAACAAGAATTAAAAGTGATAATGGAGAATAGAACGGTTAAAGAAGAGAAAAAGTCATTGGCTCCATGGAAACAATTTTTGAAAAGTGGCCGCTTCTGGGCGTTGGGTCTTCAATATTTTGTCATTTTGTATATCATTACTTTTTTTCTTGTGTGGCTGCCAACTTATTTGTTGGAAGCAAGAAGTTTTTCGTTGAGTGGCATGGGGTTCGCAGCTAGTTTTCCATGGTTATGTATATTTATCACGGTTATGACTGGCGGAACGATTTCGGATTGGTTAGTGAAAAAAGGGAAATCAAAAATGATTGCTCGAGGTTCGTTGGCGATATCAGGATTGGTCATTTTTGCCGGCACTATGTATTTATCGGCATATGCTTCGAGCCAATGGATGAATGTACTATGGTTGACGATTTCTTTAGGTGCATTAGGATTTCCAGTAGTGACTTCATGGGCAGCAGTGACAGATTTAGGGAATGAATATTCAGGTTCTGTGTCAGGGTGGATGAATCTCTGGGGAAATCTTGGAGCTTTTGTATCACCTATATTATGTGGCTGGTTAGCAGAAAATATCGGTTGGGAAGCCACTTTGTTAGTAAGTATTGTTCCCATTTTGTTTGCTATTCTTCTCTGGTTCGGTATTCGTCCAGATCGATCATTAACATAATTATTTATTTTTAATGCTCTTGGCATGCCACATGCCACAAATATAAAATTAGAGAGGAGTAAATAAAATTGAATTATGCAATTTATCAAATGGATATTATAGCCGGGAATCCGTCTGAAAACAGAAAAAAAGTAAAAGATTGGGTTGAAAATACAATGACGGTATCGTCTCCTGATATCCTTGTTCTTCCAGAAATGTGGACTACAGGTTATACCTTATCTGTTTTAGAGGAATTAGCGGAGAATGAGGGACAGGATACAATTCCTTTTTTGACTGAGCTTGCAGAGCGTTTCAGTGTGAATATTATTGGCGGATCGGTTGCAAATAAAAAGAATGGTGGCATTTTTAATTCTTCTTTTGTAGTGAATCGAGTGGGTGAAATGATATATGAATATGACAAAATTCACCTTGTTCCTATGTTGGATGAACACCTTTACTTGGAAGGAGGAAAGGAAAAAGCAAATGTATTTGAGCTGGACGGCATCAAAATGGGCCTAATTATTTGTTACGATTTACGCTTTCCGGAGCTTTCCAGAGCACTGGCGCTTAAAGGAGCTGAAGTGCTTCATGTTGTCGCCGAATGGCCCTCAGCCAGACGAGAGCACTGGTGTGCATTACAAAAAGCGAGAGCAATTGAAAATCAAATGTTTGTAGTTTCATGTAATCGTGTTGGGTGTTACGACAAAGTCGAATTTGCCGGAATGTCCATGATTATTGATCCGTGGGGAAATGAACTATCAATTGGATCAGGTCAAAGTGAAGAAACTATAGTAAATAATGTTACGTTGGAGTTAGCTGCAAAAGTACGCAAGGATGTCCCTGTTTTTTCAAGTAGAGTACCAGAATTATATTAAGTTGATAGAGGTGTGAAGAGAAATGGAAAATAAATTGATAATGGACATTCAAGGTAGCAGTCAAAAACTAGAACTTTGTGTGAAAAGAATATTTAATGCGGGTTATGCCGGAGTGGATCAGGAAAAAGTACAAGAGCATATTGATGAACTGGCGAAGTTGGGTGTTGAAACACCTGCTACGATTCCGACTTTATATCCTGTAGCTAATCAGTTGGCTACGTATTCTGATTCTTTTCAAGTGCAGCATAATGAAACAAGCGGTGAAATCGAATATGTATTAATTTGGTCTGATAACGAAATGTACGTCACAGTGGGCAGTGACCATACAGATCGTAAACTGGAAGCCTTCAGTGTCCCAATGTCTAAGCAAGCATGCCCGAATATTTTGGCGCAAGAAGTTTGGAAATATGAAGAAGTAAAGGATCACTGGGATCAAATTGAATTATCGTGTTGGATACGATCAAACGGCAAAGAAGAGCTCTATCAAAAAGGTACTTGCGGTGACCTCATGTCGCCAAAAGATTTAATTGAGAACTTTAAAGAAATGAAAATTGATCAGGATGGACATGTTTTTTATTCGGGAACAATCGGAACAGTTGGAAGTTCTTTGGCGTACGGCGATGAATATGTAATCGAAATGAATGATCCGATACTAAATCGAGTGATTACACATCAATATAAACTGGAATTTTTGCCAAAAGAGATTGGATGAAGAGAGTGGAAGTAAAAAATTAGAGGCGTTGTTCAACAGGCAAGTTAGTTGCACAGGATTGAGGTAAAAATAAATGGTACAAAAACTTTGCACTAAGAGTATACAAAGTAGAAAGAGATAAAACTTTTTCGAAATGTAATATATTTTGATCTTCTTCAACTATTGGGCGCTTTACTTCAATAAGGAGTAAGGCTTTTTTCTTGCATTAACTGGCAGAATAGTTTAAGTACACTTTTTCACAAAGTAATAAAAAAGCAGATCAGCCTAGTTAGGAATAGGAAAATAGGCTTTTTCTATAATTGTTTTTTAATAAATAAGTCTGTAGTAACGCAAAAATTTAAGGAGTTAAAGAACTGTACGTTTCGTACTTTAAATAAATTAACAATAAATTAACATTGATTGGTTAATCAACATCTGTTAATAATTATATAAAGAAAAAGGATGCTTTCAATCGTTAAATGAAAGCAATTTGTTGATTTTCTAAGGGAAAGATTGGTGATTTCAAATGTCTAAAGTGGATAGAAGAGTTCTTAAAACGCAAGAATCCTTAAAAAAAGCGGTTATTGAACTGATGGCTGAAAAAAGTTTTGATGATATTACCATACAGGATCTTGCCGACAGGGCAAATGTTAACCGAGGAACCATTTATCTTCATTACTTGGATAAATATGATTTACTAGATAGACTCATTGATGAACATATTAATGTACTAAGAGTAATGTGCGAGGAAGCAGCTGAAATGGAATTAGACTTTGTAGAATCGAATGTAGGCTGGTTTGAGTATTTTGAGAGCAATTATTCATTCTTTTCAACAATGTTAGCAAGTAGTCAAGCCTTTTATTTTCGTAGTCGGTTCCTAGAGCTTCTCATGGAGGAAATCAAAAATGATATTGACACAACAAAAGGGATAAATCGAGAATTGAATGAAGAGGTTATACTTCAATTTGTTGTGACATCTTTTGTAGGAACGGTGGAATGGTGGATCACAAAAGAAATGCCTTTTCCGCCTAGTGTTATATCAGAACAGCTAGGGATGTTGTTAGATAGGATATACTAAAGCTCATACGGTATGGTTTACCTTTATCTAAAAATGCTTGGACCTGACTTTCACCCTTTGAAACATCGGGACCAATGACTGGATTCATATTCATATTTTACCCCAAGGTTAGCCAGATTTTTCTGGTTGACCTTTTTTTATTTATTTGACTTCCCGAAAGATAATCAACAATTTTATTGATTTGTTTGAATAAACAACGAATCAGTTTCTTTTAACCATTGAATGTATTTTGGTTCCATTTATAATTACAAACAGATGCTGATTAATCGCGAAGAGTTGATTTATGGTGCCGAAACACAAGTCTGGGAGCACATACTACTCAAATGTCCGTGGGAGACTTATTTACAAAGAAAAAGTTTTCCATCAGCCTCTTTTTAGTTGACTTTAAATTGTAAGGTTTATTTATAACATAATCAGGAGGAATCGTTATGACAACCATGAAAGATAAAGTAGTAATTGTAACTGGAGCAAAAGGCGGTATTGGGCTGGCAACAGCACAATTATTTGCTAAAGAAGGTGCTAGTGTAGCTTTAGTTGATAGGAATGAACCTAAACAAGAAGCACAGGACTTGATAGACGCAGGCTATCAGGCGATATCCATCCAATGTGATGTTTCAGATGAGAAATCTGTTGAAGCTATGGTACAAAAAACAGTTGATACATTTGGAAAATTAGATTATGCATATAATAATGCTGGTATTCAAAACCCTATGACAGACACGGTTGAATTAGAGGAAGAAGTTTTCGATGATGTAATGAATGTTAATACGAAGGGTGTTTGGCTTTGTATGAAGTATGAGTTGCTTCAATTAAGAAAGCAGGGTACAGAAGGGGCTATCGTTAATTGTTCTTCAATAGGAGGATTAACTGGTGTTCCTGGACGTTCTGTATACCATGCTTCTAAACATGGTGTATTGGGATTAACTAAAAGCACTGCTTTAGAGTATGCTTCGAAAGGAATTCGTATTAATGCAGTTTGTCCAGGGATCATCGTAACGCCAATGGTTGAAAATATGTTAGCTACGGAAGCTGATGCAATGGACGAATTAATGAAAGCAGTCCCAATTGGTCGTCTAGCTAAAGCAGAGGAAGTTGCTTCAGTAGTTCATTGGTTATGTAGTTCTGCTGCAAGTTATGTAATCGGTCAAGCAATAGCAGTTGATGGTGGCTATACGGTTCAATAGTTGTTTAGTCCGGTGATGGTAAGAGCATTAGGTTTAAAAAAAGGAGAACGCAAATAGATAGCGCTTATTTTTAGAAACTGTCTCTCTATAAAATAAACTAAAGTTTTAAAGGTGGAGAATTAATATGAAAGCAAATATTATGTACGCTGCTGGTGATGTACGCGTAGAAGAATTGCCAGTACCAACATTACAATTACCAACTGATGCAGTATTAAAAGTGGTTGCTGCCTGCATTTGCGGTAGTGACTTGCATCCTTATCGTAGCATGCATTCTCATGATCACCCTGAAGGCGAAGCAATGGGGCACGAAGTTATTGGAAGAATAGAAGAAATGGGTTCAGAAGTATCTGGATTTGAGAAAGGCGATTTGGTTATTGTACCTTTCGCTTTTGGAGATAACACATGCCCTTATTGCCAAGAAGGATTGATGACTTCTTGTGTGCATGGAGGCTTTATGACAGGCTGCCAAGCTGAATACGTTCGTGTTCCTCAAGCACAAGGAAGCATGTTTAAATTACCAAAAGAGATTGATGAAAACTCTCCTCTTCTACCATCCTTATTAACATTGTCTGATGTTTATGGTACTGGGTATCATGCAGCTGTAATGGGAGGCGTAAATGAGAACACAACAGTAGCAGTTATCGGTGACGGTGCAGTTGGTCTTCTTGCTGTTATGTCCGCAAAGAAACTGGGCGCGGAGAAAATAATTCTTATGGGTCGTCATAAAGAACGTACTGATCTTGGAATTGAATTTGGTGCTACACATGTTATTCCAGAACGTGGAGAAGAAGGTGTGGCAAAAGTTCGTGAGCTTACAAATGGTGAAGGAGTACATGTAGTTTTAGAATGTGTTGGTCTGAAGCCAGCATACGAAATGAGTATTGGAGCTGTGCGCGCTGGGGGAGTAATTAGTCGCGTCGGAGTTCCGCAGTATGAAGAAGCAGCTGTTGGCTTTCAGAGTTTATTTGGACGCAACATTACACTAACAGGAGGACCAGCACCTACGCGTGCTTATATGGAAGAACTACTACCAGATATTTTAGACGGTACACTGGAACCTGGTCGAGTGTTTGATGTAACAGTTGACTTTGACGGAGTTCCGGAAGGTTATCGACTTATGAACAACCGAGAAGCACTTAAGGTATTGGTTAAACCGTAATTTATTCTAATAGTGCTAAACTTTTATAAAGAAGCTACTCTTTTCGGAGTAGCTTCTTTATATTGAACGAATAGAAAACTGGGCTTTCCTTTAAATTATGGAAAGCCCTTTTCTATGGGTGGAAATGGCAAAACTGTTGTAAAAATGAACTGTTTGAAAGAAGGATAGTTTGTGAATAAACACACTTAAACTACCATGAAAATTAACTTCTGTTAGATCCGAAAAATGGCAATACTTAAATAGACGCAGCTCATTCATCTTTTTAAAAGGGGAGAGCGTCTGATCATTGGTGTTTATTTACTTGTTTAATGGATTAGGAAGCTTCTGTTATTGTAACCGTATAGCCTAAGTTTTCTAGTCTTCGAACCGAATGGCGTACAATAGATACCTGTCTTTGTTTATCAAAGTAGTCTTCGCCTAAGTCTACATACATTTCTTTTCTAGTTAACAGGTAATATGCGATCCGTAATATCGCATGGGCAACTACTATAGCTGCTCTTTTGTTGCCTTTTCGTCCTGCTGTTCGTCGATACAATGCACCAAGATAGTTTTTTGAACCTCTGACCGATTGAGCTGCTTCAGTTAATGCTGATCTTAAATACTTATTTCCTTTTTTAGATTTAGTTGATTTTCTTTTCCCAGCACTTTCGTTATGTCCAGGTACGAGAGCTGCCCATGAACAAAGATGTGCCGCAGTTGGAAATTGATTTTTAACATCAGTACCGATTTCAGCTAGGATTTGTTCAGCCATTCTTCTGGCGATTCCAGGAATCGAATCTAGTCTTTCAATATCTTCTTCATACGAGTTTACTCGTTGGGCTATCTCTTGATCTAACATTTCAATTTGTTCAGTTAGAAAATCAATGTGAGTTAAAATCGTTTTGAGCATTAAGCGTTGATGTGGGTTAACATAGCCCTGAAGTGCTAATTCAAGTTCTGCTTTTTTCTTTTTCATTGTACGACGAGCGAAGTTTGCTAGTTTCTGTAAAGTACTTCAAGAAAAATATGCAAAAGTATTTGAAAGCCAAGGAAAGAAATGCCTTAGAATTTGGGTAGGCAGGGATATTGATGGAGATGAAGAAATAGACTTAACGTCGGATCATTGTCTAGAAAAAGAGTATCGGTCTGAAATAATAATCGATTATGATGACTATTATGCAGATACATTTGAATTATGGTATTACTTTGGAGGATATAATGAAGGTTCGGGAACATTATATGATTTATCAAAAAATGATTTAGAAACGGATATTGAAGAAGCTTTAAAAACGTTACTTAAATGATTACTATTATCTAGTTCTTGTTCAACCAATAGGTGAAAGAGTTAAAGATAGGATCACTGCGGCGATCTTTTTTCTTGTGGAGCTAACTTGCAGATTAGTTTAAGAAATATGGTAAAATTGTCCAGTGGTAAATTTTAGTGGGGGATAATGATGAATTCGAAAACTGTAATTAATGTAATTGTATTTATAATAAATATTCTATTCACAACAATTATTGCTATTTGGGCTTTATGGAGTGGTTTACCTAAATTGATATACTTCTTATGGTTGTTTATTGGGATAATAAGTACAATCTTTTTTGCTTTTTACTTCATAAGATTTTCAAACTGGAAGGAATTTATGTATAAAAGCCTTTTTCACGGATGTTTAATATATAGCATTTTATGGATACTTACTGTAAGTCAGGGAATTGGTACAATGATATTAAAGTTCTTCAACTAAGGGTGTGTTGATCCAAGAAGGATTAACGCTTCTTTTTAACTTTATAGAAGTAACGGTACAGGATAGTTAAACAAGAATTCATTAGCAAATCAAACAAACAGTACCATTTTAGGTACTGTTCTTGATTGATTAAGTAACACCTTTATGAAACGGCTAAAATCTATTGTTTGTGGAATGTTACTCTTGTGATAGTTGGAACTACCTTATTTTCTTTTGCTATTTCACTAACAATTCTCGAAATATTTTCGATCGTTTCAATCTTACTTTCGTCAGGTTTTTGATCAACCTTTATGTCCACTATTTGATAATTAATATTAAATTCTCCTGTATGAGTATACCTCTTATAACCATTTTCTTTTAGTTTTTGATCAACCTTATTAGAGAAATCAGTCTTAACCAGTTGTTCCCAAACCTCATCCTGCCTTTTTTGTAGTTCTGGATCAGCTACATTGAGAGTTTCTCCGTCTTTTAATTTTACGATTTTATCTTTTGGATTTTCTTCTTTCGCTTGGACAATTCCATTATTAAAAGAGCACAGTAGGACAGCAATAAAGCATACAATAAGCCATTTTTTATAACTTGTCATTTCGCCATCTCCTATCCAAAAATCTTCTTATCGATTCAAGGTTTATTTCTTTTATTATTCATCAGAAATTAAAAAGAAATCTTGGTAAATAATGTTTTTACTTCAACTTATGGGTGCTATACTTCAATAACGGAAGATCGCTTTTTTCCTTCTTCAAGTAACGGGCAGGTTAGTGTAAGAAGGAATTCATTTTACATGTTGGGAATTACTTTTTCGGGGGTGCACATTATGGAAATTGATTATTTATCAAACTATCCAGAACAGGTAAAAGTAGTATCACAGATAATTTTCAGGGAATTTGTAGTGAAAAATGGTAGTAATATGAATTATGAGGAAGTATACGAATTTTTCTCTAATACGGAAGGGGCAGGGTAGTGTAAGCACAGTTTTTTACAAAATAAAAAATGCTGATTCACCAAAAAAGGAAATCAGCTTAAATTATATTGTTTATTTAATATCTTTCATTAGTTTACCATAGGCCTACAGGATTTAAATTCATAAAACACTTGCACTGGATATAGTTTTTACATGTATATTAATTGCTGTTTGAGAGCGAATATAAATATTCAAATTTTTATAATGTCCAGTGTACAATGGATTTGTCTTTTTTATTTATATCACCTATTAAAGGCAAGCGCTGTAACATATTTTGCAATGCCATTGCATCCCACGGGAAATGTTCTGTAATCCCTAGCCCTACAACATCATGGGCTTTTGCTACATCTTGAAGGACCCGTATAATGGTTTCCATACTAGAGGCTTGTGGAATTTGCTCCTTCATTTTCTCATAAGTAGCTGGATTAGCTACTAATAGGGAGCGAAATTCACGTAAATCGAGAACATCTAAATCAAAATGAACGATAACCTTAGAAGGTTTACGTGAATCCAGCCATTGAAGTACCTTAGAACTGTCTTCTTTAATATCATTTGGAGTTGCGATATCCATTTTTAGATCTTGTAACGGTTTAGAGTTAAGTGCTTCCATCATATCGTTCAATCCTACAAATAATACTTGTTCTGGTTTAAATGGACGAGGTACCTCTGCGACGAATTCCTTATCTCCAATCCCCAACAAATTAGCAAGTACGTGAGCATGATGGTTTGGAAAATCCTCAGGAATTGAAACATCAGGGTGTAAATCAACCCACAACAAAGCAGTATCCCCATCATATTTCTCGTTTAAGTAGGCAAAAGGAGCAAGTTCTACACCACAATCCCCACCAAGAACAATGATATTATCAGGACTGTGCTTTTGAATTAAACTTTTGGCAGAACGTGCTTGATTTAATAAGACACTCTTAGCGACAATACCCTGCTCTACTTCAAGGCTTGAATCTAAATCGACAGGTACTTCTTCAAAGGGACCATTCGTTTTAGGAGCAAGCCAGTTTAATAAATGAGCTCCAAGTACATATGGAGGATTGTTTCCACCTTGCCATTGTGGCATTAGTAATCGAAGGGTTTGACTTTTCGTTTCTTTGTTATTTTTCACCATATATCACCTTTCCTTCCTATTTCTCAATTCTCTTAAAAGTCATATAAAGAACCGTAAATCTTATCGTAACGATAAGGTCAATTTCTTTCAGGTTTTTTTACATTTTTTCTTTTTGCTTTTCAATCTTTGCAATCTATTCTGAGTGACGATAAATTAAACATTAATCTCACTCGTAAACCTATAAAAACTTTATGATAAAAAAGAACATCCCTTCAGTGACAAAGGAGTTAAGTAACAGTACAAACTTAACGTCTGAAGGGAATACTCCTATATAACTAATATAACAACAAAATTTTGAGTGTAATTACTGAATAAAGTCCGCCATTAATTCCTTGACGATTTCTTCACAACTCTTTACTTCTGTAATAACATCGATAGCTGTGTTCACAGAAACGATTCCTTCATCTAGCTTTCCTTCTAGCATTCCCGGTCGAAGACTCATTTCCTCTTCAAGGGGTGTTCCATTTTTATATCTACGCTCTAATTCTTGAGCTAATTTATGTGGTGTGGAACGTTGAAGGGACGACACAAAAACCAGGTCCTTCGCTTTTGAACGAATAATATCTTGTTTCGTAATGTCTGAAGCAGGACACTCTTCTGATACAATAAAACGGGTTCCTACATAAACCCCTTCTGCGCCAAGAGCAAATGCAGCTCTTACACCACGAATATCATTAATTCCACCAGTAGCCATTACCGGAATATTCACGGCGTCTACAATCGTTGGGACGATGGAGAAGGTTCCAATTTGGTTCTGAGGAATCCATCCACCTTCATCATAGCCCGTCGCAATAATTATATCCGCACCTGCATCCTCTGCGTTTTTTGCTGCTTCAGGTGTAGGCGTCAATTCACGGTGAATTAACGTGGCATTATGATTTTTAATTTGTTTAAATAATTTTTTGTTAACAAAGCCAACACTTAGGAATGCTTTAACTCCTTCTTCTAAAGATATCTTTAGAACGGTTTGTGTATACGCATCATCCGTACCCTCTTCTGGAGAGAAAATATTCACAGCAAATGGTTTATCCGTTAATGATTTAATTTTGCGTAATTCATTACGAAGTCTTTCTTCTGAACTAATCTTTTTAGATCCCTCAAATTTTGCCCCAGCATTAGGTCCTAAAACTCCCATTCCTCCTGCATTAGATACGGCGGCCACCATGTTCGCATCCGTAATCCAGCTCATAGCTGCTTGTATAATAGGGTATTGAATGCCCAGTATATCGCATATTCTGTTGTTGTTTTCCATAATAATCCCCTTTCTTTTCTATCTTTCATTTGGAAATCTACGTCACAAATCATAAACCCTATAGTAGGAACAGGGTCAACTCTTTTGTTTTTTTATTCTTAATGTAAATTTTTTACTATTAGTGAGCAATTGTTATCAGATATAAAGATCCTGTATACCAATATGGTATAAAAAGTGCTGCAACCATAAAAGGGTGTAGCACTTTTTTATTATTTAAATAGGTTAAGCATCAGTTTTCTTCATTTGAGCGTTTGTTTCCTTTATAAATGAAATAAAGTGCAACGAGTATAAACACTAGGGCAATAGCTCGGTTTAAGTCTAAAGGTATAACCATGCTATTAAACCAACCAAAATGATCTATAATCAAACTAATGATAAGCTGTCCAGCAATTGCTGCTATATTGGTTGCGATAACCCCAATTTTTGGGACAGCTGCAATAACTAAAAGCATATATAGGGCACCCAGGAACGCGGCGCTTAGCTGCCATTTAGGAGCATCAAATATATTTAAAAGTTTTCCAGAACCGAAGAATATAATGACGACCGCAAGAAACATGGAGCCCGTTATTAAAGTCAAAAGCGTAGTTTCAATCGCACCAGCTTTACGGCTGAGTGTACCATTTATTGAAGATTGAGCACTTAATAAAATACCGCCTATTAAATTTAATACAATCATTATCATACCCATGTTTTGTTTCCCCCTCCTAGTTAATTAGAATTAAGGCTATTAACATTGTCACGATCGCAAAGATTTTTTCTTTATTAACCCTTGCCTTCTTACTTCCGAGCCAACCGAAATGTTCAAGCACCATACTCATGAGTAATTGACCAATCATTACAGAAACCATCGTAATTCCAATACCAACGAATGGCACACTGATAACAATGACAGTTAAATAAATACCACCTAAAAGTCCTCCAAGAAGGGACCACTTTGGTGCCTGCATCGTATAGGAAAGTTTGCCTTTTCCCCAAAAAAGCCACATTAATCCTATAAGAATTGTGCCCATAAAAAAGTTATAAAAACTCGTTTCCAATTTTCCTATGTGCTTTCCCAGTTCAGCATATATACCTCCCTCAAAACTAAGGGCTGCTCCTGCTAATAAGGCAAATAGATAAGAAATATAACGCATTACATAAAGCCTCCTTTTTTTATGAACTATGGAACAAACAATAGACCCTATAGCAACTATAGGGTCAAGGGTGAATTATTTTTTTAGTACTCTTAATTCTGTGAGGAACTGTTCTTCTTTTGATGAACTGTAGTTGATAGGAAGGGAAACTTGATATACCTTTCCATCGGTTTGTATGCTATGAGATTCAATATAGTGGTAAAGTTTTTGATAATATGAAGCATAATGTTTGGTAGACCAATCAAAGGCAATACATACATATTCACCAGGTGGGAGTGTATCTAGCTTTATGTTTTCTCCTTTTATACTTACCTTTTCTCCTTTACAAATAGTTGTATAAATACTATCGAAATAAATATCATGAGAATCCTTATAAGACTTTAAATCATAAATGAAACCATAATAGTTATCCACCATATCTCCTCTTTCTTCGAGAACGTCAGCCAACTTTCGGACATATAAGTCTGGTGGATCATGAGGGGTAACTTGGGGCGTCTCCACTTTTAAAATGGTTTGTTCTTCTATATGGCGAAAATATATTAAGCCCTCTTCCTTTTTATCACATATATCTAATTGTTCGTTAAGCTGCCTCTTTCTTCTTTGAAGTAATCGCCGAGCACGTTCAAGGTTCTCCATTTCCTGCTCAATCACGCTTTCTTGTTCCTCAAGAAAGCTTTGCATATGTTCAGGGGTACATTTACTTGAAATGATACGATTGATTTCTTCTAATGGTGTTCGGATATATTTTAGATACTTGATAATATCTAAATAAAAGAACTGTTTAACATGGTAATAACGATATCCATTATCCGGATCTGTATAAGAAGGCTTGAAAATGCCAATCTTATCATAATAGCGTAATGTTTGAATGGAGATGTTGTTTAGACGAGCTGTTTCTCCAATGGAGTAATATTGCTTCATAAATCTTATCCTTTCTTCTCTGTTTCTTCTTAAAAATCTTTCTTTTACTATACACAATTACAAATGAAATGCTGTATAAACTGACTTGGGAAAATAGACAAGCTGTTGAAAATGAGTTTTATCCCTATGATTATGAAGGGATTACTTTTGTAAGAGTTAATATAAGAATATTTAATCTTCATCATACAAATCTTATGGTATATAGAATTTACCTATCTGATATTGATAATCCAGCATCAGTAAAAAATTAACATTAAAAATAACGGAATAAAAGAGTTGACCCTATTCTTACTATAGAGTTTATGATTTGTGTCGTAGAGAGCTACTACTAATTAAGCAAAAAATATTTAAAGTGATTTTAGGAGGAACTATTTTGAATAAACTAGAGAATAACAAAGAAATTGTTCGAAAATTTATTACAGAGGCTTTACCAACTAACGATGTAGATTACGTTCGTCAAGTAGTCTCGAAAGATGCTGTTACACATAGAGCTGGTTTTGCGGCTCTTTATGAAGCTACTGGCGATGCAATTCCGAAAAAAGGGAATTTTTTAGAGTGGATGAAGGAAGGTTGGGCTGTACTTCACGGTGCATTAAGTGATCAAAAAGTTGAAATGAAATATGTTGTTGCAGAAGGAAATAAGGTAATTGCACAGTTTCATTATTATGTAACACACAAGGGTACATTTGTTGGAATGCCTGCTACTAATAAGCGTATAGAGTGGGATGAAGTTGGTATTTTTGAATTTAATGATGATGGACAAATTACTGATATGTGGTACATGTGTGAAGAAATCAAATTGGCAATGGAAATAGGTTTTAAACTAGACAAATAAAAATTGGTTGATGTTGTCAAAAAAAACATTAGTAACCCCGAATGCTAAATATTCTTAAATACAGAAAAGATAATAACAACATAGATTCATTATAAAAGATATTTGTGTTTAAATTTAAGATCAATTTCTCTACCTAAAAACCCTGCTAAGAAAAATTCTTGGCAGGGTTTTTGGCAGGAAACGAGTTAGCTTGTTTATCTGTAGGGAGCGTTAATCCTAGAAGTAGTAATGCTCTTTTTTTGTTTAATTTCGTCAGGTACTATCATGGCAGCATTCCTGTAATAAAAGTGTGAAAAAGAACGAGTTTGTGAAAAAATGTACTTAAAGTAACGGGTGCTTTAGTTGAAGAAGGAGAGTTTATCTAAAAAGGCATAAAATGGAGGAGAAGTTCTTTCTCCTCTTTAATACGAAAAAATTAGAAACGCCCCATTGATTGCTGAGCCATTGCAACTAGGCGTTTAGTAATTTCTCCACCTACAGAACCGTTAGCTCTTGAAGATGTTTCAGCACCAAGGTTAACACCAAACTCTGATGCGATTTCCAACTTCATTTGTTCAATAGCTTGTTTAGCACCTGGAACAACTAATTGATTACTGTTATTATTTTGTGCCATTCAAATCATCTCCTTAAAAGATTGTAAGAATTAGATTTTGCATTTGCTTAATTAGTTTGATGTTTTAAACAAAATCTATACATAACTATCCTCGTAATAGCAACAGGGGAAGAATAAAATAAAATTTAACTTCGTGTATAATCTTATTTTACGAAGAAATTAATTCTCTATTAGCTAAATAAATAACCATTTTAGCTATCTTCAACAATCGGGCGTTACCCTTGAATAAGGGTAGTGCTCTTTTACATTAAAGATTTTTATTAGTTTGGTTATCAATGTTGTCGGTAATAATAATTGGTTTTGTTGTGTTACGATTTAGAAGTGCATTAACCTTCCTTTGGAATGTTCCAAAAGAAGTCTTCCATCAAAGGGAGCAAGAGTTGAGGAACAAGGGTTGGTGCAGCCCTTTTTCTTTGCTGTTGTTGGCTAACGGGGCGGTTGAATAAGATTCTGGATTCAAGGAATCCATCCTACAATTTCTAATATCGTCAAGACAATCTCAAAAACAATGAGAATCACAATGATCCATTCAACGAATAGTCCCCTGATTGAATGGCTGATGTTAGAAAACCCATCCATAATGTTATATAAAATCTCGGTTTTACTTTTCAAGATTTTATACCGATCATTCAATTCAAAAAAATCCAGCATACTGTCATAAAATTCGCCGGCAATGCTGCTTGTCCATGTAATATCAGGTTTATCCAGAATCATGATATACGCAAGGGTGTTATACTCGTGACGTAGGATTTTTGCCGTCGTTCTCGCTAGTTCCTTGTTGCCGATTCTCAGATTGCCCTTTTCCAGTCGGTCTATCATGGTTTCGAGCTTGTCGTGGATTCTTCCGAGTTGTTCCTCTGTTTTTTCGAGGGCCACCGATTTTGCGAGAACAGTGGAAATTAATTCAGGGTAGAAAAATTCATATTTAGGCACCACTACATATTCGTCGGTCAACTTGATGTTTTCAGTTTCTTTAAAGTGAAGGCTGTAATCGTCCGTATATCTATCTACATAGACGAGATCAATGTCCGGCTCGAAAGAATGGATATAGGTTAAAAACCCCTTTATCTCATCGGCGTGTGAGTAATTAATGAAGACAATGCTGCCAAAGGAAAAAATCAGCACCTGTTGCGATTCGTTCACATTTTTATTAATAATGGAATTTAGAATATCGCCTTTTAGGATTAAAGGCTCTTCCCAGGTGAATTTTTTGGGAATGCCGCAATGAATGGCGATTTTGTTCAAATCAATTTCATTAGTGATTGCAAATGCTTTAAAGGTAATTGGGTTCATTTATATCACTCTCTTCAACAAATTGGTCTTTTTTCGATTTTATTCTATCTTTACAAAAACATGCTTAAAGAATAAAATTTGGTTCAAAGAGAGTGTTAGCCCAAGGACGTCGGGCTAACAATTTTTTGATATATACCATGGTTTTTAAGGAATGGTAGTGTTTAGATTAGTATAAAGATTGTGAAATTTTTCAATAGAAGCTTTAGTGATCTTCAGCAAAATGGCGCTTTTCTGAAATAAGGAAAGCGTCTTTCTTTATGAAAAGGGGCATTTTGTTGAAGAAGGTATTTTAAATTTTCTATAGAATACTGATTATTTAGAGCTTAGTTGAGTTGAGATTAGAGAAGGGTGAGATGAGTTGAAATGTTCTTAATTAAAGTAGTAGTATCAGCTATTATTATTGCTTTGGTTAGTGGTTTAGCAAGAAAAAATCCTTTACTTGCAGGGTTTATTGCTGCATTTCCGATAACAAGTATGCTTTCAATTGCTTGGTTATCATATGAAAAAAGAAGTGAATTAGAAATCTCAAAATTTCTTATAAATGTACTATGGGGAATAATTCCAACAGTATTATTTTTAGGAATTACCGTGTTGTGTTTAAAGAAAGGAATAACACTTGTATTTTCTTTAGGTATTGGATTTGGATTATGGTTAGTGTTTACTATGATTTTTCAACGGATTGAAATAAGTTAATTTTATTCCACAAAACCAGCTAATAGTTGTCAACATTTTTCAATAAAAAAATGAAAAATTAGATGATATACTAAAAATGAGTATGCCAAATAACCTTTCTGATTTTCATTATTGGAAGGTTTTGTTTTATGTTGTTAAATATAGCTTTTAAGCTAATTCTTGGAAAGTGGTTTTGTTCTTTAAAAGCGCATAAATCAAGTGTAAAAGCTTATTAACACAAGCAATTATCGCTACTCTATAGGGTTTACCTTCATCGCGTTTTTTATCGTAAAACTCTCTTAATTTTTTGTTTCGAGGTATAACGGTATCGCTCGTCTTTTGTTTACGGGCATCTCGAATTCCACAGTACACAGCCATATATAATGCTTGCCTTAACCTTCTAGATCCTCTCTTCGTTATGCGATTGTTGGTCGCTGTAAACCTTCCAGAAGAGTAAACACTAGGATCTATTCCTGCAAAGGCAACTAACTTCTTTGGATGATTAAACCGATCTATCTCTCCAATTTCTGAAATGATTGTTGCCGCAATCTTTTCTCCGATACCAGGGATAGACTGGATAATCTTATATTCTACTATTTCTTTAGCGAGGGCATCTATTTCTGCTCCTAGTTGCGATAGGTGCTCTTGATATTGAAGAACGATAGTAATTAACATCTTTAGATTAAAAATATGGCTTTGATACAAGTTGTTTTGAAATGGGTTACGTAATGCAGCTTCAATAAGTTTTTGTGCTTTTTCTTTCGCCCACTTTTCTGAACGTCTCGTACATAACGACGCAATATAAGATGAAGTATATACCCCTTAATAATCAAGTCTACAATGGAATATTCGCATTTTCGCCCTTTGGATGAATTTACGGATATTAGAGAATGGGTATTTTGAATACGATTGAACGTTAAATATGAATTCCGGAATTAACCTGTAGGTTCTAGAGGACTATAAAAACTTTTTCTCCATTAGGGAACACCGGTTATATGGAAAGATAACACACCTATTGAAATTTAGCTGAGAGAGCGTTGATCATTCCTAAGGGAGAAGTGATAGACATAAAAGTTAAAGGGATTGGTCAAGTTCCAATGAAGTATAGTAAAAGTTTTTAATATTTATAATAGAGAGGGCTGTCTTTAAGTATAGACAGCCCTCTCTTTCTTTGGAAAGAGGGGATTAGAGGGAATGATAAAGTTGAACTAAAGTTTTTCAGGTTAGTCAATATCTTCAAAAAAGAATGTAAAAATTTTGCACATATAGGTCAGAATCGTTTTTTAGAGGTAGGGAAATTGTGTATTATAGTAAGTTTATAAATGAACAGGGGGGGCGCAAATGAAGGGCACTGTTGAGATAAAAAAAGAAAATTCGAACCTTTTGGTTAAAAAAACAAAATGGTCAAACTCCCGCAAGGAGGCACTTGTAGGATGGCTATTTTTATTACCTGAACTTGTTGGAATGTTATATTTGTATGTCTTTCCAATTATATTTTCATTGGTTATTAGCTTTTCAGAATGGAATTTAGTCGGTGGTTTTTCCACTATTAAATTTGTTGGGTTAGATAACTTTCAGAAAATGTTCCAGGATGAAACGGTTTTTATCGCTTTAAAAAATAATCTTATTTTTACGTTTCTATCCGTTCCAACTGGTATGGCATTGGCATTAATTCTTGCCGTCATTATCCATACAAAAGTATATATGAAGGAATACTTTAAGGTTGCATTTTTTATTCCGTATATTTCGTCTATTATTGCTATTGGGGCTGTATGGAGTGCATTGTATCATCCTTCAAGTGGACCAATCAATATGTTTTTAAAAAGTATTGGATTTGAAAAAACACCGTTATGGTTAGCAGATCCGAAGTATTCACTGATTGCCATTATTATTATTTCTGTATGGGCAATCATTGGATATAACATCATCATTTATATAGCTGGTCTATCTAATATTCCTGATGAGTTATATGAGGCAGCAAGCATTGATGGGGCTTCTTCCATACAAAAGTTTTTTAACATTACATTACCTATGCTTGGACCGACAAATGTATTTTTATTTATTACTTTATTAATTGGATCTTTTAAGGTATTTGACTTAATTGCCTTCCTTACAGATGGTGGTCCTAATAACTCATCAACAGTTATTGTATTTAGAATCTATGAAGAAGGATTCCGGAATTTTAATATGGGATATGCTTCTGCTATATCTTGGTTATTGTTTATTGTTGTAGCTCTGATTACGCTCATTAGCTGGAAAATTCAAAAGAACAAGGTACATTATTAAAGGAAGGGGGACTATGAATGATTCAGAGAAAAATAGATATACAAAAGGCTATTACAACTATCATACTACTTGCTGTATCAATCTTTTTCCTATTACCATTATTTTGGATGACTTCAGCAGCATTTAAATTTGAAAAGGATGTTATGGTTTTTCCAATAGAATGGATACCAAGTTCTTGGAATGTCATTGAAAACTTTAAAGCTGTATGGATGGCGAAAATTCCTTTCTCTCTATTTTATCTTAACTCCTTAAAGCTTTCGATCATTATGACGGTGGCCACACTTCTCTTTTCTTCTATGGCAGCGTTTGCTTTAACGAAGTTACAATTTAAGGGAAGAAATTTAATGTTTGGCTTACTACTGAGTTTTATGATTATTCCTGAGCAAGCCACACTTGTTCCGAGATTTCTATTATTAAAGTGGTTAGGACTATATAATACACATGAAGGTCTTATCTTAATGGGGATGTTCTCAATCTACTTTACATTTCTTATGAGACAGTTTATGCTAGGAGTCTCTAATGAGCTGATAGAGGCAGCAAAGCTTGATGGGGCAGGGTATTTCACGATCTTTTGGAAAATTATTCTACCTTTGTGCAAACCGATTATTGCAACAGTTGGGATTATTAAATTTATTTGGACGTGGAATGATTACCAAAATCCACTTATCTTCTTAATCGAGAAAAACTTGTATCCAATCACATTAGGTATGCAATTATTTAAGGATGATTATGCAGATAACTATGCAATTCTAATGATGGCTTCACTTTCAGCTATCATACCTTTAGTGATTATCTTTATCATTTTACAAAAACATGTAATTAAAGGAATCGCCCTTGGAGGAGTAAAAGGATAACGAGATGACATCAAAAAAAGAGTAAAAATTATACACGCATAATGCTAAATAATTCACGTTCTTTTATTTGAAATAGATTTATAATTCAAAATGTAAGCGGTTAATAGAGAAGGGGGAAGAAAGATGAAGTTTAAGAGAAAAGCTGGTTTGGTAGTTAGTAGTACCATTCTTGCCGTGTCGGTTTTAGCTGGATGTGCTTCTAATAAGGGAAGTGAACAAGCTACTTCTGGCGATAAAGATGAGGTTGTAACGATCAAGTATTACAACTGGGATAATGAGATACAGGCTGCTACTACTGAGCAGTATATTGAGCAGTTTGAGAAAGAAAATCCAAATATTAATGTAGAATCTGTATCATTAGTACCAGGGAACTCACTAGAAACACTTAAAAAGTTAGACGTTCTAATGGCTTCTGGTGAAAAGGTAGACCTGGTAATGCTACCACATGCGGATGCTGTATTCGAACGTACAGCTCAAGGTGTATTAGCTCCTTTAGATGAGTTTTATGAAAAAAGTAATTTAAATCCGGAAGAAGAATACTATGTGAATCCGCAATATGAAGGGAAATATTACGGAATTCAAAATAATGTTGTTCAAAACTATGTTCTTCTTAATAAAAATGCATTAGATGAAGCGGGGTTACCAGTACCTAAACTGGGATGGACATGGGATGACTTTGCAGAGTATGCGAGAAAACTAACAAAAGGTGAAGGCGAAGAAAAACAATATGGTGCATACTTCCACAATTGGTCTCTATATGCAAATCCTATGGCACAAATCCAATTTAAACATCCGTTTTTAACGGAAGAAGGTAAAACAAACTTTGATGACCCTACATTTGAATACTTCTTTAATCTTCGTCGTACAATGGAGAAAGAAGATCAATCGATTAAGCCTTATTCAGATGTAATTGGAGCAAAGCTTAATTATCGTACTGAATTCTTTAATGGGGATGCAGCAATGCTGTTAACTGGGACTTTCACAATTAATGATCCAGGCGATCTTGAAAATTACCCACATGATTTTAAAACAGCGTTTGCACCAGTTCCATTATATTCAAAAGATGATAAACCGGAAATATTTATGGGAGGAAACTTCCTATCAATCGGTGCTAACTCAGACAACAAGGAAGAAGCATTTAAATTTGCACGTTTTATGTCAACCAACTTAACTGAAGCAAGAACGGAATTACCAGGTTGGAAAAAGGGTGATGTAAAACCATTAGTTGAACGTTTTATTAGTGGAAAAGAAGATATGTATGATGTTGAATCCTTAATGTACACGCTATTTGAAAGTGGAGTTGAACCATTACCGACTTCAAAGGTTTCAATTACTTATGGAAGTCAACTAGATCAAATTTTAACAGATGGGTTTAGTCAATTCATTTTAGAAGATAAGTCAGCTAAAGAGGTTCAGGACTGGATGGTTAAAGAAGCAAATAATGTAATTGAAGAAAATTCAAAATAGTAGTTACGTCTTAGAAAGGGCACCCATAATGGTGTCCTTTTAGCTATACGTACCATACTATTGGGAAATTCAGGTGACTATTGCACGATTTCAATATATGATATATTTTTAGAAAAGAATCTTACGTAAAAAGTAATAGAAATGAGATGAATAATGATGTTTAAAAATAGTTACTACTGGAAACTTCAGCTTTCCTTTCTTGTATTAATCTTATTACCGATTGTGGCACTTTCATTTCTTTCCTATTCTAATACGAGAGATTCCGTTATGCATGAAATTCGACTTACGAATCAATCAGTTTTAAATATAATGGAAAAAGATATTTCCAAAAATCTGGACGATATTGCCTATGCATCCCACTTGTTTTCAAATAATAGTAGGATTAATGATAATCTTCGAGATTTCTCTACTATGAATGATATTAAATCTTATGAGGATTATAAAACTTATTTGAGTGTACGGGAATCCTTTGAGTTAGTATCAATAAAGATCTTAAGTACTGATATTACGATGTTCGTTGTGAATAAAAACAATTTTATCATACCATATATGGATATTGTGAATGGAAAAACTGGAGCTTTTCAAGAATTGAACGGCCATTGGGAGATGGTCAATTCCCGTGTTAATTTTTCAATTCCGAATAAGCTACAATGGCTCGGAGTTATAAACCCTGAAAATGAAAACGATTCCTTTTATTATTTTGCAAGAGTTATACGTGATAAAAACGACGGTGATTTATTATCTACACTCTATATTGGAATCTCGAGTAAATACTATGATAAGATTTTTAGCAACTCTAAAACGGGTAGTTTTGCACTTTTTGATAAGAGTGGAAATAGGATTGCAGGGAATACATCCTTAAAGATGAATCTTCCTGCTTCGAATAACAATATTCGAAATGAAATCATGATCCCAAAAACAGAGTGGAAACTTATACATGAAACGAAAAATGAAGCAATAACAGGACAATTATCCAAAACTTTCAATATTAGTATCCTGATTTTCACCATCTTTTTTCTGATTTTTTTGTTTATTTCATTCATTATCGCAATAAGACTCCATAAACCAATTAGAAACTTGACGAATGTTGCAAAAAAATATGGAAAAGGAAATAGAGAGGTAAGATATCATGTTGAAGGTAAAGATGAAATAAACCAGTTGGGTCAAACCCTGAATATCATGTTAGATCAAATAAATGATTTAATTAATGATATTAAGCTAAAACAAGAGGAAAAACGAGTATTAGAACTCCAAGCGTTATTCGCACAAATTCGGCCTCATTTTTTACTAAATACACTTAACTCAATTAAAATTAGCTTAATTTTGTCAAATGACAATTTTCATAGCCAAAAGATCGACTCACTAATGGGATTGCTTAGGGCTTATATGAAAATTAATGACCCGTGGACCATACAGGATGAGTGTCATATGCTTCATCATTATATTGAAATTATGAAAATGAGAACCGATTTACAGTTGGATTTATATGTATCTATTGATCATGAAATTAGAGATTTTGAGTTACCTAGACTTATGCTTCAACCGATTGTTGAAAATGCCATTATACATGGGTTTATTGAAGTAGAAGAATCGAATGGTGAAATTAGGATTGATGCAAAATTGGTTGAAGGGTTCATTGTCATTTCTATCCAAGATAACGGAATAGGACTTGAGGAATATGAAATGAAGAAATTAAGATCCCTGTTACAAAATGAAAATCAAGACACGTATAAAAGAATTGGAATCGTAAATGTATTAAATAGATTACAGCTAACCTTTGGCGAAGATGCTTTTATTCATATTAAGTCAAATAAACTAGGTGGATTGGCTGTTGATCTTCACATTCCAAAAAGAAATAATTTTTCATAAAGGTGGCGATAAACTTGTATAAAGTAATGTTAATTGATGATGATGTTCTCATGATTAAATATTTGAAGCAATTAATAAAATGGGAAGATTATGGTGTACGAGTTGCTGCCTCCTCATATTCAAGTGTAAAAGCGCTAGAATTATTTGAGGAAGTTATGCCTAATATTGTGATAACAGATATTGGACTTCCTCAAATCAATGGGTTAGAACTCGTAGAAAAATTTAGGAGTATGAAACCGGATATTCGAGTCATTTTTTTAACCTGCCATGAAGATTTTTCGTATGCGCAGAGGGCAATTAACCTAGATGCTGATAATTACTTGATAAAGGATTCACTGACTGCATCTCAATTAGAAGAATGCCTTCGCAAGTCTGTAAAAATGGCAGATGAAAATTCTAAGAGTTCTGAAAAAAATGCATATAACGTGATTTTAACAAGGAATAATGATCTCATCAAGCTAACACTATTAGAACGATTATTAAATGTGGAAAATAAAGGAACGTTACTTACGTATGCGAAAAGTATAGGGATACACTGGGAGCATAGTTCTTTCCTAATAGGAATTGGCCATATTTCTTATTCATCACTTGTAGAAAAGTACAATTATCATGATTATAAGGTGATTATGTATAGCATTTATAATATTGCGGAGGAGCTGGCGAAAAAATTCACCGGAATCACTGTATTTAATAATCAGGAAAACCTAGTTTATCTGATTAATTATCAACAAACTATCAAGTATAATATCCAGAAATACCTTCGCCAGTATCTTACCGAATTATATGAAAAATGTAATGAAATACTAAAAATACAAATTCGGTTTATCTATAACCAAGCATCATTAGAACTAGATCAAATAGGTGCTTCGTATAAAAAAATGATAGATTCTAAATATAACTTCTACTATTCAGAATCAACAATAGAGAGCTGGAACCTAAAAAGTGATAACGCTTTTTTCCATTCTCCTGTTGACAAATTACTAGAACATGAAATGAAAAACCTCTTTTTCTCTGTTAAAGAAAAGGATGAAGACCTATTAGAAAAATCTATTATTGTAATTTCAACAGAAGCAAAGAAACGATATTTACTCCCAATTGAAGTGATTGAGCTTTGTTCCCAGCATATTCGAAAAATTGAATTGCAATTCGGATCTTCCAAGATGGATGAGGATTTTTATACGTGCTTAAGATCTACATTGAGCTTATGTGATACATTAAAGCTTATAAAAGGTAAAATGAAGAAACTTATTAAGGAAAATGAGATTGTGAACCAATCTGTAGAGGCTGAGCCAAAGCTTAAGGCTATTAATAGTTTTATCGCTGATCACCTTTCAGAAAACATTAGTTCAGTAGATGTGGCAGCATTTCTATATATGAATTCAAGTTATTTTTCACGTTATTTTAAACGACTAACTGGTGAAAATTTCACGGATTATGTTCATCGCTATAAAATAGAAGCTGCAAGAAAAATGCTAGAATACACGGAGGAAACCATTGAAGAGGTAGCACTAAAATGCGGGTATTCCGAGCGCACATATTTTTCAAAGGTTTTCAAAAAATATATGGGGATGACACCACGAGATTTTAGATTAAAGGCAAATTAGAATATTTTAATGACCTCCAAAGTTACAAACGAAGGGTTTAGTGAAAATGGTAAAAATCTTACACGTTTTACAAAAAATCAAACGTGTTTACGGATCATTTTTCACTTTACACTTTATGTATGGTTTACACTTTAGGAGGTTTTTTTATAGGGAAAGATTATGCAACTGATACAAGATTTTTTTTTACATCAAAGACCTCAAGTTAAAAAAACGATCAGTTTTTTGCGCTAATGGAGGCCGGATGCGAGTAGGTAATGCCATTAATAGTTTTATATACAATACAGTATAAAATGGTTGATGTTAGCTTAGGAGAGTGATAAATATGTGGAAAATAGCAATCGAAGATGCGATTCAAAAAACGAGGGATAACATGACAAGGTTCGGTGATTTATTTCCCCATGTTAGTACGAATAATAAATATGAATTGAATAATAATGATGATTGGACAAATGGATTTTGGTCAGGGATTCTTTGGCTGTGTTATGAATACACAAATGATGATATCTATCGAAATGCAGCGAGGAAATCTGTTGAGAGTTTTTTTAAGCGGTTTCAGAATGATGTAGTTCTCCAACATCATGATATCGGATTTTTATATTCTTTATCCTCAAAAGCTCAGTGGATCATAGAAAAAGATTCAAATGCAAAAGAACTGACGCTCAAAGCTGCTACCAAATTAATGGATCGCTGGAGAGAAAAAGGGCAATATATACAAGCGTGGGGACCGATAGGAGACGATGTTGAAGGCGGTCGTATTATTATAGATTGCTTACTGAATCTACCACTCCTTTATTGGGCTTCGGAACAAACAGGTGATGAAAGGTTTCGAGATGCAGCAATAATTCAAGCGGACAAATCGCTGCGCTACCTCGTTCGAGGTGATGATAGTTCTTATCATACTTTCCATTTTAATCAGGAAACAGGAGAGCCAATTGGCGGCTCTACCCATCAAGGATATACAAACGGCTCTACATGGAGTCGTGGTCAAGCATGGGGTGTATATGGATTTGCTTTATCATATCGTTATACGAAAAATCCCGTGTATTTGGAAGCATCAAAACGAATGGCACATTTTTTCCTGAAGAACTTACCTGAAGATTATGTATCGTATTGGGACTTTAATGCACCTATTACGAAAGATACGCCCCGTGATAGCTCAGCAACAGCCATTGTAACTGCCGGTATCCAAGAGCTAGTAAGTCATTTAGAACCAAGTGATAGTGAACGCATATATTTTGAAAATTCCAATTTAAAAATGATGAATTCACTTGTAACTAACTATTCAACAATACATGAGACCGGTGCTGAAGGATTGTTAAAGCATGGCTCTTATCATGTTAGAGGAAATCTTTCAAAGGATGATTATATGATTTGGGGAGATTACTTCTACCTTGAATCACTTATGCGTCTTGAAAAAGGAGTGACCGGGTATTGGTATGAAAGATAGAACATTCAATCGAACAAACTGTCATAATAGGTGTTTATATGGATAGTACGAAAATATTTCACATCCTTGATTTAGATTATCCGGACTTAGAGCAAGTAAAAATTGCGTATACTGAAGACCGTGAGAGGGACGCATTCATTGAGATAAAAAAGTGTTTCTTAGAACGAAAAAGACTTAGCCTATTTGTGGAAGATACAACAAAGATGATTTTTGCTGCCTATAAAGACGGTGACGAAACTGCTGAAAAGTTGATTAACTGATTACACCATTAGCACATGGCGTTTATATGATTAATATCCTATTGGATCCACATTTGATCACTTTTGGTGGGAGTGTAGCAACGAATAATCTATTTTTGTTGAATCTATTAAAAGATAAGCTAGCTGAATTCGTAATAGATGAACAGAAACATATTTTAGAAAAAATGCAGATCAGTCAATTGGGTAATGAGCAAGGCATTATCGGTACAGGTTTGCGAGTGTTTCATCATTAACATAGTTTTTTTAAGAGGGAGATGTTCAGATTGTCAAATTTAACTGTAAGAGAGAAAAAACTCTATTTAAACGATGATCCTATTCAACTTATTTCAGGGGCCATTCATTATTTTCGAATAGTACCGGAATATTGGGAAGATAGGCTGTTGAAATTAAAGGCTTGCGGATTTAACTGTGTGGAAACGTATATTCCATGGAATTTGCATGAGCCAAAGGAAGGGCAGTTTAACTTTACTGGCATAGCAGATGTTGAGAAGTTTATTCGCATTGCTGAGAAAATTGGATTATATGTGATTGTTCGACCAAGCCCGTATATATGTGCTGAATGGGAATTTGGCGGACTCCCTGCCTGGTTGCTCGCTGACCGTAATATGAGACTAAGATCTTATTACGAACCATACTTAGATAAAATAGATGCTTATTATGATGTGTTAATGGAAAAATTAAAGCCCTTACAAATGACTAATGATGGCCCAATTATTGCCATGCAAGTGGAAAACGAGTATGGAAGTTACGGGAATGATAAAAAATACCTTCATTATATAAAGGATGGAATGATTTCTAGAGGAATTGATGTATTACTATTTACTTCAGACGGTCCAACGGATTTGATGCTCCAAGGGGGGACGTTGCCTGATTTACTAGCTACAGCTAATTTTGGTTCGAAGCCAAAAGAATCGTTTGATAAATTAAATGAGTATTTTCCTAATTCCCCCGATATTTGTATGGAATTTTGGAATGGCTGGTTTGATCATTGGGGAGAAGAGCATCATCAAAGAGATCCATATGATGCTGCTAACACATTTGCCGAAATGTTAAAAGGGGGAGCATCAGTTAATTTTTATATGTTTCATGGAGGTACGAATTTTGGTTTTTATAATGGAGCAAATTACGATGACAAATATGCCCCAACTGTCACGAGCTATGATTATGATTGTCCATTAAGTGAATCGGGAGATTTAACTCCTAAATTTTATGCAGTCCGTGAGGCTATTGGAAAATATAAAAATATTGAGGAACTAAAATTACCTGAACCTATTCCTAAAATCAATTATGGAAAAATTGATATGGTGGAATCTATAAAATTATTTGATTCATTAGAAGTAATTAGTGAACCAGTAAGAAGAACTCATCCACAAACAATGGAGGAACTGGGTCAGGATTATGGTTTCATTCTTTATCGAACTACAATAGAGGGGCCAAAACCAGAGGCCCAATTAACGATACAAGATGTTCGCGATCGTGCACTTGTATTTATAGACCGAGAATTTATTGGTGTAATAGATCGTTGGGACAATAATACCATTTCCTTTGAAGTACCGGAAAAAGGGGTTCAGCTTGATATATTAGTAGAGAATTTGGGGCGTATAAACTATGGTCCCCTTTTAAAAGATCCAAAAGGAATTACAGAAGGGGTAAGATTTGAACGTCAATTTTTATATGACTGGACAATTTTCCCTCTACCGATGAATAATCTTGATTCTTTAACTTTTAAGAAGGCAAATAATCTTGATAACTCAGGACCTTCTTTCTACAGGGGCGTATTTAATGTAGAAGAAATCGGGGATACATTTGTTGAATTACCCGGTTGGAAAAAAGGGGTCGTTTTTATTAACGGTTTTAACCTAGGTAGATATTGGGAAATTGGACCTCAAGAAACCTTATATTTGCCAGGGCCATTATTAAAAAAAGGCGAGAATGAAATCATTATTTTCGAAATGCATTCGATCGATCGCTTAGAAATATTTTTAATAGACACGCCTAAATTAGGATGAAATTTATTCTAGGCTTGATAAATCCTGACTGTCTTCAATTGGACCTGCAATAAGTTGCAGGTCTTTTTTAAATTCATAAGGATGTTTAGTTAGATTCATCTCCTATGTCATAAGAATCTATGAAATTAGTGGCTCTATATTAAAGGTAAAAATTGAACACATAATAGTCAGAATCGTTATCAAGGTCAAGGATTATTTTAAAATATAATAATTTAAAATCAACCTAAAATATCGAAGGGCTAATCTCTGTTAAAAACCAAAAAAATGTAAGCGTTATCTATCGATCTCATTCTCCATATGGAGCCCCTGTTCCTGTTTTTTGAAGTAACAAATTTGTTTTTTTATATCCTTTGGAAACTTTGAGGGGGGTGATATTTATAAGAAAGTTTTCGTTCGCTTCGTCCATCTAAGTTTTTAGGTCTAACAACATTAGAATAATCGTTAAGTTGTGAGAAGTTACCTTTTTTGGCCCAGTTTTTTCATGATCAATCAGGACTAAATGACAAAGTGGAGGGGGAAAAGAAGTGCAAAAAGCAATGAGTATTTGTCTAGCAATATTCTTTATTTTAAGTTCAGCCCTACCTGTGTATAAAGTTTCAGCAGAAGAAATACCAAAAATGAATTTAATACAAAACGGTGGGTTTGAGACAACAACTAGTAACAGTAAATGGTCGAATAATATAGGACCTGAGAATTGGGATGTTTGGATTCCAAGTGGTAATCCAGAGTTAACAATTGACTCTAATGAATATCATGAGGGAAATCATTCTATCTCTATCAATGCAACTGAGACAAGCAGAGCGGATGTTCTACAAGATGTGGCGGTCAACCCGGATCAAAACTATCAATTATCATTTTGGTTTAAAACAGAAAATATTGAAGCATCTTGGGGAGGACTGTTTGTTCGAACACAGTACTTAGATAGTAATGGAAAAAAAGTTAGTGATGGACCATCCACAGAAAAAATAAAAGGATCACATGACTGGAGCTTACAAGAAATTAATTTAGCAATCCCCAAAAGTGCAAGTAAGCTACGGGTAGAGCTATTTTTTGAAACGGCAACAGGGAAAGCGTGGTTAGATAATGTGACACTTAAGGAAACTGATAAAACAGTGACTAATTTTATATTAGAGCAAAATGCCGTTACGTTAAATATAGGGGAAGCTATGTCCTTGACTCCTGTATTTACACCTTCAGATGTTACTGACAAAACCGTTTATTGGACATCCTCCAACCCTGATATCGCAGTGATTGACGATACAGGCCTTGTTACAGGAGTAGCCCCAGGGGTTGCAACAATTAAGGCAACAACCAAGGATGGTGGATTTACGGCAGAGAGTCTAGTTAGTGTAGATTCTGCTGAGGCTATAGAATATTATGAACAGCTTAGAGTCAATTGGTTCAATAAACTAACAGGCAATGATCAATATGATCCAAACGATAAGAATGTGGCCAACTCTATCAATACTTTAACAGAAAAAGTTACAAACGATGATGGAACGGGTTTATGGGATTCGATGAATAAATCAGAAAATCGCACGTCCTTGTGGAACGATAGAGCAAGTACAACTGATTCATCTCATATAACGAATTCCTACCAGCGTTTAAAAGATATGGCACTGGCTTATTCAATCGAAGGTTCAACATTAAAAGGCAATCAAACGTTGAAGGAAGACATTGTTAGTGGCTTAGATTGGTTATATGCACATCGCTATAATGAAAATAAAAATCATTATGGAAATTGGTGGGATTGGGAAATAGGAACCCCTCAAGCGATGAACGATATAGTGGTGTTGATTTATAACGATTTATCTTCCACTCAAATAAAAAACTATATGAGAGCAGTTGATCGGTTTGTTCCAGATCCTACAACCCGTGAATCTCTTAATAATCCAGACTTTCGAGAAACAGGGGCAAACCTTTTAGATAAGGCTCTTGTCGTATCTATTCGTGGTGTAATCGGAAATAATAGTGCAAAAATCTTGCTGGGAAATCTTTCAATTGGTGAAGAATATCATTATGTTGAAAGCGGTAATGGCGTTTATAGGGACGGTTCTCTTGTTCAACACTCTAATATAGCTTATACAGGGGGATACGGAGCTGTTTGGCTTGGTCGTACAGCTGACATGATGTATTTGTTAAAAGATTCCCCGTGGGAAGTCAATAATCCGAATGTAAATAATGTGTTTAACTGGGTAACAGATTCCTTTGAACCACTTATTTATAAAGGTGCAATGATGGATATGGTATCTGGAAGGGGGATTTCAAGGCAGGGATCTACCGATCATTCAAAGGGAAGAGCGACAATATTAAGCTTACTGCGATTGTCTGATGCTGCTCCTCCTGAAAAAGCAATGGAGATCAAGCGGATGGTCAAAGAGTGGATCCAAACAGATTCTACATTTACCAATTATACCGAAGGATTATCGATTTATGAAATCAATCTTGTAAAGGATTTAATAAGTAATTCAAACATTGAGCCAAGGGGTGATTTGGTTAAGAATCAGGTCTTTGCAGGTATGGATCGGGTCGTACATCTTCGTCCTGGATTTGGCTTTGGGATTGGTATGTTTTCTGATCGAATTTCAGGTTTTGAGTATGGTAATGGAGAAAATAAAGAAGGATGGTATACAGGAGCTGGGGCTACTTATTTATATAACAATGACCTAAAGCAATTCAGCAATGATTTTTGGCCAACTGTAGACAGTTATCGATTACCAGGTATAACAACAGATCAATCAAAAGGAATATTGAGAGATTGGGCAAGTTACTATAACCCAAGAACATGGGTTGGGGGTTCTAATCTTAATGGAATTTATGGTGCCGTGGGGATGGATTTCTCCTTTGAGAAATTAACAGGCAGCTCACTGCAAGGTAAAAAATCATGGTTTATGTTCGATGATGAGATTGTTGCTTTAGGAGCGGATATTTCGAGCTTAAATGAGTCTAAAGTAGAAACGATTATAGAAAATAGACACATAAATGAAAATGGTAACAATAAGCTGATCGTTAATGGGGAAGAAAAACTGAGTCAACTCGATGATTCCGATACGTTCAACGAGGTCAAATGGGCTCACATAGAGGGGAATGTTCAAGGCTCAGATATAGGCTATTATTTCCCTGCATCATCAAGCGTGTTTGGATTACGTGAATCGAGAATAGGCTCTTGGAACGAGATTAATAATGGTGGATCCTCTGATTCTATTACAAGAAACTATATAAGTTTAGCGTTTGATCATGGGACAAAGCCTGTAAATGCCGCTTATTCTTATGTACTTCTCCCTAATAAAGATGTTACTCAAACAGAAAATTACAGTAGTAATGCTGATATAACGGTCCTTGCAAATACGCCAGCGGTTCAGGCAGTAAGGGAAAAGACTCTTGGGATAACAGCAGCAAACTTTTATGAAGCAGAAACGGTTGACTTTATTACCGTGCAAAACCCTGCATCTGTTATCGTACAAGAAGAAAGCAATGGATTGACACTTTCTGTGTCTGATCCAACGCAAAAACAAGCGAAAGTTATAGTTGAATTAAATAAAACAGGCTTGGATATAGATGTAAAGGATGAAACAATTACAGTTCTACAAACATCACCAACACTAAAGGTTGAAGTAAATGTTGCAGGTTCGATAGGGAAAACACATTCTAGCAAATTTAAGGATATGACGTCCCCTACCATTACAGCACCAAAATCATTAGAATTTTATCGTACAGATTCAGTCAATCTGGATTTTGAGATTTCTGATTCCTTTAGCGTGATTTCAAGGAATGAATTCAAGTTAGATGGAGTGAAGGTAAGTCACCCAATTAAAATAGAACCATTTTCATTATCAATAGGAGATCATACTATTGAGGTCACTGCAACCGACCGAGCTGGAAATGTTACAAACGAAACCTATAAAGTAAAGGTTACCATGGACATTGATCATTTAGATGAGGCTATTAACTATGCAAGCGAGAAGAAATGGATTACTAATAAAGGAATAGTTACTAGTTTGCTGGCAAAAATTAACAATATTCAGAATGACGACAAACAGACTCTTGATGGTTTATATGCATTAGAGAATGAAGTTCGAGCACAATCTGGAATAAAGGTGAACACAACCTTTTCAAACATGTTGCTTGTTGATATTTCTTATTTAAAAAAGCTTTATGAGGAGTAAAACTAAGATTAATAATATATCCGCTTTTGGTGAGTTTTCGTTTCGAAGCTTGACCTGGATTGATGAAGTGCAAGAATAATTTTTATTGAACTATAATACCTGTCAGAAGTACCATGTTCTGTCAGGTATTATTTTGCGATTTTATTTATTGACCTAGCATGGTATGATTGTTCGTTTGGTTTTCGACCAAAACGCAATACCTATCAAGTATGGGTAAAATAAGAAAAGCCAGTAAGAAATGTTTTTGGGTAGTAGACGTCAATATCCAAGGATATTTTGATAACATTAATCAAACCAAATTGATGAAATTATTAGAACAAAAAATTAGCAACCAACGGTTCCAATGTGTTTGTTAATAATGGATAACACCAAGAGGCATGAATTCCATAACTATTACTCTGTGGTTTATTAACGAATGTAGAACTTTATGTTCTCTATCTTTTAAACCATTTTTGGACCTTGCCAAGTCCACCTGGCCACTACAGCTACTATAATAGTTGTAATTATCCTATGAGAGAGGGGACAATCTTTAGATAATTAAATTTCGTGTATAATCCTTCTCTTATGAGTATTTGAAACAATCCAAATAATGGAAAATATAATTAACAACTACATTCATAAATTATAAATAAAAGAAATAAGGGTTTCCTAAATATTAGGGAACCCTTTTAAGTAAATAATTATTGAGTCACGTTTAGAGGAAATGAGAAGGATAATGATTGATTAAGAATTCCTTAAGATCCTTTAGGGGTCTCTTTCCTATTTCCTTTATAAAATCATCTGTAATAATTTTTCGTCTAGAACTGCTAGAAAATCCGAACTTTAACAGTCTATTTATATCTTCATCCTTAAAATAATATTGAAGTTTAATACATTGAAAACCATACTCTTGAATTAAAGAAGCGAGCCGATTAGAAAATGTAATGATAAAGTCATACTCAAGACTATTTAATTCATGAAGTTCATTAATGTGTAATGTTTTAATAATTTTAATATCAAGAAAATGAATTAAATTTGAAGCAAAAAAGTTGGCTTTTTCAATTGATGAATTTGTTACAATCACAATATTTTTTGTGTTCCTCCCTAACACTTTATTTTCCATGATATGTTTTCTAAAGATAAGAGTTAGAGTTGAGATTTGATCTTGCGAAAGGTTGAGTTCATTTGCTATAAATGAACTTTCTGAGATAAGGTTAAATAAGTTAGGTAACTCGATAGATGTCTCATCTAATTTATTATCATAAAAGTTAAAATGGAAAGCAGTACGTAACATACATTTAATTATAAATTGATAGACCTCATTGAAAAGATCGTTGTAAGAAAAAATTTTAGTGATAATTCCCTTTTGAATATGATTGATAAACTGAGTAACTCTTTCTTTAAAAGCGATACTTTCAATATACGGTTGTGATGACTTGGTATCCAAAGAAAGCAAGAGCGCATATAAAGTTTTGTTCTCAAGGGGATTCTCAACTATGTAAAATGAATTATCTACTTCAAATGGCAAAGCAACTACTTTATTTATATAATGACCACGGTCATTACGGTATAGCATCAAAATAAGATAAAGATAAATGAACTTCTTAGATGGATAGGATAAGTCATAGTAACCAGGAATAAGTTCTGTTACTATTTTTTTTGCTGTATTTGCATGAAGAGCAGTTTCTCTTATGAAATATTCTGCAATTAATACTTCCATTGGATTATTAGCTTGTCTCAATTTTAGTTGATTGTTTGCATCAAGTTCAAGAATCTTTAAAAGAATCTTAGTTCCTTCAATTCTTATAAAAGTCTCATTCCCTTTGATAGTGATCCCTTTTTTACGAGCAATCTCCTTAGTCAACTCCATTTTAAATAAATAATCAGTTAAGCATCGGTTATCTTTTTTCTTGGTTGATAGACTGAGCCCTAGATGCTCATAAAGACTAGTTGTATTTACTACTTCCTTTAGAATCGATTGAATGATAATAAATGAGAAACGCTCACTTTGTGAAGAAGAGTAAGTATAAAAAGGAATGCTTTGAATGGCTTTAATATAATCTTGATAATTTATGTTACTATACACAACATGATTTTCAATATATAGCTTTTTATTATCTGGTAGTAAAGAATTGATCGATTCTATCCGACGATGAATACTTAGTTCGCTACGCTTAATAATTGAATTATCTAGTGTATGTAATGAGCCGTGTTCTTGAAGGTGGCTTAGAATTTTTATATCAAGTGCATCCATGATTGGACTCCTTCCTTTCATTTGAAGGTCATTTAATGAAAATGAAAACGCTAATAATGTTGCCTTGTTTACCCTTTATTTCAAATCTATACTTAAAATCAACCTAGAGAGAAAGGAAGAACATAATGAAATTAAAAGACATTATTCAACAATTTGGCCGTTCTTTATTATTACCCATAGCCGTTATGGCGCCAATTGGTATGATAATGGGGATATCTGGCGCACTTGGCCAAGAATATATGATCGAGAAACTACCTTTTTTAGATCATACCATTATTCAAACCATCATAAGTAGTTTAGGTAATATTTCATCAGTTGTATTTAACAACATTCCTCTTTTATTTGCAATGGGAGTTGCTTATGGAATGTCAAAAAATGAGAAAGGTATCGCTGTATTTGCTTCTGTGTTGGGTTATTTAACATTAATGATAGTTATGAATGTCTATTTAACTGTTACAGGTACTTTAGAAAATGATCCAGAAAAATTATCTAGAGTGGGTCAAGGTGTTATTCTTGGAATACAAACTTTGCGCATTGATGCATTTGGGGGGATTATTGCTGGGCTAATAGCAGCTAAAGTTGCTGACCGCTTTTATAAATTGGAATTACCTTTAGCATTTGCCTTTTTCGGAGGGAAAAAATCGGTTCCGATTATCACATTTTTAATTATGATACCAGTTGGACTTATTATACCTTTTATATGGGGATATTTTACTCAGTTCTTATTGAGCATATCATTTATCTTTTTGAATGAATATTACGGTGTAGGAGTATATTGGTTTGCTCACCGAGCCCTAATACCATTTGGTCTTCATCATGTACTTGCATCCATTGTTCGTTTTTCTGAGGCCGGCGGAGTTTATATGATCGATGGACAGAATTATATCGGAATTTTAAATGCGACAAATAAAATTCTTTTTGATCTAGGGCCTTCTCATGAAAGTTGGGATCGATTAATGCCGGATTTAACTAAATATCTAGCTTCGGGACAAATGTTAATAACCTTATTTCGTATCCCAGCCATAGGTTTAGCGATGTATCATACTGCTTTTGCTTCGAATAAAACCATTGCTAAAGGGACGATTATTACAGTTGTACTAACTGCATTTTTAGGAAATGTCACTGAGCCATTAGAGTTTACATTTTTATTTATCGCTCCTGTACTATTCATTGTTTATGCTGTTTTAAGTGGAATTATGGCGTTGCCGTTAAGCTTTTTAGATGTGTCAATTGGATATATTAGAGGAACCATCTTTGACTTTGGGATATTCGGTTTACTTTATGAAAACACAAATTGGTATCAACTTGTAGTTTTAGGGATTATTAACTTTGTCGTTTTCTATGCTGCTTTTAGATTTGCTATTACAAAATTTAACTTAAAGACACCAGGCAGAGAAGCAGTGATAAGAAATGTTAACTTGTTAAAGGAAAAAAGATATCCTGAAATTGCATCAATTGTAATTGAAGGATTGGGTGGTAAAGAAAATATTAAAAATGTTGATAATTGTGTTACAAGACTACGAGTAGACTTAGTAAATGATGAAAAGGTAGATCAAGAAAAACTGAAAGATTCAGGAACATCAGGTACGTTTATGGCACAAAAGAATCATATACACGTAGTATTTGGCCCACATGTTGAATTTATTAGAAATGCTGTTGATGATTCCATGAAAAACCAAATAAACACCAAGGAGATTAGTAGATGAGAGCACTATATGATTCTAAAACAAAATCAATGAATGACTACGGAATTCGTTCCTTTTTAAATAAAGAACAAAAATATCAGGCATGGTTAGAAGTAGAAGCAGCATTGGCAAAAGCTCAAGGAGAATTAAATATTATTCCAAAAGAAGCAGCAAAAAATATTCAAAAGGCAGCAAAACTAGGAAATATTGATTTATTAGAAATGGAAAATCTTCAAGAAAAAGTTGGTCATGGTTTTGTACCATTTCTCAAAATGCTTGTTAAAGCATGTGATCAGGAGAGCGGTAAATATGTACACTACGGAGTAACCACTCAAAATATACAACAAACAGCACAATTATTAATAGTGTCTAAAGTACATGAAAAATTCAAAATCGTTCTAGCGGATATTTTAGGAAATTTAGCCGATTTGGCAGAAGCAAACAAGAGTACAGTGATGCCTGGAAGAACGCACGGAAGACATGCAATTCCCATAACTTATGGATACAAAGTTTCCGTTTGGATTAGTGACATTATAGCATCCATTGATCGTTTAAACGAAGTTTCAAAGCGCACTTTTCAGGTGATGATGGGTGGTGCTGTTGGATCGTTTAACTCATTTGGAGAGATTGGAAGGGAAGTACAAAATAAGGTTGCAGAATACCTTTGTCTTGGCTCCATGCCTGTTCCATCTCGAAATATAACAAGTCATAAAACAGAATACATCATGGCATTATCTTTACTTTCAAGTGCTTTTCATAAAATCGCTGAAGAAGTATATTCAACGTCTCTTGAAGAGATTGGTGAAGTTATGGAGGGTTTTACCAATGGAACAGTTGGATCAAGTACTATGCCACACAAAATTAACCCAAAGCTTTCAAAAGGTATTATTGCTAACTCACAGAAGTTATATTCACTACCCCAACTTTGCTTAAACTCTGCTGCAAGGCCTTATGAAGGTGATAGTAGTCAATACATGCTGTTTGACGCAGTACTTGAGGAAGCAATTGAGTTAACAACCGAGATTTTGTTGCGTGCAGAGGAATTAACAAGAGACCTCTATGTTAACACAGAGAAAATGTTAGAAAATGCTTACTTGAATAAGGGGTTAGATAATAGTGAATACGTTATGATGCAACTTGCTAAAAGGTTAGGAAAAGATAAAGCGCACTCTATTGTCTATGAAAAAGCTATCAAAGTCCAGAGAGAAGCAAAAGATTTTAAACATGCATTGTTAGAAGATAAAGAAATTAAATCTTCTTTTACAGAAGGTGAAGTTGAAAGTATGCTTAATCCTAAGTCTTACACTGGGTGTGGTGAAAACATAGCTATGGAACAAGCTGAACGAGCTAGAAAAGTAGAACAAATGTTAAGAGGAGGTCAAGTTTATGTTTAAAAGCTTATTTCGAAAAAAACACGTTGAGCAAATCACAAGTCCAGTTAATGGAACTGTTATTGAGTTAGCAAATGTACCAGACCCAGTATTTAGTCAGAAAATGATGGGAGAGGGACTAGCTGTACAACCTGCAGTTGGGAATGTAGTTGCTCCTTTAGATGGTGAAATTGTTCAACTTAGCGAAGAAACAAAACATGCTTTCGGAATACGATCGGAAAATGGTATAGAAGTGCTTGTGCATATTGGTTTAGAAACAGTTGCTTTAAAAGGAAAAGGTTTTGAGGTGTTAGTTAAAGAAGGACAAAAGGTAGAAAAAGGTCAACCTATGATTCAAGTAGATTTGACTTACATTAAGCAGCATGCTTCCAGTGACCTTGTTATTCTCGTTATAACAAACTCACAGGATGATCGCTTTAGTCTAGAATTTTTAGACGAGCAAACTGTACTCGCTGGTCAAACTGATTTAGTAACTGTTATAGTAAAATGAAAAAAAATTTTTAAGCAAAGAGTCCGTAATTGGATTCGTTTGTTTTTTTATATAACATTGTACAGTTTCAAATTATATGTGCCCACTAATTTTAGAGAATATTAAAGATCTTCTTTGAATTTGAATTAAACTTTAAATAAACAGAGTTACTTAATCCAAGTATAGAAGAAAAACCCAACCTTATCATTATGGAAGATTGGGTTTCCTTTTATTTATCAGCAAAACACTTAGTTGTAACCAACTATTGGATGTGGTACATATGGCTCTTCAAGAAACGTAATTTCTTCGGGTGTTAGCTTAACCGATAAAGCACCTACAGCATCTTCAAGATGGGATATTTTCGTAGCACCGATAATTGGTGCTATTACTGTCTCTTTCTGTAATAACCAAGCAAGTGCAATGTGTGTGCGAGGGACACCATGTTTTTCTGCGATGGATGCTACTCGCTCCACAACCAATCTGTCGGCATCAGCAGTCGCATCATACTTGGATTTTTGGACCTGGTCTGTCTCAGACCTATGTGTTGTTACTGACCAGTCACGCGTTAATCTCCCTGATGCAAGAGGGCTATATGGAGTGACACCAATTTTCTCCTCCTTACAAAGAGGTAACATTTCTCGTTCTTCTTCACGGTAGATTAGGTTTAAGTGGTTCTGCATGGAGACAAACTTCGTCCAACCATTTTTTTCAGCCATATGTAAAGCCTTTTGGAACTGCCAAGCATACATGGCAGAAGCACCAATGTATCTTACTTTTCCAGACTTCACCACATCATGCAATGCTTCCATCGTTTCTTCAATAGGGGTATTGTAATCCCAACGGTGGATGATATAAAGATCTACGTAATCCGTTTCCAACCTCTTAAGACTTTTATTAATTTCACACATGATTGCTTTTCGAGAAAGTCCCGAACCATTTGGACCTTTATGCATTTGTCCGTGTACTTTTGTCGCTATTACGACTTCATCACGATTCGCATAATCTTTCAGAGCTCGTCCAAGATATTCCTCACTTGTTCCTAGTGAGTATACATTTGCTGTATCAAAAAAATTAATCCCTATCTCAAGGGCTTTTTTTATAACGGTATGTCATAAAAATTAAACAAACCCTTATCACATTACTATCAAGTTTTTGCCTAATCCTCTCATCCGTCTTACTCATTCAATGAATATCAGATATAATAAACCGAGGATGAAGAAAAAGGAGAATACGTTATGTCTGAGAAAACCTATAAACAGCAATATGAACTCGCTAATCTTATTGAGTGTTTTTCAAAAAAGGACGGGGTTCACCCTACACCTATTCCATCTTTATTTCTCATCCGTGAATCCATTATTACTGAACCTATTTCTAGAGTTAACGAGCCGTCTTTTTGCATTATCCTCCAAGGAGAGAAGGAGGTATTATTAGGACAGGAACGCTTTTTGTACGGTCCTGGCAATTATATTGTGGCATCCGTTGACTTGCCAGTTACAGGACAAGTGATTAAAGCCTCAACAGAATCGCCCTATTTAGCTCTAAAACTTGAATTTACACCGAGCCAAGTTTTAGAAGTATTAAATGAAATAGATATTCAATTAGGACAGGGAAAGAACACTAAACGAGCTATGTTTGTTAGTGAAGTAGAACCTTCTTTGTATGATGCAGTAATCAGACTAGCTTCTTTATTAGAAAATCAGAAGCATATCCCTGTTCTTGCTCCATTATTTAAAAAAGAAATTATCTATTGGATTTTACAAGGTCCACATGGCGAAGCGCTTGAACAAATGGCATTAGAAGGTAGCAATGCCTCTAGAATAAGAGACGTTATAGACCATATAATCAATAATTATGAAGAGTCTTTTCGAATTGAAGAGCTTGCTGAAATAGCGAATATGAGTGTTTCATCGCTACACCGACATTTTAAAGAGGTATCGGCAATGAGTCCTATTCAGTTTCAAAAACAACTGAGATTGCAGGAAGCAAGACGTTTATTATTAGCTGAATCAACAGATATAGCTGATGTTGCATTTAGGGTTGGTTACGAAAGTCAATCACAATTTAGTAGAGAATATTCACGAATGTTTGGATTTCCACCTAGAGTAGATATAAGGAGATTGAGAGAGAACTACATTTAATGGCGTAATTACACAAATTGATGAAAAGTTATATGTAAAATAACGGGGTATTGATCCTAGAAGGACAAATGCTTATTGACAGTTAAATACTATGATGATGTATAACGATAGTATGAAAGTAACGAAAATGTGGGAAAGTGAGAGCTAGGTATAAGTATTAAAGTGATGGGGGAACAGCATGGAATTAAGGATGCTTCGATATTTTCTAACAGTTGCTCGTGAAGAAAATATAAGTCGTGCGGCTGATATTTTACATATAACTCAGCCTACACTTAGCAGGCAACTGATGCAATTAGAAGAAGAATTAGGTACACAACTCTTTTTACGAGGAAAAAGAAGAGTGACATTGACTGAGGACGGTGTCCTTTTATCTCAAAGAGCAGAAGAAATTCTTACTTTAATGGATAATTTAGAAAGAGATGTTGGACAGAACCATATTTCCGGGACAATATCTATAGGTAGTGTAGAGTCTATATTGGCTTCACAAATTTTATCTAATCTAATAAAAACTTTTTATTTAAAATACTCGCAAGTTAAATTTAATCTCTACACTGGAAATGCGAATGATATTAGGGAAAAGATAGATAAAGGTTTACTAGATATTGGTCTTTTATTAACGCCAGTTAATATTGAAAAATACGATTCAATTAGGCTGCCTCAACAGGAAAGATGGGGGATTCTTATGCCTAACAATGCTGCGCTTACTAAGAAAGAATATGTCATGCCAGATGATGTTGTTGGCTTACCATTAATTATTCCGAATCGACCAGTCGTCCAACAAGAGATAGCAAATTGGTTTGGTAATCGTTACGATAATTTGCAAATCTTTGCAACGTATAATCTAATATATAACGCTGCTGCACTCGTACAACAGCACTTAGGATATGCTATCTGTCTTGAGAGTGTAATGGAGATTCGAGGTATTGAAAATACTTGCTTTAGGCCATTTTCCCCTGAATATACTTCAAGCTGTTTGTTTATTTGGAAAAACACGAAAGTTTTTACTCCAACTACCGCAAGATTTATTCAATTTATGAAAGAGACTTATGAAATAGATAAGTTTTATTAATACAAAAAAAAGCCAAAACCGTTACTAATAAATGGTTTTGGCTTTTTTTAATTTAATCATTTTCCTTATCCATCTTATCTTTCCTTTATTATTAAAAACTATGCCTTATAGGCATAGTCATACATGTAATATAGGTATTAGTTATACTTTGGTATTCTTGCTATATTAAGGATGTTAAGGTCTTATCGATAAGAAATTGCTCTACTATTCATGAATAAGGAAAAGTTAAGGTCCAATTTTAGGGTTTTAAGAGGGATAAAGAATAATAAATCTGCAATAAGTTTGGAGGGGAAATGATGAGTCAAAAATACGAAAGCCTAGCTCTAGAAATTGTAAATAATATCGGTGGAAGTGATAATGTATCAACACTTACTCATTGTATGACCAGGCTTAGATTTGTTCTAAATAATAATGATAAGGTTGATAGAGAAGCTTTTAAAACGTTAGATGGAGTTATTAATGTTATAGAAAGTGGCGGACAATATCAGGTAGTTATCGGAACGCACGTTGAAGAGGTTTACGAAGAGGTAATAAAGTATATCAAGCCTCATTCTGATTCAGACCATAAAACTTCTAAAAAAGAAAAAGTAAGCGTTTTAGACAAACTTATAGATTTTGTTTCAGGAACATTTAGTCCCCTCGTTCCAGCTATTGCTGGTGCAGGGATGATAAAAGCACTTTTAGCTTTACTCGTTTTATTTAATTTGGTTTCAAGAGAGTCACAGACCTATTATGTAGTGAGCTTCATTGCTGATGCTGCTTTTTATTTTTTGCCCTTCTTATTGGCATATTCAGCTGCTAGTAAATTAAAATGTAATCCTGTCTTAGCAATGGTGTTAGCAGGTATATTAATACATCCAAATTTTATTCAATTAAATACAGCCGGAGAAGATGTTCACCTTTTTGGTATTCCTATGAGACTTGTTTCTTATGGCTCCTCTGTAATCCCAATTCTTTTGATTGTTTGGGCACAGTCCTATATAGAGCGCGGGGTAAAAAAGATAATTCCGGATGCTATTAAGATTATTTTCGTACCTATGATTACAATTTTTGTTACTGCAATTATAGCTTTAACTATATTAGGCCCACTTGGTTCTTTTGTTGGGGATTATATGGCGATGGGATTTGAGTATTTAGGATCCTATGGATCTTGGTTAATTATTTTCTTGGTTGCAACTTTATGGCCAATACTGGTTATGTTTGGTATTCACCATAGCATTGTTCCATTGTCGTTAGCGCAAATTACAACATTAGGGTATGAAAATATCCTAGGCCCTGGAGCTATTATTTCAAATATTTCTCAAGGTGTCGCTGCATTGGTAGTAGGCTGGAGAACGAAAGATCAATCATTAAAACAAATCGCAAATACCGGTGGAATTACAGGTTTGATGGGAATTACAGAACCAGCACTTTATGGTGTTAATTTACCTAAAAAATATCCTCTTTATGCTGCAATGATAGGTGGAGCCAGCGGTGGACTTTATGCTGGATTAATGGGAGTTTCCCGTTATGCGACAGGGGCCTCAGGTATTCCAGCTATTCCACTTTATGTCGGAGAAAACATTTGGAATTTATATAACATATTAATTGCTTCAGTAATTACAGCCGTTGTAACTGCAGTGGTAACTTATTTCTTAAGTTTAAAGTTCGAAAAAGAAACGCCTAAGCAGTTAGAAAATAGCAAAGAAATAAAAACGATTACGATTGATAGCACAACGATAACGAACCCAATTAAAGGGCATGTGGTTTCATTAAAAGATGTAAAAGACGATGCCTTTGCCTCAGAAATAATGGGAAAGGGAATTGCCATTGAACCGAGTGAAGGTAAAGTGATTGCACCCTTTAATGGGGAGATCGTTTCACTATTTCCAACAAAACATGCAATAGGTTTATTGTCAGATGACGGGGTTGAAATACTTATCCACGTTGGGTTGAACACAGTTGAACTGAATGGAAAGTATTTCGAATCATACGTTGAGCAAGGTCAAAGAGTTACCAAAGGACAGACTTTATTAACGTTTGAATTAGAGAAAATTAAACAGGAAGGATTTGTAACACAAACCCCTATTATTGTTACGAATACTCATAATTATTCTGATGTGATAGTAAAGAACAGTAACCAAAATATTGATTTCAACAATGAGTTGTTAGTTCTAAAATCATAATCATATAAAAAAATAGATTTCAGGAGTGTATAAAATGGGATTAAGAAAAGATTTTCTCTGGGGAGGAGCAACTGCTGCAAACCAGTGTGAAGGTGGATATCTTGAAGGGAATAAGGGATTGACTACAGTGGATGTTATACCGGCAGGAAAGGATCGCGTCGCTGTAATGAAAGGCAAAATGAAAATGTTAGAATGTGATGAACAGCATTTTTATCCAAGTCATGAAGCAATAGACTTTTATCATCATTATAAGGAGGACATAGCTTTATTTGCAGAAATGGGCTTTAAATGTTTCCGATTATCTATCGCATGGACACGAATCTTCCCTAATGGAGATGATGCAATACCGAATGAAGAAGGTTTGAAATTCTATGAAAATGTTTTTGATGAGTGTTTAAAACATGGTATAGAACCATTGGTAACCATCACTCATTTTGATGTACCTATTCATTTGGTAAAGGCAATCGGTTCTTGGAGAAATCGTAAGATGGTTGATTATTATGAAAGATTATGTGAAACCATTTTTTCTCGTTACAAAGATAAAGTAAAGTATTGGCTTACTTTTAATGAAATTAATATGTTGTTACATTTACCATTTGGGAGTTCAGGTTTAGTATTTGAAGAGGGTGAAAATGAAGAAGCTGTAAAGTATCAGGCAGCACATCATCAGTTAATTGCAAGTGCGAAAGCTACTGAAATTGCACATAGGATAAATCCTGAATTTAAGATTGGCTGTATGCTTGCAGGCGCAAGTACTTATCCGTATACATGTGCTCCGGAAGATGTATGGAAAGCAATGACAAGGGATAGGGAACATTACTTTTTTGTTGATGTCCAATCCCGGGGGGAATATCCGAATTACGCCAAAAAAATGTTGGAAAGAATGAACATATCCTTAAAAATGGAAGAAGGCGACGAGGAACTTCTGAAGAATAATACAGTTGACTTTGTTTCATTTAGTTATTATAGCTCAAGATTAACAAGTGCTGATCCAGAAGTAAATACCCAAACGGCTGCAAACCTATTTCCAACATTACGAAATCCATATTTAAAAAGAAGCGAATGGGGATGGCAAATTGATCCAATTGGGCTGAGAATAACTTTGAACGCTTTATATGACCGTTATCAAAAGCCTTTGATTATTGTAGAAAACGGATTGGGTGCTAAAGATACACCTGATAAAAATGGTTTTATTGAAGATGATTATAGAATTGAATATATTCGTGAACATATCAAAGCATTTAAAGCTGCTGTTGAAGAGGACGGAGTAGACTTGCTTGGCTATACTACCTGGGGTTGTATTGACTTAGTTAGCTCTAGTACTGGAGAAATGAGCAAAAGATATGGTTTCATTTATGTCGATAAAGATGATAATGGAAACGGAACTCTGAAACGAAGTAAGAAAAAATCCTTTGATTGGTATAAAAAAGTAATAAAAAGCAATGGTGAAGATTTAGATTGATAATTGAAGGTGGCACTACACATAGCTATCAAAAAGTTATGGTGTAATGCCTCCTTTCATTTTTTTGAAGTTTATGGGAAAGTTTGTTCGTTGTGAATTTGTATATGAAAATTGTTGATTTATAAATTAATATTGTTACCTAATCTATTGATATATAAGTAATTAATAAAAAGAATAAAGAACACTATTCCCATAACCCAGGAGGAATGAAATATGGAACGACTATGGACAAAATCATTTATTCTTATGACTGTAGGGATGTTTTTTTTATTCACTGCATTTTATATGCTGTACCCAACGCTCCCGCTGTTTATCAAGGAGATAGGTGGCAACGAATCGCAGGTCGGTTTAGCCATGGGGGCATTTATGCTATCTGCCGTCGTTTTTCGTCCCTTTGTGGGTGGGCTGTTGGATCGGTTCGGTAGACGACCTTTCATAGTCTCGGGACTGCTACTCTTTGCGATATCAATGTACATGTTTAATTTGATTGTTGGAATTACTGGTTTGATGGTTATTAGAATATTACAAGGGATTATCTGGGGTATATCCACAACGGCAATTCTTACCGCGGTTACGGATTTAATTCCAACCTCGCGTCGTGGAGAAGGAATGGGTTGGTCAGGCATGGCAATGACTCTAGCTATGGCAATTGGCCCGATGTTCGGTCTATGGGTTACTCAGAACCTTTCCTACCATTCACTGTTTCTAATTGCAGTAGGGCTCTCTGCTACATCTCTGTTCTTGACATTAGGTGCAAAAATGTCTTACCAACCACGACCTGAAGCAAGGAAAATAGAATTTTTTGAAAAATCAGTTTTACCCATCACTACATCAGTCTTTTTATTGTTTATTGCTTACGGGGGCATTACCTCCTTTGTACCTTTGTTTGCTGATTCGATTAAAGTCAATTCGGGAACTTTCTTTCTTGTCTATGCAGCAACACTTGTCCTTATCCGTCCTGTTGCGGGGAAACTTTCAGACAGGAAAGGTGAGACGTTTGTCATTATACCTGCCCTTGTGATTACGATTTCAGCCCTCCTTGTCTTAGGGTTTTCGACCAATTTGTTAGGTATCATTTTTTCGGCAGTCTTGTACGGTATTGGTTTCGGTTCTGCACAACCCGTTCTTCAAGCGGCAACAATAAGTCTTGTTAACCCAGAAAGAACTGGGGTTGCTAATGCTTCATTTTCGACTGCTACCGATCTCGGTATCGGACTAGGTGCAATCATACTAGGGTGGGTTTCCGAGTACACTAGCTACCAAGTTTTGTTTTCCGTAAGTGCAGTATCTGTCGTGTTTTCTTTATTGATGTTCATTTTTTTAGTAAGACGTTTATTAAAAAAACAAAGTCTTTCGACTTTAAAACAGCCGTTTACGATCAAAAATACTGGTTAAAGTAGATTTACAATAAAAATTTAATTGGGGGTTATTATATAAAAAATTTATGAAACATAGTAATATTATTTGGGGATTATAACTTAAAAGTTTTTGCCTTTGAAAAAAGACAACCTTTTAAGTATTGCAAATATTACAAACTTCTAACTCCTTCAGATCTATACACCTTAAACTTTTCACCTGGCGCCAGAACGTGTAATTTGATTTTCCCATGCACTAATTCTTGAGGCCAATTCCATTGGATTACCATCAAGAGCTTCAATGTCAGTGTATAATAATGGATCTTCCAGTGAAGATCCTTTTTTCATGCCGATAATACATGATTATGTTAACTCTTTACATAATTCGAGAGAGGTTTTCTAATAAAAAAATTTTCATCTAAATTATAGATTTAGTTATTGACCTTTACCTTAGAGTAGCCTTTAGACTGAAAAACGAGGTGGATAAGTGTGCTATATACAGTAAAACAAATATCTGAATTAACAAATGTGACGATAAAAACCCTATATCATTACCATAAAATTGGTCTTTTATTGCCTTGCAAAATAAGTGAGGCAGGTTATCGTCTCTATGGAATAAAAGAGCTGGAGCGTTTACAACAAATCTTATTTTATCGAGAGTTGGACTTTCCCCTCAAAAAAATACACCAACTATTGGATGGTGAGCCAGAACGATTATCTATATTGTCTGATCAAAGAAAACTACTTCTTGCACGAATGGAAAGAATAAAGCGTTTAGTTCAGACACTAGATGAATCGATTCACTTCACCATGAAAGGAGAAATTATGGATAAATCAGAAATGTTCAAAGGATTTGAAAGTGAAAAAGAGTGGGTGGAAGCAATGACGAATCAAAATGAATATCTAAAAGAGAAATATGACTACGATTTACTTAAAGAAAATCAAATTGATGTTCAGTCAATGAATGAGCAAGCTTTAGAGGCAAAACACTTTATGGATGGTTTAGCTAATTCGCTTAAGAAAGGATTAAAGTTTAATGATGAGAAGGTACAAGCTTTAATAAAACAACATATTGATTTCTTAAATAATCAGGGACATAATACCAGAGCAGAAGATTTTGCCATACAAGCACGCTTCTTTTTAAATGATGATTTTCATAGAAATATGCTTGAGTCTCAACAAACTGGACTTTCTTATTATCTTTGCATTGCAGCCGAGACATTTGCTCTTAAGTAAGAAGTTCTAATATAGAGTAACAAAATAAGTCAATCTTTCTGGATTGACTTATTTTGTGCCTATAATGTTTCATTATGTTAACTAAAAATGTATAGAGTATTCATCCAACTCTTGGAGAGCTTTTTCAGCAAACGGGGCTGGTTAGTGCAATAAAGGGTCCAAGGGTTATAATTAAGGATGCGATTAAAAAACTAGCAAGTTTATTATGTTAGAGAAGAGGTTAACAATGAAAAATAGAGAGGAAGCTATCGGTTACTGTTTGGGGATGGGTAATACATATGAGGATTATCCATTTCGCGATAAGAATTGGACGTTAATGCGACATATAGATAACAAGAAAGTGTTTGCGTGGATATTTGAAAAAGATGGCCATATTTGGATTAATGTGAAATGTGAACCCGGTTTTTTGGACTATTGGCGTCAGATTTACAATTCGGTAGTTCCGGCATTTCATCTTAATAAGGACCATTGGAATTCGATAATTCTTGATGGTACTGTTCCAAAGGAAGAAATTTACGAAATGATAAAACAAAGCTATATGTTAACTAAAAAAAGTAATAGTAAAGTTAATTTCAAAAAGTGAAGGCATTGATTCAGCAGGAAGGATTAATGTCTTTTTCTGTGGAACTTACTATGATTGTGAAATAATCTACTTAAAGTAACGGGTAGCGTTTATAAAATTAGCAGTTATTCTTCTTAAAGGGGTTGAAAGTAAAAGTCTTATGATTATTAAAATTGACTTTGGTAACGACTTTATTCAATACATTTCTTGTTCAACAAAAGTAGGTAGGAAGATGAAATTTATTCAAAAAGACTTTCTAGATTGGATATTTGATGAGGAAAAGAATACAAAATATTGGGCTTTAGAAAATGGAGAGAAAATTCACCCAAATTATGATGCAAATGCAATTATAGAGTGGTTGAACAATGTAAGATTTAAGAAAGGAATAGCGAAAGCCAGATTAATTACTACACCTCAATTATTAGCGAAAAAGAATTTATATTACTAAATTGATTTTAAGATTGTGAAAATGGGTATTTAAGCTAACGGGTGCAAGAGTTGAAGAGCTGTCGTAGTGGCAGCTTTTTCTTATTCAATTAACGATGCAATTTAGTTTAATAAGTCCAAATGATAAAATAAAAGAAATACTGGCAAATTTCGGGGTGATTCAAAATGGATAGCTGGAGGAATATGGCGATTTGGTTTGAACAAATACCAGATAATCTTCAAGCTTACTTAAACTTAAAAGAAGATAAATTTAATGAGATGGAGCTTGAAAACATTCAATATTTAACTCTCTGGCATCATAAAAAGAATAAGCTCGGCAATTTTGTTGGTTTTCCAGAAAATCTCCTCTATCTAGAATTAAACTGGTCTAATATACAAGATTTCCTTGGTATAGATAAAATGAATAAATTAAAGCGTTTAGAATTACATTATTGTACTAAATTACAAAATGATTTTGGATTGTCTGGATTAGCTGATACGCTAGAACATTTACATATTAATCAATCAAAGAAATTTATACCAAATGAAGAATTATTCTGTTTGAAAAATCTTCGGGTTCTGTGCCTTAATTCTTGTGGAAATCTTGAGAATCTGAATTTTTTAAATCAATTTCCTAACCTAATTGACTTTAGATTTGTTGATACTAATGTGTTAGATGGTGACTTAACACCAATTTTAGACCATCCTACAATCCGAAGTGTGGGCTTTCTAAATAAGAGACATTACAATATCAAAGATGATAAGATGGATGCTCTATTAAAGGATAAAAATGGTGGAGAAGAATTTGAAACTGTTATCAAGTATGGAAAGTATGAGACTTTTAGATATATCTATTAACTCAGATTGTTATTGAACTAACGAAAAAATGGGTTGCTGCGGCATCCTTTTTTCTTTATTGTTCTTCAACCAAAGGGGCAGCATTCCTGTAATAAAGGAAAATAGAGTTTCAACAAAAAAATAACCTCTTGGTAGAATGAGAGAGTCCAAAAGCTGGCCAGCGAAAAGGACAATACTCAAATACCAGGAGGCCTAAAATGAATTATAACCAAAATAAAAAGATTGCTCAAATTACTTCTCAAACTCTAATTATAGGGGTCGACATCGCAAAGTTCAAGCATGTGGCACGTGCCCAGGACTTTAGAGGAATGGAGTTTGGATCACCTTGTTATTTTGAAAACACAAAAGAGGGATTTCAACATTTTATTAAGTGGATTTCAGATATAAAGAAAGAACAAAGCATGGATAAAGTAGTAGTTGGGATGGAACCGACAGGCCATTATTGGTTCAACTTAGCTCACGTTTTGAAAGAAAATGAGATTAAGTTTGTAGCTGTTAATCCCTTGCACGTTAAGAAAAGCAAGGAACTTGATGATAATTCACCAACTCAAAATGATGTGAAAGATGCCAAAGTAATTGCCCAGCTTGTCAAGGACGGAAGATATGCCGAACCTACAATACCACAAGGAGTTTATGCCGAACTCCGGGTGGCTAAGAAAATACGCGATCTTTTAACGGATGACCTCCAGACGGTACAAGGCCAGGTTCATAACTGGATTGACCGGTACTTTCCAGAATTTCTTACAGTCTTTAAAAAGTGGGAAGGCAAGGCGGCATTACAATTCTTAAAACTATATGCTTTACCGCATGAAATAATAAAATACTCTGAACATGAACTGCTTATCCACCTAAGAAGAGCAGTAACTCGAAGTGTGGGACTAAATAAGATTAGAGAGTTAAAACAAGCAGCCGGTAAGTCCATCGGACTTCGACAAGGGTCTGATATGGCTAAACTAGAGCTGAAAACGTTACTTGATAAATATGAATTAATCTAGATTAAATTCAAAGAATTAGATGCCAAAATAGATATTTTACTTGATGATATACCAGGTGTACCACAAATGTTGGCCATTAAAGTTGTTGGAAGGGATACGGTTGCCGGTTTCTTTGCGGAAGTAGGTGACCTAAATGATTATACTCATCCCCGAAAATTATTAAGCTGGCTGGCTTAAGTTTAAAAGAAAATACATCAGGTAAGCACAAAGGAAAAACGACAATTACAAAGAGGGGCCGGAAGAAATTAAGGGCTCTGTTGTTTAGAGTTTGTATGATTCTAGTCGCAAAAAATTCAGCTTTTAAAGCATTACATGCTTACTATACTCAACGTTCTGATAATTCATTAAAGAAAATGCAATCTATTATCGCTTTATGTAATAAACTGATCCGTATTTTCTTCAGCATAGGTAAAAAGCAATATGAATTTAAGGAAGAAAAGATGTTAAAGGATATTCCTCACTTTTCAGTAGAAAAGAAGGTAGAAATGGCCGCTTGATTTTGTTTTAGATTAGATTCAATAGTAGCTGCAATTTTAAAGATTTGGGTACATTTGAAGCACGGATTAGTCGGCAAAGTAACTAAATTACGGGCATAGGACCCTGTGGGGCAGCATGGCTGACATCCACCTCATGGAAAGGTTGGACGAAGGAATTTGAGAGTGAAGACTCTGTGAGGCATGGGAGGGTAGACCTCCATGAGAAATGTGGAGATCTACCAGTGCGATCATATTTTAACTCATTCACCAATTTCTGTAAGTAATTGGTTGGTGGGCTATAAGTCTTTTTTCTCAACGGGTCCAGATTTATCCTTTTCAGTAATATACACCCAACTATTGAGCAATTACCGCAAGGTAAACTACTATGAAAATCTAAGAAAAATGGAGAAATCGGGAGTTTTTCCTTTCTTTATTGAGGGAGGATAGTTAAAGAAGGTATTTAGGACATTTTATTGAATATTATAATTTGAGATGAGTTAAGTTGAGAGAAGAAGAGAAAGGTGAGATGAGTTAGATGTTTTTTATTAAAGTGTTGGTTTCAGCTATTATTATTGCATTGGTTAGTGGACATGGATTGAAACCTTATTGGTTTGGAAAAAGTAATAAATACAAAAAAGGGGAAAGATACTTAATAAAAAACATGTAGGTGTATATATTATATGGGCAAAAGTTTTAATGTCATTAAACCGAGGGCAACTAAATCGGATATTTTTTATAAAGTTTATGTTACGAATAACTCTTTCTATTTTATTAAAATTGGTGGTCAATTCCATAACCGTTATGCATACGACAAACAGCTTCCCGATATCCTTGAATTTTTATTTTGGTTTTGGTTTAAAAAAGTGGAGCAGAAGCAAGCTGATTTGGAAATTGAGTATGATGAAAAAGTAAATAGTGGTCAAGTATCTGACTTGCTTCAAAAAAAGCATAACTTTTCTATTAACATCACCGATATAAAGGAAATCGTAATAAATCAAAAGGGAACTTTACATACGGGTTTTCATGATAATGGAACCATTTCATTTATTTTGACAAACGGAAAAATACTCAAATTCATTATTCCAAAAACAACTTTACGAAGCTCGGTTATAGAATGCATTAAGGAAGCTCAACCAACAATATCAGTTAAAGAAGTATAGTAAGGATTAAATTTCATGGTAGTTCAGATAAAAATTAAATTATTCGTCGATAACTTTTATTGATTTTATCTTTTTAATTTTTATTGAACTCATATCTTTGGTCTTTTTTCTTGTTTCTTGTTTTCTATATAAACTTGAACCATCGTACACATATATTCTGTCTTCATTAAAAAAAGATAAATTACGTTCGGTAGTTTCTCACCGTTTTTAAGAAAAATTGAAAGGCTATCTCCCTCATTTATATTCTTTAATCTTGGATATTTTTTTAAGGTTTGTGTTTCCTACCGTAATACTCAATTTTCTTAGTAAGTAAAATATCAGATATGACTAGTATAATTGCAATTATCACCAAGAACCACCAACCATAATTTCTCCAATATGTAGTACCAAAATATAACTTCCCAAATATATTGTAAGTTTTAATAACTAAAAAAGATTTTTCATAGTACCCCTTCTTGCTTATATATTCTTAGTTGGTATTGTCCCCCATTAAATAGGTGTTATTAAACTATCCTGGCCCGTTAGCGTACTGTTACCTAATTGAATAGAATTTACACCATTTCTTAATAATAAATGGTGATGCTTAACCTTTAGTTAAAGGGATGAAGAAATGAGCTACGATATTAGTATATGGTCTATAAATAAAACTTCATTTGAGAATAATTTTTTTAAACAAGAGGAGATTAAGTGGCAAAATAATGGATTCACCTATGATGGTCGGAATTGGCAGATTATGGTGAGTAATCCTTATGAAGTAATGGAAGAAGATATTCCAGAACAAGTAATGGGGCAATTACCTGGAATCAGGTATTTTACAGAGATTATTTTAGAACCTATGGGGGCACCAAAACGAGCTTTTCAAATATTAAAGAAGATATCTAAAATTCTAGCTCAATCTTCCCATGGAATAATATTTGATCAACAGGAGGGTACAATCTCATCCCCATCTGGTGTAAAAAGACTGGAAAATGTCTTGGTAAAAGAAGACCCAAGCTTTCTTCAAATGACATGGTGGTTCATCGATGATGATACGTTTAAAAATACTGGATTTGAAGCACTTTTAGATTTAATTGAATCTATTATGCCGGAAGCTATGCCTAGAAGATACGGACTTTATGAGCCTCCACAATTTAAACTATCGGATAAGGGAAAAGGCCATTTTATTGAGTTTATATTAAAAAATTTACATGAAGGGGTAGTTTGGTATCCAAGTAAACCTTTCACTGATGTACATATTGGGATTCCAGATAAGGTAGGCCCTACACGTGAAGGATTTAGATCATGTTATATCTCGATCGACTTTTTGGAAGATGTGATGAATCAACCGGGATGGCCATTAGAAATAAAGCGATTTTGGCTGAAGACCTCTGAGGTGCTAAATTCCTTCTACGGTGAAATTAGAAGGGGATGGAGTCCCGTATCTGCTTGGTGGTGGAGAGGCCTACCTAAAAAGTTAGGAAATGCTGCAATTTTAGGAAAGCCCTATACCGATTTATGGCCGGATTTTGTCAATAGAGCTAAACAAACTGATAATGGTTTGTTTTATATTGAAAATATAGACCAAGATTATCAGGATCTCCATTCAATTATTACAGAAATACCAGAAGACATTGTACAACCCAAGAATACGAAAAAACACTCAAGAAATTGGCCATTTGAGGGGCCATTCTTGAAATATAGTAAATAACATTCCATGTGTATTTTTTAATAGCTTAATCATTTTTCTACACTAATGTTTTGAGGACAAATAAAAGCTAAGTGTCAACTTTCAATTAGGTTGTCACTTAGCTTTTTTGGCATGTCCGTATATTACAGGAGATTTAGTGCTGCAAAAGCCTTCCTTAGCTCAATAATGAAATCCCACAATTTAGTCATAGTAAAAATCATATTACAGAATATATAGTTAAGATATAGAAAGGCAATTTCTATTATAAGGATTAATTTCAATTTTTAATCGCATCGTGGGGTCGATAGAGTGTTAAGAAAAATATACAATGTAGTAATGGCGAGCATCTTTATAGGAGCATTTTGGTTATTTTTCGCTGTTGGTTTTGGATACTTTGGACTCCTTAGTTTTTATATTAATGCATCTGAAAAAGGATTTAGAGCCACACTTTGCGGAACTTCAGGTTGTAGCAATGGTGAGTTTTTCTTGAGTGTAACCTGGCTTTTTGGGGTAATATTTGTTATCTACATCCTTCCAATTTTCATAATTATTTATATTGTTCGCAGAAAAAGAAAAAAGAAACAATAAGAATTCGATTCTTTTTATCAACTATTTTATATGATTATTTATAGTTAAATACGGAGGACAAACTTTGAAACATCAACGAATTATTAAGGGAAAAGTATTGAGGACCCTACTAATTGTTGGAGTATTTGTGTTATTTTTTGTTATGTTTTATACTCCCTCATTAAGAATGCCGATAAGTTGGGCACCCTTTTGGGTAGGAATAAAAGCTGAACCTAGTTATATACCTTTTGAATATAGTGAAAGTTATATGACTAGTACTTCATGCGGTAAAAATTGCCATAAACTAAAGATACATTACTTATCAACGGAAGCCGAACTTGTGGTAACAGCTACTGATTATGTAAGTTGGTATGATGATCCTAAGTGGGATAAAGAAGCCCTTATTAAAGGGACAAAATACTATTATCACGAAAAAAATGGTAAACAATACTGGTATTGGGAAGTGGAGAAAGAAGAGTTAGAATTAGCAATTGAGTATAAAAGTGAAAATGAATTGGCTAAATCAGAAATAGTAAAAATTGCAAACTCGATAAAAGCTGATGGTAAGTTATTAAACTAACAGGTGCTAGAGTTAAAGATGGGGATCGCTGCGTCGATCCTTTTTCTTATTGTACAAGGCAGTTTAGTTTAATAACACTTTTCTAATTGGGAACAATACCAACTAAGAATTTATAAGGAAGGGCTACTATGAAAGGCCTTTTTTGGATATTAAAACTTGTAGTATATATGGGTAGTTATATTTTAGTGACTACATATTGGAGAAGTTTCAGTTGGTGGTTCGTGGTAGTTATTGCACTTATACTAATTATATCCGATAGTTTTCTAACTAAGAAAATTCAGTATTACGAGAGGAAACAAACGTTAGAAAAGTATCCAAGATTAAAAAATTTAAATGAAGGACAAAACATTTCTGTTGTTTTGAAAAGTGGAGAGAAACTAACGAACGTAATTTACCTTTTTTTAGACAAAGACAGAATGTATGTGTACGATGCGTCCAATCTATATGGTAAACAAGAAAAAAAGACTAAAGATATGACTTCAATAAAATTAAAAAAGATAAAATCAATTATGGTAGTCGATGATTGAAAAGAGGTTCCTTAATGAGAGACACTCAATGAAAGAATTTTCAAAATATAAAATTTTATTTGTAATATCAGTTTTGGTTACACTTTATCTATATTACACCGATTATGGAACAGGATTTCTTTTTTATTCCAGAGTATATTTGTCGGTCTTGTTTTACTTTTTGATTTTTTATTTCAGTGTTTCAGAAAAAAACCATTTGCAATATTTATGCTTAAGTTTTTCGTATGGCTTCACCTAATTATAATTATTATTATTTTTGGAGTTACTTTGATTCAAACATTATTTAAGTAACGGGTGCAAGAGTAGAAAAAAGGGTCGCTGTTCGTTCCCAGTTGAGTATTTGGACGAAATAACTTCAAAAAGAACGTTTTTATTATGATTAATACTTTTAATTGATTATAGAAGGAGTTTTTAGGTGGATATTCTCGATATAAAGAATAAAGTAAAGGACTTGCCAGAACAGGAAGTAAGGTCATACTTGCAATTTATCCTTTACAGGATTGCATTGTTGGAGGATAAAGAGAATTCTTTAGTTAAGTTTGAAAAAGATCTTAAAGAAATTTTTAATGAAATTCTCTATCCAAAAGTTACAGACCCAGACCCATTTGGAAAAAGTAATTACAAAAAAATTCATATACAATTTGGATACCCATATTTAAGACAACCATTAAAAGAATTAAACATCCTTGAAGAAGAGTTTATTATAGCTTTCCACGAAAATTTCTCTATTGCTCCTATATACAGTTTAGATACTGAAATGGGCCAAACAGATAGATTTGATTGGTTAAAAAACAACTTATCTAATGAATATGAAATTGAATTTTATAAAGAAAGTTTACCAAAAGTCATTTCTCAAGTATTATCAATTCCTGATAATCTTCCAATTTACATATGGGTATCAGAAAATGCAAATGAACAAACAGCACTTCTTTTTACACTGTATTTGTTACGGGAACGAAAGAATAATATTTGTATCATTAATACCGCAGCATTGTACAGGAGAATGTTTGAAAAAAAGGCTAAGAAATATGTACCCTTTTTTTCGGGTGAAATAATTTTAAAAGAATTACAAGCAATTTATAAATATAGCCAAGAAAATAAGCAGATTTTATCGGACATTGATCGTAAACATTTTGAAAAAGAGTGGTTAGATCTCTCAAATAATGCTGGTACATTAAGAATATGGGAAAACGGAGAAATAAAAGTTGTCTCGGAAGACTATTACGATGATTTTATAATTGAAAAAGCTAAAAAGCTAATAGGGAAGAAAAAAGGGTTTATTATGTGTGCAAGATTAGTCGGTGAAGTGTATGGGCATATTTTTCAATATATCGGTGACGGTTTTTTGGAATATAGGGTTAGAAAATTAATCGAAAAGGGAATTTTTGAATATGAAGGAAGCTTAGAGGCAATGCGTTTATATAGTATAAAATTTAATGTTAAATGATTGTGAAAGTATAGAAGGGGAAGTTCAATAAATGAGTTTCTCTTTTTTTATTGTTGTTAATTAACGGGCAGAATAATGTAAGAATTTATGTTTAGAACTAAAGAGAAAATACATAAGATTAGGAAAGGAATAGGTAAATTGTTCGAATATTACTTTATGCTATTATTATCTGTTCTTATGTTAGTAGGTTCAATTTTTTCTATTCGCTATTATGCAATAAAGAAAAAGAAATCTGGCAATACCTACGTAATGCCAATGAAAGATAAGTTTATTGTTATTGCCTTTTCACTTTTATCATTTATTCTGTTTTTATATACTGTACGATTTTTACCAGCAGTTATATTAAATCAAACTGATGAATATAAAGGGGATTGTGAAATCTATATATACGATAATGCTAGAGGTGGCGGCTTACAGGTTTACTTTGACGAAAAGAATATTTCTTTTTATCGACAAGGATATAGTGTGGAACAAGAAGGTAACTACTATTGTCAAGTAGAGTATTATCATAATTCTGAAATAGGTAAAACAATAATGATATACGAATCTGAAGGAGGAAAAATAGTCAAACCCAAAAAACAATATTAAGGTTAATTAAAAAAGAGAACGTCAGTTGACTGTCCCTTCTTTTTCGTATGAGTATTGGTGTAAGTTTGTGAAGAAATGTACTTAAACTATTGGGTGCGTTTCTTTAAAAAGGAATGCTCTTTTCGTATCCAATTAAAAGGAAGTAAATGTTATTAATATATTAAAGATGGTTGCTCTTCTATTATAGGTGGAGAAAGCTTTAATACTATATATGCTACAATATTAAAAAAGGTAAACTTTGGAGGCACACCACTGCAATAAGCTTATAACGAAATTAAGTTCTTGATATATCCCGTCAAGGACATATTATGAAACAGTGCTTTAATAAAGGAGTTGTATAAAATGGATGAAAAAAAAGATACAGAAATAAAACGCTCTTCAAAAGCAGAAAACATTCTACCTCAGATCAATAGTAAAACTAAGCTAGGCGACTTACGAAAAATCGCGAAGGATATTAAAAAAGATCACGAACTAGCTATGGAACTTTGGTCAACCGAAGAGTTTTTGCCCAGACTATTAGCAATCTTAATTATGGACAAAAAACTTCTTTCACAAGATGTGCTAAATAAGCTTGATAAGGATATGCAGACTCACACTTTTGATGAGCGAAATAACTTAATGGATTGGTTAATGGCTAATCAGCTCACCAAAGACAAGAAGAAAATTGCATTGATGGAGTCATGGGAAAATAGTCCTTCTGCTCTTCAAAGGCGAGCTTTCTGGTATTATCAAGGGCGATTGAGATGGACTGGACAAACACCTCCTGATAACACAGCAGACTTGCTATCTGCATTAGAAGCTAATATTACGCAGGAAGAACCGGAAGTTCAATGGGCTATGAATTTCACCGCAGGCTGGATAGGCGTTTATGATGAAAAGAATCGTGCACGTTGTATTAAACTTGGTGAGAAAACAGGTCTTTACAAAGATGAAATAGTAGCAAAAGGATGTACTCCCAGCTATTTGCCGGAGTTCATTATGATTGAAGTTAACAAACGACATAATAATTAGTTACCTCTGAAAAATTTATTAGGGTTTAATGCAAAAATAAATGAATTCAAAGCCTCAATATGAAAATTGTAATAGGCTTGGACCGAAAAATAAAGAAAACAACGCGTTATGGCAGCTAGTTAGTGAAATTTGCAAGGAAGATGTAAAGGATACCCACTATCTCTTTTTGATCTGTAGGGCGCTTATCTTTAAGAAGAACAACTTTCCAGCTGCGCAGTACAACGATACTGTGCATTAGCAAGGTGTATTCAACAATCGGGCGCGAGTGTTGAAGATCTAATTTCGCATTACTCAAATTAAGATAATAGCTTATCCAGTTGGATATAAATGTAGAATGTTTCGGATAAATGGACAATAAAAAAATAAAAGAAAAATTATATCCATACTATGTGAAATTTTATTGATGATACAGTTTCTTAATGTAGTTTAGAGAAAATGCTGTTGGGAGAATGATCATTCCCAACAGCATCGGAGCTCATATTTCTAAGCTTTCACTTTCACTCTCTTGTTTTCTCCTGGGTCGTCGTTTGTTTTCAGGAAGAACCAAGACAATAGAGCGCTTACAACATACATCCCTGCATAAATAAAGATAATTCCTTCCACTCCAAGGACACCATTTAGTAAGCGATAGACAACGGGTCCGATAAAAGTGGATAGACCGGCTGCTAAGCAATAAATGGCAAGGGAGTTGCCCTTGTCTTTCTCATCTGCAACAGACGAAATCAATGCAGCTACAGGGATATACCCACATAAAGTGATTCCGTAGAGTGTTGCGACAACTACAGCTATAAAAAAGTTATCGCCTGTTAGTTGAGGAACAAAATACAGAAGCAAAGTGGTTATTGCCGAACCGATTCCTCCAAAGAAGGTTAATGTTTTTCTCCAACCCCAACTGTCGCTTACTTTTCCGATAATGGGATTAAAACTCATACCAATTAAACCCATTATTGTAATAAGAGACAAATATTGACTTTGTGTAAAACCAATTTCTTCTGTGAAATAAAAAGGAAGAAAGACAAAGAATCCAAAGTATGGTGTTGTATTAATCACTCGAACAATGCCTGCAACCGTAACGCGAGGATTACGATATAAAATATCAATCCCACTTAATAAAACTTTTGTTGCGGTTGTATTTTCTTGTTTAATATCAATAAACGGTTTACGACCACGAGTTTCCTTTATTGCAAAGATAGCTACGAGTAAACCGATAATAACAAGAATGAGAGAAACCCAGAAGGTGTTATATTCACCAACGTATTGTATGGAAACGATGGCTACGGCAGATCCTAACGTTGGTAATCCTCCAGTAAAAGCAAAGAAGAACCAGCCAGTTGCAGCTCCTTTTAACTCGGGCTTGGTTGTTGATTGAATCCAAACAAGGAATGAATATGCGAACATTGGGTAAGCAATACCTCTTATCCCATAAAAAATTGATGCCCAGATGAAACTTTCTTGCGGAAGGGCGATTAAAAGAAAGCCTAGTTCAAAGATAATCCAAATTAATCCACCTGCTATCATAACCTTACGAGGACCTAACAAAGTTGATAAGGAACCTGCAAGCCAAGATCCGATAGTAACTGTAATTCCATAAAAGGAAATAATTGATGCAGCATCGTTAAGAGTAAAACCATTTCCTGATAGATAAGGAGACAAATAATTTGATTCGACACCGTCTCCGATCATAAAGACTAGAACCGCGATATAACCCCAGAATAGTGCCTTTGGTATTCCAATCTTTTCAAGAAAAGGAACATGACTATTGGTGGATGAGGGAACGTGACTGTTAATAGATATCATTTTCATAATATGTAACCCCTTTTTTAAAGAATAATTATAGTTAGGAACGGAGTATAAAATGAGTCCGTTCCTAACATCGCAACCCGTAAGTTACATCGTTAAACAAACTTTTCCTGTTTTTCCTGAAGCAAAGACTTCATAGGCGCGATTTGCTTCCGATAGAGGGTAAGTGTGTGTAATAATATCCTCAGGATGCAAATTTTTAGCCGATAGGAAATCAATTACTTTTTGCATGCCGTCAAGGCTACATACCCAAGAGCCGTGCAACGTGATTTGTTTGTGAAGAAGTAGAGGACTTGTTTCAAACGTAACATGACCACCTTCTCCGATATAAACGACTCGAGCCCATTCTCTGGCAGATTCAAGACAAAGGTGTCGTCCAGGATTACTTCCAGAACAATCAATTGCTACTTCTACTCCTTTTCCACCTGTTAATTCTCGAATTTTATTATGAGCGTCTTCTCCTGCTTTTATCGTATGTTTAGCCCCAACTTTCCTCGCCATTTCCATGCGCTCTTCAACCATGTCGACTCCAATGACCTCGACGCCTAATGCTGCTGCTAGCATTGTAACAGCTTGACCTACTGGGCCTAAGCCAACTACAAGCAGTCTGTCTCTAGCTGATAAATCTGCCCGTAAAATACCTTGATAAGCTGTTCCGAAACCACAGGCAATCATCGCACCATCTATATAGGATAAATTTTCCGGTAAGTGTAGAAGTGTACTTGCATCGGCTAATAAGTATTCCGCATGCCCACCATCTCTTTGCCAACCGTATGCTTGCCGTTCAGGTGATGTACACCCGATCATATACCCTTTGCGACATTCATCACAGTGTCCACACCCTGCAATGTGGTAAACAACAACTCTATCACCTTCTTTAAAATGTGTGACGCCAGGTCCTACTTGAACAATTTGGCCAGAAGGTTCATGACCAGCAATGACATCGTTGTAGCTTGCTCCTCCAGTTCCTGTGTGTTCATGATAGATGTATTTTAAATCGCTTCCACAGAGACCTGAGGCTTTCATTTTTAAGAGAACTTGGCCGTGTTCGGGTACGGGAATTGGGAATTCTTCTAGATTCACCTTATCTTGTCCAGGTAAACGTACTCCTTGCATTTTGTTAGAATGAGAATATAAAGACATTTTTTAACAGCTCCTATTCATTTTAGAGTCAACCATAAATTATAAAGTTATTTAGTTATTAGTAATAACCAAATAACTATTGAAATGCGTTAACTCATCTGGTTTAATATAAATGTAAGCCCTTATAAATGATTTTTCAAGCATTTTTTTGAATAGTTTTTCTTTTAATAGTTATTTGTAATAATTTAATAAGGAGTGTGGAGGTTATTTATGGGACAATCCGGGAGAATTAATATTGATTTAATGAAAGATTATAATAAAAAGCTTGTCTTAAAGACCATTCAAAGAGACGGTCCAATTTCAAGGGTAGACATAGCAAATAGTATCAATTTATCGCGCCCATCTGTTTCTGAAATTGTCGCACAACTCATTGATGAAGGATGGATTCAGGAATTGGTTGCAGAAACAAAGGTTAGAGGAAGGACACCTAGACCATTAGAAGTTAACCCACATAAAAAATTGATCATCGGTGTTGAAATTGGAGCTTATGCAACAAAAATAATTATTTGTAATCTAAAGGCAGAAATACTTAAAAGATCCGAGATAGCCGTAAATACAAGTAAGGATCCATGTGAAGTTATTAAAAACATCGCTAGCCTTGTAACAAGTATGTCCAATCATTATGTAGGATTAGGCAAAGAAGTGATTGGATTAGGAGTCGGAATGCATGGATTAGTTGATTCGACTAAGGGCGTTGGCTTATATGCCCCGAACTTAGGTTGGAAGAATGTCGATATTAAAGGAATATTTGAAGATTTAACGAAGCTTCCTGTCGAAGTTGAAAACGACTGTAACAGTTCCGCATTAGCGGAGGTGTGGTTCGGGCACGGTCGTGATGAGGACAACTTCATTTCTGTCCTAATGGATTATGGGATAGGTGCGAGTGTCATTAATAACGGCACTATGTTTAAAGGGGTCCATCATGTCTCTGGTCAAATTGGTCATATTACGATTGATCCAGATGGTCCAAGGTGTACCTGCGGGAATTATGGATGCTTAGAAATCCTAACTTCTGAGCCTGCTATTTTAAAAGGAATAAAAAGAAGATTGAAGCTTGGAGAACGAAGCAGTTTAACTGAGCGAGAGGAAGATATAGATAAGATCACAATTGAAGATTTTTATCAAGCCGTTCATCAAGGTGATCCGTTAGCTGTAGATGTGGCAAAACAAGCTGGACGTAATTTTGGACTAGGATTTACCATCCTTATTAATTTATTTGGTCCACGGTTCATTGTTATAGGAGGAGGACTCGTAAAGATTGCTCCTGTACTACTTCCTATTATTAAAGAAGTGATTAGTTTGAAAGCAATGGGAGATGAGGCAAAACAAACACCTATTTTCACTTCCTTATTAGGAGAAGATCTTTATGCGGTAGGAGCTGCTTCTCTTATTGTTGAAAAAGAGTTCAGCCTACCAACGCTATCAATATAAGTGGAAGGAGAAAATCATGATGAGTCCTAAAGAGAAAATTCATTCTTTGATGCAGGAAGAAAACTTAGATGGATTATTACTTGTACGAAGAGATTGTTTTTCATGGTTTACAGGAGGTAGATACAACCACGTATTGCAAACAACAGAAGTGGGAATCGCATATCTCTACGTTACGAAACACTCTATCAAATGTATAACAACCATGAATGAAAAGCCTCGTTTGGAGGCTGAAGAGATTTTTAACAAAGAGATCGAGATTGTTGCATGTCCATGGTTTGAAGACCTCGATACATTTACAGCGTCTTTCTTTGAAGGAAGGGTTGGGAGTGATGATGGGAGAGCTGGCACCGTGAACGTCTTTAAACAGATACAACAGGTACGTGCTAGCTTATCTGAGGACGAAATGAACTCCTACTATTCTCTTGGCCAAGACACGGCTACCCTTGTTGAGCATGTGTGTCTAACTTGTGAGCCAGGCATGAGTGAAAACAAGATTGCTAGTTTGGTTGCAAGCAAGTGTATAAGCAAAGGGATCAATCCTGTATGTTTACTTGTAGCAGCAGATGAGCGTATTGAACAGTATAAGCATCCTATTCCTACTGAGAACAAGCTTAAGCAGGTTTTAATGATTGTAATTGGTGCTGAGCGACATGGATTGAATGTCAGTCTAACAAGATTTGTACATTTCGGTGAAATATCTCAAGCTAAACGAGATAGAATCAACACGTTAGCAAGTATTCATGCAGAAATGATTGCTGAGACAAGGGTAGGTGTACCTTATAAAGAAATATTGGCGAAAGCAATCTCATTTTATGAACGAGAGGGATACGGATATGATTGGCGTCTTCATCATCAAGGGGGAACAACGGGGTATGCGTGTAGAGAGGAAATTGTCACGCTAAAGACAGAAGGGAATGTCATTAAAAATCAAGCCTTTGCTTGGAACCCATCGTTTGTAGGGATAAAAAGTGAAGAGACGATTCTTGTAAAGGAGAATGGAATTCAATTATTAACGAGGACAGACAATTGGCCAATAATCGAATGCAATGTAAATGGAAAGGTCTATAAAATGGCTGATATCTTAATTAGACAGAAAAATGCTACTAAGTAAGAAGGAGTGAATCAAGTTGAGTGAAGTGAATGGACAAGTAGTAATTGTAACGGGTGCAGGAAAAGGAATTGGTAAAGGGATTGCCAAATATTTTGCTAGTAAAGGGGCCTCTGTCGTAATTGCCACACGGGGTGCCGAGGAGGGAATACGAACAGAACATGAAATTTTAGAAGATGGCGGGGAAGCCTACTTCATTGAAACGGATGTTTCAATAGAAACTAGTATTCAGGGGATGGTAAGGAAAACTATCGAGCGTTACGGAAAGATTGATACGTTGATTAACAACGCAGGTATTACAATATTCAAACCGATGATGGAGACAACAATCGAGGATTGGGAAAAGGTAATCAACATTGATTTACGTGGCACGTTCTTATGCGCAAAGTATGTTGTTGCTGAAATGATAAAACAAAAGAAAGGATCCATCATTAACATTTCTTCGAACCATGCCATAGCAACTTTGCCGAATACAGAGATATACGCTGCAGCAAAAGGCGGAGTCAACGCCATGACGAGAAGTATGGCTCAAAGTTTAGGTAAAGACAATATTCGCGTTAACGCCATTTGTCCAGGTTTTACTGACACTCCTCATTATCGCGATTGGCTAGAGTCTATGAATCAATCAGAACAAGTGGAGAAAGAGGTTTTATCCTTACACGCAACAAAAAGAATTAGCTTCCCAGAAGATGTAGCCAAATTGGCATTATATTTAGCTTCCGATGATTCTGTGATGATGACTGGTGAAAGTCTAATTCTTGATGGCGGTCTATCTTCACGACTTTACCACTCAGATGTTTTTTAAAGAAGGAACAAAAACAAAGAAAAGGAGCGGTATTCATGGATGTACTTTCAATTGGAGAAACGATGGTTGTCTTTTCTCCCGAAGAAGAGGGTCCGATGCGATATGCTAGTAATTACAGAGCACGTGTTGCTGGGGCGGAAACAAATACGTTAATAGGTCTTGCTCGACTAGGTCATATGACGGGATGGATAAGCAAGCTTGGCGATGATGAATTTGGACATAAAATACAATCGTTTGTGCGTGGGGAGGGTGTTGACGTTTCTCAAGTAAAGCTGAGTGAAAAAGCAGAAACGGGTATATTTTTTAAAGAGAAAGTAAAAGACGACTTGACCCGCGTGCATTACTATCGGAAGGGTTCGGCGGCTAGTCTTATGGATATGAGTGATATTAATATGGGATACGTGGAACAGTTTAATTACCTGTATGTCACTGGTATTACACCTGCTCTAAGTGAAAGCTGCCGATCTATGATAATCACGTTAATGGAGAAAGCAAAGCAGGCTGGAATAATCATTATCTTTGATCCGAACCTCCGAAAAAAATTGTGGGAAGAACAAGTAGCACGTGACACATTGTTGCGAATGATCTCGTTAAGTGACATTGTTTTGCCAGGAATCACGGAAGGAGCATTCTTATTTGAAGAAGAAGACGAGGTACTGATTGCGCAAAAGATCCTATCTCTTGGTGCAAAAAAGGTTGTTGTAAAGCTGGGTGAGAAGGGAGCCTACTATCAAAGTGAAACAGAGTCGGGGTATGCTCATGCAGTGAAAACAGTGATTGTAAAGGATCCAGTAGGTGCGGGTGATGGTTTTGCAGCTGGATTTATATCTGGTCTATTACATAGCCAATCCTTGAGTGTTGCGGTGGAACAAGCGTGTAACGTTGGTGCAATGGTTACGACGGTCAATGGAGATGTAGAAGGACTTCCTAATAAGAAGGAATTAAAGGAATTTATGAATCAAGAAAAGCAAACAGATGTCATTAGATAATAAGGAGGGAAAGACAATGAATACACTAGAGAACATTTTAGAATCCAAGTTGATTGCTATTATTCGAAATGCAAATCCAGAAGATGTCCTACCTATAGTTGAGAGCTTATACAAAGGTGGGATTTTTGCCATTGAAATTACAATGAACTCACCGAAAGCACTATGGGCAATTGAACAAATTGCAGAGAAATGGAAAGGACAGGTTGTAGTAGGTGCTGGCACAGTACTCGATTCAGAGACTGCGAGAATGGCCATTTCAGCAGGGGCTTCCTTTATTTTATCTCCAACGGTTAATAAGGATACGATCCAACTAACAAAACGATACGGTGTGATAAGTATACCAGGTGCATTTACACCAACAGAAATTTTACAGGCATATCAGCATGGGGGAGATATTATAAAGGTTTTCCCGGCCTCGTTTGGAACAGCTTATATTAAAGATATCAAAGGGCCTCTACCTCATATTCCGTTGCTACCTACGGGAGGAGTAAATCTAGAAAATGTCCGTGATTTTATTGATGCAGGTGCAGTTGGAGTAGGAATAGGCAGCACTTTGGTTAATTCAAAACAAGCTGTAACAGAAGACTATTTGCGACAGTTAGAACAAAAATCTAAGAGATTTTATGACTTGGTTCATTCTTACGGAAAGGAGTGATATTGATTGAAAATAACTGGATTTGAGCTATTTCAAGTACCGCCGAGATGGCTCTTTTTAAAGATTGAAACAGATGAAGGTCTTATTGGGTGGGGAGAGCCGGTTGTAGAAGGCAGAGCGCGTACTGTACAGGTAGCTGTTAAAGAATTGATGGAGTTGCTCAAAGGAAAAAATCCGTTACTCATTGAAGATCATTGGAACATGATGTATCGGGGTGGTTTCTATCGGGGTGGCCCTATTCTAATGAGTGCCATTGCTGGAATCGATCAGGCCCTCTGGGATATAAAAGGAAAGTATTATAATGCGCCTATTCATGAGTTAATGGGTGGTGCCTGTAGAAATTCTATTCAGGTATACTCTTGGGTGGGCGGAGATCGACCAAATGAAACGGCGGAAGCCGCAAAAAAAGCTGTAGATGCTGGATTTAAAGCTATTAAAATGAATGGAGTAGAAGAGCTACATTATATCGATTCGTTCGCAAAAATTGAAGCTACCCTAGAACGTGTACAAGAAGTTCGATCTGCTGTAGGCAATCATGTAGGAATCGGCATTGATTTTCATGGTCGAGTACACAAACCAATGACAAAAGTTCTTGCAAAAGAACTAGAACCATTTAAACCAATGTTTATAGAAGAACCGGTTCTTAGTGAAAATATCGAGGCATTACGGGAAATCACTCAAATTACAAGTATTCCAATTGCAACAGGTGAAAGAATGTATTCGAGATGGGATTACAAGTCTGTCCTTGCAAGTGGATATGTTGACATTATCCAACCTGATTTGTCCCATGCTGGAGGAATAACAGAGACGAAGAAGATTTTGTCGATGGCAGAGGCGTACGATATTGCTGCTGCACCACATTGCCCTTTAGGACCTATTGCGCTAGCTGCATGTTTACAAGTCGATGCAACGTGTCACAATGCCGTTATTCAGGAACAAAGCCTTGGGATTCATTACAATGAAGGTAGTGATTTGCTTGATTATCTCGTCAATCCAGATGTATTTGCCTATAAACAAGGGTATGTTAAAATCCCTAATGGTCCAGGATTAGGAATTGAAATTAACGAGAGCCATGTTCGAAAAATGGCTGAAAAAGGCCACAATTGGCATAATCCTATCTGGAGACATGAAGACGGTAGCATTGCTGAATGGTAATATAGATACTTTCCTTTATTTTTAATTAAAGGTGGAAGGGGTATGCTTAGTGGAAGCAAAGGTGGAAAGAAAATACTCAGGTCAGTTACTTGAAGGACCGTTATGGGACGAGGAACGAGATCGTTTATTATGTGTAGATATTCTAAACAATAAATTGATTAACTATGACCCTACTAGTCAAGCTTTACATGATATTGAATTTTCCTCTAACATTACGAGTGTTGTAAAAGCAAAAGATTCAAAGCTCCTTTTATCAACAAGAAATCAGTTAATTTTATTTGATGAAACCAACAAAGCATCCAAAGAGCTTATTTCATTAGATGATCTTGGAAAGAACATGCGCTTTAATGATGGAAAATGTGATCCATATAATCGGTTTTGGGTGGGTACAATGAGTGAAGATGGAGCAAGAGGAAAGGCGAATTTATACGTTGTAGATGCGAATGGAGAAATGAAAAAAGCAAAAGAAGGATTAAGCATCTCTAATGGGCTTGCCTGGAATCAAGCGGGTGATACGATATTCGTCATTGACACACCTACGAATAAAATTATGTCTTATCCATTTTCCAAAGAGACAACAGAGCTAAAAGAGGGGAGTGTCGTAATTGATTTAAAGGATATTAAAGGATCCCCTGATGGAATGACCATTGATATCAACGACCGGTTATGGATAGCGCTCTGGGGAGGATATCGAGTCATCTGTGTTGATCCACGGCTGGGTAAAATCGTTGCATCAATTACCTTACCTGTTTCAAATGTGACAAGTTGTACATTTGGTGGTTCTGACATGCGAACGCTTTATATTACCACAGCGCGTGAGGGGGTAGGGAATGATAAGCTTAAATTAGAACCGTTGGCAGGATCATTATTCTCATGTCAGTTGGAAGTACAAGGACTAGTTTCTATTCCTTACGTATACTGATTTAGTGAATAGTGTCTGGGGTAGTACCATCGTTCGTATATCAGGGGAAAAGTAGCGACCAGATTATAGGAAATGCTAATTTGCTGCTCCGTATTTCCTCTATCAGAGGTTTCCGGTTATTAATGTTTCCCCTAGGTTGAAGTTAGTAAAGTGAATGAACTACAACAATAGAAGCGCAAGTGGTGAAGATTTAATTTCAAACCATTTCTAACAAACTAAGTTAGTAATGCTTTTCTAGTTGGATATAATAATGAACAGCTTTGGAGAGAGCATGGGCGAGTGATAATACTGACGCGATTTTTCGCTTAAAAATTCAATTTGGAACTAGTCTAGTTTATGCGATCAGTTCAATGGGTGCTCATGATGAAAATCTTTAAAGAGGGAGGAAACTCCCCAATATTTTTAAACTAAACTTCGTGTAAAAAGTTAGTAATGAATTATAAAATAGCTTATAATAAAAAATGGTAGGTGAATGGAATGGAAAAACAAATTCTCGATTTATTAGTTGAAATGAATGAAAGGTTAAAAAGAGTGGAAGAAACCGTAAATAGAATTGAAGCTTCCCAAACTGAAGATGTGGTTGGGATGCTAAAAGTGACTAAAAAGAAAACAGATTTTGAAGTTGATTACTTGAACAATAGATTAACAGAAATGGACAAACGACTATTTAACATTGAAAAGCGAATTGAAAATTAATCCATATGAGCACTGGTTCAAAAACAAGTGCTTTTTTTATTTTATCTACTGATCATATACCAAAATTGTAACGCGATCATTCAAAGGGAGGAGTAAATCATAAAACTAAACTTCGTGTATAATTTAATTATCTCTTGGTCTAAATAAATAACCAGCAAGACTCAATTGTGCATGTGAAACAAGTAAAGGGTTATTTAAGTTTTAATATATGACTTTATTTTTTGTAAACTTTTTGAGTCTAGAATATCCTTATTCATTTGTTCTATTTGTCCCAAAAGTATTAAGCAACTAGTTTTAATTTCTTTTCTTAGATTATTAAAATCTATTTCAATATCTTTAAATAGACCTTCTTTTGAGTTAATAAATTTAGCTTTATTTAAGTTAAAATTTGAATTGTAATATCTCTCTTTCAACTTTACATGACTAAAAGATATTTTACTTAATTTTCTTTCAATAATAAGCCAATTACCAACATCACATGGGGAAAGGATAGCAATAAAATTATCTGTTTCAAGGCTATTGGTTGCATCGATCAAATTATTTAAATGAGTTAATATAGGCTCTGAATACAATCTCGTTTCTTCAAGAGAACTATCTAATGAGGGATACGATGGGTATTCAACTCCATTGAAAACCATAGTGAAATTCCCATATAATTGACCGTAATCCCTATCAAAAGAGCTTTTATTTAATAATTTTAACTCTTCTAATTCTTCTTCGAAAATTTTAAATTTAATATATATATTATTCATTTTATTCCTTCAATCATAAAACTCTAAGGTTTTGTGAAAATTATACCATAACTCAACTTTTTAACTATAATACAGGAAGTGAATATCATACTATTTAAGATAGCTTAAGAGTTTAAAAATGCTGAAGAGCACCGTTTGATAGCTTTAGTTGGTCACGGATTTTTCAATATGATGATAGCAAAAGAATTACAATGTAAGGGTTGAAAGGAAGGAGTTTATCTAAAAAACATAAAATGGAGGAGAACTTTTTTCTCATCCTAAATAGGTTAATTTTTATAAACGACCCATTGATTGTTGTGCCATAGCAACTAGGCGTTTAGTAATTTCTCCACCTACAGAACCATTAGCTCTTGAAGATGTTTCAGCACCAAGGTTAACACCAAACTTTTATGCAACTTCAAATTTCATTTGTTCAATAGCATGTTTAGCACCTGGAACAACTAATTGCTTGATGTTATTATTTTGTGCCATTCAAATCATCTCCTTAAAAGATTGTAAGAATTAGATTATGGATGCTTGCTTAATTAATTTAATGTATTAAGCAAAATCTATACATAATGGTATTTGTAAAAGACGGACTATCCTCGTAAAAGCAATAGGGGAAGAATAAAACATAATTGAATTTCGTGTATAATCTCTGTTTTACGAATAATTAAATATAGATAACAAAACAAATGTTTGCTATAATAAGAATAAGCCAAATTATGGAGGTTTTTCCATTGGATATTAAAATGCAAACTGAAATCATAAATTTCTTAAAAGAAAAAATTTCTCCACATTTAATTTACATATTTGGTTCGACCGTTAAAGGAACATCTAATAAAGGCAGCGATATCGATATAGCATATTTATCCGATCGAACATTAGATGAATACCAAATCTTTATATTGGCCCAAGAATTAGCTTCCATAATAAATATCGATGTAGATTTAATTGATTTAAAAAAAGCTTCAACAGTATTTCAAGGACAGATAGTTAGTACAGGCAAAGTCATATATTGTCCAGACGATAAAATACGTATGAATTATGAAATGAAGACTCTTAAGATGTATGCAAAATTGAATGAAGAACGAAAACTTATTATCGATAATGTCCAGGAAAGTGGGTCTATTTTCAATGAAGAATGATGTTATTTTAAATAAGATAAGCATTATTGAACGATGTGTTAAACGAGTTCATGAGGAATATGATAATAACCCAGAAAATCTTAAAAATTTTACAAAGCAAGACTCAATTGTACTTAATTTGCAGCGTGCATGTGAAGCAAGTATTGATTTAGCGATGCATATTGTAGCTGAAAAGAAACTAGGTTTACCACAAAGTAGCCGTGAAGCTTTTACTTTATTGGAAACGGCAGATATACTCTCCTCTTCCCTGGCTACAAAAATGAAAAATATGGTTGGATTTAGAAACATTGCTGTTCATGATTATCAAGAGATAAATATAGTTATACTACAAAAAATCGTTGAGGTTCATCTTATTGATTTTATGGAATATACTAAAACAATATTATTACGTTAATTAACAATAAAAATATTATGTAAACAATTGTTCGTAAAAATTGTATTATACACATAATTCGACCAAATTCGACATTTAAGGGGTGTTACTTTGGCTTCAACAAGACAGCATATTAAACATGAAAAAAAATATAAAGAATTATTAAATGAACTGCCAGAGTACGTTAGAGATTACGCATTAGCTATGGAAGATATTCATCGCTCCTCCTCTACCCTTTTAAATTATTTAATTGATTATAAAGATTTTTTTACTTGGCTTAAAGAACAAGGTTTTGCAGATGTAAACTCAATAAAATCTATCCCCCATCAAGTTTTAGATACTCTTCCATTAGATGCTGCTAGAGCCTATTTTAATAAAGTATCAAATGAAAAAATTGTTGTATCTGAACATGAAGAGAAAAAGCGTGAACGATCTAGTGTTAATCGTAAGAAGTCTGCTTTACGGTCCTTATTTAAGTATTTAACAACACAATATGAAAATGAAAAAGGTGAACCATTGTTTCACCGAAATGTAATGTTGAAAATTCCGGTAATAAAACAAAAAGAAAGCTTAAATGAACGTAGCAGAAAGCTTTCAAATGTCATCTTTCATGAAGATAAAGATATAGATTTCTTATACTTTATAAAAAATGAGTATGAACATGGGTTATCCGATCGTCAAAAGAGTTATTTTCTTCGTGATAAAGAGCGTGATTATGCCATACTTTCCATTTTTCTCGGTAGCGGAATTAGAGTAAATGAGATTGCAGATTTAAGAATTAGGGATTTAAACTTCAATGATAATCAAATTAGAGTTATTCGCAAAGGTGATAAAACGGATAACGTACAAGTATTTTCAGAAGTTATGGATGATATAAAAGAATATCTAAATGTCAGGAAAGAACGATATGGTGGTTCAGATGCTGAATATGAATATCTATTTCTAGCAAAATATAAGGGATCTTCCTCCCCTCTTTCTATTCGTTCAATTCAAGACTTAGTTAGGAAGTATACTAAAGCTTTTAATACCGGAAATGTAAGCATGTCTCCTCATAAGCTTAGGCATACGTATGCTACTAACTTAATGGATGAAACAAAAGATTTATCATTTGTTATGGAGCAATTAGGTCATTCTTCAGAAACAACAGCACTACTTTATGTTCATACAAGCCAAGAAAAGGCCAAAAAAGCAGCAGAAGCACTGGGGAAAAGAAGATCAAAACTGAATGAATGATCTTGATCTTTATCTTATACAAACTCTTACTCTAGATCAGGTGTAATTCTACACCCTCATAGCATATAAAACAGAGAAATCCTTTACACTTTAAGAAATAAACTAATAAGGAGGTGATCGCTTGTCATACAATGCTATTCCATTTTATATAGATGAATACCTAAAAGGCCAAAACGAAATTTCCTCAACAGTATTGTCAAAATTTTTAATTGAAAACCATGGTTGCTCTAATAAAGCTTATTCCACTGGTAGGCCAAAAATATATTTTCAAGTTATAACATATTTAGAGTCTCTGGTTTCAAGTGGTGTTCTTGGGATAATAAAACAGGATAGAAATGACTGTGTATATAAGGTCACCAATAATAAAATAGAAAATCTGAGTGAAATTGTTACTGTGGAACAGGAATTAGGTTCAGATAATGATCAAGTAGAACAACAACTTTCTCTTTTTTAACTTTTTAATTTTCATTTAAGGGGTCCTACCAACAAAACGCGGAAAACATACGCTAAGCAAATTTCAACATGAATAAAGCCGATTTTCCTACGCTAAGGAATAATTATCGGCTTTTGTGTTACCTACTCTAAATTACTTTACTTTTCTACAAAGAAATTAACAATTTCTCCATTTTCTTGAGACCAAACTTCAAAATTTTTTTTCGTTACTATATCGTAGAAATTTAAAGTTACTTTATTGGGATTTTCATCACTAAGCATTATTCCTTTATTCTGATCAGCTAAATAATAAAATCCACTTTTATTTTTATTATATTCAGGTTCCTTCATACCGATTTTTGAATCCTTTAAGAGTAATGTTACTTTTTGAGTTGCTATATCAATTGTGGCTATATTAGACGTTAATTCTTCCTGATTATTAAAATAACTAATTAAAACATCTTTCCCATCTGAAGATAACGATGCACCAGTTAAGAAAGAATTAATAGTTGTTATATCTTTTACTTTTTGTCCATCAGTATTATAGATAGATAAAGTATAAACAGGTGGGTCAGGTGAAATCCCCTTTTTATTAGCTTGTGTAATTTTTTCATATTCTTTTTTTACTGAATTTGTTACTAACAGTATCTGTTTATTATTTGGATTATAATCCATCAAGTGCACTGATATGTCCTCATCTGTATTATCCCATTTATAAGCTTCTTGGTCCTTTAAATCTAAAATAGATAATTGAAAGTTACGATCGCCTTCATACATTAACACTCGCATAAAAAGAAGCTGCTCTTCTTCATCTAATTCTAAGAAGTCAACATGACTAAATTCATTAGTAAGTTGTGTCGTTTGATTATTATTAAGGTTCTTTTTAAAAGCTTGAGCTGTTTTATTTTTTGATTTATATGTAAAAAATACCTCATTTTTTGATTTAGAATATGTTGCAGTAGGATACTCTGATATTTTTTCTTTAAGTAATATTTTATTTATTTTTTTGTTTAGATCATATTGATAAAAAATTTGATTTAACTCCTTATCTACAAAGTTTATGTATAAATGATTATCTTCATTTTCAATAAAAGAAGTAACTCTTTCAGTTTTTGTAATATTAATTATCATTATAGTTATTAAAAAAATAGGAATAAGAAGTATTGAAAATTTTATTATTTTTCTCATAAAAGTCACCTCAATAAAAAACCTCATCCGAATTATTAATTTTTCCTTCAGATGAGGTTGCTGTTTTAAAAGTATGTACTTTTTTTCTGTATTAATACATTACTTTTCCGTTACTAATATACCTTGCTGTTGTACTTCCACCTAACTTATCTCTAAATACTGGTATAAAAACATCTAAAACTACCCCATATTTGGCAAAATCACCCGAAGTCCATTTGTAGACAGTAGCAGATTTACCATTACTTTGATTAGTTGCAATCATTGCTCGACCTTTTGGAATAGAATAAAATTTAGAGATATCAACTGCAGCATCATTTACAGTCATTGCCTTACCATCATGACCTATATCGCCCAACATAGAATCTGGCATATAACTAATTTTCCCATACATAGTTATTGCACTGGTTTCCTTTAACCCACCAATACTAAATACCAATCCCGTTATTGCAATACACATACTAAGCTTTTTCACAAAATTTTTCATTTTATCACTACCTAATAGATTTAAAATACTTAATATACTTCTCTACCAATTTTATCAATATTTTGGTATAAAATGGTTATAAATCAACCGACAAATTTCTTTGTTTTCTTATCATTTTTTACTCGAAATAGAAAAATAAATAATAGACTTAGGTTTCTGAAGATACCAGGTAGGTAGATACATAATTTTTTACAACCCCTTTTTTCAATAGACAGGCATAAAATTCTTTATAAGGTTATAACTAACGAAAGGGTTAGAATATCAAAAGTATTTGTCCAGAAAGTCATCAATTTCTGAACACATAAAAATTTAAATAGTTTTCTAGCTTTCTATACGCTATAAGTGTTCAAAAACTCTGTAAATAAATCTATGTTCAGATATTACCCCTAACATTAAGTTATGTTACGATAAAACAGAAAAATTAAAAATCAAGGGGAGAAATTAATGAAGGTAGGATATGCCCGTGTTTCAACAGGTGTTCAAAATCTAGATTTACAATTGGATGCTCTTAGAGAACATAGTTGTGAAGAAATATTTACAGATAAAATTAGTGGCGCCAGAGACAAAAGACAGGGATTAGAAGCAGCTCTTCGATTTGTACGCTCTGGTGATACGATAGTAGTTTGGCGCTTAGATCGATTAGGTAGAAATATGCAACATTTAATTGAAATTGTGAATGAACTTAATGATCGAGGCATTAGTTTCCATAGCTTGCAGGAAAACATCACAATGGACAAAGCTAGTGCAACGGGACAACTTATGTTTCATCTTTTTGCAGCTTTTGCCGAATTTGAGCGTAATCTTATTCAGGAACGTTCAGCAGCTGGCCGTGCTGCAGCAAGAGCCAGAGGGCGACTAGGAGGAAGACCGGAGAAATTAGATAAGAAGGAATTAGAAATGTTAAAGACATTGGTGGAAAATGGGACTCCTATTACGGATATCGCTCAAAGGTGGGGTGTTTCCCGAACAACTGTTTATAGGTATCTTGAAAAGCAATAAGTCTTTGTTAACGTGAGGATGAGAAGGGAATGGCATCAAGAGGGAAAGAACTACTTACAGCAGATCAAAGAGCAGAATTTGTACAAATACCAACTGATATGACTGAACAGGAACTAGAAACCTATTATACTTTTTCACAATTTGACTTGGAAATTATTAAACGCCATAGAAGAGATCATAATCGTCTAGGATTTGCTGTCCAATTATGTGTCTTGCGTTATCCAGGATGGTCCCTATCTGATGTCGAGCCGATTCCGGAATATGTAATTCAATACATAGCGCGACAAATAGATGCTAATCCTGATTCTTTTTCTTTATATGCCCAACGAGAACCAACAAAGCATGAACATATGGAAGAAATTCGACAGGTATATGGATATCAGAATTTTTCTACAAGTAAATATCGGGAAATAGCCCAATATCTTTTGAAACACGCTCTTCAAAATGGGAATTCTATGTATCTACTTCGAACTGTTCAAGAAGAACTTAGGAATCGAAAAATAATCCTGCCTGGCATGACTACAATAGAGCGACTTGTATGGGAAACTCGTCGGAGGGCAGAAGAAAAGATCTTTAAATCTTTAACTGCCACTCTATCACAGTGGCAGAAACATAAATTGGATAAACTTATCGATCCTCTTGTGGAGAATAAAAAAACTCCATTAGCATGGTTGAGAGAACTTCCCGGCCAATCATCACCAGAAGCCTTTTTGAAAGTAATAGAACGTCTGGAATATATTCGGGCTTTGAAGCTTCCTACAAGTAAACATGAAGTTCATCCCAATCGGTTACTTCAATTATCCCGTATTGGAGCACGTTATGAACCCCATTCATTTCGAAGATTTAAAGAAAACAAGAAATATGCCATTCTAGTAGCATATCTTATGACTCTTAGTCAGGATTTAATTGACCAAGCGATTGAAATTCATGATCGACAAATGATGATTCTACAGTCGAAAGGCCGCAAAACACAAGACGAAATGCAAAAACAAAATGGGAAAGCTGTTAATGAAAAAGTCGTTCATTTTGCCGATGTAGGTGCTGCGCTAATTCAAGCACGGGATGAAGGGCTTGATCCGTTTAGTACTATAGAAAAGGTAATGCCATGGGAACAAGTCGTTGCTTCCGTTGAAGAAGCAAAAAAATTAGCACGCCCGATGGACTATGACTATCTCGACTTATTAGAAAATCGTTTTTCTTATCTAAGAAAGTACACCCCTACTTTTCTTAAGTCGCTTGAATTTCGTTCTACACAGGCTGCTGAACCTTTATTACGTGCACTAAAAACATTGAATCAAATGAATAAATCCGGATAAAGGAAAGTTCCGGAAGGAGCCCCACTAGATTTTGTCCCAAAACGCTGGAAAAAGCATGTATATAACGAGGAAGGAACAATTAATCGACATTATTATGAGATTGCTGCTCTAAATGAATTGAGAAATCATATTCGTTCAGGTGATGTATCTGTAATCGGAAGTAGACTCCATAAAGACTTTGAGGAGTATCTTGTTTCTAAAGATGAGTGGGCATCAACTCATCTTACAGAAACAAGACTAGCAATACGGTCATCTGCAGAGGAATATCTTGAAGAAAGAAGGGATGCTCTTGCTAAACGTCTAACATGGGTTTCAAATAATCTTGATAGTCTTGAAGGATTAAATATTAAAAAAGATAGGCTTAGAGTGGATCGTTTAGAACGGAATACCCCAGAAGAGGCGCGAAATTTTAGTCTATCCTTATATAATATGTTGCCAAGAATTAAGCTTACGGATTTATTAATGGAAGTGGCCTATTGGACAGGATTTGACGAAATGTTAATACATGCTTCAACAAATCGTCCTCCAAGGGGAGAAGAAAAAGTCGTTCTTATGGCAGCACTCATGGCAATGGGAACTAATATCGGATTGACAAAAATGGCAGATGCTACGCCTGAAGTTACCTATCATCAAATGGCAAATGCTGCACAATGGCGTTTGTATGATGACGCTATGAATCGAGCACAGGCAATTTTAGTGAATTTTCAACATAAGCTTGCTCTATCTTCTTATTGGGGAGATGGCAGTACATCCTCATCGGATGGAATGCGAGTGCAAGTTGGTGTTTCATCACTGCATGCTGAATCAAACCCCCACTACGGTACTGGGAAAGGAGCAACTATTTATCGGTTTACTAGTGATCAATTCTCTTCCTTTTATACGAAAGTCATTAATACCAATGCAAGAGATGCTGTACATGTTATCGATGGGTTACTTCATCATGAGACAGAATTGAATATTGAGGAGCATTATACTGATACAGCTGGCTATACTGATCAAGTTTTTGGACTAAGCCATCTATTGGGATTTCGTTTTGCACCTCGGCTTCGTGATTTAGCAGATGCCAAACTCTATACGATTCAAAAGCCGTCTGAATTTCCCACACTAGAAAACTTACTTCGGGGACGAATTAATACTAAGATTATTCAAGAAAACTTTGATGACGTGCTTCGTTTAGCCCATTCAATAAGAGAAGGAAAAGTTTCCGGGTCTCTTATTATGGGGAAATTAGGGTCATATGCAAGACAAAATAAATTAGCTACTGCTTTACGAGAAATGGGAAGAATTGAAAAGACCATTTTTATTTTGGATTACATATCTAACGAAGCCCTACGTCGTCGCATTCAACGAGGATTAAATAAAGGTGAAGCGATGAACGCTCTTGCAAGAGCTTTATTCTTTGGGAAACGAGGCGAATTACGGGAAAGAGGATTGCAAGATCAGCTACAACGCGCCAGTGCATTAAACATTTTAATTAACGCCATTAGCGTATGGAACACTGTATATCTTACTGAAGCCGTAAAATTGCTGAAAGAAAAAGGAGCTTTACGAGAAGACTTACTAAAACATATTTCCCCACTGGGATGGGAACATATTAATTTTCTTGGGGAATACACGTTTGATATGAACAAAGTAGCAAGTTTAAATTCACTCCGTCCCCTTATCCGATAAAATAAAGGCCGATGATTCCTTAGCGTAGGAAAAATCGGCTTTATTCATGTCGAATTTTGCTTAGCGTATGTTTTCCGCGTTTTGTTGGTAGGACCCCATTTAAGTATAGTGAAAAAGCATCTCTTATCACTATATGAGCAGCAAATGTATTACGTAATGTAATGTGGACTAAGATGAAATCCTAGCTTAGTCCAATAACTATTAAGCATATCCAGGATTGGTAAATCAAATACGGTTTCAGATGAGTATACAAAAACAAACGATAGTTCCACTTTTGTAAATCCCAAATACATTCGTCAACAGGTTCCCAAGAACCCTATATGATGGAAAAATAAGATTCAACTGGTCTGTTTTATAATCGCTAACTGTTTTTTACTCGAAAACTTAGTATAAAATACATTAAAAGTTCCCGACGAATTCCATTGCCCAGCAACAACTATAAGGTACTCTCTGTTTGGAAAAATATCGTTCTTTATTTCCTTAAACAACACTTCATCGTCAAAATTTAAAATAAAAGTGTATTCCTCTCCGACAGTTGATGCAATCAGCGAATTTCACTTTACACATGATGAAGGAAAAAGTGCATGGTCCCATTTAAGAATCGATGTTTCGTCTAGGCAGGGACGTATGGTAACATGCCTCAACCTCCCTTTCTTATCTTTTAAACCATCTTCTCCTGCTTGCTCATATTTTTTCACTCACTTTGGCCATAAGAAATGCCCCCATCAAAGGAAACAGATTTTTATTATTTCATCTGTCTACTTTTTTGGGAGCATATCATTTACCGTAGATGACTTTTTGCGATTATATATTATAAATGTCTCAATTTATCAGGATTGGCAACGGCAAATATATTTTTAATACGATTTGACTCTAATTCAAATGAGTACACATATTTTTGATTGTTGTCCATCTGGATCACAACTCCAGGCCAACCATTGACTATGGTAAACTGGTAAGTGAATTGGTCAGAATATTTGTTTGCTAAGTTGAGTTGAATTTGTGCAACAGCTTCTGCCCCAATGATTGGAATCTTAGCTGCTGTTACTTTTCCACCACCATCAGAATAGAACACGACATCATCATGCAATAGTTCTAATAAGTGATTTACATTTCCCTTTAACATCGATTCGATAAAGTCTTTTACTGTATTCTCGGCAAGTGAAATGGTAAGTTCATCGTCTGCTTCGTGATGTATACTTTTTTTTGCACGATGAAAGATTTGTCGACAATTTGCACTACTTTTTCCAATCATATCTCCTATTTCTCCATAGGAATATTGGAAGACTTCACGTAATAAAAAGACTGCTCGTTCGTTAGCGTTTAGTTGCTGTAGCAGTAACAAATAGGCAGTTGAAATTGATTCTTGTTGTAAGTAGGTTTGTGATGGATCATTGGATTCATCTTGCAACTGTACCAATGGTTCAGGTAACCACGGTCCAACATATAATTCTCGTTGCTTGGAAGAGGAACGAATGAGATCAAGACAGCGGTTAGTCACGATTTTGCACAAATAAGCTTTCTTATTCTCAATCGTATCACGGTTGGGTAATTGATAAAAAGCAATAAACGAATCTTGGACGATATCTTCTGCATCCATCACACTACCTAACATACGATAGGCTAAAGAGAATAGTAAAGGTTGAAGTTTATGATAAATGGATTCAGTAGGCATGTTGTGCCCCTTCCTAGGCAATTAGTAATTGTGTATGAAGCAAATGCTCTACAGCACGACGCGCACTGGCAACAGATGCATCCACCAGAATCTCCCCATGGGAAGCCCAGTCTCCTGCAACATAAAGTCCTTTAATCTCAGGCACTTCTGGTCCAGGTTGAATAGTACGGTTAATATGAGGAAAGTCATATGCTACCGTAATTTTAGGGAGGTATTGGTGGGAAGTCAACTCGTCTCTCCATCCTGGTTGAGCAAGGTCCAACACTTGCTCCAGTTGTCTTCGATCTTCTTCTGTATTTGTTTGTGATCCTTGGTATCGGAGTAGGGAAATTTTATGATCCCCATTCTCACTTAAGTATGCTGGAGTAGGTTTGCCAGATCTGGATTGATCGGTCAAGAAAACAGGTTGATCAATCCCATAAATAAATTGGTGTTTTGGTTTTGGTAATTTTTTTAGCGCAACATCTAGGCAGGCTGCTGTAATAGGCATTGCTTGTTTGTTCCATTTTGCAATTGCAGTTTGGTCTGCATGTGGAACTAATTTTTGTGTGACTGCTGGTGGTGTGGTCAAGATCACATTAGTAGCTTCTATCTTAATACCATCTGCTGTAAAAATCGAGTCAACCTTTTGATCCGAATGCTGAACGGAGGCGATTTTGCAACCTGTCTGTATGTTCACTCCATGATTCACTGCCATTTCATGTAACTGTTCCACAAATGATCCCCAACCTTTATCTGCATATAGGACACCTTTTAGGGAGCGTTTTAATTGTTGTAGAGCAGGACCAGCAATATGAAGGTCAGGAGCAATCACATAGGTAATAGATCGCAAGAAAGAATAGAATAGATTACGGGTCATTGGATCATGTATTTCCGTTTCGATCCATTCACGTATACTTATGTGATTCCATTTACTTGTATCGGCTTTTGATAATTTCGAAAGCCACTTTACGTATTCTAGCTTTCCTTTCCATGATAATAGTGGGGATTGAATCATGGATCCTAGCCCCATTGGAAGAGTAAGCAATTCGTTTTTCCAGAGCCCATAGCCTTCAATCGAAGGAGTAGAGCCTTTTAAATGTAAGCCTAGTTCTTGAAATGTTTCGTATGCTTCACCTTTGTACAAAGCATGACCACCTAAATCAAAATACACTCCTTGTTTTTTATTCGTAATAGCTCTTCCACCTAATTGCTTTTGCTGTTCTAATACAATGGTTTTCTTCCCTGCTTTTGCAGTATAAATAGCTGCCGTTAATCCTGCAATACCGCCACCTACTATTGCTACATCATATTTCATCATTTCAATCATCTCCTTTTGTCTCTCTACTTCTATAACGGATAAGTCGATGAGTTTGTGACAGGATTTTAATCAAAAGTTTATTAAAATAAATCAGAAAATAAATCCTTGGCTTGGAACTTACTTGTCCTTTGAACAAAACCTACTTTTTTGGCCAGCTGTTGGAGAGCTTGTGGAGACAAAGATCGTTGCAATTCCTGTGTAAAGAGGGTAAGGTCATCTGAAGCTTCGCGATACATAAAAAACACCGTCCTTTCATCATATTAGTGATCACTGTACTAATTGTATGTAAGTCTTATTAGTTAAACAATTTAGTCGGCCCCTTATTGAATAGGAACCGACTAAATTTATACTTTTTTGACTGTTTTACGAAGATCCATGTTGTTCATCTGCTCTAATGGTAGACGTATGTTGCGCTTTGCTCTTGCCTCGCAAAATTGGCAGCAAGGAAAGTAGACCAAGAATCGCTAATACCGCACCAACCCACAAAGGTGACACAAGTCCGTATCCAGCGTCGATGGTTAATCCACCAATCGCGGAACCGATAACGATACCTAAGCTAATGACAGAGCCATGAACCGTGGTAACCAGCGATCCAGTGCCGGCAACCCGCGTGATGCGGGTTGCCATAGCAGGATTCATTGGCACCCCCACTAGGCCAACCACAATAACGGCAATCATAGCGATGGTTGAACTTTCGGCAAAGAGACCGAAGGTAACCAATGCAACGGCTAGTGAGACAAGTCCGATGGTTAGGATAGGCATCATATAGTGATCGGCGAGCCTGCCGGTGATAATATTTCCAATAACGGTTGCTACACCGTAGATCGCCAAGAGAAGTGGAACTGTCTTAGTAGTGAAGCCTGTGAGATTGGTCAGGATCGGTGAAAAGTAACTGAACGCAGCAAATGTAGCACCGATAATTAACATACTGGTAGCGTAGGCAGCCCACAAGTTACTATTCCTGAAGGCCCCCAGTTCACTCCGAATGCGGACCGATTCCGGTTTGGGTGATGAAGGAATAAACAATTGCCCCAACAAACCCGACAGAAGAACCAGGACAACAACCGCCCAAAAACTAGCGCGCCATCCGAAGTACTGGTCAAACATCATTGCCGCTGGCAGTCCTATAGCAGTGGCGACCATTAAACCACCAAGAACGATGGAAGCCGCCCGTCCGCGTGACTGGGGACCGACAAGGCTAAAGCAGATTGCAAGTGAAACACCAAAGCAGGCAGATGAGGAAATACCAGTGATCACCCGTGCAATCAGCATCACTTCATAATTGGGAGCTACTGCACCAAGGGTCTGCCCGACAAGAAAGACTAAGGCAAGTGCTAGAAAGGCTTGTTTGCGTGGCATCTTCAATAGTCCGACCGTCAACATTGGACCACCTATAATCATACCCGCAGCGTAGGCAGAAACAAGGTATCCAATGGCTGCAACCGATACCTCGAATTCAGTCGAAAGCGAGGGCATCATTCCGGCCACCATGAACTCGGATGTAGTCTGGGAAAAAATCATAAGACCTAACACGTAGATAGCGAATGGCATAAAAACAACTCCTATTCTTTATAAAATAATTTATATATTATAACGATCAGTACAAAATTAAACACAATATTGTAATGATCGGTACAAAATTAGACGTAAATTATCCAAGTGATTAAAAACAAATAAAACAGGCTCTTGTAAGAAAGGTCAAGGGTATAGCAACACGGTGTCATAGTGCCGCTAGTGTACCCTCAACAACATCCAACAAGGCATCACGGTCTTGCTCGACTTTGGTAAGCACACGTAGTCCGTAATAGCTGCTCCTGAAAAATCGGGCCAGTTCCAAGGCAGGACGCTTGGAAGTGATTTCACCTGAGCGTTGTCCGAGTGCTAAAACGTGGCATAACGCCTGTTCCAGACGTGCGAAGTGATGACGAACTGCACGCGCAATCTCGGGATCCTTCCTTCCACGCTCCATTGCAGCATTAATTGACAGGCAACCTCTGCGATCGGGATCATTCAAATCAGTATCGATCACCCACTCCATTAAAGTGCGTAAACGGTCTTTAATAGGACCTGGATGTTCCAATATTTCCAGTTGTGCTTGAAGCCCTAATTCGATATACCGTAGCAGAGCTTGCTTATAGAGATTGTGCTTGCTCCCAAAAGCATTGTACAGACTCCCCTTGCCAAGACCTGTACTTTTACAAAGGTCCTCCGTTGAACATGCATCAAAACCTTTAACCCAGAATACGTCCATTGCAGCTTCAATCACTTTCATATCTTTAAATTCTCGAGGTCTTCCACTCATGTAATTCATTCCTTTCTTGGTCCAGTAAGTTCCATTTCAATGATAGTCACATATCTACACTCTCCTCCCACACAGAAGATATTTGTAATAACTATTATAGATATTTTGTACTGAATAGTCAAAATTATTACATAGCAGGATAACCCTTTCAGGGCTCAAAAAATAAGAAGCTTGATGGTATCCGACTAAAAATGTTGTGAAAGATGCCAGAGTTATAGTACAGCTGTCAAAGATGGGAAGCTACATAAATACTCGGTATCAGCAATGTGCTTTCCTTTTGTGTACAGCTGTACTATCTGTATTTTAATCATTGTAGTTTCTCTGAATGTATTATCTGTAGTCTACTTGATCTTAAAAGAACTGTCCAACTAAGTGTAGCCTATCTATACTTATTCCCTTCATGGCCTGGGACTCCCCCCTATAGATTGCTCCTATTCTGGGTCCACGCAAAAAACCTCACTCAAAACAGAGTAAGGTTTTCCTTATAAAGTTTCCAAGTGTTTAATTAAATACCTTCACCATGACTAGATGACAGCTTATGAGTCAAAATTTTCCTCACCGCGTCATCAATTCTTTTCTCTGATAATTCCTTTGACTCAACCGCCTTTAAAATGCCATTGAAAACAGCCTTTTGATTTTCTAATGTATGGCATACAAGAAGAAGATCTGATCCCGATTCGACTGCTTTGTGGCCTAAATCTTGATACGTGAAATATTTGTTCACAGCTCCCATCTCCAGGTCATCTGTGACAACGAGTCCTTTAAATCCAAGCTGCTCTTTTAGTAAATCTTGAATGATCACTTTAGAAATACTTGCAGGGTTTTCCTTATCATAAGCTGGGTATTTAATATGCGTGACCATCACAAAAAATTGATCATTATCCACTTCTTTAATTAATTGCTTGAATGGATAAATATCATTGTTTTCTAGATCTAACTTATCTGCATTAACAGATGAGGTTTCAATGTGTGGATCGACGTTGCTACGGCCGTTTCCCGGAAAGTGCTTTAATGTTGTTGTAATGCCTGAATCCATCATACCTGTTACAACCTGATGACCAAGCGAATAAACCTTTTTAGTATCCTCCCCGAATGAACGACTGTCTGTTGCTGATAAGTCTAATACTGGTGCAAAGTTGACGGTAAAGCCCATTGATAACAGCTCTTTACCTGTTCGCTGAGCAGTTGTATACACCTCTTCGGGATCACTTTTTTGACCAAGCTCCTGTTGAGATGGTATTGGTGAAACCTGATCACGCATTCGGACAATTTGACCTCCCTCTTGGTCAATACCTAAAATAAGTGGAAGTCCATTTGAGTCTTTTGATAACTGTTGCAAATCTTTATTCAATGATGCGACTTGATCTTGAGTTTCCATATTTCGGTCAAAAAGAATCACGCCGCCGACATGATAATCTTCAATCATTTCTGTAATATGATTATCAATAGTTGTACTGTTAAATCCGACAACCATCATCTGACCAATTTTTTCACGAAGTGTCATTTTTGATAATATATCATCTACTTTTTGTTCAATGCTGTCCAAGGGCTTCAAGGTGAGATCTACTTTTCCCTTTGATTTGGAATCCTCTTCTTTTCCAATACTAGTATCTTCACTGTTAGTTTCCATTTTTTCATTAGAAAGCTGAGGATGTCCCTCTGTTTCACTTTTTGGGTTAACGCTTGTATTTGTATGCTCTAAAATTGCATACATAAAAAACCCTGTACAAATCGCGATAAGAGTGGAAATGGTCATGATTATTTGAAGCCTATTTAGCTTTCTTTTTCGACTTCTCCTCATTGCGCTTCCACCCATGAATCTACTTTACTAAACTCAGGGTTATCAAGGGTCCAACGTTTATTTTGTTTCAAAAGATCCCAATAGTCAGACCATTGTTGAAATAAAGTTGTTCCATCTTTATTATCATCATATGAAGTCATTTCAATATATGTCCTTCCTTTATTGTCTTCTATTTGTTGAACTTCAACATACGTCAGGTCATCATCATGTTTGCTTGAAGTCCTTTTTCCCAACCTTTTTGCGTTATTTTGCTTTTTTTATTCGATGAAAATTGAGGCACCTGTATCATCCAATGTTTTTACAGGATAAGAATCTGTTCCTGCAAGATATACCGATGTGTCCTCTGATTAGAATGAGTCTTCATAATAGGAATCCTCTTCATAGGAGGAGTAGTTTGTTGCTTCTCGAACAGTTTCAGTATGCGTTTCTTCAGTATATAATAATTTATTTACTGTTAAACGATTGTCACCTAGAACTTTTAAAATATAAGAGCTGTTAAAGCCTTTTTCATTCACTGATCCATCATTATAATATATATAATACTGTTCGTATGTTGAAACTTTGTAGGTTGATTTGGTCTACTTTTATAAAATCATTTACTTGATAATTAATAACTTCCTGTGTAATTCCTTTACTCTCGAGAAAATCAATATACTCCATTTGTGTGTTATACGTATCTCCATTCGGGTCAAATAAATTCTCTACAACGGCAAAGTTACATCATTTACTGCCTGAATTGTTGCAGTCGAATACTGATTCATAAACCCAATCACTTGCTCTCGAGTAAAAGATGGAACAGCCTTTTCCTACTGATGAGGTGGTTCTACTGGATCGGTAGGTTCCACCGTCTCTTCAGCAGCACTTGTCTTTTCTGTTTCTACAACTTCTTCCAATTCGCTCGAAACTTCCTGTTCCGTTAGCTCAACAGATGTTTCTGTTTTAGAATCGGCGAATAACCCGATCACAAATAATAATGCCAGGTTCTTGTTTACAAAAATCCATCATACTTAGCTACTCATACTAATTAATCTTAACTAGGACTTTATATATTTATTGGGTTATATCACTTCCCAGTTCCTATTTTTTTTTGATACTATTTTAATTGGCGATTTTTTACGAAAAGGGGTGTTGTTTTATGAAGAAAAACTACCACCTTCTAACAATAGCAGCATTGCTCATTTTTATAGGAGGATTTTTTTTAGTATTTATATTTAAAAGTACCAATACAGAAAAAGGCCAAGAACAAAGTCAACACAAAATAGGAGAAGCACCTAAATCAGAACAACCGATTAAAAAGAAAAACCCCCAGATAGAACCAGTCGATTCAAAAGTATTAATAGGATATGTACAGGATTTTCGAGATCCGGGATCGATTGATTATTCGAAGTTAACACATATTATTTTTTCATTTGCCCATCCAGAAAAAGATGGAAGTCTCATTATGAATGGTTAGATGGCCTTATCAAATCTTCGCAAAACAGTAAAAAAAGCACATCAAGAAGATACAAAGGTGATGCTTGCTGTAGGTGGCATGAACCACTTGAAAGGCGGAGAATCTTATGACTATTTTAAAGCTGCTTTAGTAAATCCCACTTCTCGTACAAAACTTATTAACGAACTCATTGAAATAACGAATGAAGAGAATCTTGATGGGATTGATATTGACTTTGAGCACCCTCGTTCAAAAGCGGACGCACAATATCTAGCTTATTTTACAAAATCATTGGGAGAAAAGCTTCACTTACATAACAAGCAGTTATCTATAGCCGTATATTCAATGATTCATAGTGTAACAGGAACAGAAGTTCAAACAGTTGTTTATGATCCATCCATGTTTCATCATGTCGACCATGTTAATATTATGGCATATGACGGTCAATGGGACGGGGAATATAATGCTGCAAATTTATCACCATATTCATTCACTGAGGATATCGTAAACTATTGGTCTAATTTATTTGACAAACATGGAATTTCAAAGGAAAAGTTAGTATTAGGAGTACCTTTTTATGGACAACCAGAAAAGGTAAAGAATAACCAAGTATCATATGATACTATCATTAATCATGATCCTGCAAATGCTGAACGGGATAGAGTTAACTTAAACGGTATAACCTATCACTATAATGGAGAAACGACAATGATAAAGAAAACCAAACTTGCTCTTGCTAACGGATTTGGTGGAATGATGATATGGGAGTTGGGACATGATGCTGAAGGGAAGCGCAGCTTAACAAACGCTATTTTTGATGTTCTTATTAAAGGACAGGAAGATCAGGATATGGTTTATTCTAATGATTAGAATAAACCTCTATTTGTAATTTCACAAATTTTATTTATTACCTTGTTTCTTAATCAGTTCAATATCTTTATGTTGTCCTCTTTTTGTTACTCCTAACTGTTCAGTTAAGAAGTTAGAGATAGAGGTTAAAATATCGAATGAACCATTGATATAAAACTGGGGTCTTACATAGTTAATATGATTTTTAACAATCTACCTTAATTTATTTTTTCACAACCATCTTTTTGTTGTATAACAAAAAAGGCTCTAGGGAAAAAACCCTAGAGCTTTTTTTACAAGACAATCTTTATTTAACAGCTTCTTTTAATTCTTTTCCTGGCTTAAAAGCAGGAACTTTAGAAGCAGCAATCTGTATTTCTTCTCCAGTTTGAGGATTACGACCTGTGCGAGCTGTACGTTCACGTACTTCAAATGTTCCAAAACCGATTAACTGGATTTTCTCTTCCTTAGCAAGCGTATTAGAGATAGTTTCAAACAATACATCCACAACTTTTGTAGTATCTTTTTTGCTTATCTCAGCTTTCTCAGCTACAGCATTCACTAATTCAGTTTTATTCATATTCAATCACCTCTTTTTTTATTTTTAAGATTATGTAAAAACAACAACATAATATATCTCACCTGTCACTTGATATTATTCGATAAAAGGTAGCAAAATTCCTTTTATTATATAGTGAATGGTGAGACTGGTGGCTCTGGCAGTCCTTTTTTGGCTTCAAGCCAATTCAGAGTTAAATGTTTAATTGTTCGCTGATTTGTATGGAATTCTGTTTGAAAATTTTTTCTGCTTCTTGTTCTGCTTGTTGATAGAGATAACTTTTCATTTTAGTATCAATTTTATGATGGTTTCTTATAGAAATCTTTAGATCCTCTATTTTAGTGGAAGAAAACATGCATTCAACATCGACAGATGCGGGTGATTGATCATGATGAACAGTGAAGGTTGTGACGAGGTTTCTACCTAAAACAAACATTTGGACATTTTTTACTTCCATCAAAAAGCCTCCTTTTTTATTCAGCAGACTAATCACACCCAAAAAAATAAAATAACTGAATATTCAATAAGTTATTACAATTAATATACCAAAAAAAGCCCCATTTTTCAGCATAAAAATTGAAAAATAAGGCTTTTTTCGCTACTCCATAAACGCGCCCTTTAATGGAATAACTAATATGTCTCAATCCCAAAATCACTTACTTCTTGCGTAGCTTAATAAGGTTTTATCAAAAAATCGAGTAGGAGGGGGTGACTAACCCCCGACCTCTCACACCACCGTACGTACCGTTCGGTATACGGCGGTTCAATTAAGTTTGACGTAGAAATTCATATCTTTGATATAAACTTTTAAGCCCAC
>NZ_LATZ01000009.1 GCF_000981385.1 Bacillus sp. SA1-12
CAACAGTTCCAATAGTCCCTCTGTAAGAACTGTACTTCCGTGATTTTCTTTTGAACTTATCTCCTTTGAGTCCGAGTTTATTCATGATGCGTTGCACCTTTTTATGATTCACTTTAGAACCGCGATTTTTCAATTCTAGCTTGATACGACGATAACCATAATTGCCATTATTTTCATCAAAAATAGATTGAACAGTTTCCTCAAGTACGTGATCTGGATTTTTTTTCTTCATTACTTTTATATGATAATGATAGGAAGACTCCGGAATACCGACTATTCGTAAAACATCCTTTAATTTGAAGATTTCTTTGAGTTCGAATGATAACGCTGCTTGTGCTTTTCGAGATAGCCTTCCGGATCCATCTGAAAAGCTCGCAACTTTTTTAGGTATTCTACCTCTAAACGCAGAAGTTCGTTTTCTCTCTCCAATTTTTGTTCGTACGTCATTTCCTTTTCTTCTGCAACTTTTTTATTTCTTTTGTTCTTATTAAGATCAGACATGGATTGCCGTCCTTTCGGTCTATCCAGGGCCTCAGGACCACCCTCCAAAAAAACTTTCTTCCAAGAAGCTACCATAGAAGGGTTGGTTAGTCCAAATTGAAGGGCTGTATCAGTCTCTGAAGAACCTGTTCTTTTCATAAAGCTTAATACATCTAGCTTAAATTGAACAGAATAAGTTTCCTTGTTCTTCTTTCTCATTAACCCTTTCTCCCCAAATTTTTCGTAAGCTTTTACCCATCTCAAAATACGTGTAGAGTCTTTCATATTATACTTTTGTGCTAATAATCTATATCCCAATTTACCTTCTAAATACTCTTTTACAAGCTTTAACTTAAATTCTTCACTATATTTAGCCACTAAAAAACACCCCAATAATTAGATTTCACTCTAACTTTTGGGGTGCAGTCCACAGCACAGTTGCTTTTTCATTCATTCTGATTTATCCCTTTCGTAAGCGGAAGACTAAATCTTCATCAGGCGTTACATAGACAGTTTGCTGATTTTCGTATATTACGTATCCAGGTTTTGCACCGCTTGGCTTTTTAACATGCCTGATGGCTGTAAAATCTACAGGGACTGAGCTTGAATTTTTAGCTTTACTAAAATAAGCAGCAAGATTCGCAGCTTCCAAGATTGTCTCATCTGTTGGATTTTTACTTCGAATCACAACATGTGAGCCTGGAATATCTTTTGTGTGAAACCAAATATCATCCCTTGCAGCCAATTTGTTCGTCAAATATTCATTTTGCTTATTATTTTTGCCTACAAGAATCTCCGCACCATCACTTGAAAGATAATTCTCCAAACTCGGCTTTTGCAATTTTTTCTTTTTAGGATTTCTCGACTGCCTTTGTTTTAAATAACCGCCTTCTATTAATTCTTCACGGATTTCTTCTAGATCCTTAGGAGAAGCGGATTCGATTTGCTGAATCAATCCTTCAAAATAATTGATTTCCTCGTGTGCAATTTTTATTTGCTCTTGCACAACTTCAACTGAATTTTTAGCTTTTTGGTATTTTGAAAAATATTTTTGAGCATTTTCTGATGGTGTTTTTTGAACATCTAACGGAATGGTGATAGTTGGACTGTTTTCATCATAATAATTGATAACTTCAGCCGTTTTATCTCCCTTTTTCAGGGCATATAGATTTGCTGTTAATAGTTCACCATATACCCTCAACTGATTTGCTTTTTCGGCTTGATCAAGAGTAGTCTCTAATTTCTTGATTTTATTTTCATTTTTTTTCTTTTCATTTACAATAAACCGTTCTAAATCATTTCCCTGTTGCTTTACACGGTCTCTTTCCGCTTTTCCATAATAGTAACGATCAAGTAATTCTGAAATTGTCGGGAACAATTTGTTCTCAACCGATTCCAGGTGTGTGAGATTCAAGATATAAAAAAGTTCGCGATTATGCGGGTAGAAAATCTGTGGTTGAATCTGATGATTATTAAGTTCTCCTATCATCGATAAAAATACTTTTGGAATGGTTGTCCGATTGACCAACCCCGCACGATAAATCACTTCTTTTGCAAATAAAGGGGAGACACCAGCAAACTGCTGAACAAGCTGACTGTCAATTTTTCCGGAATTAAAGTCTAGTTTTTTCAAAACTGTTTCTTCATCTGCGTCAAATGGATTTACTTTTCCCTGACTTGGGGGTAATACGTACTCGTTACCTGGCAACACAGTTCTATGTCGATTAACAGCAGGTGAAATATGCTTCACACTATCTAAGATTATATTCCGTTCTTTATCAACGAGAATAATATTGCTATGTCGCCCCATTATTTCTACCATTAATCGCTTCTCTGTTAGATCCCCGAGCTCATTGCGACTTTTTATATCAATTATAATGATTCTTTCCATTTCGAGCTGTTCAATATTTTCAATCACACCGCCTTCAAGATGTTTCCGCAAAAGCATACAGAACATAGGGGGCTCACTAGGATTTTCATAACTCTCATTTGTCAAATGAATTCTTGCATAGCTGGGATGTGCGGAAAGAAATAAACGATGATTTTTCCCTCCTGCCCTAATTTGAAAGATGAGGTCATATTTATATGGCTGATAAATCTTTGTAACTTTTCCATTAGTAAGTGTATCTTTTAATTCTTTCGTTATGGCATATGTAAATAAACCATCAAATGACATGGCATAAACTCCTTCTGACAACGTGCATCGTTTGTATACGAATGAGCGTGTATCTAACAAAATTTTAGTTTCTTAATTATAGCATGTTTTTGGACGAGTCTGAATAAGTTGTGTTATAGCGGTAAAGAGCGACTGAACTCTAAAGCTGCCATAGCATCTCAAAAAGCTAAAACCAAAAGGAGCAAGACTTATAGCGAGATATAGCTGTAATCAAAGGCAAAATTTTTTTGTTTAAGGGGTGTGTAAAGGATTCATGAAGTGGCATGAAATGAGATCAGAAGAGGTAATCAATTCTATTGATACGGATGGTGAATTAGGACTTACTAGCAAGGAGGTTCATAAAAGGGAACAGAAATTTGGTTACAATGAATTAAAAGAGGCTGACCGCCCTTCGGCAATTATTGTGTTTTTAAGTCAATTTAAGGACTTTATGGTTTTAGTTTTATTAGCAGCAACACTAATCTCTGGATTACTGGGAGAATATATTGATGCTATTGCAATCATTGCTATTGTAATTGTTAATGGCATACTAGGATTTTTTCAAGAGCGAAAGGCGGAAAGGTCACTTGAAGCCTTAAAAGAGCTTTCGGCGCCACAGGTAATGGCTTTAAGAGATGGAGAGTGGATGAGAGTTCTCTCAAAGGAGCTTGTTCCTGGTGATGTTGTAAAATTTACAAGTGGTGACAGAATTGGTGCAGATATGCGTTTAATCGAATCAAAAAGCTTAGAGGTAGAGGAATCTGCTCTTACAGGTGAATCACTTCCTGTTCAAAAATCAACTCAGCCCATTACTGGTAAGGATGTTGGGATTGGTGACCTAACAAACATGGTCTTTATGGGGACTCTTGTAACAAGAGGGTCAGGCCTGGGAATTGTTGTAGGTACAGGGATGAATACTGCAATGGGCCAAATAGCTGATCTTCTTCAAAATGCCGAAACAATGGAAACACCTCTGCAGCGCCGTTTGGAGCAGTTAGGAAAAATCCTGATTGTTGTAGCCCTTTTCTTAACGGTGCTTGTTGTAGGAATTGGCGTACTTCAGGGCCATGACCTTTACAATATGTTTTTGGCGGGGGTATCATTAGCCGTCGCTGCAATTCCAGAAGGTTTGCCTGCCATTGTAACAGTCGCTCTTTCACTTGGAGTTCAGCGGATGATTAAGCAAAAATCAATAGTTCGTAAATTGCCAGCTGTAGAAACATTGGGCTGTGCGTCCGTTATTTGTTCTGACAAAACAGGAACGATGACGCAAAATAAAATGACAGTTACACATGTTTGGTCAGGTGATAGGCAATGGAATGTAAGCGGTACGGGCTATCATCCGCATGGAGAGTTCCTCCATAATGATCGAGCTGTGGATGTAGCTAAAACGAAAACCTTACAGCAAATCCTAACATTTGGCGCTCTATGTAATAGTGCATCCATCATTGAAAAAGAAGGAGATTACCGATTAGATGGTGATCCGACAGAAGGGGCTCTATTAGTTGCTGCGATGAAGGCCGGCCTTCATAAGGAAGTATTGTTGAGAAATTTTGAAGTAATTGAGGAGTTTCCGTTTGATTCAGCACGAAAAATGATGAGTGTGATAATTAAAGATAAAGCTGGCAAGCGATTTGTTGTAACAAAAGGAGCACCAGATGTTCTCCTTGGCTTATCAAAAGACATCTTATGGAATGAAAAACAAGAAAAGCTAGATCGAGAATACGACACAAAGGTAAAAACAGCTATAGAGTCTCTTGCTTCTCAAGCGTTAAGAACTATCGCCATCGCGTTTAAACCACTGCAAACAACTGACAAGGTAAATACAAGTTTTGAAGCAGAAAAAGATTTAGTCTTTATTGGTTTACAAGGTATGATTGATCCACCGCGTCCTGAAGTAAAACAAGCAGTAAAGGAATGTCGTGATGCAGGAATAAAGACAGTCATGATTACTGGTGACCATGTCATAACAGCAAAAGCTATTGCAAAACAATTAAATATTCTTCCCGCCAATGGCATGGTGATGGAAGGAAAGGATTTATCAGCACTATCCGTTGAGGAGCTGGAGGAAGTTGTTGATGATGTCTATGTATTTGCACGGGTTTCACCTGAGCATAAGTTAAAAATCGTCAAAGCGCTACAAAACAGAGGCCATATCGTCGCAATGACAGGTGATGGTGTCAACGATGCACCAGCTATTAAAGCAGCAGATATCGGCATATCTATGGGAATAACAGGAACAGATGTTGCAAAAGAAGCATCTTCGTTAGTATTGGTCGATGATAATTTTGCTACCATTAAGTCAGCGATTAAAGAAGGCAGAAATATTTACGAAAATATTCGTAAATTTATTCGTTACCTGTTAGCTTCTAATGTTGGTGAAATTCTTGTGATGTTATTTGCTATGCTTCTTGCCCTACCGCTGCCTCTCGTTCCTATTCAAATCCTTTGGGTGAATTTAGTGACAGATGGGCTTCCAGCGATGGCTCTTGGCTTAGATCAGCCAGAAGGCGATTTAATGAAACGAAAACCGCGTCATCCAAAAGAAGGTGTATTTGCTAGGGGGCTAGGCTGGAAAGTAGTATCCAGAGGATTTTTAATCGGTATTGCAACATTAGCCTCCTTTATGATCGTGTATTACCGTAATCCAGACGAGCTTGCTTATGCTCAAACCATTGCCTTTGCAACTCTAGTTATGGCACAGCTTATCCATGTATTTGACTGTCGTAGTGAAAAATCTATTTTTGAACGAAATCCCTTTGAAAATATATATTTGATTTGGGCGGTTATTTCTTCGATTCTCCTAATGCTTGTAGTGATCTATTATCCACCGTTGCAACCAATCTTCCATACGATTCCGATATTGCCTAGAGATTGGTTATTAGTTTTAGGATTATCCGCTATCCCAACTTTTTTACTTGCAGGATCACTTTTAACAAGAAAATCGGCATAGAATATGATATAATCCTCTAGGGGGTGACCCGAAAAGTCATCCCCTTTGCTAGTTGGCTAAAAAACATGATATTTTATTAATAGGTAATGTTAGTGGTTTTGGACAACAAAGGCGCTTGCGCTTTTCTTATAGAAAGTGATGTGGTACATAATGGTAGTAAGTATGACTGGTTTTGGCCGTTCAAGCAAAGAAATCGATTCATGTCTTGTTACGGTTGAAATCAAGTCAGTTAACCATCGTTTTTTAGATATCAGTCTAAAAATGCCGAAACAGTTCATGAGCATGGAAGATAAGATAAAAAAGCTTATCTCTAAATCAGTGAATAGAGGACGGGTTGAAGTTTACATCAATTTTGAAGGCGAATCTCTTGCACATCGGTCTATTCAAATTGACTGGGCCTTGCTAACACAGTATAAGCAATCATTGCAGCAATTGAAGGAACGGTTTTCTCTGAATGATGAAATTACGTTAAGTCAGATTCTTTCACTAGGTGAGGGAATTGACGTTCGTGAAGAAGCAACGATAAGTGAGAAAATCGAATCTGTGCTTTTACAAACTGTTGAGGAAGCTGTTAAACAGTTATCCGATATGAGACAAATTGAGGGTGAGCAACTTGCGTTCGATGTTAAAAAGCGACTTGCGGCTATGAGAGAAATCGCAGCTAATATTGACAAATTGGGACCAAAAGTTGTCGATCAATACCGGGAACGAATTGAAAAACGTGTAAAAGAATTTGTTGCTGGCAAGATTGATGAAAATCGAATTTTAACAGAAGTGGCTCTTTTTGCAGATAAAGCAGATATAAGTGAGGAAATAACGAGAATACATAGTCATATCCATCAGTTTCATGAATCATTACAAGAAGAAGGCCCCATTGGCAGAAAACTTGATTTCCTTGTTCAGGAGCTGAATAGAGAAGCAAATACAATCGGTTCCAAAGCAAATGATGGAAAAATCGCAAAAGATGTTGTCGAATTAAAAAGTATTATTGAAAAAATAAAAGAACAAGTCCAAAATATAGAATAGGTTTATTCTATCTTAACTGGCAGTTAATCTCTCTTTTTATAGATAAAGAAAAGCTTTGAAGTTAGAGAAAACATACTGCCTGTAAAGATCGGATAAGTTTCGCTAACCATCAGTGGGGAGAAACCTACTGATGGAAGTCTCACTTTATAAACCTTTGATTATAAATGGGCTAATAAGGCAAAAATAGATTTGTCCTTAAGTAGGGGGAGCATACATATGAGCATTAAACTAATAAATATCGGGTTTGGAAACATTGTTTCAGCAAACCGTATCATTTCGATTGTTAGTCCTGAATCAGCCCCAATTAAAAGAATTATTCAAGATGCCAGGGACAGAGGGATGTTAATAGATGCAACATATGGACGCCGAACTAGAGCTGTTGTCATAATGGATAGTGATCATATTATACTTTCAGCGGTACAGCCGGAAACAGTTGCACAAAGGCTATCTAATAAAGATGAGCTATCAGATGAAGGGTAGGGAGTAGAAATTTGATAAAAGAAAGAGGATTATTAATCGTCCTATCAGGACCTTCTGGTGTAGGAAAAGGAACGGTTAGAAAAGAGTTATTTTCACAAGAGGATACTGCATTTGAATATTCCATTTCAATGACAACAAGAAAGCCCCGTGAAGGAGAAGTTGATGGTGTCGATTATTTCTTTAAAACTAGAGAAGAATTTGAGAAATTGATCGCTGAAAATAAACTGTTGGAATGGGCGGAATACGTTGGAAATTATTATGGGACACCTGTTGATTATGTAGAGAAAACATTAAGTGAAGGGAAAGATGTGTTTCTTGAAATAGAAGTACAAGGTGCCCTGCAGGTTCGAAATTCATTTCCGGAGGGGTTGTTTATTTTTCTTAGCCCTCCCAGCTTAAATGAATTGAAAAACCGGATTGTGACAAGAGGAACAGAATCAGAGGAATTAATTAACAATCGTATGAAAGTAGCTAAAGAGGAAATTGTCATGATGGATGCATATGATTATGTTGTAGAAAATGATAATGTCTTATTAGCTTGTGATCGTATAAAAGCGATCGTGACAGCAGAGCACTGTCGTCGTGAACGTGTAGCTCCGCGCTATAAAAAAATTCTGGAGGTTGAATAATATGTTATATCCATCTATCGATGTCTTAATGAATAAATTAGATTCTAAATATACGCTTGTAACTGTAGCTGCTAAACGTGCGCGGGAAATGCAGGAGCTAAGTGATCAGCAAATAGCAAAGCCTGTATCATATAAATATGTTGGGAAAGCTTTAGAAGAGATTAATGCAGGACTTTTAAATTATCAAAGACCAGAGAAATAAATCTTTAAAAAAATAACAACCTTATTATAGGTTGTTATTTTTTTCAGGAAGCGAAAAGGTTTGAAAATATGATTAGGGAATCCGTTATTAAAGTAGGTGGAGAGAATGATAGCTGGAAAGAAAATTTTATTATGTGTCAGCGGGGGAATTGCTGTATACAAAGCCTGTATCCTAACAAGTAAATTAGTGCAAGCTGGCGCTGAAGTGAAGGTTATTATGACCGACTCTGCGATGGAATTTGTTTCACCGTTAACCTTTCAGGCGCTATCACGGAATGATGTTTTTTTTGATACATTTGATGAAAAAAATTCAAAGGTCATCGCACATATTGATTTAGCCGACTGGGCAGATATCGTCATAGTTGCTCCTGCAACGGCGAATACGATCGGCAAGCTTGCAAATGGCATTGCTGACGATATGCTGACAACGACATTGCTGGCAACAACTGCAAATGTATGGATCGCACCAGCTATGAATGTACATATGTACGATCACCCAGCGGTAAAGAAAAATATCAGGACACTTTTTGATTATGGTTATCAGTTTATTGAGCCAAGTGAAGGCTACTTAGCTTGTGGTTATGTTGGAAAAGGAAGACTTGAAGAACCTGAGAAAATTGTTGCCCTCCTAAATAGGCATTTTGAAAAACTCGATTTAGGCATGCCGTTAAAGAATGTAAAGATATTGATTACTGCAGGACCTACAAGAGAAAAAATTGATCCTGTACGGTATTTTACAAATCATTCTTCGGGAAAAATGGGATATGCCATTGCTGAAGTAGCTGAAATGCTCGGAGCAAATGTTACATTAATTACCGGTCCTACTAATCTTGTACCTCCAGAGAATGTAACAACGATTCAAATTGAATCTGCAAAGGAAATGTATGAAAGCGTGATGGCATACTTTCCGCATACAGATGTTGTAATCAAATCTGCTGCAGTTGCAGATTATCGTCCACGTTATACCTATGATCAAAAACTAAAAAAACAACAGGATAATCTTGAGGTTGAAATGGAGAGAACAACTGATATCTTAAAAGAATTAGGAAAGCAAAAACAACATCAGCTTTTAGTAGGATTTGCTGCAGAGACGAGCAATATAGAAGAATATGCAAAGAAAAAGCTCGAAACAAAAAATCTTGACTTAATTGTGGCAAATAATGTAACCGCTAAGGGAGCTGGCTTTGGAACAGACACAAATATTGTAACAATTTTTGAGAGAAACTTAGGAAAACTTGAGCTTCCGCTAATGTCAAAGCATGATGTAGCAAAAAAGCTGTTAGAAAAAATAGATATGCTTTTAAGGGAGCAAGTTAGATGAAATATGCAAGTGTCATTGTTGATGTTCCAGCCATGCAAACAGACCGGGCATTTGATTATAAAATTCCTGATGAGTGGCAAGAGCTAGTAACACCAGGGGTAAGAGTCATCGTTCCCTTTGGTCCGAGAAAGGTTCAAGGATTTGTCATTGAGACAAAGGCCCATTCAGATTTCAAACGGATTAAAGCTATTTCCGAACTATTGGATTTAACACCATGTTTAACAACTGAGCTCCTTCAACTTGGCCAATGGTTAACGGAGAAAACATTATGCTTTAAAATTTCTGCATTTCAAGCCATGCTGCCTGCTGCCATGAAAGCGAAATACGGTAAGGTTTTAAGAGTTATGGCAGAGGATGTATCCAATTTAGCAGAAGACCTTCAGCCATTTTTTCTAAGAAGTATGCAAGTTGATTTAAAAGAAATCGAACAAGCGGTTCCGCTCAAAATCATTCAAAAGGAAATTGCACTTGGGCATGTTGAGGTTTTTTATAAGGTTAAACAAAAAGCGAATAAAAAGACCATAAAGCATATCAAACGCAATGAATCTTTCTCCAAATTAGCTGAAATTGTGAAAGAACTTCCTGCTAATGCGAAAAAACAAAGCGAAATCATTGCCTATTTCGTTGAAAATCAAATAAATGAAATCCCATTGCAAGACTTATTGACAGAGTTAAATACGTCAGATAGCTCAGTAAAAGCTCTTTTAAAAAAAGGGATCCTTATTGAAAAGCATAAAGAAATTTACCGTGACCCGTTTCAAGATAAAGTGTTTAAAAAAACAAGCAGCTTGCCTTTAAATCTTGAACAACAACAGGCAATAACACCAATCTTAAAAACAATTAAAGAGAATAGCCATGATGTCTTTCTAATGTACGGAGTTACAGGAAGCGGAAAAACAGAGGTGTATTTGCAGTCAATTGAAGAAGTGCTTAAAAACGGCAAAGAAGCGATTGTTCTTGTTCCGGAAATTGCCCTAACCCCGCAGATGGTGGATCGATTTAAAGGCCGCTTTGGATCAAAAGTGGCAGTCCTTCACAGCGGACTTTCTACTGGTGAAAAATATGATGAATGGAGAAAAATTCAACGGAAAGAGGTTCAGCTTGTAGTCGGGGCACGATCTGCCATCTTTGCCCCATTTGAAAATCTCGGAATGATTATTATCGATGAAGAGCATGAATCAAGTTATAAGCAAGAAGAAAATCCGCGCTACCATTCCCGTGATGTTGCCATATATCGTGGACAGCTTCACAACTGTCCAGTTGTGTTAGGCAGTGCAACTCCGACTCTAGAATCCTTTGCACGAGCAAAAAAGGGTGTTTATAAACTCCTCTCCTTAAAAGAGAGAGTAAATAAACGATCAATGCCAAGTGTTGAAATTGTCGATATGCGGGAAGAATTAAGAAATGGCAATCGAAGCATGTTTTCAACAGCTTTAATTGATAAATTAACCGATAGGCTGAAAAAGGGAGAACAATCAGTGCTATTTCTTAATCGAAGAGGTTATTCCTCCTTTGTCATGTGCCGTGATTGCGGCTATGTTATTCAATGCCCGCACTGTGATATCTCCCTCACCTATCATCGGCATGGACAGCAGCTAAAATGTCATTATTGTGGGTATGAAGAACAGATGCCTTCGGTTTGCCCAGAGTGCCAAAGTGAGCATATTCGTTTCTTTGGAACGGGAACACAAAGAGTCGAGGAAGAACTAGTCAAGGTTTTACCGCAATCGCGTATCATTCGAATGGATGTGGATACAACAGTAAGAAAGGGTGCCCATGAAATGCTATTAACTCAGTTTGGTAATAAAGAGGCGGATATTTTATTGGGGACACAAATGATTGCAAAAGGTCTTGATTTTCCTGATGTGACACTTGTTGGTGTTTTAGCTGCAGATACAATGCTTAATCTTCCCGATTTTCGTGCAGCCGAAAAGACCTTTCAGTTGTTAACTCAGGTGAGTGGCAGGGCAGGAAGACATGAACTGCCTGGAGAGGTCATTATTCAAACATATGCACCTGAGCATTATAGCATTCAGTTAGCAAGCCAATATGATTATGATTTGTTTTATCAGCAAGAAATGCTAACTAGAAAAAATCTTTCCTATCCGCCGTATTACTATCTTGCTCTTTTAACTATTTCTCATCCGGAAATAACTAAAGTTGTAGCTGTCACTGAACAAATCGTTCAGTTTTTAAGAAGGAATGTTGAAAACGAAACGAAAATACTTGGACCGGTTGCTTCACCTATCCCGCGGATCAAAGATAGATATCGATACCAATGCATGGTAAAATACAAGCGGGAAAAAAACTTATATGAAACATTAAGAAAAATCATTGAACACTATCAGCAAGAAATGAGTTCAGATCAATTAATTATTTCCATCGATTTAAGCCCTAATACAATGATGTAACGATAGTCTGAAAAATGATCAATCGCTTTTGCGACTAATTTACGATGTACATGAACAGTTATGAAATAGATTCTGATTCAAAAAAGTACAATGTATTTGTAGCTGAACAATTTGCTTATGCTTTTAAATAGTTTGGAGGAATTTTTTTGGCAGTGAAACCTATTGTTATGTTTCCGGCAGAAGTTTTAGAAAAGCCCTGTGAAAAGGTAACGATTTTTGACCGGAAGCTGACAAAGCTTTTAGCAGATATGTATGATACGATGATTGAAAATGATGGTGTTGGATTGGCAGCACCCCAAATAGGAAATTCAAAACAAATTGCCATCGTTGATATTGATGATCATCATGGAACAATTGAATTAATTAATCCCGAAATTCTTGAGGAGCACGGGATACAGACAGGCCCAGAAGGATGTTTAAGCTTTCCTGGATTATTCGGGGAGGTTACAAGAGCGAATTATGTAAAGGTAAGAACGTTTACCCGCAAAGGAAAAGTTAAAATTATTGAAGCTGAAGGGTTTCTTGCTCGGGCCATTCAGCATGAAATTGACCATCTTAATGGAGTATTATTCACATCAAAGGTAGAAAAGTATTTAGATGAAAAAGATTTGGAAAGTACGGAAGGATGAATAGGATGACAAAAATTGTATTTATGGGAACACCTGACTTTTCAGTGCCGATTTTACGCAGGCTTGTGAAAGAGGGCTATGACATTGTTGGAGTCGTTACCCAGCCTGACAGACCAAAAGGGCGAAAAAAGGCATTAACTCCTCCGCCTGTTAAGGTTGAAGCAGAGAAACATCAAATTAAAGTGCTGCAGCCCGAAAAAATTCGGGAGGAATTAGATGATGTCCTTTCATTAGAACCTGACCTCATCGTCACTGCAGCATTTGGACAGTTATTACCAAAAGAACTACTAGATGCACCCAAATATGGCTGTATAAATGTTCATGCTTCATTATTACCAGAATTACGCGGTGGAGCTCCGATTCATTATTCTATTCTGCAAGGGAAGACTAAAACAGGGATCACGATCATGTATATGGCTGAAAAGCTTGATGCAGGTGATATTTTAACACAGGTTGAGGTAGAAATTGAGGAACGGGATACAGTAGGTACTCTGCATGACAAGCTTAGTAAAGCCGGAGAAAATCTGTTATCAGAAACAATTCCGTTATTACTCGACGGCAAGCTCACCCCGCAAAAACAGGATGATTCTAAAGCGACATTTGCATCAAATATTAAACGGGAACAGGAAAAGGTTGATTGGACAAAGTCTGGGGAGGAGATTTATAACCAAATCCGTGGATTAAACCCTTGGCCTGTTGCGTTTACTACACATAACAAGCAAACGATGAAATTGTGGTGGGGCGAAAAAATGCCAAATAAAAATGATTCTGAGCCTGGAACAATAATTGGGATGGACCATGATGGTTTTGTAGTAGCAACAGGAAATCAAACTGCGATAAAAATCACTGAACTTCAGCCATCAGGTAAAAAGAAAATGAGCGGAGAAGATTATTTGAGAGGTTCGACAATTTCCGTTGGGGAAAAGTTAGGCGATGACAATGAAAAAACAACAAACTAATGTCCGTGATGTAGCAGTCGAAACTTTATTACAAATAGAAAAAAATCAAGCTTATAGCAACTTGCTTTTAAATACCATGATTAATAAGTATAAAGTTAATGAGAAGGATATCGCCTTATTAACGGAACTTGTTTATGGGACCCTTCAAAGACGCGAAACATTAGACTATTTTTTAGCCGGTTTTTTAAAAAAGGCAAAAAAAATAGAGGTATGGGTACAGATTTTATTACGAATTTCTATCTATCAAATGGTCTATCTAGATCGTATTCCTGAAAGAGCAGTTTTATTTGAAGCAGTTGAAATAGCGAAAAAACGCGGGCATAAAGGGATCGCTTCATTTGTTAATGGTGTGCTTCGGTCTGTTCAACGAGAAGGCATTCCAAACCTTGAAGAATTGAGAGATCCAATTCTGAATCTTTCAATTAAAACAAGTCATCCATTATGGATGGTGAAAAAATGGGTAGAACAATTTGGCTATGAAGAAACAGAAAAAATGTGTGAAGAAAATTTAGTTCCTCCATCACAAACAGCTCGTGTAAATCAAACAAAAATAACGGTTGAAGAGCTGTTGGAAGAGTTACAAAATAAAGGGATCGGGATTGAGCGCGGCGACCTATCAGAAGATGCAATAAAAGGTCTTAAAGGTAATCTTGCTTTAACGGAAGCATTTAAAGAAGGAAAACTTACTATTCAAGATGAGAGCTCCATGTTAGTAGCAAGGGTTCTGAACCCTCAACCCGGAGAAAAAATTTTAGATGCTTGTGCTGCACCTGGGGGGAAATCCACACATTTAGCGGAACGTATGAAGGGAACGGGAATCGTACATTCTCTGGATTTACATGAACATAAAGTTAAGCTGATTAAACAGCAAGCTGACCGATTGCAATTGCAAAATATTGAAGCAGAAGCTTTAGACAGCAGAAAAGCGGGAGAACGGTTTGAAAAAGAGAGTTTTGATCGTATTTTAGTCGATGCCCCGTGTTCAGGATTCGGCGTAATCCGAAGAAAACCTGATATTAAATATACGAAAACTGGTGAAGATGTTAATAGGCTTGCTGCTCTGCAACACAGTATATTACAAGCTGTTGCCCCTTTATTAAAGAGGAATGGTGTGTTAGTTTATAGTACATGTACAATTGATCATGAAGAAAATACTGATGTTGTTCAAAAGTTTTTAGAGGATCATCCAGACTTTGAACGTGATGAAAGCATAACAGATACCTTGCCGAAAAGGCTTCATCCATATATCAAAAATGGTGAGATACAGCTGCTGCCGCATTATTTTGGATCAGACGGTTTTTATATAGCATGTTTACGAAAGAAGGGTTAAAATTGGATCAGATAAAAGCAACAAGAATGAAAAAAGACAGCAAAGAAATAAGCAATAGTCCCTCGATTTATTCACTTGAATTGCATGAATTAGAGGAATGGTTAAAAGAGAAGGGGGAAAAAGCTTTTCGCGCGAACCAAATCTTTGATTGGCTTTACATCAAACGAGCGTCAAGCTTTGAAGAAATGTCGAACCTTTCTAAGAGCTTAAGGGCGTTATTAAGTGAACATTTCACATTAACAACATTAAAAACCCTTATTCAACAAACGTCTAAGGATGGTACAATAAAGTTTTTATTTGAATTGCATGACGGCTATTCAATTGAAACTGTATTAATGAGACATGAATATGGCAACTCAGTTTGCGTTACCACACAAGTAGGCTGTCGAATCGGTTGTACGTTTTGTGCATCCACACTTGGAGGACTTAAAAGAAACCTAGAAGCAGGAGAAATCGTTGCTCAAGTCGTAAAAGTACAACAAGCGCTTGATGAATTTGACGAACGAGTTAGCCATGTTGTCATAATGGGGATTGGTGAACCATTTGATAATTACGATGAAATGATGTCCTTCTTAAAAATAATCAACCATAATAAAGGATTAAATATTGGCGCTCGCCATATTACCGTATCAACAAGCGGTATTATCCCTAAAATTTATAAATTTGCTGATGAAAAGCTGCAAATTAATTTTGCTATTTCGTTACATGCACCAAATACCGAATTACGTACAAAGTTAATGCCGATTAATAAAGCATACAAACTTCCTGATTTAATGGAAGCTGTAAGATACTATATTGATAAAACCGGAAGAAGGGTCAGTTTTGAATATGGTTTGTTCGGCGGTGAAAACGACCAGGTTGAACATGCTGAAGAGTTAGCACGTTTAGTAAAAGGTTTGAAGTGTCACATAAACTTAATTCCAGTTAACTATGTACCTGAACGAAATTATGTTCGTACACCTAAAGAACAAATTAAATTATTTGAGGATACGCTAAAAAAGCATGGTGTAAACGTAACAACAAGAAGAGAACAAGGTCATGACATCGATGCGGCTTGCGGACAACTTCGAGCTAAGGAGCGTAAAGAGGAGACGAGGTGACCATGGTGGAAACTTTTTATTTGTCTGACAGGGGAAGGGTTAGACCGCATAATGAAGATTGTGTTGGAGTTTTTGAAAATGAGGCTGGTGTTTTAGCGATTATAGCTGATGGTATGGGAGGTCATCTGGCTGGTGATATTGCAAGCCAAATGACCATCTCATGCTTTAAAACCTTATGGGAGCAAGCTGAGTCTATTGCAAGTCCACAAGATGCTGAGGCTTGGTTTGCTGACAAAGTTTTGGAAGTAAATAAAGCTGTTTATGAACATTCAATATCAAATCCGGAATGTCAGGGAATGGGCACTACGATCGTTGGAGCGATTGTTACTTCTAGCTTTGCCACAATCGGACATATTGGGGATAGTCGCTGCTATTTATTAAATAATAGCGGCTACAAACAAGTGACACAAGACCATTCACTGGTAAATGAACTAGTAAGATCAGGTCTAATATCAAAAGAAGATGCAGAACATCATCCGCGAAAAAATGTCTTGTTACGATCTTTAGGCACCGAACAAACGGTTGAATTAGATGTATTTACAATTGAATTTGAACAAGATGATGTGCTTCTATTATGCTCCGATGGATTATCGAATAAAGTAACTGATCAGGAAATGCAGCTTGAGCTTTCAAATAGCCAACCACTTCCAGAAAAGGCGAAAACGTTAGTGGAATTAGCAAATGAAAATGGCGGAGAGGATAATATATCTCTTGTGATTGTAAGAAAGACGGCAAATCATGAATTAGGTGAAAAGCCGTGCTAATAGGAAAAAGAATTAGTGGTCGTTATAAAATTCTGGAAGTCATTGGCGGAGGCGGGATGGCAAATGTTTATCTGGCCAAAGACATGATTCTGGAAAGAGAAGTTGCAATGAAAGTGTTGCGATTTGATTTTTCTAACGATGACGAATTTATTAAAAGGTTTCGAAGAGAAGCGCAGTCTGCAACAAGCTTAGCCCATCCTAATGTGGTTAGTATTTATGATGTCGGTGAAGAAGATGGTATATATTACATTGTGATGGAGTATGTAAAAGGTCAAACCTTAAAGCAATACATACAACAATTTGCTCCGATTCACCCAAGAGAAGCAGCGAATATCATGGTACAAATTGTTTCGGCCATTCAACATGCGCATGACAATCATATCGTTCACCGTGATATCAAACCGCATAACATTCTAATTGATCATCATGGCAATGTAAAAGTAACCGACTTTGGAATTGCCATGGCGCTTAGTTCAACCACAATCACGCAAACAAATTCCGTGTTAGGTTCAGTTCATTATTTATCACCTGAACAAGCACGAGGTGGTTTAGCAAATAAAAAATCGGATATTTATTCTATTGGAATCGTTTTATTTGAGCTTTTAACTGGAAGGCTGCCATTTGATGGTGAATCTGCTATTTCCATAGCCTTGAAGCATTTGCAATCAGAAACACCGTCTCCAAAAAGATGGAATCCTGATATCCCGCAAAGCATCGAAAATATTATATTAAAAGCCACAGCGAAAGATCCCTTTCATCGATATGATTCGGCTGAAGAAATGGAAAAGGATATTGAAACTGCATTTGACGTAAGCAGATTGTCAGAGCCTAAGTTCACCATACCTGATGATGATGAAGCAACAAAGGCTATACCTATAATTACAAATGAAACAATGGAAAAGCATAAGGCAGATGATACGATAGTTCATACACCAAATGACGAACAAAAGCCTGAAGTGAAGCAGGATAATAAGCAAAAGAAGCATAAACAGAAAAAAGAAAAGAAGCCGAAAAAAAGAAAAAGCAAGCTTGCCATTTTTATTATTACCACTTTTATCGTTTTAATAATAGGAGGTATTGCTGCTTTTACGATCCTTCCTCCACTCCTGCTGCCTAAAGATATTGAAGTGCCTGATGTAACCGGGGAAACCTATGATGAAGCAGTAAAAACCCTTCGTGAAGAAGGATTTGAAATAGCAGAGCCTGTCCAAATATCAGATGAAGAAATTCAAGAGGGGCATGTAATAAAAACAAATCCTGAAGCGTCTGAAATAACAAAGGAAGGTTCAATGATTACGATTTATGAAAGTACTGGTAAAGAAAAAGTTATGCTTGATGATTATGTAGGAAGAAATATTGACCGGGTAAAATCAATTCTTGAAATGAAAGGTTTTACAAATATTGACGTTAAAGAGGAACCAAATGAAATCCAGCCTGCAGGAACAATATTAGCCCAATCTCCTGAAGTAGGAGATGAAGTGATTCCATCTGAGGACTCAATAGAATTTACGGTAAGTTCAGGACCTAAACTTTTGAAAATCGATAATCTTGTCGGTAAAAAGAAGGATCAGGTTGATGAGTATATAAGTTCAAATGGGTTTTACTCAACTGAAACTGAAAGCTATTCACCTAATGTTCCACAGGGCCATCTCATTTCACAAACTCCTAAAGCAGGAGAAGAGGTTGTTCCAAAGGAGACCACGCTGCAGCTAGTCTATTCATTAGGCCCGGAACCGGAACCGCCAAAAACGGTATCAGAAGTTGTTGAGATTCCATACGAGCCTGAACAAGAAGGACAGGAGCTAGAAGTTTCTATTTATATTGATGATGTGGACCATTCCATTTCAGATCTATATGAAACTTTTAAAATTACAAGCCCGCAAACGAAAAGATTAGAATTAAAAATAGCTCCGGGTGATGAAGGATACTATCAGATATTAATTGACAGTAAAGTTGTGACCTCTAAAATTATCCCATATCCAGCAGAATAATAATGTTATTATCTTACGGAAAAGCGATGGTTTTAGGTATAGCAGTATCATTTATATCACAAACTTTTACTATTGAATTTTAAATAAAATTAAAAGATTATCTATTTGCCAAGGAGGTTATTCATGCCACAAGGGAAAATTGTGAAGGCTCTTAGTGGTTTTTACTATGTCCAGGACAACGATCGATTAATCCAATGCAGAGGAAGAGGTGTATTTCGCAAAAATAAAATCACTCCCTTAGTAGGAGATGAGGTTAAATATCAGGCCGAAAATGATCAAGAGGGATATATTCTCGAGGTTTTTGATCGTAAAAATGAACTTGTAAGACCGCCGATTTGTAATGTAGATCAGGCCATTCTCGTTTTCTCAGCAGTTGAACCGGATTTTAGTCCATCACTGCTTGATCGTTTTCTGGTTTTGATTGAAGCAAATGAAATTGAACCAATAATTGTTATCAGTAAAACAGATTTAATTCAAACGAAAGATGTAGAAGAGAAAGTACTGAACTATGCTAACGATTATCGTAAAGCAGGATATAAAGTTTTACTCACATCAACGAGTGAATCAAATGCCAATCAAGAGCTCCAGCCAATTTTAAATGAAAAAATATCTGTTTTTGCAGGACAATCAGGTGTAGGTAAGTCTTCTTTATTAAATGTATTAAGACCTGATCTGGATCTAAAGACAAATGATATTTCAACACATTTAGGACGGGGACGTCATACAACAAGACATGTTGAGCTTATCGCAGTAGGCTCGGGTTTTGTTGCTGATACACCTGGCTTTAGTTCCTTAGATTTTACAGGTATTGAAGTGGAGGATCTGACCTACTGTTTTCCTGAAATGAAGGAAAGAAGCAGTGACTGTAAGTTTCGTGGCTGTACACATGTTAAAGAACCTAAGTGTGCAGTTAAAAATGCTGTTGAAAATGGGGAAATACCTAAATATCGTTATGAGCATTATTTAACTTTTATTGAAGAAATTAAAGATAGAAAGCCGAGGTACTAATTATGATAAAAATTGCACCATCTATCCTATCGGCAAATTTCGCTAAATTGGGAGAAGAGATTACAGATGTAGAAAAAGGAGGGGCTGATTACATTCATGTCGATGTAATGGATGGACATTTTGTCCCTAACATTACCATCGGACCTTTAATTGTCGAAGCCATTCGCCCAGTTACAAAACTGCCGTTAGATGTTCATCTTATGATTGAGAAACCTGACCTATATATTCAAGACTTTGTTCGTGCAGGCGCTGATATCATAACTGTACATGTTGAAGCATGCAAACATCTTCACCGGACTATTCAATTAATAAAATCACTGGGGATAAAAGCTGGGGTTGTCTTAAACCCCCACACACCGATTGAGTCAATCCAGCATGTGCTGGAGGATATTGATATGGTTTTACTTATGACGGTAAATCCAGGTTTTGGAGGACAAGCTTTTATTCCGCAAGTATTGCCTAAAATCAAACAGCTTTCTGCTATCATAAAGGAAAGGCAACTTTCCATCGAGATCGAGGTTGATGGCGGTATTAATGAAGAAACAGCTAAACTCTGTGTAGAAGCAGGTGCTACCGTACTTGTTGCAGGATCAGCCATTTACAACAAAGCTGACCGCCATCAAGCGATTCATAGTCTAAAACAAGCTATCCATTCTTAAAGTGAGTCTTCCATTAGTGGAGAGACTTTCCCCCACTAAAGGCTGGCGAAACTTATCGCGCTTAAACTGCCATGGTCTTATGTTTCGCCTGGCTTTGACAACAATCATTATCGGTTCTTTATGGGCTCTTCATCATCATTCTAATATCTGATTAGAAAGTGTTACTGCCCAGTTAGGATGGGATAATCGAATAATCATCTATGGATAAAAGTCTAAAAACCTACTCATTCTAATAAAGTCTAGATTTACTTTATTGAATGGAGGGGTTTATCATATACGTTTTCATTGATGATATTGCGATTATTGAACGTGCGTTACATGCAGCCATTCTAAATAGTACTGATTATGAAGAAATCGATCAATTTGAATCAGTCCTAAAAAAACTTAAAAAAAATCCAACTGCAGCACAACAGGATGGCTTCCGCTATGATTATAATGATAATTCATATTATTAATTCTTAAAGACTATGTTCCGTAATACAGGGAAGGTGATAGGTGATATGCCGGTTCCATCACTTCACACTTATCTTTTACAAAACAAAATGGGGCTGTCTCAAAGTGTATCCTTTTGAGACAGCCTCACTTTTTTATATACATATAAACAGGCACAACCAACATGGGGATGACCAACTGCTTCTTCACGTCCTGTAGCAATGTCAGCGCGTGCACATCTGTACTTCGAGACAGTCCAATTGTTTTGTCGCATTTTATCATATTTATATAAAACGTTTTTATTAAAGGAGCAAATATGAAAACCATAGCACTTGTTGCCGGGGGACCAAAAGAATACCTCCCGAAATTAACCGACTATCATCACCAAAATGTTACTTGGGTAGGGGTCGATAAAGGAGTTTTATACTTAAAGAATTCAGGTTTACCAATAGCGTATGCTTTTGGAGATTTTGATTCGATATCTGATCGCGAAAAAAAGGAATTAACAAGCAGCTTACCAAATATATCTTTGTATTCTGCTGAAAAGGATAAAACGGATACAGAGCTTGCCTTAGATTGGGCGTTGCAGCAACAACATGAGAAAATTCTTCTATTTGGGGTAACTGGCGGAAGGATTGATCATCTGCTTGGAAATATCCATCTCCTTATAAAAGCAATAAGCTGTAAGACCAATATTGAAATAATCGATCGTCAAAATCATATCACCCTCTTCGCTTCTGGAACATATACAATAAAGAAGCACAAGGATTTGAAGTATGTCTCCTTTATTCCGATCAGTCATGAAATAAAAGGTATGACACTGGAAGGGTTTAAATATCCATTGAAAAATTGTCATATTGCCTTAGGGTCAACATTATGTATTAGTAATGAACTCATAGATGAACTAGGTACTTTTTCATTTCATGACGGCATATTATTAATGATAAGAAGTCGAGATTAAGCCTTGTGGACTTTAGGTGAGGAAAGGTTTCAGCGTCATTTTTTTTCCACAGACTGAATATAATGCTACAGAACTGATTTTATTTATTGTACCTTGGCGCATTAGCACCTTTAAACAAGTATGTTTAATGATTTGGTTGAGGAGGGAAACAATGAAATTTTATACGATTAAGCTGCCGAAGTTTTTAGGAGGAATTGTTCGGGCGATGCTCGGTTCGTTTAAAAAAGATTAAGAAAAAAGCACCGTCATTTCGGTGCTTTTTTCTTAGCTTATTCGTTTTATATTTAATGAATATGAAACATAGCTGCTTTGAAAGCAGACTAAGATAAGCTATCATTTCATGTTTTGTGACTTTTTGAGAGAGCTTAATAGTAATTAAACTCGCTCAACTTTACCTGATCTTAAAGCGCGAGCAGATACATATACTTTTTTAGGTTTACCGTTAACTAAGATGCGAACTTTTTGAAGGTTTGCGCCCCAAGTACGTTTGTTAGCGTTCATTGCGTGTGAACGTGAATTACCTGAGCGAGTTTTTCTACCAGTAACAACGCATTTACGTGCCATGTTATTCCCTCCTTACTACAAAAAAACCTAACGAATTTTACATGAATCATGTACATAGTCATGAGATACTTTAATAATTTATCATAACTGTTTCAAGAATGCAATACTTCTGAAGAAAGCTTTCAAGAATTTTTCCTTGACATCGTAATTCTAAAATAGGTTGTATATAATAATAAGTGACTAGAACTGCCAGTTGTCAAAATCGCTGCTTCTTTTCATTTGATCATGCTTATAGTAAAATAAATAAGAATAGCCAGTGCGAACAATTCCAAGGGGGGAACTGATCATGTCCATTGAATTAAAAACGAAGTACGGACAAATTGATATATCAAACGAAGTCATTGCAATAGTTGCAGGTGGTGCAGCAATTGACTGCTATGGTATTGTTGGAATGGCATCAAAGAATCAAATAAAAGATGGTCTTACAGAAATTCTTAGAAGAGAAAACTTTAGCAGAGGCGTAATTGTGCGTCAAGATGACGACTCCATTCATATTGATATGTATATTATCGTCAGCTATGGTACAAAAATTTCTGAAGTCGCTCATAACGTTCAGACGAAAGTTAAGTATACGTTAGATCAGACGGTCGGACTTGCTGTAGATTCGGTTAATATTTTTGTTCAAGGTGTTCGTGTAGCGAACCCGTAGTTAGGAGGAAATGACCTGTGTCAATAACAACTTTAGATGGTAAGCGTTTTGCTGAGATGATCTTGCAAGGTGCAAACCGCCTGTCAATGAATGCAAAATTAGTCGATGCATTAAACGTTTTCCCAGTTCCTGATGGTGACACTGGAACAAATATGAATTTATCAATGACATCAGGGGCAAAAGAAGTCGAAAATAATCAATCAGATCATATCGGGAAAGTTGGCCATGCGCTTTCTAAAGGGTTGCTGATGGGAGCACGAGGAAATTCGGGCGTCATCCTATCTCAATTATTTAGAGGTTTCTCAAAATCAATCGAATTGAAAACAGACATTAATAGCATTGAATTTGCAAAGGCGCTTCAGGCAGGTGTAGATACAGCTTATAAAGCCGTTATGAAACCAGTGGAGGGCACAATTTTAACCGTTGCAAAGGATGCTGCGAAAGCAGCGGTGCTTGCTGCAGAAACAGAGTCTTCCATCGACAAGTTAATGGAAGTAACGTTAAAAGAGGCGGATGCTTCATTAAAGCGTACTCCTGACTTGCTCCCTGTACTCAAGGAAGTTGGTGTTGTTGATAGTGGAGGTCAAGGTTTAGTCTTTGTTTATGAGGGTTTTTTAGCTGCTTTAAAAGGAGATAAGCTTTCCGCCACAACAGTATCAACACCATCAATGGATGAACTAGTAAACGCGGAACATCATAAAAGTGTACAAAGTCACATGAATACAGAAGACATAGAATTTGGCTATTGCACAGAATTTATGGTCCGTTTTGAAGATGGTAAAACACCATTCAACGAAGAAAAATTTAGATCTGATTTAAGTAAATTTGGCGATTCTTTACTTGTTATCTCCGATGATGAGCTTGCAAAAGTACATATACATGCAGAATATCCAGGTGAAGTTCTTTCATATGGTCAAAAATATGGAAATTTAATCAATATGAAGATCGAAAATATGCGGCAACAGCATATTAATATTGTTGGAGAAAAACCAAAAGCTGCTCAAACAACAGAAACGAAGCAGGAAAAAATGAAATATGGCGTCGTAACTGTTTCAATGGGCAAGGGGATTGCTGATTTATTTAGAAGTATCGGTGCAAATGAAGTAATTGAAGGTGGTCAAACGATGAATCCGAGTACCGAGGATATCGTACAAGCCATTAAAGACGTACATGCGGAAAATATTATCATCCTTCCAAACAATTCAAATATCGTAATGGCTGCACAACAAGCAGCAACTGTTGTTGAGGAAAATGTGATAGTGATTCCTTCTAAATCAGTGCCACAGGGTATGGCCGCGCTGCTTGCCTTTAACCCAACGGCAGAACCAAATGATGTTTCAGCGGTCATGAATGATGCATTATACAGTGTAAAAAGCGGTCAAATTACCTATGCAGTACGTGATACAAATATTGAAGGCCTTGATATTGCAAAAGGTGATTTTATGGGAATATTGGATGGAAAGATTGTCATTACGGATAAAACCCAGCTATCAGCTTCGAAAAAGCTTTTAACAGAGATTGTCACAGATGAGGATGAGATTTTAACCATCATTCAAGGTGAGGATGCGAGTGAAGATGAACTCGAAGAGCTCGTTCAGTTTGTTGAAGAACAATTTGAAGATATCGAGGTTGAAACACATAAAGGTGATCAGCCTTTATACTCTTATATCTTTTCAGTAGAATAATGAGGATCAAAAACCCGGCGAGTTGCCGGGTTTTTGATATTTCAAAACAGAAAGGTCCATCATTTTTTTATTTTAAGAAATTCCAGGAAAACGAATCTAGTACTGCATATACGAAAATCTGTTAAACTTATAGCAAAGTGTATGGACAAACATAAATAGAAATCGTACAAGGAGGTAAGCTGTCTTCCACAGAAAAAATCCATAAGCTGCATGTACTGGGAGGCAAATATGATCGTGAAAAAAAGACTAAAAGACCCTGTATCAGCTATAAGAGGGGTTGGAGATGAAACGAGGGACCTCTTAAATGATATGGGAATTAATACAATTCATGACCTGCTAGAGTATTTTCCATATAGATATGATGATAATAGTTTGAAAGATCTTGCAGATGTCAAGCATGATGAGCGGGTAACTGTTGAAGGAAAAGTACATAGTGAGCCTTCTCTTACGTATTTTGGAAAAAAAAGGTCCCGTCTGACGTTTCGTTTATTAGTGGGCCGTTACTTAGTTTCAGCCGTTTGTTTTAATCGCCCGTATTATAAAAATAAATTAACGATTGATTCCACTGTTACCGTTACAGGTAAATGGGATAAACATAGACAAACGATATCTGTTCAGGAATTGGGATTTGGACCAAAGCAAGCAGTGACAGGGATAGAACCAGTGTATTCAATTAAAGGAAAACTGACAGTTAAAGGAATGAGAAAATTTGTCTCCCTTGCTTTAAAGGAATATTTTAATGATGTAGAAGAAATGATACCTGGTGAGCTATTGCAAAAATATAAGCTGCTAACGCGAAAGGAAGCTCTAACGGCCATTCATTTACCCGATGGTCCTGAGATATTAAAGCAAGCAAGAAGACGTTTTGTATATGAAGAATTTCTCCTTTTTCAATTGAAAATGCAAGCATTGCGTAAAGCCCAAAGAGAGCAAGTAAGCGGGATATCCCATTCTTTTTCAAAAGATAAGCTTGAACGGTTCATTCACGCTTTACCATTTCCGCTTACAAATGCACAAACACGAGTGATCAATGAAATTATTACAGATATGCAGTCTCCTTATAGAATGAATCGTTTGCTCCAAGGAGATGTTGGGTCTGGCAAGACGGTTGTTGCAGCAATAGCCATCTATGCGGCAGTCCTATCAGGCTATCAAGGTGCGCTAATGGTTCCAACCGAAATTTTAGCAGAGCAGCATGCAGAATCATTGCTAACCATTTTTGAACCATTTAATGTAAATGTCGCATTGTTAACAAGCTCAGTAAAGGGCAAGAAACGCCGTGAACTGCTGGAAAAAGTAAAAAATAATGAAATTCAATTATTAGTAGGAACCCATGCCCTGATCCAGGACGATATTGAATTTCATAGACTTGGCTTAGTCATTACTGATGAGCAGCATAGATTTGGTGTTGAACAAAGGAGAATGCTGAGAGAGAAGGGGGAGAATACAGATGTGTTATTTATGACCGCAACTCCGATTCCCCGCACATTAGCCATAACTGCATTCGGTGAAATGGATGTTTCCGTTATAGATGAACTGCCAGCGGGTAGAAAAGCAATCGAAACCTATTGGGTAAAGCCATCTATGCTTGAAAGGATTTTAGCTTTTATTGAAAAAGAGGTTGCTAAGGGGCGGCAAGCCTATGTCATTTGCCCGCTAATTGAAGAATCTGATAAGCTGGATGTACAAAATGCCCTTGATGTTCATAGTATGCTCACCCATTATTATAAAGGAAGATTTAAAGTAGGGCTGATGCATGGAAGACTTACCTCAGATGAAAAAGATGCGGTTATGCGAAGTTTTAGCCGAAATGAAGTGAATATTTTAGTCTCTACTACGGTGGTTGAGGTAGGGGTAAATGTCCCGAATGCCACGACAATGGTAATCTATGATGCAGAGCGCTTTGGCTTGTCCCAGCTTCATCAGCTGCGCGGCAGGGTAGGAAGAGGAAGCGAACAGTCCTATTGTATTTTATTGGCTGATCCTAAATCGGAAACTGGAAAAGAAAGAATGACCATTATGACAGAAACAAATGATGGGTTTGTCTTATCTGAAAGGGATTTAGAGTTAAGGGGTCCAGGCGATTTCTTTGGAAAGAAGCAAAGCGGCATGCCGATTTTTAAAGTTGCTGATATGGTTCATGATTACCGGGCACTTGAGGTTGCAAGGCAGGATGCTGTTGAACTAATTCAATCAAATGCCTTTTGGAACGAGGATAAATTTGAAGGGTTAAGAATGTATTTACATGAAACAGGTATTTTAGATGGAGAAAAATTAGATTAATAGAAAATTGAAGAATTGATTATTTATTATCAAATGATTTCTAGCCATTTCTTAATAAGACGTCCATTGAGGGGAGATAAAGCACCCATATAATGGGCGTCTTATGCATTTTATCCTAGCATTTACTCCTGCATTTCTTTCTTGCAATCTGTTTTCTTTCTCTATATACTACTATTAGTACCTAGTCTTAATAGTTCGGATGGTGTCTTAGAAATTATGAGAAAGAATAAAAAAGAGAGACAGCGGTTATTACAAGAAACAATAAGTGAAACACCATTTATAACAGATGAGGAATTAGCAGATAAATTTCAAGTAAGCATTCAAACAATTCGATTAGATCGGTTGGAATTATCCATTCCGGAATTAAGGGAACGAATTAAACATGTTGCGGAAAAAAGGCTCGACGATGAAGTGAAATCGTTGCAAATTGAGGAAATTATTGGGGAAATAATCGATCTTCAGCTAGATGAATCGGCAATCTCAATTTTAGAGATTAAAAAAGAGCATGTTTTTAGCAGAAATCAAATTGCTCGTGGACATCATTTATTTGCTCAAGCGAATTCATTGGCAGTTGCTGTTATCAACGATGAACTAGCTTTAACAGCAAAAGCGAATATCCGATTTACAAGACAAGTAAAAGAAAATGAGCGTGTGATTGCAAAAGCAAAGGTTGTAAATGGCGATTCTGAAAAAGGGCGTACAATTGTAGAAGTTAACAGTTATGTAGGTAATGAATTAGTATTTTCCGGTGAATTTGACATGTATCGCTCAAATCTGGCACAAAGGTAGGTAACATAAAATGAAGCTAGCGATTGATGCAATGGGTGGAGATCATGCTCCTAAATCAGTAGTTGAGGGGGTTATAAAGGCTATTTCCGCTTTTCCTGATTTAGAGGTAACACTTATTGGCCAAGAGGATAAAATTAAACAGTACTTAACAGAGCAAACGAGAATTAATGTGATACATACAGATGAAGTCATTGAAGCGACAGACGAACCGGTACGAGCAGTAAGAAGAAAAAAGAACGCGTCAATGGTGCTCATGGCTAACGAAGTAAAGGAAGGTCGTGCAGACGGGTGTATATCTGCTGGTAACACTGGTGCATTAATGACTGCGGGATTATTTATAGTCGGACGAATCGAGGGGATTGAACGTCCGGCCTTGTCACCGACATTACCAACCTTGGATGGAAAGGGTTTTTTATTTTTAGATGTCGGTGCGAATGTAGATGCAAAACCAGAGCATTTATTTCAATATGCACTGATGGGTTCGATCTATGTTGAAAAGGTGCGGGGAATTCATAATCCGCGTATAGGGTTATTAAATGTTGGAACTGAAGATAAAAAAGGGAATGAATTGACAAAACAGACATTTGAGCTTTTAAAAAGCTCGCAGTTAAATTTTATTGGGAATGTGGAATCAAGAGATTTAATGGAATCAGTTGCAGATGTTGTTGTAACAGATGGTTTTACAGGTAATATCGCCTTAAAGTCAATTGAAGGAACGGCTTTATCCGTCTTTTCGATGATGAAATCGGCGTTAACAAGCAATCTTAAGTCGAAAATTGCCGCAGGAATGTTAAAACCTGAATTTAAAGGGATAAAACAAAAAATGGATTATTCGGAATATGGCGGTGCCGCATTATTTGGCTTAAAGGCTCCTGTAATAAAAGCACACGGCTCCTCCGATGCGAATGCAATTTATAATGCAATCCGTCAAACTCGTGAAATGGTATCGTACAATGTTACGGAAACTATTCATGCTTCGCTTAGGAGCACAAAGTAAAAGTTAAAAGTGATAAGGAATAAAAGAAATGGGAGGGAAGCTTTATGACAAAAATAGCATTTATTTTTCCTGGACAAGGGTCGCAATCAGTAGGAATGGGGAAAGAGCTATTTGATCATGTTGAAGAATCAAAAGATATTTTTGAACAAGCTGATAATCGATTAGGGGAAAAGCTTTCAGAGCTTATTTTTGAAGGCCCTCAGGATACATTAACATTAACATATAATGCGCAGCCCGCTTTGCTCACCACGAGCATTGCGATTTTAGAACATTTTAAACAGTATGGGATTAAGGCTGACTTTGTTGCAGGACATAGTCTTGGCGAGTATACAGCACTTGTTGCAGCTGGTGTTTTAAGCTTTGAGGATGCAGTATATGCTGTGAAAAAACGCGGAGAGTTTATGGATGAAGCTGTTCCAGCCGGTCAAGGTGCAATGGCAGCAATATTAGGCTTAGCTTCTGAAGACCTTGAGGCTGTTACTTCTGAGGTAACGAATACAGGTCATTCTGTTCAATTGGCGAATTTGAATTGTCCTGGGCAAATTGTTATATCAGGAACAGCTGAAGGTGTGGAACAGGCGTCGGCAATTGCAAAAGAAAAGGGAGCAAAACGTGCCATCCCTCTTGTTGTAAGCGGGCCGTTTCATTCAGAATTAATGAAACCTGCAGCTGATCAGTTGCAAAACGTATTAAGTGAATTAAACTTTCAGGACGCAGTCATTCCAGTTATTGCGAATGTAACAGCCGATCAAGTAACGAAACAAGAAGAAATTAAGGAATTACTTGTAAAGCAGTTATACTCTCCAGTAAGATGGGAAGAATCTGTAAAAACAATGATTGAAAATGGCGTAACCACGTTTATTGAAATTGGCCCTGGTAAAGTATTGTCAGGTCTTGTGAAGAAAATTGATCGTTCTGCTGCCGTTTATGCGATTTCAGATCTAGAAACAATGAAATCAACTGTTGAAAAGCTAAAGGGGGAGTAAATATGCTAGAGAACAAAGTAGCGTTAGTTACAGGGGCATCACGTGGAATTGGCAGAGCAATTGCTCTTGATTTAGTAAAAAATGGCGCAAGTGTTGCTGTCAATTATGCAGGAAATGAAGCGAAAGCTAATGAGGTTGTTGATGAAATTAAAGCAGGTGGCGGAAACGCATTTGCTATAAAAGCTGATGTGGGTAATAGTGAAGAAGTCACTCAAATGGTAAAAGAAGTAATTAACCAATTCGGACAATTAGATATCCTTGTTAATAATGCTGGTATCACTCGTGATAATTTATTAATGAGAATGAAGGACAATGAATGGGATGATGTTATAAATACAAATCTAAAGGGTGTCTTCCTATGTACGAAAGCTGTTACTCGCCAAATGATGAAGCAGCGGAATGGACGTATCATTAATATCACTTCTGTAGTTGGTGTCAGCGGCAATCCAGGACAAGCAAATTATGTAGCAGCAAAGGCCGGTGTTATCGGTTTAACGAAAACGACTGCAAAGGAGCTAGCTTCAAGAAATATTACAGTAAATGCTGTTGCACCTGGCTTCATTACAACAGATATGACAGATGAGCTATCTGAAGAGATGAAGGCGGAAATGCTTAAGCAAATTCCTTTAGCAAAACTAGGAGAGCCAAGTGATATTGCTAATATTGTTACTTTCCTTGCTTCAGATAAGAGTAAATATATAACTGGTCAAACAATGCATGTAAATGGCGGAATGGTCATGTAAAAAAGCTTGTTTCTCACTCATTATATTGCTATTCTATTAAAGCACTAACCCTTGACATTATTTATAAAACCTCTTAGAAAAGATTTAAAAAATGCTAATAGGAAACCTAGTTTTTCAAGGGAAAATAACTTATAATACTTGAGGGGAGGTGAAGGAAAATGGCAGAAGTATTAGATCGTGTAACAAAGATTATCGTAGACCGTTTAGGTGTTGATGAGGCTGAAGTAAAATTAGAGTCTTCATTCAAAGATGATCTTGGTGCAGATTCCCTAGATGTAGTTGAGCTTGTTATGGAACTTGAAGATGAGTTCGATATGGAAATTTCTGATGAAGATGCAGAAAAAATTAGTACAGTGGGTGACGCTGTTAACTACATAAATAGCCAACAATAATGTTGTGTTAAAGTCCCGTATTTTTGCGGGGCTTTACCCCTTTTATTATGTTTTTTTAATGGAAAAATGGAAATTGATGAACTATTAGTTTGCTTTAGCGCCTTTTTGCCGGGCAGCACGAAATAGGCAATTGGATTTATTGTTATTTTTTACTGCCTTTTGGTTTATAAGCCTCTCCATAATTAAAGGTATTAAGCCCTTTTATTATGGAGCGTCTTATATTAATGAGGCTAAAAAAGAGCGCTTCCGCTTTTATTGGAGGATCATATGCCTAGACATATAAATTATAAAGAGAAAAGAACCTTTGCAAGAAAGGCAGAGGAATTCAAAAAATTTCAGGAGCGTATTGGTCATACATTCAAGAATGAAAAGCTTTTATATCAAGCTTTCACTCATTCATCATATGTGAATGAGCATCGTAAGAAGCCTTATGAAGATAATGAAAGGCTTGAGTTCTTGGGAGATGCAGTACTGGAGCTTACAGTCTCACAATTTCTTTATAAGAAGTATCCGATGATGAGTGAAGGAGAACTGACAAAGCTGCGTGCTGCAATTGTTTGTGAACCTTCCCTAGTTTCGTTTGCTAATAATCTTTCATTCGGCACACTAGTCTTGCTTGGAAAAGGGGAAGAAATGACTGGGGGACGTGCACGTCCTGCATTATTAGCAGATGTATTTGAAGCATTTATCGGTGCTTTATACTTAGATCAGGGCTTAGATGCTGTCGTACAATTTTTAGAAAAGTTCGTGATTCCTAAGATTGATGAAGGTGCTTTTTCGCATGTGATGGATTTTAAAAGTCAATTGCAAGAATTTGTTCAAAGGGATACAAAAGGCATACTAGAATACAAAATCCTTCAAGAAAAAGGGCCAGCCCATAATCGGGAATTTGTATCAACAGTCTCTTTGAATGGTGAAATTTTTGGAACCGGCAGCGGAAGGTCGAAGAAAGAAGCAGAGCAGCATGCCGCACAAGAAGCATTATCAAAGCTACAACAGCTAAATAACTAGCATAACTAGGGGCAGATTTAGAAAAGCATGTACTTCCTATTCTATCATTTCCATTACGAAAAATGATTTATAGTGATGAACATGACATAGCTAAAGTTGTCCCTTTTTTATGACTTATATTAAATAGAATGTGATAAAATATGAGAGGCTTTATCATAATTTAAACATGTCTTCGCTATATAAAACTTAAAAATACAACATTAGCGTGATTGAAAGATTGGGTTTTTTTCAAATATTATTGTTAAAAGGATAAGAAAGTGAATGCTGAGATCAGTTGTTCATTTTAAAGTTCGAAGTGAGAACCTTCTTTGTTTTTTGAATTATGGCCATTTAATGAACCTGAGCGTATGCTCTATGTTGAATGGAAAGGATACGCGAGTCTTCCGTGGGAGCAACGGGACAGGGAGATCTTTTGGCAGGCGTTCAACCTGAGGAGTCTTCAGGACCACACTCGGAAAGCGAGTGCCTGTAACGGAAATCAACAGGCAAGAATAACAAAGAAGTTTTATTAAAAACAACAATCAATTAGAAAAAAGCCATAGATGAAAGAAATCACATATCAAATTGAAAAGAGTAAGGAGGAAATCACAATGTTCCTCAAACGGTTGGATATTGTAGGATTCAAGTCCTTTGCTGAACGGGTAACGGTTGATTTTGTAAAAGGTGTAACTGCTGTAGTTGGACCAAATGGCAGCGGGAAAAGTAATATTACCGATGGAATTAGATGGGTGTTAGGAGAACAGTCAGCTAAATCACTTCGGGGAGCAAAAATGGAGGATATTATTTTTGCAGGAAGTGATTCTAGAAAAGGGTTAAATGTTGCTGAAGTAACATTAACCTTGGATAATGAAGATCATTTTCTTCCAATTGATTATCATGAAGTTAGTGTGACAAGACGTGTCTTTCGTTCTGGAGAAAGCGAATTTTATATTAATAAGCAAAGCTGCCGCCTGAAAGATATTGTGGACTTGTTTATGGATTCTGGTCTTGGAAAAGAAGCATTTTCCATTATAAGCCAAGGGAAGGTTGAAGAAATCCTTAGCAGTAAAGCTGAAGAACGAAGAAGTATTTTTGAAGAAGCTGCTGGAGTGCTAAAATATAAGTCGCGAAAAAAGAAGGCTGAGTATAAGTTAGCAGAAACACAGGAAAACCTTAATCGCGTCCAGGACATTTTATACGAGCTCGAAAGTCAGGTTGAACCTTTAAAAATTCAAGCATCCATTGCAAAGGATTATCTGCAAAAAAAAGAAGAACTTGAACAAATTGAAGTAGCGCTGACAGTATATGAAATCGAAGAGCTTCATCAAAAATATGAGGCACTGGCAAAATCAGTTGATGAAGGAAAAGACCATGAATTAAAACTATGTGCCACAATGCAAAAGAAGGAAGCAGAAGTGGAGAAAATGCGGGATCATCTTACTGCTTTAGATGAGTCCATTAACGACTTGCAGCAGGTACTACTATTAGCGAGTGAAGAATTAGAAAAACTCGAGGGAAGAAAAGAAGTTCTTAAAGAACGGAAGAAAAATGCCCATCAAAATAAGGCGCAGTTAGAAAAGTTGATAGAAGAGCTAAATGATCGAGTTTCACAGTTAAAAAGAGAAAAAAAAGAGCAGGAAGAGTTCTTATTAACTTATAAAAATGAGCTGCAAACAATTCAAGATCAATTAACTGAGAAGCAGCAGATTATGACAACTTATGATCAAAATATCGAGGAATTAATTGAGGGATTAAAAAGTGAATATTTTGAACTGCTTAATGAACAAGCAGCGGCCCGAAATGAAATTCATTATATTGATGAACAGCTAAACCAGCAAGAACGGAAAAGCACTAGACTGCAAGATTCAAATAAAAGGTATATTACCGAGAGACATGAAATAGTTGAAAGAAAGACAAAAATTGAAGCAAAATATTCGCTTATTGAGAGTCAGTTATCTGATCAAATAAAGAACTTCCGCGATGCACAAGCCAAACTAGAAAACTTAAAAAATGCATATCAAAAGAAAGAATCTGCTTTATATCAAGCTTATCAAATTCTTCAGCAAACACGTTCCAGAAAAGAGGTACTAGAATCCATGCAGGAGGACTATGCGGGATTCTTTCAGGGTGTTAAGGAGATTTTAAAAGCAAAGGAACAGCTTGGAGGCATTCACGGGGCGGTTGCTGAGTTACTGTCAACAGATAAAAACTATGAAACGGCGATTGAAATTGCGTTAAGCAGTTCGATGCAGCATGTTGTTGTTGAGAATGAAGCAGCAGCAAGGAAAGCAATACAATACTTAAAGGAGCATTCTTTTGGACGGGCAACATTTTTACCGTTATCTGTTATAAAGCCTCGTTCAATCGTCCCTCATGATCTTAGAATGATTGAAACCCATCAAGCATTTGTTGGCATTGCAACTGATCTAGTAAACTATCAACCGCAATTTAAAGCAATTATTGGAAATCTGCTTGGAACCGTGGTTGTTACTACTGATCTCAAGGGTGCAAATGAAATCGCAAAGTTAATGAATTATCGCTATCGACTTGTTACTCTTCAAGGTGATGTTGTGAATCCAGGCGGATCAATGACGGGCGGAGCAGTTAAACAAAAAAATAACTCTCTTTTAAGCCGAGGGAGAGAATTAGAAACAATTCAAGAGAAACTAGCGGAAATGGAAGAAAAAACAGCTCTGCTTGAACAAGATGTGAAGGCGACAAAGCAAACGATCCAAAATAATGAAGATCTTCTTGAAGAACTTCGCGCAAAAGGTGAAAAACTACGCTTAGAAGAGCAAATGATTAGAAGCGAAATAAGAGAAATTGAAATCAATGAAAAGAATGTTAATGACCATTTAAAATTATATGATGCTGAGCGAGAATCGTTTGAGACCGAAAAGGAACGATTTTCAGCAAGAAAAAAAGAGCTTAGTCTAAGTTTGGAAAAAATGGGAGCAACACTGGAAAAGCTGGAGAAGGAAATTGAGGAGCTATCAGAGAAAAAAGTATCACAACAAACTTCAAAGGATGAGCTCCAAAGTGAATTGACCGAATTAATGGTTGTCTTTGCAAGTAAGAAGCAAGTGTATGAAAACCAAAAAGAAAAGGTTGTTCGTATAAACCAGGATCTTGAAGAATCACTGCAGAAATATAATGAATCAAAAGAGGACTATTCCTTCCTTTCAAATGAAATGAATTCAAGCTCATCTGGTGAAGAAAAGTTAGAAGAGGCTGCTAAGAAAAAGCTGCAAGATAAAAATAAAACAATCGAGTTAATTTCTTCGCGGCGTGACGAACGAGTCCAGCTACAAGCAAAACTTGAGGATGAGGAGCGCGAGTTAAAAGAGTTAAAGCGTCAGGATAAACAGCTTCAGGACAGCTTAAAGGATGAAGAGGTTAAGCTTAATCGCTTAGATGTTGAATTAGACAATCGCCTTAACCATCTACGTGCGGAATATTTATTAACCTTTGAAGCGGCCAAGGAGAGATATACGCTTGAGGTGGAAATCGATGAAGCTAGAAAGCGGGTAAAGTTAATCAAGCTTGCAATCGATGAGCTAGGAACGGTAAACTTAGGAGCGATTGAAGAATATGAACGGGTAAATGAACGCTTTACCTTCTTGTCTGAGCAACGAAATGATTTGACAGAGGCTAAAGATACACTCTACCAGGTCATTGATGAAATGGATGAAGAAATGAAAAGAAGATTTGAGCAGACTTTCAATGCTATTCGTTCCCATTTTGAATCAGTCTTTCAGGCGCTTTTTGGCGGCGGCCGGGCTGAATTAAAACTGACAGACCCAAATGATTTATTAAACACTGGTGTTGAGATTGTGGCACAGCCGCCAGGTAAAAAGCTTCAAAATCTTGGCCTCCTTTCAGGGGGAGAACGCGCACTCACAGCCATTGCGCTTTTATTTTCGATTTTAAAGGTGAGACCAGTTCCATTTTGCGTGCTTGATGAAGTTGAAGCAGCACTAGATGAAGCAAATGTTCATCGCTTTGCCCAGTATTTGAAAAAGTTTAGCAAAGAAACACAATTTATCGTGATCACACACCGTAAAGGAACGATGGAGGAAGCGGATGTCCTGTATGGAGTTACGATGCAGGAATCAGGTGTCTCTAAGCTTGTATCTGTAAGACTTGAAGAAACAAAAGAATTAGTACAATCCTAGCCGAAAGGACGAACAAGTATGAGTTTTTTTAAAAAACTTAAAGAAAAGATTACAAAGCAAACAGATTCTGTAACAGAAAAGTTTAAAGAAGGCCTCACGAAGACAAGAGATTCATTTGCTGGAAAAATGAATGATCTTGTTGCGAGATACCGTAAAGTCGATGAAGAGTTTTTTGAGGAGCTTGAAGAGCTTTTAATTAGCGCAGATGTTGGTGTAACGACGGTTATGGATCTCATTGATGAACTGAAGATGGAAGTAAAACGTCGCAATATCCAGGATACGAAAGAAGTTCAAGCAGTAATTTCAGAAAAGCTCGTTGAAATTTATCAGGGGGATCAAGTTGAGGAAGACAACAAGTTAAATCTTGAGCCAGATCGATTAAATGTCGTACTTTTTGTTGGAGTCAATGGGGTAGGAAAGACGACAACAATTGGAAAATTGGCACACAAGCTTAAAAGTGAAGGAAACTCAGTTTTGTTAGCTGCTGGAGATACATTTAGAGCAGGGGCAATTGAGCAGCTGGAAGTATGGGGAGAACGGGTTGGCGTTGATGTGATCAAGCAATCTGAAGGCTCCGATCCAGCGGCTGTTATGTACGACGCAGTACAGGCTGCAAAGGCACGAAAAGTAGATGTTCTTTTATGTGATACAGCAGGAAGACTTCAAAACAAGGTGAATCTCATGAAGGAATTGGAAAAAGTTAAGCGTGTCATTGAAAAAGAAATACCTGGTGCACCACATGAGGTATTACTTGTACTGGATGCTACAACTGGTCAAAATGCCATGACACAAGCAAAACAATTTTCTCAAGCAACAGATGTATCGGGAATTGTGTTAACCAAATTAGACGGTACTGCAAAAGGCGGTATTGTCTTAGCGATTAAAGGCGAGCTGGACATTCCTGTAAAACTAGTTGGCCTTGGAGAAAAAATGGACGATCTTCAGGAATTTAATACAGAACAATATGTATATGGTCTTTTCTCTGGCATTATAGAAGCACAAGAGAAAGAGGATTAATAAAAAAGAGCTAACTTTTCAAGTGATTTTAAAAGTTAGCTCTTTTCCGTTTACTATCTAAAATAGAACCGTCCGTGTTGTTAATTCCTCTGAGTAATCGATAAAATCAAATGGCAAACAAAATAATCCCTGCTCCGATCCACCTATATAAAAGTAAAGGCATAGCCTCCTAAAATTAATAATGAACCTAATAAAGCGGCTGTAAGTATGTTCAGGGACAAAAGCCTGTACTGTACCTATAGTTCCACATAATATTGCTGTAACTAGAACGATTAGGATAAATCAAGCAATTTTTCATTCTCTTGTCCTCAAATTTTTCAAAGCTCCATCTATTTTATATTTCTGAAATACTACGCTCCAGCAACGATTATAACTTGACAAGCAAATCTGACATATGTAGACTAATAACATGTAAAGGTAATTCACTTAACAAAGGGGTGAAACGGCATGATGCTTGAAAAAACGACAAGGCTAAATTACCTGTTTGATTTCTATCAATCATTGCTAACGCCTAAACAAAAGAGCTATATGTCGTTATACTATTTAGATGATTTCTCCCTTGGTGAAATTGCGGAAGAATATAATGTTAGCAGACAAGCAGTATACGATAACATTAAACGTACTGAAGCAATGCTGGAGCAATACGAAGAGAAGCTATTATTATTTCAAAAATTTCAAAAGCGTCAAGAGCTATTGACCAAGCTTCGAGAGTTTTCGGTTTTTAAAGAGCAAAACGCCGAAATCGAGTCATTGCTAAATGAACTTGAGAAATTAGATTAGGAGGCGGCATTATGGCATTTGAAGGATTAGCCGACCGACTGCAAAATACGATGGCAAAAATTCGCGGTAAAGGGAAGGTATCTGAGGCTGATGTTAAAGAAATGATGCGGGAGGTTCGCCTTGCGCTGTTGGAAGCCGATGTTAACTTCAAAGTCGTTAAAGACTTTATTAAGCGTGTAAGTGAACGTGCTGTTGGTCAAGAAGTCATGAAAAGTTTAACCCCTGGCCAACAAGTCATAAAAGTTGTTAAAGAGGAACTAACTGAGTTAATGGGTGGAGAGCAAAGTAAAATTGTTGTTTCGAATCGCCCGCCAACAGTCATTATGATGGTTGGTCTGCAAGGTGCTGGTAAAACTACGACAACAGGAAAGCTTGCAAACCTATTACGGAAGAAATTCAATCGTAAGCCATTGCTTGTTGCAGCTGATATTTATCGTCCTGCTGCAATCAAACAATTGCAGACATTAGGCAAGCAGCTGGATATGCCTGTTTTTTCTTTAGGGGATCAAGTTAGCCCAGTTGAAATTGCAACCAAGGCACTTGAATACGCAAAAGAAGAGCATCATGATTATGTTATTATCGATACAGCAGGGCGTCTGCACATTGATGAAAATTTAATGGCAGAGCTGGAGCAGGTAAAAAGCATTGCCAAGCCTGATGAAATTTTCCTCGTAGTCGATGCGATGACAGGTCAGGATGCAGTAAATGTTGCAAAAAGCTTTAATGAACAACTTGGATTGACAGGCGTAGTACTGACCAAACTTGATGGTGATACACGCGGGGGTGCAGCCTTATCGATTCGTTCTGTTACAGATACACCGATTAAGTTTGTAGGTCTCGGCGAGAAGCTTGATGCATTAGAAGCATTCCATCCTGAACGAATGGCATCCAGAATCCTTGGCATGGGTGATGTATTAACTTTAATTGAAAAAGCTCAGACAAATGTTGATGCTGAAAAGGCGAAAGAGCTTGAGCAAAAAATGCGGACAATGTCCTTTACATTTGATGATTTTCTTGAACAGCTTGGCCAAGTGCGAAACATGGGTCCTCTTGAAGACCTTATTGGCATGCTTCCAGGTGCCAATAAAATGAAAGGGCTGAAAAATCTTCAGGTTGATGAAAAGCAAATTAGTCATGTTGAGGCAATTATCAAATCAATGACTGCGCAGGAAAAAATCAATCCTGAGATTATGAATGCATCACGTAAAAAGCGAATAGCAAAGGGCAGCGGTACATCTGTTCAGGAAGTAAACCGGCTTTTAAAGCAATTTGATGATATGAAAAAAATGATGAAGCAAATGACCAGTATGTCAAAAAACAAGAAAAAAGGCTTTAAATTCCCGTTTATGTAATAAAAGGCGGAGGCGCCGGAGCTAGACACCAAAACTAGGTACAAAAAACACTTTTTTCAAAGGAATTTTCTTCTGACAAGAAAAAAACCTTTACATCATATCACTTATTTGATAATATACTATCTTGTTGAAACATTTTCGGAGGTGCTTTATAAAATGGCAGTAAAAATTCGTTTAAAACGTATGGGAGCAAAAAAATCTCCTTTTTATCGTATTGTAGTAGCAGATTCTCGTTCACCACGTGATGGACGTTTCATCGAAGTAGTTGGAACATACAATCCAGTTGCTCAACCTGCAGAAGTTAAAATCAACGAAGAGTTAGCGTTGAAATGGATGCAAAATGGTGCGAAACCTTCTGATACAGTACGTAACTTGTTCTCTAAACAAGGCATTATGGAAAAATTCCATAACGCAAAATACAGCAAGTAATGACTGTGAATGAGATGAAAGAGTTAATCGAAGCAATTGTTAAGCCGCTTGTTGACTCACCAGAACATGTTGAAATAACAGAACTGGAAACAGAGAACCAAATTACGTATCGCCTTTCTGTTCATAAAGAAGATATTGGCAAGGTAATTGGAAAACAAGGCCGAATAGCAAAAGCAATTCGAACTGTTGTTTATGCAGCGGGATCTAATTCATCTAAAAGAATTCAACTAGAAATTAATGACTAAAAAAGGGTGAGGAAGGTTCCTCCCCTTTTTTTGTATCAATAGAATAGCATGCTTCGCCTTAATACTCGCTTTCGCTTTTCTGTTCAAGAAGAGAGTTTTACTATTGTGCCTGGTATAGTGTTTAGCTACAGTCCCTGGCCTTTAGGCTTTAGAGAGGCGCTTCCGCTTATAGGTATATAGCTCAAGTAGGGGAGGAACAATAATGAATATACTCCACCGCGTAATTGTGAAACAGATATTAACCGAAACTAGTAAAAAGTCATTGATCGAGGAGTTTACTAACAAGAAACAAATGCTGGTGCAAGAATGTGATCAATTATACTTTGAATATAAAAAGGTTGAAAAAACGAGCAAGCAGCTTGCAAGTCAATTTTTAAAAGAGATTGATAAAAGACGGGAGAAAATTAAACTTGTTGAATTTCAGCTTCAACAAGCTAATACATTGCCAATAGGCAGTGAGCTAAAGGAAAAGGAAGTTGAAGCGATTTTTGAAGTAAATATAGGTGATAATTGGAATGAATTAATGAAAGAAAAAACAATTGTCATTAAAGATGGAATTGTAGATCAAATACGCCTGAGGTGATCATGATGGCCGAAAAATGGTTTAATGTTGGAAAAATCGTTAACACGCATGGAATTAGAGGAGAAGTTCGCGTGATTTCGAAAACAGATTTTGCTGAGGAAAGATATGAACCTGGCAACAAACTATACATATTCAAGGAAGGCTCTAATGACTCAATTGAGGTTGTAATCGAAAGCCACCGCGTACATAAAAATTTCGATTTACTAACCTTTGAGGGAATGCATTCTATACAGGATGTTGAGCATTTTAAAGGATCATTACTAAAGGTCAATGAAGAGCAGTTAACAGAGCTGGATGAGGGTGAATTTTATTTTCATGAAATTATAGGGTGCAAAGTGTACTCTGATGAGGAAGAAGAAATTGGAACGATTCGTGAGATCTTAGCAACAGGGGCAAATGATGTCTGGGTGATAAAAAGAAAGACAGGTAAGGATCTGCTTATTCCCTACATCGAAGAGATTGTTAAGGACATTGATGTAGAAAACAAAAAAGTGATCATTACTCCAATGGAAGGGTTAATAGACTAATGAAAATTGATTTTATGACACTTTTTCCAGAGATGTTTCATGGTGTTTTAAATGAATCGATTTTAAAAAAGGCGCAAGAAAAAAAGGCTGTGCAGTTTCGTGTAATTAACTTTCGTGATTACTCTTCAAATAAACATCTTACCGTAGACGATTATCCTTATGGCGGCGGAGCAGGTATGGTACTGAAGCCGCAGCCTATCTTTGACGCTGTAGAAGCGATTAGACAGGAGACTGATTCTACCCCAAAAGTGATTCTTGTTTGCCCGCAAGGAGAGCGTTTTACACAGGCCAAAGCTGAACAATTAGCCACAGAACAACATCTGTTGTTTGTTTGCGGCCATTATGAAGGCTATGATGAAAGGATTAGAGAACATCTTGTTACAGATGAGATCTCGATTGGAGATTTTGTATTAACAGGAGGAGAGCTTGCCTCAATGGTTATTGCAGATAGCGTTGTTCGCCTGTTGCCTGGTGTGCTTGGTAATGAGGATTCCCCTGTTTTGGATTCATATAGTTCAGGTCTGCTGGAGCATCCTCACTATACAAGACCTGCCGATTTTCGCGGTATGAAGGTTCCAGAGGTGCTTTTATCGGGGAATCATAAGCTAATCAAGGAGTGGCGTGAGAAGGAGTCACTGCGTAGAACCTTTGAACGAAGACCAGACTTATTAAAATCATACCCTTTAACAGAAGAACAAAAATCGTTAATAAAACAATGGGAAAATGAGAACTAGCTATTGCAGCAAATGCGTCTATATGGTATGATAAATCTCGTGACTTCCTGTCAAACAAAAGTTTATAAGATAAATTTTTCGCTGCAGAAGTCTTTTAAAACGATGTTCCGCTGCAATTAGAAGATTGGTAAGAGCATCTGTTGGAAGGAGTTGAATACGATGCAAAAACTAATTGAAGAAATCACAAAAGAACAATTAAAAACTGATCTGCCTGCATTCCGTCCTGGTGATACTGTACGCGTACACGTTAAAGTTGTTGAGGGTACTCGTGAGCGTATCCAGGTGTTTGAAGGTGTTGTGATTAAGCGTCGTGGTGGTGGAATTAGTGAAACATTTACAGTACGTAAGATTTCTTACGGAGTAGGTGTTGAGCGTACTTTCCCTGTACACACACCAAAGATCGCGAAATTAGAAGTTATCCGTCGCGGTAAAGTTCGCCGTGCTAAACTTTACTACCTACGTCAATTACGTGGTAAAGCTGCACGTATCAAAGAAATCCGATAAGATTGCTTAGCGTATGCTAAGTCTCAATATATGGGGTGCAACTTGCTTGTGCTGTCCGTATAGTTGATAAGGAGCTTGTTCATGAACAAGCTCCTTTTTCATCTAAATGGCATCTGATAAAGTGAGTTGTCTCAAGATATCCCTTTATATTGTTCTTAGATGAATTGCTCGATTGTCATGCCTTTTTATGGGGTATAGTAATAAGTAGACTGTGGTCATAATGATTGCTAGAGTAGGTGAAAGTATGACAAAAAAGAAAAATGAACTGCTCGAATGGATAAAAGCGTTAGCCATTGCCGTTATCTTAGCGGCTGCCATAAGGTATTTCTTTTTTGCCCCAATCATAGTTGATGGGCACTCAATGATGCCAACCTTACATACACAAGACAGAATGATAGTGAATAAATTTTCATATAAAATGGGTGAGCCTGAACGCTTTGATATTGTTGTTTTTCATGCTACTGTCGATAAAGATTATATTAAAAGAGTAATCGGCTTACCAGGGGATCATGTTGAGTATAAAAATGATTCACTTTATATTAACGGTAAAAAGTATGAAGAACCTTATCTTGATGAATATAAAAATCAACTAGTAGATGGTCCATTAACTGAGCCTTTTGATCTTGAAAGCATTATTGGACAAGAAACCGTGCCGGAAGGTCATATTTTTGTAATGGGAGATAATAGAAGGCAAAGTAAAGACAGCCGGCATATTGGGACTATTCCAATGGAAGAAGTTATGGGAAAAGCAAGCTTGGTTTATTGGCCGATCTCAAGCTTTAGATTTGAGTAATGAAAAGAAGGTGTTTTTTATGACAATTCAATGGTTTCCAGGGCATATGGCAAAAGCAAGAAGACAGGTAACAGAAAAGCTAAAATTAATAGATATTGTCTTTGAGCTTGTAGACGCGAGAATTCCAATGTCTTCGCGGAATCCAATGATTGATGAAATTGTGTCATCAAAGCCTCGTATCGTTTTATTAAACAAAGCAGATAAAGCTGATGAAGCGATAACAAAGCAATGGCTTGAATATTTTAAAGAAAAGGGGATTCCTGCCCTTGGGATTGATGCGCAAACAGGGACAGGACTAAAACAAATAACTCAATTATCAAAGGAATTATTAAAAGAGAAGTTTGATAAGATGGCTGCAAAGGGAATCAAGCCTCGTGCAATACGTGCACTAATCATCGGAATTCCAAATGTTGGAAAATCCACCTTGATTAATCGGCTTGCAAAGAAAAATATTGCAAAAACCGGTGACAGGCCTGGTGTAACGACAGCTCAGCAATGGGTCAAGGTCGGAAAAGAGCTTGAGCTATTGGATACACCTGGTATTCTTTGGCCAAAATTTGAAGACCAGTTAGTCGGACTTAAGTTAGCTACAACTGGTGCTATTAAAGATGCCATTCTGAATTTGCAAGAGGTTACGGTATTTGCATTAAATTTTTTAAAGGACCACTACTCACATCGACTTAAGGAGCGTTTTGATCTTGAGGAGCTGCCTGATGAGATTGTTCCTCTTTTTGATGTCATCGGAAAAAAAAGGGGTTGTATCATGCCGGGTGGTTATATTGATTATGATAAAACCTCAGAACTTGTTTTAAGAGAAATCCGCACCGATAAATTAGGTAGACTCTCCTTCGAAACACCGAAACAATTTACCGAGAACATTAGTTAGTCCAACGGCTCGCAACATTGCGGGTCTTTTTGTATTTTTTCTTTTTGGCAAACCTTGAAATGAATGGGAAGCTAGAATTCCTCCTTTCGAGAGAAGTCGGACTGGAAGAAATCGGTGAAGTACCGATTGCCATATCAATTTATTAAGGCCATGTTAAAGCTTATAGCTATGGAGGGGCTCCAGACAACCACTAAAGATGAGTGCTACCTGCACGGGCGATCAACAGACTAGTTTAATAAAGCTTTATTTTAAAAATCGATCCTTTAGTAAGTTTCTTTTCTAATTAATTTGTTTTTAAATAGGTTCTTTGGCGAAAATTTTTTAAGGTTGACTAATTAGAGCTGGTTGCGAGACTTTTGCATAGAGCAGCAACAGGTGGCTTATGCAGCGTTTACGCAGAAGAGGTTCACCGCCTCAGTGGAAAACGAGCATCTCTGGCTGCAATTAACCACTCCGCAAATGAGGAAATAGCAACAAAGTATACGGAAACAGTCTTTTAAAAAAATAAATCCTTTAAGAAAAGCTCCTATACTTTTAATAAAAAGATATAATGGTAAAGGAGTATGTGTGAGGAGTTAATAGAGATGAATTTAACTACAAAGGAAATACAAGAAAAATTAGAGAGGATTACGAATGTAAACGATCCTTTTTTAGAGAAATGTAAAACAGATTCAAGAAAAGGTGTTCAGCAGCTAGTTCAAAAATGGTGGAAAAGTTATGAACAGGAAAAAGCTTTGCAGGAACAGTTCTACGGTATGCTTAACTATGAAAGAAAAGCGAATAGCCAAGGCTTTCACTTAATTGCAGGTGTTGATGAGGTTGGAAGAGGACCGCTCGCAGGTCCTGTTGTGGCAGCGGCAGTCATTTTAAAAGAAGAGTGTTACATACCAGGGTTAACAGATTCAAAAAAATTAACAGCGGCTATGAGAGAGAAGTATTTTGATAAAATAAAAACGAATTCAAAGGCAATAGGTATTGGCATCGTTCATGCAGAAGTCATTGATGAAATAAATATATACGAAGCTACAAAGCTTGCCATGATACAAGCAATAAAAAAATTAGAGATTGATCCTGATTTTTTATTGCTTGATGCGATAAAGCTTGATTTACCAATTTCTCAGGAATCAATTATCAAGGGTGACGCTAAAAGCGTATCGATTGCTGCAAGCTCAGTTATTGCAAAGGTGACGAGGGACCGGATCATGCAGGATTTAGCAAAGCGTTTGCCTGAATATGGTTTTGAGCAGCATATGGGATATGGTACTAGATACCATTTGGAAGCATTACAAAGATATGGAGTTACAGAATATCATCGCAAAAGCTTTGCACCCGTTAAGGAATTACTATAAAGCATATAAGAGTAGAGTCGCTGACAGAAGCCCCAGCAAGCTTATCTTAAAGGAATTTCAGTTAAAGGTTATTATCCAGTAAAAAACATTTAAATCGTTTCTTAAAAGCCTCTTTAGCGCTTTACAGAGGCTTTTAGCTATGTCTATCGTGCTATATTTCCCTCTATGTCTTTTAATATCTTCAATCAACCTATTTTAATAAAATAAAAATTAATTTTCTTAGAGGAGTATACTATTTTGTGTCGAATGGTAGACAAGGCGAAAACTATTATATAAAATGAAAGCGCAGTATATTTTTTATTCTTGTAAATTGGTTAGGAGGATGGCAAATGAATATCCATGAGTACCAAGGGAAAGAACTCTTACGTAAATACGGAGTTTCTGTACCTAACGGACGAGTGGCTTTTTCTGTAGATGAAGCAGTTGAAGCTGCAAAAGAACTTGGAACAGACGTAGTAGTGGTAAAAGCTCAAATCCATGCAGGTGGACGCGGTAAAGCCGGTGGAGTAAAAGTTGCTAAAAACCTTGAAGAGGCTCGTACATATGCTGAAGAAATTCTGGGGAAAACATTAGTAACACACCAAACAGGCCCAGAAGGCAAAGAAGTAAAGCGCCTGCTTATTGAAGAGGGCTGCGATATTAAGAAGGAATATTACATTGGTCTAGTTTTAGACCGTGCTACATCCCGCGTTGTACTAATGGCTTCTGAAGAAGGCGGAACAGAAATTGAAGAAGTAGCAGAGAAAACTCCTGAAAAAATCTTTAAAGAAGTAATTGATCCTGCAGTAGGATTACAAGGCTATCAAGCTAGAAGAATTGCATTTAATATTAACATTCCAAAAGAACTTGTTGGACAAGCTGTTAAATTTATGATGGGCTTGTATAAAGTTTTTGTAGAAAAGGATTGCTCAATTGCAGAGATCAATCCATTAGTTGTAACAGGTGATGGAAAAGTAATGGCCCTTGATGCAAAATTAAACTTTGATTCAAATGCATTATATCGCCATAAAGATATCGTTGAATATCGTGATCTTGAAGAAGAAGATCCAAAGGAAATTGAAGCTTCTAAATACGATTTAAGTTATATTTCTTTAGACGGTAACATTGGCTGTATGGTAAATGGTGCTGGACTTGCAATGTCTACAATGGACATTATTAAATATTACGGCGGTGAACCTGCAAACTTCCTTGATGTTGGGGGCGGTGCAACTGCGGAGAAAGTAACAGAAGCGTTTAAAATTATTCTTTCCGATCAAAATGTTAAAGGAATTTTCGTTAACATCTTTGGTGGAATCATGAAGTGTGATGTTATTGCAGAAGGTGTTGTAGAGGCAACAAAACAAGTAGGTTTAGAGATTCCGCTTGTCGTTCGTCTTGAAGGTACTAACGTTGATTTAGGAAAGAAAATTTTAAATGAGTCTGGCTTAAATATTACTTCTGCAGAGTCTATGGCTGACGGCGCACAAAAAATCGTTTCATTAGTAGGGTAAGAAAGGCAGGGGACAAACATGAGTGTATTTATTAATAAAGATACTAAAGTAATCGTACAAGGAATCACAGGGTCAACAGCCCTTTTCCATACGAAACAAATGCTTGAATATGGTACTAAGATTGTTGGTGGTGTCACTCCAGGAAAAGGCGGAACTGAAGTAGAGGGTGTACCAGTTTTCAATACAGTTCAAGAAGCAGTTAAAGTTACAGGCGCAAACGCTTCAGTTATTTACGTACCTGCTCCTTTCGCTGCAGATGCAATTATGGAAGGCGTAGACGCTGAATTAGATTTGGTAATTTGTATCACTGAGCATATTCCGGTAATGGATATGGTTAAGGTTAAGCGTTATATGGAAGGTAAGAAAACTCGTCTGGTTGGCCCTAACTGCCCAGGTGTGATCACGCCTGAGGAATGTAAGATCGGGATTATGCCTGGTTACATTCATAAAAAAGGTCATGTAGGTGTTGTTTCACGTTCAGGAACACTTACATATGAAGCTGTTCATCAATTATCACAAGCAGGTATTGGTCAATCTTCAGCTGTAGGAATAGGCGGGGACCCAGTAAATGGAACAAACTTTATCGATGTACTTAAAGCTTTTAATGAAGATGAAGAAACGTATGCAGTTATCATGATTGGTGAAATTGGCGGAACTGCTGAAGAAGAAGCTGCTGAATGGGTAAAAGCAAATATGACAAAACCGGTAGTTGGCTTTATCGGTGGTCAAACAGCACCTCCTGGAAAACGAATGGGACATGCTGGTGCAATTATTTCAGGCGGTAAAGGTACTGCTGAAGAAAAAATTAAAACAATGAACGCTTGCGGTATTAAAGTTGCTGAAACACCTTCTGTTATGGGAGAAACACTTATTTCAGTACTTAAAGAGCAAGGGTTATTTGAAAAATGTAAAACACATTAAGCAGATTCTTATTGAAGGAAAGGGACAGGTTTTCACCTGTTCCTTTTCCTCGTGCTTATAAAATAAATTATTAATAGTAGGTAAAAAAAGATCAATTAGGAGGCAAAATGGATATAGTTACAAAAACACTCTTTGCATTATCACATTGTAAAGGAATTAGTTCGCTTCTTCTGTACAGGTTATTAAAGCTTGATCCAACATTAACTATTATTCACTCTCTAAAGGAAAGCGAATGGTCCGGTTATTTCAATATTACAAAAGAAAAAGCTTACACAATTAAAAGGGAGTTTGCTTCATTGCAAGTTGACGCGCTTCTAGAAACATATAAACAACAAATCTGTTTTGTCCCCCTTTATGATAATAACTACCCGCCTCTTTTAAAGGAAATCTCAGATCCTCCCCCAATCCTGTATTATAAGGGAGATATACGTCTTACACATCAACGGTATCTCATAAGTGTAGTTGGGACAAGGTATCCAACGAACTATGGTCAAACAGCTTTGGAGCACCTTTTAAAGCCGCTGATTAGGGAAGATTGGATTATTGTAAGCGGTATGGCAAAGGGAATTGATACGATAGGACATGAAACAGCTATAAAAAATGGCGGGAAAACAATAGCAGTCATTGCAGGAGGCTTATTTTTTCTTTACCCTAAACAAAACATCCCATTAGCAAAAACACTCATGGAATCACATCTAATCCTCTCAGAACATCCTCCAGTTACACCACCTCAAAAGTGGCATTTTCCAATGAGAAACAGAATAATAAGTGGATTATCATTAGGAACGATTATAATACAAGCAAAGAAACGAAGCGGGTCATTAATCACCGCTCACCAGGCATTGGAACAAAACCGAGAGGTATTTGCTGTACCAGGGTCCATATTTGACGAAAATAGCTCTGGTGCAAATGAACTTATACAAAGCGGAGCAAAATTAATTCAACATGCATCAAATATTATAGAAGAATTTTCATTTTCGATTGATTAAATTTTTGATAAAGGTACAAAATTAACATAATAAGCGAGACTTCCATCAATAGGGGGACTCAAATTTTCGGATGTACATGTGCCGACTTTTCTTATGACGTAGCGAATTTAGTTGACCATTCCCGCTTATCTCCTTATTTTCTTTGAAACTTGAGTAGAGAGTCCTGTTTTTAGGATTGAAATAAATTCGTAAGAATTTGTCATTTAAGTGAAAATATTCATGTTCATTCATATTAAATTAGTATATGATAAGGGTAATTTCTTTATTTGTGTTTGACAAATTGCATGGGAATATTTAATAATAGTGGAGATTTATATTGTGAAACATCTTTCAAATAAGGATTTTAAATTGTTCCTATAAATCTTTATCAAAATCTATGTTCAAGCTCATTTATGATGTTGCCACTATGCTGATCGAAGACAGCAAGCGAAAATCAACACACAATTTTTAAAAGAGCGTAATGAAAAAGTAGAGAATAACAATCCAAACTTTACGTAGGTAAGTGAAGGAGACATTTACATTCATGCAATCTTTCAAAAAATGAAAAATAAAATAAATAAGAAGTATTAAAGAGAGAATACCTCTTAAGGAGGACAATATGCATGTCGGACTATTTAGTCATTGTTGAATCACCTGCAAAGGCGAAAACAATTGAACGTTATTTAGGAAAAAAGTATAAAGTAAAAGCCTCAATGGGGCATGTTCGTGATTTACCTAAAAGCCAAATCGGTGTTGATATTGAACATAACTTTGAACCAAAGTACATTACGATTAGAGGCAAGGGGTCTGTTTTGAAGGAACTAAAAACGGCAGCTAAGAAGGCTAAAAAAGTATTCCTTGCAGCCGACCCTGATCGTGAAGGGGAAGCGATTGCATGGCATCTGGCACACAGTCTTGATGTCGATATACATTCTGACTGCCGCGTTGTATTTAATGAAATTACCAAGGATGCAATCCAGGAATCATTTAAGCATCCGCGTTCCATTAATATGGATCTCGTCGATGCTCAACAGGCGAGACGTGTTCTTGATCGACTTGTCGGCTATAAAATAAGTCCAATACTCTGGAAAAAGGTAAAAAAAGGTCTGAGTGCCGGAAGAGTACAATCAGTAGCCGTTCGCTTAATCATAGACCGTGAAAATGAAATTAAAGAATTTGTTCCAGAGGAATATTGGTCTATCGAAGGACAATTCTTAAAAGGTCAAAAAGAATTTGAGGCAGCGTTTTACGGGGTTAATGGAAAAAGAATAGAGCTAAAATCAGAAGCTGATGTGAAAGAGATTTTAAAAGAAATAAGCGGAAACAAATTTAATGTTGAAAAAGTAACAAAAAAAGAACGAAAACGTAATCCCGCTGTTCCATTTACAACTTCGACTTTACAACAGGAAGCTGCGCGTAAATTAAACTTTCGGGCAAAAAAAACAATGATGATTGCTCAACAGCTATACGAAGGAATTGATTTGGGCAAGGATGGAACTGTTGGTTTAATTACCTATATGAGAACAGATTCAACAAGAATATCTGAAACAGCTCAAACAGAAGCAGCACAATATATAAATGATAAATATGGTAAAGAGTTCCGTGGCTCCCAATCAAAATCAGCTAAGAAAAATACAAATGCTCAAGATGCACACGAGGCAATTCGCCCGACCTCGACTTTACGTGATCCTGCATCAATGAAAGTATTCTTGAGCAGAGACCAACTTAGACTTTATAAGTTGATTTGGGAACGGTTTGTTGCTAGCCAAATGGCACCTGCTATTTTGGATACAATGAGTGTTGATTTAACAAATAATGGAGTACTGTTTAGAGCAAATGGCTCGAAAATAAAATTCCCAGGTTTCATGAAAGTGTATGTAGAAGGAAGTGACGATCAAACAGAAGAAAAGGACCGATTGCTGCCTGATTTAAAAGAAGGAGATGAAGTCTTTTCGAAAGATATTGAACCAGCTCAGCATTTTACACAGCCGCCTCCTCGTTATACAGAGGCACGCTTAGTAAAAACATTAGAAGAGCTGGGGATTGGGCGCCCTTCAACATATGCTCCAACACTTGATACAATTCAAAAACGCGGTTATGTGGCACTTGATAATAAACGTTTTATTCCAACAGAGCTTGGCGAAATTGTCTTAGAACTCATTATGGAGTTCTTCCCTGAAATCATTAATGTCGAGTTTACTGCAAATATGGAAAACAGTCTTGATAATGTTGAAGAAGGCAATATAGAATGGATTAAAATTATCGACGATTTTTACAAAGATTTTTCTCCAAGACTTGAAAAAGCCGAAAATGAAATGGAAAAAATCGAAATTAAAGATGAACCTGCTGGTGTAGACTGTGAAGAATGTGGACATCATATGGTTTATAAAATGGGTAGATACGGTAAATTCATGGCTTGCTCTAATTTTCCTGATTGCCGGAATACAAAGCCGATTGTTAAAGAAATTGGCGTTAAATGCCCGAGTTGTGAAGATGGTATGATTGTTGAGCGAAAATCAAAGAAACGCAGAATTTTTTATGGCTGCAGCAATTACCCGGAATGTGAATTCCTTTCGTGGGACAAACCAATTGCAAGAAGTTGTCCAAAATGTAACAATATGCTTGTGGAGAAAAAGCTGAAAAAAGGCGTTCAAGTACAATGTATGGAATGTGACTATAAGGAAGAACAACAAAAGTAGGTGAGCGCTTTAGGCTCACCTCTTTTATGTGATTAAATGGAGGGTAATGCATCATGTATCAAGATCAGGTAGTTAATGTAATAGGTGCAGGCTTAGCTGGAAGTGAAGCAGCATGGCAGTTAGCAAAAAGAGGTATTCAAGTTCGTCTATATGAAATGCGACCAGTGAAACAAACACCTGCACATCATACAGACAAATTTGCGGAATTAGTCTGCAGTAACTCGTTAAGAGCAAATACACTAACAAATGCAGTAGGTGTTTTAAAGGAAGAAATGAGAATTCTTGACTCTGTTATTATTAAAGCTGCTGATGAATGCGCAGTTCCAGCCGGGGGAGCTTTAGCAGTAGACCGTCATGAATTTGCTGGAAAGGTAACAGAGCTTGTAAAAGGACATCCCAATGTTACGGTTATAAATGAAGAAGTTGGAGAAATCCCAAGCGGTCCAACTATCATTGCGACAGGCCCGCTTACGTCAAAAAATCTCTCAGAGCAATTAAAAACATTAACAGGTGAAGAATATCTATATTTTTATGATGCTGCAGCACCAATTATTGAAAAAGATAGTATTAATATGGATAAGGTTTATTTAAAATCCCGCTATGATAAAGGGGAAGCTGCATATCTAAACTGCCCAATGACAGAGGAAGAATTCGATCGTTTCTATGAAGCCTTAATTTCAGCTGAAACTGTTCCGTTAAAGGAGTTTGAAAAGGAGATTTTCTTTGAAGGATGCATGCCGATTGAGGTAATGGCACAACGAGGCAGAAAAACCATGCTGTTTGGTCCATTAAAACCTGTTGGTTTAGAAGACCCGAAAACAGGGAAAAGACCTTATGCAGTTGTTCAATTGCGACAGGATGACGCAGCAGGTACCTTATATAATATAGTAGGTTTTCAAACACATCTTAAATGGGGTCCGCAAAAAGAAGTTCTTTCTCTGATCCCTGGACTTGAAAATGCGGAAATTGTTCGATATGGCGTAATGCATCGTAATACCTTTATTAATTCACCTAGATTGTTAAAGGCAACTTACCAGTATAAAGACCGTGAGGATTTATTCTTTGCAGGACAAATGACCGGTGTTGAAGGATATGTAGAATCGGCCGCATCAGGCTTGGTTGCCGGATTAAATGCTGCTCACCTTTTACTTGGAAAAGATTTAATTGAATTTCCGAATGAAACGGCGATCGGCAGCATGGCAAAATACATTACAACGGCAAATCCGGATAATTTTCAACCAATGAATGCAAACTTTGGTATTTTTGCAGAATTACCTGAGCGGATTAAAAGTAAAAAAGAACGAAATGAAATGCATGCAAATAGAGCGCTAGAAACAATTCAAAAAATTTCGAAAAATCTATAGAAATCATTTGCAAGGGCTACTAAAGTTATGTTAACATTTAGTAGCCCTTGTGAGGTGTTATCATGGAAAATGTTAAGAATTATTTAAATTTCTTCATTGAATATTTACAAATTGAGAAAAACTATTCACAATATACAATTGTGAATTATTCCAATGATATCGAGGATTTTTTTTCCTTTATGAAAGAACAAGTGATCCTACAGCTAGAAGAAATTACATATAATGATACACGATTATATTTAACCCAGTTACATAAGAGAAAGTATTCTAGAAAAACAATTTCAAGAAAAGTATCATCATTAAGAAGTTTTTTTAAGTTCCTTGTTCGTGAGGAAAAATTGACTGAAAATCCTTTTGCATTGGTGTCTTTACCAAAAAAAGAGCAAAAAATTCCCGAATTTCTTTATGAAGAGGAAATAGAAAAATTATTTACAGTCTCGGATTGTACCACCCCATTAGGGCAAAGGAATCAGGCGCTTATTGAGGTTCTGTATGGAACGGGGATACGTGTCAGTGAGTGTTGTAATATCCGCTTAACAGATATTGATTTGTTTATAGGAACGGTTCTTGTACATGGAAAGGGAGGCAAACAAAGATATGTACCCTTTGGAAGCTATGCTCAGGATGCGATAGAACGCTTTATTAACGAAGGTAGGAAAAAGTTGATTAGTAAGCACACAGTAACAGATCAACATTCCTATTTATTTGTCAACCATCGCGGCGGACCGCTGACTGATCGCGGAGTTAGACACATCTTAAATGAAATGATTAAGAAAGCATCCTCTACTCTTCATATCCACCCGCATATGTTTCGGCATACCTTTGCTACACATATGCTAAATGAAGGTGCAGATATGAGAAGTGTTCAGGAACTGTTAGGGCATGCACACTTATCTTCGACCCAAGTATATACCCATGTTACAAAAGAGCATCTAAAAAGAATTTATTTGTCCCATCATCCTCGAGCTTAATGCAGGATACTTAGGAGGTAAAAACCATGTCTCAATTTCATGCGACAACAATATTTGCTATACATCATAATGGTAAGGCCGCAATGGCAGGCGATGGTCAAGTGACGTTTGGCAATGCAGTTGTAATGAAGCATACTGCAAAGAAGGTCAGAAAAATATTTAATGGAAAAGTTATTGCTGGCTTTGCAGGTTCTGTTGCTGATGCCTTTACATTATTCGAGCTTTTTGAAGGCAGACTTGAAGAGTATAACGGTAATTTACAGCGAGCAGCAGTTGAGCTGGCAAAAGAATGGCGCAGTGATAAGGTATTAAGAAGGCTTGAAGCAATGCTTATTGTTATGAATGAAGAACATCTTTTGCTTGTATCTGGCACAGGAGAAGTCATTGAACCAGACGATGGTATTTTAGCAATCGGTTCAGGCGGAAATTATGCTTTATCTGCTGGCAGAGCGTTGAAGCGCTATTCAGGAGATAGCCTTTCTGCAAGAGAAATCGCAGAGGGTGCATTAACAATTGCTGGTGAAATTTGTGTTTATACAAATCAAAATATCATTGTAGAAGAGCTTTTATAAGGGAGGGAAAAGGGATGAATAAAGAGCTGACACCAAAACAAATTGTAGAACGATTAGATCAATATATTATAGGGCAAAAGGATGCTAAGAAGGCTGTTGCTGTTGCTCTTAGAAATCGATATCGCAGAAGTCTGTTGAATGAAAAGCTGCGTGAAGAGGTAGTCCCGAAAAATATTTTAATGATTGGTCCCACAGGTGTTGGGAAAACGGAAATTGCTAGAAGAATAGCTAAGCTTGCACGCGCGCCATTTATTAAAGTTGAAGCGACAAAATTTACTGAAGTTGGATATGTAGGCAGAGATGTAGAATCAATGGTACGCGATTTAGTTGAAACAGCAGTACGTTTAGTTAAGGAAGAAAAAATGCTCGGTGTCAAAGGAATGGCAGAGGAAAACGCAAATAAGCGTTTAGTTGAGTTGTTAGTCCCAGGAAAAAAGAAGCAATCTGCCGCTAAAAATCCGCTGGAAATGCTATTTGGAGGAGCAGGCAGCCAAGTAAATGAGCAGGATGATAACACAGAAGAGTCATCACTCCAAGAAAAACGCCGCCGAATTGCTCATCAGTTAGCGTTAGGTGAATTAGAGGATCACTATGTCACTGTTGAGGTTGAGGAACAGCAAGCATCCATGTTTGACTTACTTCAAGGTTCAGGTATGGAGCAAATGGGAATGAATATGCAGGATGCTTTAGGAAGCCTAATGCCGAAGAAAAAGAAAAGACGTAAGCTTACTGTAAGAGAAGCAAGAACCGTTCTGACAAATGAGGAAGCAAGTAAATTAATTGATTTAGATGAAGTTACTCAGGATGCTGTCATACGTACAGAACAATCAGGTATTATTTTTATCGATGAAATCGATAAAATTGCCGGAAAATCAAAAGGCGGATCAACTGCAGATGTTTCTAGAGAGGGAGTACAACGTGATATTCTTCCGATAGTTGAGGGATCAACCGTTGTAACAAAGTATGGTTCTGTTAAAACAGATCATATATTGTTTATAGCTGCAGGAGCTTTTCATATTGCAAAGCCATCTGATTTAATCCCTGAACTTCAAGGTCGTTTTCCTATCCGTGTTGAATTAACAAAGCTTAGCGTTGATGATTTTGTGAAAATATTAGTAGAACCCGATAACGCATTATTAAAACAATATCAAGCTTTAATTGAAACAGAAGGTATACAATTAGAATTTTCTGACGATGCTATACGTAAAATAGCTGAAGTTGCATATGAAGTGAATCAGGATACAGATAATATTGGAGCAAGAAGGCTACATACAATTCTTGAACGTTTATTAGAAGATTTAAGTTTTGAAGCACCAGATATAAGTTTAGAAAAAATCGTGATTACACCACAGTATGTAGAAGATAAGTTAGGTAAAATTTCAAAAAATAAAGATCTAAGTCAATTTATTTTATAGGATTAGTACGTTTATTTTTAAGTGCATACAGTTGGAAACAGAGCGTATGCCTGTTTTCACAAAGTGAATAATTTAATATGTTACAGGAGGAACCGATTATGGCTCTATTACAAAAAACACGTAAGATTAATGCAATGCTTCAGAGAGCAGCAGGCAAACCAGTTAACTTTAAGGAAATGGCAGAAACGCTTAGTGAGGTAATTGAAGCAAATATCTTTGTAGTCAGCCGCAGAGGTAAATTACTTGGATTTGCAGTTAATCAACAAATCGAAAACGATCGTATGAAAAAAATGTTAGAAGATCGCCAATTTCCAGAAGCCTATACAAACAATCTCTTTAATATTACCGAGACATCCTCAAATATTGATGTTGAAAGTGAATACACAGCTTTCCCGGTAGAAAATCGTGATTTATTTAAAAATGGATTAACGACAATTGTACCAATAATAGGCGGTGGAGAGCGTTTAGGAACTTTAATCCTTGCAAGAGTGCAGGAGCAATTTGAAGATGAAGATTTAATTCTTGCAGAATATGGTGCTACAGTTGTTGGTATGGAAATTCTGCGTGAAAAAGCAGAAGAGATTGAAGAAGAGGCACGCAGTAAAGCTGTTGTACAAATGGCAATAAGTTCTTTATCATATAGCGAACTAGAGGCCATTGAACATATTTTTGAAGAATTAAGCGGAAATGAAGGGTTGTTAGTTGCAAGTAAAATTGCAGATCGTGTGGGAATTACACGTTCGGTTATCGTAAATGCTCTTCGCAAGCTTGAAAGCGCAGGTGTAATTGAGTCCCGTTCATTAGGGATGAAAGGAACTTACATTAAAGTTTTAAATGACAAATTCTTATTAGAGCTAGATAAATTAAAAACAAATTAATAGAACAAAAGCTTAAGGCGCATTGATTGCCTCTGGCAAGTAAGCCGCTCATGGATAAAAAAAGGTAGACTTAACCTTCAATTCATGAGCGGCTTTTTGACTTTTAGAGGGAGTGTTATGCGCTGGCAAACAAACTTGGAGCGTCCTGTTATGCTGACTGTACCTGAACGGCTTATGGTTCTATGTTGGATATAGTGTGATCTTTTATCAAAAAAAGTAAATAAAAGGCTGACTCAAAAGGGCTGGTCCCATCAAACAAACACTCTATATGGACATTCTATATAAGTATATTCGATGATGAGGATTTGGCCCTTTGTTTTTGAGGAGTTCCCTCATACATTCCTTAACTATATTTTTAATTCGTTATTGATTTGGCTAATTAGGGCAAAGGAGAAAAGAACCGTGAAAAAAACTGGAATGTTTACTGGGAAAACAAAAGCGCATAGTAATGGGAAAATATAACATGAATATAGTTGTCGAAAAATGTGATAATCTGTTTTAAGAATCAGTACTTATGGAAAATAAAAAGACAATACCTTCGATAATGGCAAACTCAGCGAAAGTTGGGGACGCAAAGCCACGGGCCTAATGAGAATTTCTTTATGGTAGCCGGGTTACCGAAAAGGATTGGAAGTGCCTTTTATTGAGGAACTAATGCCTGCCAATCTTATTTTGTTAGGCATTTTCTATTATGTTGCCTAACAAGGTCGCCTTTTAGATTGAGTATGGGGAGAAGTATTCTTCTTTGCGTGTCAAAATAAATTAGGTATTTAATCACGTGACACTTTTTAAAATGAGGCAAAAAACATTTTTTCGATTAGTAAAAAAGTCCTTAATTTAAAATAGATTGAATGATTCTGCATTCATGAGAAAATTAATTACTGATTTACTTTCTGGAGAAAAAAAGATTGAAGTAATAGGAACTGCGAGAAATGGCCAAGATGCAGTTAAGAAGGTTGAATTATTAGATCCGGATGTTATTCCGATGGATATTGAAATGCCAATTATGAACGGACCATGGAAGAATTTCCAAAACCGGTTATTATGTTGTCCAGCACCATAAACGAAGGTGCCCAAAATACGATTTTATCATTGGAGTTTGGAGCATTTGATTTTATTGCAAAGCCTTCCGGGGCTATTTCATTAGACTTATTTAAAGTAAAGGAAGAGCTAATCAAAAAGTCCTTCTTGCAAAGTCAGATAACATTTGCAAGTTACATAATGATCCAGGAATGGACAAATGGGTGATCAAGGAAAAAGGATATAGGAAAAAGGACTCGTATAATGAGAGTGGACCGGTATTTATCCCGAAAGCAATTTCTATGAAACCGATTATTTGTATAGGGACCTCTGCAGGAGGGCCAGAGCATTGCAACAGGTACTGCCCAAATTGCCAGCTGACATAAATGTGCCAATTTTCATAGTCCAACATATGCCATCTGGTTTCACAAAATTACTGGCAAACAGGCTTAACGCGATTTCGAAAATCACGGTAAAGGAAGCCGAGCATGGTGAAGGGGGACAAAAAGGAATTGCTTATATTGCACCAGGCGGCTCCCATCTTAAGGTCAAGAAGTACAGAAACTCTTTAAAGATTATCGTGGATCAAACTGATCTGCGGAGTGGCCATCGGCCATCTGTTGATGTGCTGTTTGAGGCATTAAGTGAATTGCAAGATTATCGGAAGATTGCCGTAAACCTCACAGGTATGGGCTCTAATGGGACTGAAGGACTAAAAAAGCTAAAATTAACAGGTGCCGTAAATGCCATTACAGAATCAGACCAATCATCTATAGTTTTAAGGATGCCTAAATCAGCATTAAAAACAAATCTAGTTGATAGAGTGGACCATTTAGATAATATCGCAGCTTCTATCATGGAGTTTATCCGAAAATAAGAGGGGTTTTCCGAATGGATATGAATCAATATTTAGAAGTTTTTATTGTTACAATCTTGTAATGAAAAATTACTAGATTTAGAGAAAAATCCTAATGATCTATCTATTGTCAATGAGATTTTTCGTTTCCGCTCATACGTTAAAAGGAATGAGCGCGACGATGGGGTATGAAGATATAGTAAATTTAACCCATCAAATGGAAAATGTATTAGATGCTATTAGAAACGAAAAGCTTTCTGTTACACCTTCCCTATTTGATGCTGTTTTTGCCGCTTTAGATGCGATTGAGGATATGGTTTTGTCTATTGAATCAGACGGTGATGTTAAATAGAACGTGTCTGAAATTGTTGAGATCCTAAAAACTATCCAACAAGGTGAAATAGTCAAGACCTTTTAAATCATGGGCAGACTGGCACAAAAGCTAAGAAACAAGTAATCAATGAATATGATGACTTTGAATACACAGTTATCCAGCAGTCAAAAGAACAAGGATTTAGCGCCTATGAATTAACGGTTTCACTTCGTGAGGATTGTTTATTAAAGGCAGCAAGAGTTTTTATGGTATTTGAAATTTTAGAACAAATTGGTGAAGTTATTAAAGCCGTTCCAGCTGTGGAACTATTAGAAGAGGAAAAATTTGATTCCCAATTTACTGTGTCTATCATTTCAAAAGTAACAAGCGATGTAATTAAAGAAAAGGTCATGAAGGTATCTGAAGTTGATAAGGTTAATGTACATATAGTAGACCCTGACACTGTAAAACAAGAAGCTATGTCCTCTTTAGTTCCAGGAAAAAGCGAAGGAATTGAAGGGCCGGGGGAAGATAAGTATGAACAAGAACAGGAAACCAGTTTTCAAACAGCTAAAAAACAAGTTGCAGCAACAAGTAATAAAACGATTCGCGTTAATATTGAGCGTTTAGATATCTTAATCATTAATAATTAAAATAGAGGACGTTTTTTTGTCTGCAATTTTTTAGTGGTGAGACATTTTTCTGGAGTTTGAAATAAATAGGAACTGCAAAATGATATATACCTGCTCCGTACACATCCTATAACAGGACAACCATAGATTTTTTATCAAGGGAGGTTAAAAATGAGCATTTTTCTTTTCATCATTAGTTTTCTTCATCATATCATCGCTTTTTATTTTATTATTGTTTTGTTTATGAAGTACTCAACGATAAAAGATCTTACAAATACTCAGAAAAAATTACTTAGGAAACAGAGGAAGCAATTACAGGCTTTTTAATTGAAATAAAAGATGAGAATGAATGGTTATTTCCCAATTAAAACAGCAAGAGAACATGAACGTTTCCAATGAAAGGGTAGCTGTTTCAGGTTGTGAAGAACCAAGTAAACTTCCTTTGCATGGTAAGGTAAAGGAAAAAAATCAAGATGAGCTTCCTGACTATTTGAACAATGTGAATAAAATCGAAGATATTATCGAAATATCTCAATCTTCACAGGGAAAAAGTCTTCCTTTTGAATTGGAGGCTATAAATCTTTATGAAAAAGGTTATACTCTTGAACAGATTGCAAAAAAATTAAATAAGGGCAAGACAGAAATTCAGCTGCTTCTTAAATTTCGGCGAAAATAAACAAATGAAAAGAAGTTGAACTTTAGCCTTGATTGTCATATTTTGATGTGGTATATTAATTTTTGGTGTTAATACACACGCTTATAGATTTAAGCATTGGTGCTGTTAGTGCATCTAACAGTTATGTTTAAAGATGATGTAAGCGGAGGAGATCAAAAACCATTAGGAGGAACAAACACATGTCAGTTATTTCTATGAAGCAATTGCTTGAAGCTGGTGTTCACTTCGGTCACCAAACACGCCGTTGGAACCCAAAAATGAAACGTTACATCTTTACTGAGCGTAACGGCATCTACATTATCGACCTTCAAAAAACTGTTAAAAAGGTTGAAGAAGCTTACAAATTCGTTAAAGAACTTGGAGCAGAAGGCGGTACAATCCTTTTCGTTGGTACAAAAAAACAAGCACAGGACTCAGTAAAAGAAGAAGCTGAACGTTCTGGTATGTACTTTGTTAACCAACGCTGGTTAGGTGGTACGTTAACAAACTTTGAAACAATCCAAAAACGTATCAAACGTTTAAAAGATATTCAAAGAATGCAGGAAGATGGAACTTTTGAAGTACTTCCTAAAAAAGAAGTTGTTCAACTTAACAAAGAGCTTGAGCGTCTTGAAAAATTCCTAGGCGGAATTAAAGACATGAAGCAATTACCAGATGCATTATTCATTATCGATCCTCGTAAAGAGCGTATCGCAGTTGCTGAAGCTCGTAAATTAAATATCCCAATCGTTGGTATCGTTGATACGAACTGTGATCCGGATGAGATTGATTACGTAATCCCAGCAAATGATGATGCAATTCGCGCTGTTAAATTATTAACTGCAAAAATTGCTGATGCAATTTTAGAATCTAAACAAGGTGAAGAAACAACAACACCTGCTTAATGTGCAAAAGGTGATAAGGGGAATTGGCCTTTTATCACCTTTTTTTAAGCGAAATTACATAAAGTGCATAAGCGGAAGCGCCTTACTCAGTCTTGGGCAAATTGGTTGCTGCCTTCTAATCAGTCAGTAGCTGGACTCTAGAGGGGCAGGCCTGAAGCTAGGTGTCGAAATATTATCAAAGAACAAGAAAAATTCTAAATCAATTAAAATTAATTGACCCTTAAGGAGGAATACCGTTATGGCAGTAACTGCACAAATGGTAAAAGAACTACGTGAAAAAACAGGCGCAGGAATGATGGATTGTAAAAAAGCGTTAACTGAAACAAATGGCGACATGGATAAAGCAATTGATTTCCTTCGTGAAAAAGGAATTGCAAAAGCAGCTAAAAAAGCTGACCGTATCGCAGCTGAAGGTTCTACATTAGTAAAAGTAAACGGAAATGAAGCTGTTATCCTAGAAGTAAACTCTGAAACTGACTTCGTTGCGAAAAATGAAGGATTTAAAGAGTTAATTAACGGACTAGCTGATTTCTTATTAGCTAATAAACCTGCAGATGTTGATGCTGCACTTGCAGGAACAATGGAGAACGGTTCAACTGTAGCAGATTACATTAACGCTGCAATCGCTAAAATTGGAGAAAAAATTACCCTTCGCCGTTTTGTAGTTGTTAATAAAACAGATAACGACTCATTTGGTGCTTACTTGCATATGGGAGGACGCATCGGTGTATTAACTTTATTAGAAGGTACAACTGATGAAGATGCAGCTAAAGATGTTGCAATGCATATTGCAGCGGTAAACCCTAAGTATATTTCTCGTGACCAAGTATCTGCTGAAGAAGCTGAGCATGAGCGCGAAATTTTAACTCAACAAGCACTTAACGAAGGCAAGCCTGAAAATATTGTTGCTAAAATGGTAGAAGGCCGTTTAGGAAAATATTTTGAAGAAATTTGCTTGCTTGATCAAAGCTTCGTTAAGAATCCAGATCAAAAAGTTAAACAATTTGTTGACTCAAAAGGCGGTACTGTAAAAACATTCGTTCGTTATGAAGTTGGAGAAGGTATCGAAAAACGCCAAGACAACTTTGCTGAAGAAGTAATGAACCAAGTAAAAAAATAAGTATAATTATCGATCACTATCATTATAGCTTATAGTGTTTGTGTGTATTGATTATACATCATTTCTTAAAATGAAAAAGGGAACACAAGGCTGTGTTCCCTTCTTTTGGAGATACATACTATTTCTTTCAAATTTTAAATGCAACAAAAGCAAAGTTGGAGGTAATTATGAGTAAACCAAAATATCAACGTATTGTTCTAAAATTAAGCGGAGAAGCACTTGCGGGTGACAGCGGCTTTGGTATAAACCCTGCAGTTATTCAATCAATTGCAAAACAGGTAAAGGAAATTGCAGAATTAGATGTTGAAGTTGCAGTAGTCGTAGGCGGAGGAAACATTTGGCGAGGAAAAATAGGTAGTGAAATGGGGATGGATCGTGCGACTGCCGATTACATGGGAATGCTGGCAACTGTTATGAATTCCCTTGCTTTACAAGACAGTCTTGAAACATTAGGTATTCAAACCCGTGTTCAAACTTCTATTGAAATGAGACAGGTTGCTGAGCCTTACATAAGAAGAAAAGCGATCCGACATTTAGAGAAAAAACGCGTTGTTATTTTTGCAGCTGGAACAGGTAATCCATACTTCTCAACAGATACGACAGCTGCCTTACGTGCCGCTGAAATCGAGGCTGATGTGATTTTAATGGCAAAAAACAATGTGGATGGTGTTTACAACGCTGATCCTCGAGTGGATAAAGATGCCGTGAAATATGATACTTTATCATACTTAGATGTACTAAAAGAAGGTCTTGCGGTAATGGATTCAACAGCATCTTCTTTATGTATGGATAATGATATACCGTTAATTGTCTTTTCTATTATGGAAGAGGGAAATATTAAACGGGCTGTTATAGGTGAAAATATTGGAACAATTGTAAGGGGGAAATAATCTTGGCTAAACAAGTATTGGCAAACACAAAAGAGAAAATGGAAAAAGCAGTTGCGTCTTTATCTCGTGAATTAGCATCCGTAAGAGCCGGCAGAGCTAGTGCTAACTTATTAGATAAGATTTCAGTTGATTATTATGGTGCTCCTACACCAGTTAACCAACTTGCTTCTATCAGTGTACCAGAAGCACGTCTTCTTGTTATTCAACCATATGACAAGTCTATTTTAGGTGATATTGAAAAAGCTATTCTTAAGTCTGACTTAGGATTAACACCTTCAAATGATGGTTCATTAATTCGTCTTTCTATTCCTGCTCTTACAGAAGAAAGACGTAAAGAACTTGTGAAATTAGTGAAAAAATATGCAGAAGAGGCAAAAGTTGCGATTCGTAATATTCGACGAGATGGTAACGATGACCTGAAAAAGCTTGAAAAAAATGGCGAGATTACAGAAGACGAATTAAGAAGCAATACAGAAAACGTTCAAAAGTTAACAGATGAGTACATTGTTAAAATTGACAATGTAGCAAAAGACAAAGAAAAAGAAATTTTGGAAGTTTAATTAAACTAAAAGCTGCTTACTCAGCCAAACAATTTGAAGCTCATGGATAATAGGTGTTTTTTCACCTTCCATTCATGAGCGCCTTATGATACAAGAAGCAAGATTTTATCCGTAATATGCTGTGGCCTCTTAATGGGCTGCAATAGCATTTACTGTGCTCCAAAACTGGAAGGCACTTGCGCTAATCAGTCATACAGGAAATTTATAGTTTCCTAATCACTAAAAAATAGGTACAATAGATATGTGAAAGACCCTCTAATGTTTACAGGGGGTTTTTTTGTTAATACTGTTAACATCATCATGGTAAATAGAGATCATGAATTATTGGGTGATGGAGGAAACACATGCTCAACATATTAAAAAAGTGGAAAGGAAGTCCTCAAGCCACTGCTGAACAAACGATAGTCATAGAGGATATTTTAAAGGGAGAAATACCTGAACACATTGCAATCATCATGGACGGTAATGGAAGATGGGCAAGAAAACGTGCCCTCCCAAGGATTGCCGGACATCATGAAGGAATGAAAGTTGTACGGAAAATTACAAGACAAGCAAATGAACTTGGTGTTAAGGCACTTACCTTATATGCATTCTCTACTGAAAATTGGAAAAGACCTAAAACAGAAGTTGATTATTTAATGAAGCTGCCCGAAGAATTTTTAAATACCTTCTTACCTGAACTAATAGAGGAAAATGTTCAAGTTCGAATTATCGGTGATAAAAACAGACTTCCTGAACATACGTTAAGAGCTGTTGAAAAAGCAATGAGTGATACAGAGAAAAATACTGGACTCATTTTAAATTTCGCGTTGAATTATGGAAGCCGGGCCGAGATCATTTCAGCTGTGCAAAAAATTACGAATGATGTGAAAAACGGTAGAATCGATGAATCGGCAATCAATGAGTCGCTTTTTTCTGAATATTTAATGACAAACCAGTTAAAAGACCCTGATTTATTAATACGAACAAGTGGTGAAATACGATTAAGTAATTTTATGCTTTGGCAGCTGGCATATACAGAATTTTGGTTTACTGATGTACTTTGGCCGGATTTCACTGAACAAAATTTACTTGAAGCAATTCACACATATCAACAAAGAGGGCGCAGATTTGGCGGCGTATAAAGGTGATGATTTACAATGAAACAACGAATATTAACTGCAGTATTGGCTGCAGCTATTTTTCTTCCGTTTGTAATTTATGGAAAGCTTCCGTTTACAATTTTTGTTTATTTATTAGCTACAATTGCTTTACATGAGCTTTTAAGGATGAAAAAAATATCGTTGGCTAGCATACCTGGACTAGTCAGTTTAGTTATTTTATGGGTTCTATTAATTCCATCTGCTTATATCGATATATTTGAAGTATTTTCTAAAGCAGAATTTGCATTATTAGCTCTACTCCTGTTATTAACCTATACGGTTGTAACTAAAAATAAATTTACATTCGATGATGTAGGTTTTGTTGTGATTGCGATTTTTTATTTAGGAATTGGGTTTTATTTTCTAATCGAGACGAGAAACCTTCATCCTGGTGGTCTAGAACTTGTTTTTTATGCATTAATATTGATATGGGTAACTGATTCTGGAGCTTATTTTGTTGGACGTGCAATGGGTAAGAAAAAACTTTGGCCGGAAATTAGTCCCAATAAAACCATTGAAGGTGCAGTTGGCGGTGTAGTTTTTGCTGTTATCTTTTCGTGGATCTATCATTATTTCACAGGGGTTCTTGATAATTATATTGTCGTTACTTTTATGACGATCTTCCTGTCAGTCTTTGGTCAAATGGGGGATCTAGTTGAATCAGCACTTAAACGTCATTATCAAGTAAAAGATTCAGGTACCATCCTTCCTGGACACGGAGGAATATTAGACCGTTTCGACAGTTTGCTATTTGTCCTACCATTATTACATTTCTTAAGAATCATTTTTTAAACCGTTTTGATTGGAAGTGACTTTGTGAAAAAAATAAGCTTGTTAGGGGCTACTGGTTCAATTGGAATTCAAACTCTTGATGTAATTGAAGAACATCAGGAACAATTTAAGCTTATAGCCATGTCTTTCGGAAGCAATTATCAATCTGGAAGGGAAATCATTAAGAAATTCAAACCTGAATTTGTTGCTGTTAAAGATAAAGAAACTTATGAAACTCTTTTACAGGAGTTTTCCAATGCTGATGTGAAGTTCGGTTATGGTCAAGATGCACTTATTGAAGCGGCCATTTATGATGGAGTGGAATGTTTAGTCAATGCAGTGGTAGGGAGCGTAGGATTAGTTCCAACGTTAAAAGCCATTGAGAATAATATAACAGTTGCTTTAGCAAATAAAGAGACGCTGGTTACTGCTGGTCATTTAGTGACAGAACATGCAAAAAAATATAATGTTGATCTATTGCCTGTTGATAGTGAACATTCTGCTATTTTTCAATGTTTACAGGGGGAGAATCCCAAGGCGATAGAGCGGCTAATCGTGACTGCATCTGGTGGTAGCTTTCGTGATAAAAAAAGGGAAGAGCTTGTAGGTGTTACTGTTGAACAAGCTTTAAATCATCCAAACTGGTCAATGGGTGCCAAAATTACGATTGATTCTGCTACGATGATGAATAAAGGGTTAGAAGTCATTGAAGCTCACTGGCTATTCAATATTCCATATGAAAAAATCGATGTCTTATTACATAAAGAAAGTATTATTCATTCCTTGGTCGAGTTTCAAGACAGCAGTGTACTTGCTCAGTTAGGTACACCAGATATGAGGGTTCCAATTCAGTATGCCTTAACCTATCCAGAAAGATTGCCATTTAATAAGGCGAAAAGGCTGGAATTATGGGAGATTGGCAAATTGCATTTTGAAAAAGCAGATTTTAACAGATTCCGCTGCTTAAAATTTGCTTTTGAATCAGGTAAAATAGGAGGAACAATGCCGACTGTTTTAAACGCTGCAAATGAAGTAGCTGTTGCTGCATTTTTACAGGGACATCTTTCATTCCTGCAGATTGAAGATTGTATTGAGAGGGCGATGGATCATCACGAAAACATCGCAGATCCTTGTTTGGAGCAAATTCAAGAAGTTGATCAACTAACACGAAATTTTGTACAAACATTAATCTCATAAAGGTGGTCATACAAAAATGAATACAGTGATAGCGTTTGTCCTCATTTTCGGTGCCCTTGTTTTTTTTCATGAGCTAGGACATCTTATCCTTGCAAATCGTGCTGGCATTCTATGCCGTGAATTCGCTATTGGATTTGGCCCAAAGATTCTATCCTTTAAAAAGAATGAGACGGTCTATACAATTCGATTATTACCTATCGGCGGATTTGTAAGAATGGCTGGCGAGGATCCTGAAGTGATTGAGGTAAAGCCTGGTCATAATGTAGGCTTGCTTTTTAACCAGGAGAATAAAGTTGAAAAGATTATTTTGAATAATAAAGAAAAATATCCTCAGGCACGCATCATTGAGGTGGAAAATGTTGACTTAGAGCATAGCATGTTTATATCCGGCTATGAGCAAGGCGAAGAAGAGTTTATAAAACGATTTGAAGTCAGTGAAACGTCATACTTTATTGCAGATGGCCAGGAAGTTCAAATAGCTCCGTATAACCGTCAATTCCAGTCAAAAAAAGTTAGTCAGAGAATTGCAGCTATTTTTGCAGGTCCTTTTATGAATTTCTTACTTGCATTTGTCATTTTGTTTGCTTTAGGCTTTATTCAAGGTGCTCCTGTCAATGACCCAAGATTAGGAGAGTTAACAGATGACGGTTCTGCAAAGGAAGCTGGGCTGCTGGAGGGCGATGTTATTCAAACAATTGATGGACAGCCTACATCCACTTGGGAAGAGGTTGTAACCATCATTCGAGATAATCCTGATAAAGAATTAACTTTTGAAGTAGAACGAGCAGGGGATATTCTTACTTTTGAAGTTGTTCCAGAATCGACAAAAGTAGGTGAACAAACGATTGGGCGTATTGGCGCCTATAATCCGGTAGATAAATCGTTTGCCAGTTCATTAAAATACGGTTTTGTTGAAACATATACATGGACAAAGGAAATTTTAATCGGCTTTGGACATTTAGTGACTGGCCAATTTTCAATTGATATGCTCTCTGGTCCAGTTGGGATATATGATATGACAGACCAAGTTGCTGAATCTGGAACCATCAACCTGTTAAGATGGGCAGCATTATTAAGCATCAATTTAGGAATCGTCAACTTATTGCCGATTCCTGCATTAGACGGCGGCCGCCTATTATTCTTATTTATTGAAGCCTTAAGAGGAAAGCCAATAGATCGACAAAAAGAAGGTATTGTTCATTTTATCGGTTTCTCGTTATTAATGCTGCTGATGCTTGTTGTTACATGGAATGATATCCAACGATTATTCCTTTAATATCTTCATGAAAATAGGTAAAAATTCATTTTAAGTATGAGATAAAATAGAGGTGCTCTTAATGAAACAAAGTATGACGTTTATTCCTACGCTTAGAGAAGTTCCTGCTGATGCTGAAGTGAAAAGCCATCAGCTAATGCTGCGGGCAGGATTTATTAGGCAAAACACAAGTGGCGTATACAGCTATATGCCATTAGCACAAAAAGTATTAAAGAAAATTGAACATATTGTGCGTGAAGAAATGGAGAAAGCGGGAGCAGCAGAATTATTAATGCCGGCTCTCCAGCAAGCGGAATTATGGCAGGAATCCGGCCGCTGGTATTCATATGGACCAGAGTTAATGAGATTGCATGATCGCCATAATCGGGAATTCGCGTTAGGTGCAACGCATGAGGAAATGATTACCAGCTTGGTTCGAGATGAGGTCAAATCATATAAACGACTTCCGCTTGCTTTATATCAAATTCAGACGAAATTCCGTGATGAAAAGCGACCTCGTTTTGGTGTATTGCGAGGACGTGAATTTATTATGAAGGACGCCTATTCATTCCATGCAACATCGGAGAGCTTGGATGAAGGTTATGTAAAAATGTTTACAGCTTATCAAAATATTTTCACTCGTTGTTCACTGGATTTTAGAGCTGTTATTGCGGATTCCGGAGCTATGGGTGGGACTGATACCCATGAATTTATGGTGTTATCTGATATTGGTGAAGATACAATTGCTTATTCCGATACGTCACAATATGCTGCAAATATTGAAATGGCACCTGTTATTTCAGCTTATGAAAAAAGTTCAGAAGAGCTGAAGGATTTAGAGAAAATAGAAACTCCTAATCAAAAGTCAATTGAAGAACTTTCAAATTCCCTGCAGGTGAAAAAGGAATCTTGTATTAAATCTGTACTGTTTAAGGTTGATGATCGCTTTGTTTTAGTCCTTGTTCGCGGGGATCATGAAGTAAACGATATAAAAGTGAAGAATTTTTATGGAGCTTCGGTTGTTGAACTGGCTGACTCTGAAGAGACGAAAACTGTGATGAATTGTGTTCCTGGCTTTATCGGTCCTATTAACGTATCTGAAGATGTAGAAGTAATTGCGGACCATGCTGTTGCTGCAATCGTTAACGGGGTTTGCGGAGCAAATGAGGAGCAATTCCATTATCTAGGGGTTAACATTGATCGTGATGCTGCTGTATCACAATACGCAGATCTCCGTTTTATCCAAGAAGGGGACAAATCTCCTGATGGTGAAGGAATCATTAAATTTGCCAAAGGAATAGAAGTTGGACACGTATTTAAGCTTGGTACTAGATATAGTGAAGCAATGAATGCCACTTTTCTTGATGAAAATGGACGTACACAGCCAATGATAATGGGCTGCTACGGGATTGGGGTTTCAAGAACATTAGCTGCCATTATTGAACAGCATCATGATGAAAATGGTATTGTATGGCCAGAAGCTGTGGCACCATTCCAAATTCATGTAATATCAGTAAACGTGAAGAATGATTCACAGCGTAATTTATCCGAGAAACTTTATCAGGAACTCAGCCAAAAAGGCTACGAAGTTTTGCTTGATGATCGCGGGGAACGTGTTGGTGTTAAATTTGCTGACTCAGATTTAATTGGTCTTCCTGTTCGGATAACCGTTGGTAAAAAAGCGGAAGAGGGAATTGTTGAAGTGAAAATCCGTAAAACAGGTGAATCATTTGAGGTTACCGTTGAAGAGCTTCATGATAAACTGAAGCAAATTCTTGGCAACTAAAAAAGGTTACAGTAGGCTGCAAAGCATGATAAAATAAAACAAGGTAATACCGAGAAGAGGCTGACTCGAAAAATAGACATGACTTTATAACACACTCGTTGTTTATAAAATCCTTGTCTATAACAGGAGGCAGCCTCTTCAATTGTGATTGTGATCATCTACAGGGTGAAATTTCAGTTCTATCAATCATTTTTGTATTTTACTAGAGAATCTAAAAGAAATTAGTAGATGGGGAGGGGAAAGGTAATGGCCATTGATCAAACTAACCAAATCGAACGATTTCAACTCCTGCTACAGCAAATAAACTTAACAGAAGATGCAGCAGTTGTCCATTTTAGAAACGGTTCAATAGCCAAGTTGACTGTTCATAAACAAACAAAAAAATGGCATTTCCATTTTCAATTTGAAAAAATACTTCCTTTTGATGTGTATCAGCTGTTCCACACCAAACTGGCCAAGGCATTTTCTCATATTGCAGATGTTACGTTTACAATTGAATCGCGGGAACAGAATTTCGATGAAAAGTTGATCCAAGATTATTGGTCAATCTGTATTCAGCAAATGGACGGAATTTCTCCGCCAATGCTTGCTCTTTTAAATGAGCAAACGCCATCTGTACAAGGAGTAAAGGTGATCGTTAAAACCAAGAACGATACAGAAGCATTAACGATCAAACGAAAGTATGCACCGCTTATTCAAGAGAGCTTCCAGCAACTGGGGTTTCCAGTTTTTCAGTTAGATACTACTGTTGCAGTAACTGAAGAGGAGATTAAGAAATTCCATGAACAAAAGCTCCAGGAGGATAAGGAAAGAGGCTTGCAGGCATTCGTAGACATGGAGAATGCTGAGAAGGAAGAAGCTAATCCAACTGAAATAACGGGTCCTTTGACAATCGGCTATACGATTAAAAATGATGAGGAAATAAGAACGCTTGCTTCTATAGAGGATGAAGAAAGAAGGATTGCGATTCAAGGATATGTGTTTGATGCTGAAACAAAAGAGCTAAGAAGTGGAAGAACACTCCTCACATTCAAAATTACCGACTATACAAGCTCCATTCTCGTAAAAATGTTTGCGCGAGATAAAGAGGATGCTGTATTGGTACAAGCTGTAAAAAAAGGTATGTGGCTAAGGGTGCGCGGCAGCATTCAAAATGATACCTTTGTAAGAGACTTGGTGATGATTGCAAATGATATCAATGAAGTGAAAGCAATTGAGAGAATCGATCAATCACCTGAAAATGAAAAACGGGTTGAGCTCCATTTACACTCACCAATGAGCCAAATGGATGCCGTAACATCTGTTAGCAAGTATATTGAACAAGCTAAAAAATGGGGACACAAGGCAATTGCTCTAACTGACCATGCCGTAGTTCAATCCTTCCCTGAAGCCTATTCAGCAGGAAAGAAAAATGGGATAAAAATATTATACGGAGTCGAAATTAATTTAGTAGATGACGGTGTACCAATTGCTTACAACGATGATAATCGTTATTTAGCTGACGAAACCTATGTTGTTTTTGACGTAGAAACAACTGGTCTTTCCGCAGTATATGATACGATCATAGAGTTGGCTGCTGTAAAGGTTCGCGGCGGGGAAATTATTGACCGTTTTGAATCATTTGCAAATCCGCATCATCCGTTGTCGGCTACTACAATAGATTTAACTGGTATAACCGATGATATGGTCAAAGATGCACCAAACGTTGATGAGGTGTTGCGTAAATTTAGGGAATGGATCGGAAATGATATTTTAGTTGCACATAACGCCAGTTTTGATATGGGTTTTTTAAACGTAGGTTTTAAGAAACTTCTTGGTGAAGAAAAAGCTAAGAATCCTGTAATTGATACATTGGAGCTGGGGAGGTTTCTGTATCCTGAATTAAAAAATCATCGGTTAAATACTCTTTGTAAAAGATTTGATATTGAATTAACACAGCACCACAGAGCAATATATGATGCTGAAGCAACAGGGTATTTACTCATTAAGATGTTAAAGGATGCTGAAGAAAAGGGCATTATTAACCATAATCAGTTTAATGACAATATGGGTAAGGGGAATGCTTATCAAAGATCACGTCCATACCACGCAACAGTTCTTGCAATTAATGAATTGGGATTGAAAAATTTATTTAAACTCGTATCAATCTCTCAACTTGAATATTTTTACAGAGTACCTCGAGTACCGCGGTCTGTTCTAAATAAATATAGAGAAGGTTTACTTGTCGGCTCAGCGTGTGACAAGGGTGAGGTTTTTGAAGGGATGATGCAAAAATCTCCTGAAGAAGTTGAAGAAATTGCTGCTTATTATGACTATTTGGAGGTCCATCCATTAGAGGTTTACCATCATCTAATTCAATTAGATTATGTGAAAGATGAACACGCCTTACAAGAGATTGTTACGAATATTATTAAACTTGGTGACAAGCTGGAAAAAACGGTAGTTGCAACAGGAAATGTCCATTATTTAAATCCGGTTGATAAAATTTACCGAAAAATATTGATCAGCTCCCAAGGAGGTGCCAACCCTTTAAATCGTCATGACCTGCCAAATGTTCATTTTCGTTCAACAGATGAAATGCTGAATTGTTTTTCGTTCCTTGGAAAAGAAAAAGCGAAGGAAATTGTGATAGATAATACAAATAAAATTGCTGATATGATTGAAGAAATCAAACCAATTAAAGATGATCTTTATACACCAAAAATTGAAGGTGCAGATGAAGAAATACGGGCAATGAGTTATTCAAGAGCAAAAAGCATTTATGGAGAAAATCTTCCTGAGCTTGTTGAGGCTCGCCTGGAAAAAGAACTAAAAAGTATCATTGGTCATGGATTTGCCGTTATCTATCTAATTTCACATAAGCTAGTTAAAAAATCCCTTGATGATGGATACCTCGTTGGTTCACGTGGTTCTGTCGGTTCATCATTTGTAGCAACCATGACAGAAATCACAGAGGTAAATCCGCTGCCTCCTCATTATGTTTGCCCTGATTGTAAGCACTCAGAGTTTTTTAATGATGGTTCTGTTGGCTCAGGATTTGACTTACCTAATAAAGAATGCCCAAATTGCGGGGCGCAATACCAAAAAGACGGACATGATATTCCTTTCGAAACCTTTCTTGGCTTTAAAGGAGATAAAGTACCGGATATCGATTTAAACTTCTCAGGTGAATATCAGCCAACTGCCCACAACTATACAAAGGTTCTTTTCGGTGAGGACAATGTTTATCGTGCAGGAACAATTGGTACTGTTGCAGAAAAAACGGCCTATGGTTATGTAAAAGGATATGCAAACGATCATAATCTCACCTTTAGAGGAGCGGAGGTAGATCGTCTTGTTCAAGGTTGTACTGGTGTTAAAAGGACAACAGGACAGCATCCTGGAGGAATTATTGTTGTGCCGGATTATATGGACATCTATGATTTTTCACCAATTCAATATCCTGCTGATGCAACAGGATCTGAATGGCGGACGACGCATTTTGATTTCCACTCCATTCATGATAACTTATTGAAGCTTGATATACTTGGACACGATGATCCGACCGTCATTCGTATGCTGCAAGATCTGAGTGGCATTGATCCAAAAACAATTCCGACAGACGACCCGGAGGTAATGAAAATATTCAGCGGTACCGAGTCATTAGGGGTCACAGAGGAACAAATTATGTGTAAAACGGGAACCCTCGGAATTCCTGAGTTTGGTACCCGATTTGTTAGGCAGATGCTTGAAGACACAAAACCAACAACCTTCTCTGAACTTGTCCAAATTTCAGGACTTTCGCATGGAACGGATGTATGGCTCGGCAATGCACAAGAGTTAATTCATAATAATATTTGTACATTAAGCGAGGTTATCGGCTGTCGTGACGACATCATGGTTTATTTAATCTATCAAGGTCTTGAGCCTTCATTCGCCTTCAAAATTATGGAATCTGTCCGTAAAGGAAAAGGCCTGACTGAAGAGATGGAAGAGGAAATGAAAAAGCAGGAAGTACCAGCCTGGTACATTGATTCTTGCTTGAAAATAAAATATATGTTTCCAAAGGCGCATGCTGCAGCATATGTTTTAATGGCTGTTCGGATTGCTTATTTTAAAGTTCATCTTCCATTGCTCTATTATGCAGCATACTTTACTGTTCGTGCTGACGATTTTGATATCGAAACAATGGTAAAAGGGTCAACTTCTATTCGTGCCAAGATCGAAGAAATTAACCAAAAGGGTTTGGATGCTGCTCCTAAAGAAAAAAGTTTGCTGACTGTTTTAGAATTAGCGTTAGAGATGTGTGAACGAGGATTTAGCTTCCAAAAAGTAGATCTTTACAGATCCAGTGCTTCAGACTTTATTATTGATGGGAATAGCCTAATCCCGCCATTTAATTCTATTCCTGGATTAGGAACAAATGCAGCCTTGAATATTGTGAAGGCTAGAAAAGATGGCGAGTTTTTATCAAAAGAAGATTTACAACAACGAGGCAAAGTATCAAAAACAATCCTTGAGTACCTTGATTCACAAGGTTGTTTAGATGAACTGCCTGACCAAAACCAGTTATCACTTTTCTAATTTGCATAAAAATGACGGTTATGTTATGCTTTAATTGGAAATGCTAACGATAAGCAGAGGAAAAGAGTGGGGAAACCCACTCTTTCGTATTGTAATCGTCCTCGCAATTCGGATAGTGTAGTACATACCATTCCCTGCTCAAAAGGCAGGGTTTTTCAGCAATTAAAGACAACAAATACAGTTGTAAACTAAGTTTTAACTGTGGAAATCCTATAAGGATAAATTTAAACTTAGTTTTTGTGTCCAGCTCCAGCGCCTAGTTCCTCGATTCTAAGCCACTTTAGAAGTGAAGGCAAAAAAGCACCTTTTATTCTAAAGTGTCTTATGATTGTCGGACCTGTTCAAGGCGCTTACGCTTTTCTAGTAAGGAGGAAGAGAATGAGCAAAAAAGTTACGGAAATTGTCGAACAATTAGTAACGCCAATTTTAGAAGAGATGAAATTGGAATTAGTCGACATTGAATATGTGAAGGAAGGCTCTAGTTGGTTTCTTCGATTATTTATTGATTCTGATACAGGCATTGATATTGAAGAATGTGGAGTCGTAAGTGAACGATTAAGCGAGAGGCTTGATGAATTAGATCCTATTCCACATAATTACTTTTTAGAGGTTTCATCACCAGGAGCGGAGAGACCGCTGAAGAAAGAAGAAGACCTCAAAAAAGCAATCGGAAAACATGTTCATATTAAAACATATGAACCAATAAATGGAGAAAAGACCTTTGAAGGTGTCTTAACTGATTTTGACGGTCAAACAGTTACAGTAACAGTAACGGTCAAGACTAGAAAAAAACAGGTTGAAATCCCTTATGATAAAGTGGCGAAAGCAAGATTAGCCGTTACATTCAACTAGCAAAAATTGTTATCTCCAGGGATCTGGCTTACAAATCCGTTCATGGTCTCATTATCCTGCATATGGATTATTCTTAATCAATACTAAAGAAATATGGAGAAGCAAATAGAATTGTTATTTAGCTTAATTTTTTAAGGGGGAAACCGTTAAAATGAGTAGTGAATTATTAGATGCCTTAACGATATTGGAAAAGGAAAAGGGCATTAGCAAGGAAGTTATTATTGAAGCAATTGAAGCTGCATTAATCTCTGCTTATAAACGAAACTTTAATCAAGCGCAAAACGTTCGCGTTGATTTGAATCGTGAAACAGGAACCATGAGGGTTTTTGCAAGAAAAGATGTTGTTGATGAGGTTTATGATCCTCGCCTTGAAATCTCCCTTAGTGAGGCACAAGGAATCAATCCTAATTATATGTTAAATGATGTGATTGAAATGGAGGTTACACCGAAGGATTTTGGCCGGATTGCAGCGCAAACTGCTAAACAGGTTGTTACCCAGCGTGTTCGTGAGGCTGAACGCGGTGTTATCTATAGCGAATTTATCGATCGTGAAGAAGATATTATGACAGGGATCGTTCAACGCATCGATTCGAAATTCATCTATGTGAGCTTAGGGAAAATTGAGGCACTATTACCTGTAAGTGAGCAAATGCCAAATGAAACCTACAAGCCGCATGATCGGATTAAAGTTTTTATTACTAAGGTAGAAAAAACGACAAAAGGTCCGCAAATTTTCGTATCAAGAACACATCCTGGTCTATTAAAGAGGTTGTTTGAAATCGAAGTTCCAGAAATTTATGATGGAACAGTTGAAATTAAGTCCGTTTCTCGTGAAGCAGGAGATCGCTCTAAGATTTCTGTGCATTCCGATAATCCTGAAGTCGATCCGGTTGGTTCATGTGTTGGACCTAAGGGACAGCGGGTTCAAGCAATTGTGAATGAATTAAAAGGCGAAAAAATTGATATTGTCCGGTGGTCAGAGGATCCTATCGAATTTGTTGCAAATGCTTTAAGTCCTTCTAAAGTAGTAGAGGTTCTTGTGAATGAAGAAGATAAAGCGACAACAGTCATTGTTCCTGATTATCAATTATCATTAGCAATCGGTAAGCGGGGGCAGAATGCTCGTCTTGCAGCTAAACTTACTGGTTGGAAAATAGATATTAAAAGCGAATCAGATGCTGAAAAAGCCGGAATTTATCCGCTTCGCTCTTCAGAAGCCGATGTTGATGATGAACCACTTTTAACAAGTGTAACTGATGAACTTGGTGAATAAGAGGTGAAATCACATGAACAATCGTAAAGTTCCTTTACGTAAATGTGTTGTGACAGGGGAAATGAAAGCAAAAAAAGAACTAATCCGTGTTGTCCGCTCAAAGGAAGGCGATGTTTCTGTCGACCTGACCGGCAAAAAAAATGGACGCGGTGCATATATCACACTCGATAAGGAGTGTATTCTCCAAGCAAAAAAGAAAAATATACTTGCCAATCATTTAAAGGCAAATATTGAAGATTCAGTTTACGAAGAGCTGCTTCTATTGGCGGAGAAGGAGAAATAATAGATAACATGAAACAGCAGCAACAATGGACGTCCTTATTGGGCTTAGCAAATCGAGCACGAAAAGTTATTTCAGGAGAGGAACTTGTTATAAAAGAGGTTCGGCTAAAACGGGCTAAGCTTGTTCTTCTTTCTCAAGATGCATCTGCTAACACAATGAAAAAGGTAACAGATAAATGTAAGTTTTATCAGGTCCCCTTTATGATAGTAGAAAATCGCTACCAATTAGGTCAAGCAATTGGTAAAGAAGCGAGAGTCGTTGTAGCGATAAATGATGCAGGCTTTGCTGCAAAGTTAAAAACCTTGCTCGATTAATATTCTTGGGGGTGAACGTATGACAAAAATGCGAGTATATGAATATGCAAAACAAACAAATGTATCTAGTAAAGACATTATTTCTACGTTAAAAGAGATGAATGTAGAGGTTAACAATCATATGTCAACAATTGAAGATGATGTGATTGTTAAGCTTGACAACAAATTTAAAACAGCAAATCAAGAAAAAACAAATAATGAATCAAATCAGAAACCGGGGAAACAAGTGAATAATACAAAACAAAGCAATACAGAAAATGTCAGAGTAAATAATGGAGAAAAACCTGCTAAAAATAAATCTCTAAAGCAAACTCCAAATCATTTAAACCGTGATAATAAAAAGCAAAACCAACCAAATAATCAATCTTCAAATCAACATAAAGGCAAGAAAAATAATAAGAAAAACAAAGGGAATTTCCAACAGCCAATGCAGCCTAAACCAAAAAAGGAACTTCCTAGCAAGATTACATTCACAGGCAGTTTAACTGTAGGTGAATTAGCTTCAAAGCTTGGAAAAGAACCTTCAGAAATTATTAAAAAGCTGCTTCTCTTAGGCACAATGGCAACAATTAATCAGGAGCTTGATAAAGACTCAATTGAATTAATTGCCGGTGAATATGGTGTCGAGGTAGAGGAAGAAATTGTATTCGAAAAAACAGAATTTGAAAAATATCAAGAAGAGGACCGTGAAGAGGATCTGCAGCTTCGACCAGCTGTTGTGACAATCATGGGCCATGTTGACCATGGAAAAACGACACTTCTTGATTCAATCAGAAATACAAAAGTAACTGAAGGAGAAGCTGGAGGTATTACTCAGCATATTGGTGCATATCAAATTGTTGCTAATGATCAAAAAATCACGTTCCTAGATACACCAGGACATGCTGCCTTCACAACAATGCGTGCTCGCGGAGCTCAAGTTACAGATATCACGATCCTAGTTGTTGCAGCTGATGACGGAGTCATGCCGCAAACAATAGAAGCAATAAATCATGCGAAGGCTGCTGAGGTGCCAATTATTGTTGCTGTAAACAAAATTGATAAACCTACAGCTAATCCAGATCGAGTTATGCAAGAATTAACAGAACATGGTCTAGTACCAGAGGCTTGGGGTGGAGATACTATCTTTGTACCTGTCTCTGCATTAACAGGTCAAGGACTTGATGAGCTTCTGGAAATGATCTTATTGGTGACTGAAGTTGAAGAGTTAAAAGCAAATCCAAACAGACGAGCAACTGGTACTGTAATTGAAGCCCAATTAGATAAAGGCCGCGGTTCAGTAGCAACACTTCTTGTTCAAAATGGAACACTTCGAGTAGGAGACCCAATTGTTGTAGGTAATACCTTTGGACGTGTCCGTGCGATGGTAAATGATATTGGCCGCCGTGTTAAAGAGGCTGCACCATCAACACCGGTTGAAATTACAGGTCTAAATGATGTACCTTTAGCCGGGGATCAATTTATGGTATTTGAAGATGAAAAACAAGCTCGTCAAGTAGGAGAAGCACGAGCGCAAAAGCAGCTTGATGCCCAGCGCAGCGAAGGCTCAAAACTAAGCCTAGACGACTTGTTTGAACAAATTAAACAAGGTGAAATTAAAGACATTAATTTAATTGTGAAAGCAGATGTTCAAGGTTCTGTTGAAGCCTTAGCTGCAGCTTTACAAAAAATTGATGTTGAAGGTGTTCGTGTAAAAATTATTCATACAGGCGTAGGTGCGATTACTGAGTCTGATATTATCCTTGCTGCTGCCTCAAATGCGATTGTTATTGGCTTTAATGTCCGCCCTGATAATGGTGCGAAGAAAACAGCTGATGTTGAGGAAGTTGATATTCGCTTACACCGTATTATCTACAAGGTTATTGAGGAAATTGAATCGGCAATGAAAGGAATGCTTGACCCTGAATTTGAAGAAAAAGTGATCGGTCAAGTTGAGATTCGCCAAACATTTAAAGTATCGAAAATCGGTACAATTGCAGGGGCATATGTAACAGAGGGTAAAATCACTCGTGAAAGTGGCGTAAGATTAATCCGTGATGGAATTGTCATTTACGAAGGTGAAATTGATACTCTGAAACGCTTCAAGGACGATGTAAAAGAAGTTGCACGTAACTATGAATGTGGAATCACAATTAAAAACTTTAATGATATTAAAGAAGGCGATATTATTGAAGCATATGTGATGGAGGAAATAGAGCGTAAATGATCGGATATGCAGAATGTGAATGCATCATTTATGATTCACATTCATTAAAAGATAAAAGATCTGTTTTACAAAGAGTATTAACTAGAACCAAACAAAAGTATAATGTGTCAATATCAGAAATTGACTTTCAGGATACATGGCAGCGTACAAAATTCGGGATTGCTGCCGTTAGCTCCAACAAGGTTCAAACTGAAAGGGAATTGCATAGGGTATTGCAATTCATCGATTCCTTTCCTGAAATTGAAAGAACAGTTACTTCGTTTGAATGGTTTTAATGAAGAGGTGATGACATGAGCTTAAGAGCAAACCGTGTCGGCGAACAAATGAAAAAAGAATTAGGCGATATTATCGGCCGAAAAATAAAGGACCCGCGTATAGGCTTTGTGACAGTAACAGATGTGAATGTATCTGGTGATCTGCAAATTGCAAAGGTGTATATCTCTGTTTTGGGAGACGAAGAACAAAGACAAAATACGCTAAAAGGATTAGCTAAAGCAAAAGGCTTTATTCGCTCAGAAATCGGCCAGCGCATCCGACTAAGAAAAACACCTGAGATTCAATTCGAATTTGATGAATCAATCGATTATGGAAATCGTATTGAAACACTTATTCATGAATTAAATGTTCAAAATAAAGAGGAGGATTAACTCCTTTTTCAAAGAGGCTGTCTCAAAAGGGTCTAACCCCTCCATCAAACATCGATATAGGAATTTACAATCGTTTAGTTCCTATATATTGTGTTCGAGGGGTTTGACCCTTTGGTTTTGAGACAACCTCTTTCTATATTCATGAAGGTTATAGCTGCCATAGGAGGTCTTTAAAATGGAAGGTGTGCTATTATTAAACAAACCTGTTGGTATGACATCACATGACTGTGTGGCAAAAATGCGCAGGCTTGCTAAAACAAAAAAAGTTGGTCACACGGGTACACTTGATCCAGATGTAACTGGTGTATTGCCAATATGTCTTGGTAAAGCTACAAAAATAGTTGAATATTTAACAGCAGCTTCTAAGACATATGAAGCTGAAATAACCATTGGGTCTTCTACCACCACGGAAGATGCTTCAGGTGAAGTGGTAGAAAGAAAACCTGTAAATAAATCCATTTCAAAGGAAGAGGTTAATCAGGTTCTAAATGCGATGATTGGTACAATTGAGCAAATACCACCAATGTATTCTGCTGTAAAAGTGAACGGAAAAAAGCTCTACGAGTATGCTAGAGCGGGTGTTGAGGTGGAACGACCTGCACGAAAGATTACAATTACTGAATTAGTGCTTATTAGCGACATAACTAATGATGCCGATTTAACTAAATTCAAATTCCGTGTCACTTGTTCGAAGGGTACCTATGTTCGGACGCTGGCTGTAATGATCGGAGAAAAACTTGGATACCCGGCCCATATGTCACATCTTATTCGCACAAAATCCGGACAATTTCATCTGTCTGATTGTTTAACCTTTGAGCAAATTGAAGCTGCGATTGAAAATGGTACACTTCAACGGGAATTACTGACAATAGGTCAAGCATTAAAAGATTTGCCGAATCTAGTTATCCATGATACGCTAGCAGAGAAAGTAAAAAATGGAGCAGTACTTAATTTGCCTGAACCATTTCAAGACATTGAGGCAGGCTCTCCTATTGCCATTTATTCTGAGGATGGCCGCTGTATTGCAATCTATTCTAAGCATCCTGCCAAGCCGTATCTAATGAAGCCGGTGAAGGTGCTTTATAATGAAACTTAATATGTTATAAGTGAGAAAAGGTGAAGTGACCGTGAAACTAATAAAACTGTCTCAACCACATCATTTTAGCAAGAATGATTTTGATGAAATGGTGCTTGCATTGGGGTATTTTGATGGTGTTCATAAGGGACATCAGAAAGTGATCCTAAAAGGTAAAGAGATTGCTAAACGACTTGGGATGAAGAGTGCCGTCATGACTTTTAATCCACATCCGCTTGTTGTCCTGCGAAACCAAAAGGAAATTGACTATATTACACCTCTTGAAGAAAAAATACAGTTCATCAGACAATTAAATGTAGATATTTTATTTGTTGTAGAATTTACAAAAGATTTTGCAGCATTATTGCCACAGCAATTTGTTGATGACTATATTATCAACTTAAATGTTAAGCATGTTGTTGCAGGCTTTGATTTTACATATGGTCATTTAGGAAAGGGTACGATGGAAACATTACCTTTCCATTCCAGGGAGCAGTTTTTGCATACAACAGTAGAAAAGCAGACTGACCGTGACAGAAAAATTAGCTCTACACTTATTCGTGAGGTTATCAGAAGCGGTGATGTTTCATATGCAAACAGACTTCTTGGAAGGCCTCACACTGTAACCGGAACAGTTATTCATGGTGATAAACGAGGCAGAACAATCGGTTTTCCAACAGCGAATATAGATGTACCAGATGTTTATTTAATACCTCCAACTGGTGTATATGCTGTTTCCGTATTGATTAGTGGTCAAGAGTTTAAAGGTATGTGCAATATTGGCTACAAGCCTACGTTTAACAAAGAGAAGACTGCTAAGCCAAGCATAGAAGTAAATATTTTTGATTTTCAACAGGACATTTATGATCAAATTGTCTCAATCTCATGGTTTAAACGTATAAGAAGTGAACAAAAGTTTAATAATGTAGATGAGTTAATTGGACAAATAGCTAAGGATAAAGCGGCTGTTGAACAATTCTTTGGACAAAAAACCGTTTAGTCCTTGCAATTTGATTTAAATAATAGTATCCTAATTGATGTAACTTAAAACCATTGCTTGGCAAATCGATTCACCAACGTTTGCTCGGTAATCGGGGTTTTTTGAAATTAAGGAGGTGAAAAGGATGGCTATCACACAAGAACGTAAAAACGAACTAATTTCTGCTTATAGAACACATGAATCTGATACTGGTTCACCAGAGGTTCAAATTGCTATCCTTACTGAGGACATCAATAACTTAAACGATCATTTACGTGTTCACAAAAAAGACCACCATTCTCGTCGCGGTCTATTAAAAATGGTAGGTAAACGTCGTAACTTATTAACTTACCTACGTAATAAGGACGTAACTCGTTATCGTGAGTTAATCAACAAGCTTGGTTTACGTCGATAATACCTTTAAAAGCGGGATTTTTTCCCGCTTTTTTAGTGTATTTAAATATAAATAGGAAAAAATGATATAAGCCACTGCCAACTTATTATGTTTTTTTACAAACCTATTTACATACAATAACAACATTGATATGTTGAATTTAAATGGTTCATACTAATACATAATCTTTATTATATGAGAGGGGTTTTTTAACTTTATGGGACAAGATAAGCAATCATTTTCCATAGATTGGGCCGGCAGAAATTTAACCGTTGAAATTGGACAATTAGCCAAACAAGCAAACGGTTCTGTTCTGGTTCGTTATGGTGACACGGCTGTATTAAGTACAGCAACTGCATCTAAGGATCCAAAGCCACTTGATTTCTTCCCGTTAACTGTCAATTATGAGGAGCGCTTATATGCGGTCGGGAAGATACCAGGAGGATTTATTAAACGAGAAGGTCGTCCAAGTGAAAAGGCGATTTTAGCGAGCCGGTTAATTGATCGTCCGATAAGACCATTATTTGCAGACGGTTTCCGAAATGAAGTACAAGTTATCAGTATTGTCATGAGTGTTGATCAGGATTGTTCATCTGAAATGGCGGCTATGTTTGGTTCATCTTTAGCACTTTGTGTTTCAGATATTCCGTTTGAGGGGCCAATTGCTGGTGTAACAGTTGGAAGAATTAATAATGAATTTATTGTTAATCCAAATGTTGAACAGGCTGAGCAAAGTGATATTCATTTAGTGGTAGCTGGAACGAAGGATGCCATCAACATGGTTGAGGCCGGTGCGAAGGAAGTACCTGAGGAAACCATGCTAGAAGCGATAATGTTCGGACATGAAGAAATTAAACGTCTTATCGCTTTCCAAGAAGAAGTTGCTCAGGCTGTAGGAAAAGAAAAGATGCAAGTTGAATTATTTGATGTAGATGCCGATTTAGAAAAGCAAATACGTGAGATAGCAGAAAGTGACTTAATAAAAGCTATTCAAGTTCAAGAAAAACATGCTAGAGAAGATGCAATCAACGAAGTGAAAAATGCGGTTGTTTTGAAATTTGAAGAAACTGAAGCTGATGATGATACATTAAAGCAAGTAAAACAAATTCTGTCTAAAATCGTAAAAGCTGAAGTTCGCCGTCTCATTACCGAAGAAAAAGTAAGACCCGACGGCCGTGGTGTCGATGAGATCCGTCCTTTATCATCAGAGGTAGGGCTTTTATCAAGAACCCATGGTTCAGGCTTGTTTACACGTGGACAAACTCAAGCGTTAAGTATTTGTACACTTGGTGCTCTCGGTGATGTGCAAATTTTAGATGGCTTGGGAATTGAAGAATCAAAACGTTTCATGCATCATTATAATTTCCCGCAATTTAGTGTTGGGGAAACAGGCCCAATGAGAGGACCTGGACGCCGAGAAATTGGTCATGGTGCTTTAGGTGAAAGAGCATTAGAACCAATTATTCCTTCTGAAAAAGATTTTCCATATACAATCCGTCTAGTGTCAGAGGTACTTGAATCAAATGGCTCGACGTCACAAGCAAGTATTTGTGCAAGTACATTAGCGATGATGGATGCCGGTGTGCCAATAAAAGCTCCTGTAGCGGGTATTGCAATGGGTCTTGTAAAATCTGGAGAACACTATACAGTTCTAACAGATATTCAAGGCATGGAAGATGCTTTAGGAGATATGGATTTTAAAGTTGCAGGTACTGAAAAAGGTGTAACTGCACTGCAAATGGATATTAAAATTGAAGGACTTTCAAGGGAGATTTTAGAAGAGGCATTACAGCAAGCGAAAAAAGGCCGTATGGAAATTTTAAAATCAATGCTTGCGACAATCGAGGCTCCTAAGCAGGAACTTTCACAATATGCACCGAAAATCTTAACAATGACAATCAATCCTGAGAAAATTAGAGATGTCATAGGGCCAAGCGGAAAACAAATTAATAAGATTATTGAAGAAACAGGTGTTAAAATCGACATTGAACAAGACGGAACTGTATTCATTTCATCAGTTAATGAAGAAATGAATCAAAAAGCTAAGAAAATCATCGAAGATCTTGTTCGTGAAGTTGTGGTTGGACAAATGTATCTCGGAAAAGTTAAACGCATTGAAAAGTTCGGGGCATTTGTTGAAATTTTCAGTGGGAAAGATGGATTGGTGCACATTTCAGAGCTTGCTGAAGAACGTGTTGGCAAGGTTGAGGATGTTGTCTCCATTGGGGATGAAATATTAGTGAAAGTCACAGAAATCGATAAACAAGGCCGCGTTAATTTATCACGCAAAGTTGTCTTAAAAGAACAAAAGGAAAAAGAAAAGCAAGAAGGATGATCGTGGAGGCCGGGGTAACCGGGCTTCTTTTTCGGTTATGAAGGTATTGTGCTAGGTTAAATAACAACCTTCCAGCCTGATCATCTTATGTTGTCGTCATTAAGCAGGGCACCTTTCGCTTTCTAGTTCTACCTTGTCCCCCTTTTACATATTTTTTAGTAAAAAGGGGGATACATAATGCAAAGGAAAATCATTCAATTCGTTGGATTTCTTATAATCTTAACGGTTAGCATAGGATTTATTGAAAATCCATATACATCTTCTTATGTTGATCAAATTAAGAATGCTAGTATCACTGTCTCAAAACAACAGGATAAACTGTATGAAGAGATTGCAAAAAGAGCCATAGAATATAACATTCCTGCCCAAAATGCGGAAATACATAAAGTATGGAAGGCGACACCAGGTTATAATGGAATTGAAGTAGATCTTAATCAGTCTTATAAAAAAATGAAACCAAAGGGAGTTTTTGATGAAAACCTTCTTGTCTATCGTCAGGTAGAACCCTCCGTTCACTTAGAAGATTTGCCTGCTGAGCCGATCTATCGTGGACATCCTGATAAGCCGATGGTTTCATTCATCATTAATGTTGCATGGGGAAATGAGTATATTCCAGATATGCTGGAGACGTTGAATAAATATCATGTAAAAGCTACCTTCTTTTTAGAAGGAAGGTGGGTAAAAGAAAATCCCGAAATGGCCAAAATGATCGTTGATGCCGGACATGAGGTTGGAAATCACTCCTATACACATCCTGATATGAGTCAGTTGTCACAGGCAAATATTAGAGAACAGCTCGTCAAAACTAATGAAGTGATAAAGTCTGTTACAGATGTAACACCGACATGGTTTGCACCGCCAAGCGGCAGCTTTAGAGATGATGTTGTAAAAATTGCAGACGAAATGAAGATGGGAACCATTATGTGGAGTGTGGATACAATTGATTGGCAGCGCCCAGAGCCACATATATTAGTTCAAAGAGTGATGAGCAAAGTTCATAAAGGAGCTTTGATCTTGATGCATCCAACTTCCTCGACATCTGAAAGTTTAGAAACACTAATCTTATCGATAAATCAAAAAGGTTATTCGTTCGGTTCTGTCACAATGCTTGTTGACGAAAAAAGGTTATCTGTCATTGGGAAAAATAACAAACTAGACGAATGAAGAATTGTAGCACCTATGAAGGAGGAACAAGTGTGATAAAAAAATATACTTGTCAAAACGGAGTAAGAATAGTATTAGAAAACATACCAACTGTTCGTTCTGTTGCAATTGGAATTTGGATCGGGACGGGATCACGTAATGAGAATTTGCAAAATAACGGGATCTCCCACTTTTTAGAGCATATGTTTTTCAAAGGAACTAAAACAAGAACTGCAAGGGAAATAGCCGAATCCTTTGATAGTATTGGCGGTCAGGTAAATGCCTTTACCTCTAAAGAATATACATGCTATTATGCAAAGGTTCTGGATGACCATGCCAATTATGCATTAGATGTATTAGCGGATATGTTTTTTCATTCCACCTTTGATGAAGAAGAGCTTAAAAAAGAAAAGAATGTTGTATATGAAGAAATAAAAATGTATGAAGATACTCCAGATGATATTGTACATGACATTTTAAGCCGTGCTACCTATGGTGATCATCCCCTTGGTTATCCTATTTTAGGAACGGAAGAAACGCTGGCAACATTCAATGGCAATATGTTAAGAGAATACATGAATAACTATTATACACCTGATAATGTTGTTGTTTCAGTGGCTGGAAATGTTAATGAAGATTTTATTAAAGAAGTTGAAAAGCTTTTTGGTACTTATGAAACTGGTTCAAAAAAACGTGAATTTGAAAAGCCGAGCTTTATGGATCAAAAGCTAGCCAGAAAAAAAGATACGGAACAAGCGCATCTTTGTATCGGCTTTAATGGCTTAGAGGTAGGCCATGATAATATTTACAGCTTGATCGTCTTAAATAATATTTTAGGCGGCAGTATGAGCAGTCGCTTGTTTCAGGATGTAAGAGAACAAAAAGGTCTTGCCTATTCCGTGTTTTCTTATCATTCATCCTATGAGGATAACGGTCTCCTTACGATCTATGGCGGTACCGGAAGCAGCCAGTTGAATATGTTATTTGAAACCATTCAAGAAACATTAGCTACTTTAAAAGCAGAAGGAATAACTGAAAAAGAATTAGCCAACAGCAAGGAGCAAATGAAGGGCAGTTTAATGCTTAGCCTTGAAAGTACAAATAGTCGTATGAGCAGAAACGGTAAAAATGAGCTTTTACTTGGACGCCACCGTTCACTAGATTCGATTATTGAAAAAGTCAATGAGGTTACTGAAGATAGTGTGAATACGCTAGCAAATCAATTATTTTCGAATGCTTATTCCGTTGCATTAATAAGCCCGGACGGTCAGCTGCCGGATAAACTAAAATAAAGCGAGACTACCAACAGTGGGGATTTTTCTTTATCCCACTGTTGGTTAGCGAGACTTATCGGATCTTTACGGTCAGTTCCCCGAACAAGACTTGAATTCCAACTAGAGTATTACTACCCGTTATGATTGAAAAACGATACGATGTCTGCAATTTTCTTTCAAATTGTAGGCATTTTTTTATTATGTTAAACGATATGATAGTAAAAAGGGGGAATGGCCATGAGATTAAGTGAGTTAAGCGGAAAAGAAATCGTCGATATTAAGCGTGCTGAACGATTAGGAGTTTTAGGTCAAACTGATCTTGAAATCAATGAACAGACTGGTCAAATAACCACCTTAATTATCCCTTCTTTAAAGTGGTTTGGTCTAAGGAAACAGGGACAAGAAATTCGTGTTCCGTGGCAGCATATTAAAAAGATTGGAGCGGATATGATCATCCTTGATATTCCAGATGATCATGTTGATAATGTCGAGTAAGAACCATATTGGGCTGTCTCAGGATGGGTTATGACCCATTAAACTGAGTCAGCCTTTTTTATTCATAACAATCTACATCATCATCCACTAAGTTTCATTTTTAATGAAGCTCACTTTTATTAAGGGCATGAAAGAAGTCCTTCCCATCAAATTTCCTCTTGTTTATTCACCCATATTGAACTCTCTACATAGTATGTTGGAGTAAGTTATTCTAGGAAATCAAAGAACTCACAACAGATAACATGCCGAAAAGAAGGTGAACGATCAAAATGTTAACAGGATTAAACGTAGCTGTTATCGGCGGAGATGCAAGGCAGCTAGAAGTGATCCGTAAATTAACTGAACTCGACGCAAAGTTATTTCTCATCGGTTTTGACCAGTTAGACCATGGGTTTACTGGTGCTACGAAAGCTAAAATAGATGAGGTTATTTTTAAAGAAATAGATGCGATAATTTTGCCTATCCCTGGAACCAATCAAGAGGGGATTATTGATACAGTGTTTTCTAATGAAGAAGTTAAGCTGACGGAGGATATTCTTTCGCAAACTCCACCACATTGTGTCATCTATTCAGGTATAACAAATTCTTACTTAGATAAGCTTGTTCAATCAACAAATCGCAAGTTAATCCAGCTTTTTGAACGAGATGATGTTGCTATATACAATTCAATTCCAACGGTTGAAGGAACGATCATGATGGTCATTCAACACACTGATATTACGATTCATGGCTCGAGAATTGCGGTATTAGGCCTGGGAAGAGTTGGGATGAGTGTAGCTAGAACGTTTGCATCATTAGGAGCTAAGGTAAAGGTTGGTGCAAGAGATACTGCCCACTTAGCAAGAATCACTGAAATGGGGCTAACCCCATTTTCCTTAGAACAATTAAAAAATGAAGTTAAAGACATTGATGTATGTATTAATACCATTCCTCACTTAATCATTACAGCACAGATTATTTCCAATATGCCGGCACATACCTTAATCGTTGATTTGGCATCAAAGCCAGGAGGTACGGATTTTCGTTATGCCGAAAAACGGGGGATAAAAGCACTTTTGGCACCAGGATTGCCTGGAATTGTTGCCCCTAAAACAGCAGGCCAAATCGTGGCGAATGTTCTCACACAACTACTGAATGATTTATTAGAAGGAAAGGGGTCTTCTTAAATGAAATTAAAAGGAAAACGTATAGGTTTTGGCATTACAGGTTCCCATTGCACATATGAAGAAGTATATCCGCAAATTAAATCAATTCTTGATGAAGGTGCAGATGTCATCCCTGTTGTATCATTCACTGTTAAAAATACGACAACTCGCTTCGGAGCTGCCGGTGAATGGGTTGAGAAAATTGAAAATCTCACAGGGAATGAAGTAATTGATTCCATCGTAAAGGCGGAGCCATTAGGTCCAAAGCTTCCGCTTGATTGCATGGTCATTGCACCATTAACAGGGAACTCTATGAGTAAGTTTGCAAATGCGATGACAGACTCCCCAGTTTTAATGGCCGCAAAAGCAACATTAAGAACTCATCGCCCAGTCGTAGTCGGGATTTCAACAAATGATGCACTTGGATTAAATGGAATTAATCTAATGCGGTTAATGGCGACAAAAGATATTTATTTTGTTCCTTTTGGTCAAGATGCTCCTGATAAAAAGCCTAATTCAATGGTTGCAAGAATGGATTCATTGCTTGATACAATCCTAGCTGCATTAGAGGGTAAGCAATTACAGCCTGTTGTAGTAGAAAAATTTCGCGATTTAGAAAAATAATTAAAAATTCAATAAAACAATGATAAATTTATGAGTCCATTCGACAATTAATGTGATAGAATAGTACGTAAATGATTTGAAGCTATTTTAATATGACTGATTAAGATAGCTGGAAGGAGCTAGTGTTAATGGAAGCAAAAGGTTATCATGTAGCAGTAGTCGGAGCAACTGGAGCAGTGGGGCAGCAAATGCTTCAAACTCTGGAAAAACGTAATTTCCCAATTTCAAAACTAACTTTGCTTTCGTCTGAACGTTCTGCCGGGACAAAAATTACGTTCAGAAACGAAGAATATATAGTGCAGGCAGCAACACCGGAAAGCTTTGAAGGAGTACAAATTGCCTTATTTAGTGCGGGTGGTGGTGTATCAAAACAACTTGCGCCTGAAGCGGTAAAACGTGGAGCGATAGTGGTTGATAACACAAGTGCATACCGCATGGACGAAAATGTCCCACTGGTTGTACCAGAAGTAAACGAAGAAGAGTTAAGAAACCACAATGGAATCATTGCAAATCCAAACTGTTCAACAATCCAAATGGTTGTTGCACTAGAACCGCTTCGCAAGCAATATGGCTTAAATAAAGTAATTGTTTCAACTTATCAAGCTGTATCAGGTGCAGGTGCTGCAGCAATTAATGAACTAAAACAACAAGCTCAAGCGATCCTTAATGGCGAAGAATATACTCCGGAAATTCTTCCTGTAAAAGGTGATGAAAAACACTATCAAATTGCATTTAATGCAATTCCGCAAATTGATAAATTCCAAGACAATGGATTTACATTTGAGGAAATGAAAATGATCAATGAAACGAAAAAAATTATGAATATGCCTGAGCTTCAAGTAGCAGCAACTTGTGTTCGTTTACCAGTTGAAACGGGGCATTCAGAGTCTGTCTATGTAGAACTTGATCAAAGCGATGTTTCTGCAAACCAAGTAAAAGAATTATTAAGAGATTCAGATGGAATAACATTGCAAGACGATCCATCACAGCAGATTTATCCAATGCCGGCAGATTGCGTAGGTAAAAACGATGTATTTGTGGGCAGAATTCGTAAGGATTTAGACCGCGAAAACGGTTTTCATATGTGGATTGTTTCCGATAATCTCTTAAAAGGTGCGGCATGGAATTCAGTACAAATTGCAGAAAGTCTTGTTAAATTACAATTAGTTTAATTCTTATCAGGAAGAGAGCATGGATAACCAGCTCTCTTCTCTCACGTCTATAGTAGAGGTGTTACAATGAAAATTATCGTGCAAAAATTCGGAGGAACGTCCGTAAAGGATGACCACGGGCGAAAAATGGCATTAGCCCATATAAAAGAAGCGATTGAAAATGGATATAAGGTAGTAGTCGTTGTTTCTGCCATGGGCAGGAAAGGTGATCCATATGCAACCGATACATTGCTGGGATTACTATATGGAGATGTCGAGATTATTTCTAACAGAGAGCAGGATATGCTTCTTTCCTGTGGAGAAATGATTTCATCCATCGTGTTTTCAAGTATGTTGAATCAAAATGGAATAAAAGCAGCTGCATTAAATGGAGCTCAGGCAGGCTTTGTAACCAGCAATGAGCATACGAATGCAAAAATCCTTGAAATGAAGTGTGATCGCCTGCTTGAAACACTCCGTGACCATGATGTTGTCGTTGTGGCGGGATTTCAGGGAGCGTCTATAAAAACCGGTGATATCACAACAATTGGCAGAGGTGGAAGTGATACTTCAGCTGCAGCATTGGGAGCGGCTTTGGAAGCTGAATTTGTCGATATCTTTACAGATGTTGAAGGAGTAATGACCGCGGATCCTCGGATTGTAGAAAACGCTAAACCACTTTCGACAGTTACCTATACAGAAATTGTTAACCTTGCCTATCAAGGGGCAAAGGTCATCCATCCTCGTGCTGTTGAAATTGCAATGCAATCAGAAGTTCCGATCAGAGTTCGTTCTACTTATTCGCAGTCATCTGGAACTCTTGTTACATCAAATCATTCGAAAAAACGAGGCAGTGATGTTTATGAACGTCTAATAACCGGAATTGCCCATGTTTCGAATGTTACTCAAATCAAAGTGAATGCTAAGGAAGGACAATATGATGTCCAGAAAGAAGTATTTAAAGCGATGGCACGTGATGGGATAAGTGTTGACTTTTTCAACATTACTCCTAAGGGTGTCATTTATACAGTGCCAGATAAGGTAACAGATCGAGCGGTTGAAATCTTAACATCATTAGGGTATGAACCAATCATAAATAGACATTGTGCTAAGGTGTCAACAGTTGGAGCCGGGATCATGGGTGTTCCTGGTGTAACTGCTAAAATTGTCACCGCATTATCTGAACAAGGCATCCAAATTCTGCAATCCGCAGATAGTCATACTACGATTTGGGTACTGGTAAAAGAAGAGGATATGATAAAAGCAGTTAATGCTTTACACGAAGCATTCGATCTTTCAAATTAAGAGTTGGCAAAAAGAGGAGTGAGAGTTTAGAATGATTCATTTTGGCAGGCTTTCTACAGCGATGATAACGCCATTCGATAAAAATGGAAATATCGACTTTCAAAAAACATCAATATTAATTGACTATTTGATCAATCATGGATCTGATTCATTGGTTATTGCCGGTACAACTGGTGAATCTCCAACATTAAGTACAGAAGAGAAAATTGCTCTCTTTAAACATACTGTTAAAGAAGTTAATGGCAGAGTGCCTGTTATTGCTGGAACGGGCAGCAACAATACTGCTGCGTCCATTCATTTAACAAAAAAAGCTGAGGAAGCGGGCGTTGATGCGATTATGCTCGTTGTTCCTTATTATAACAAGCCGAGTCAGGAAGGGCTTTATCAACATTTTAAAGCAATCGCTGAATCAACAAATCTTCCAGTCATGCTATATAATATTCCTGGCAGAAGTGTTATAAATATGACCGTAGATACAATTGTAAGATTATCGGAGCTTCCTAATATTGTGGCAATTAAAGAAGCTAGCGGTAATTTAGATGATATGTCAGAAATTATTTCAAGAACGAAAGATGATTTCGCACTTTATACTGGAGATGATGCGTTAACATTGCCAGTATTATCAATCGGCGGAGTTGGAGTTGTCTCTGTTGCTTCCCATATTGCTGGAACAGAAATGCAATCAATGATCTCTTCATTTATTAATGGAGACTATGCTGCTGCAGCAAAGCAACATCGCACATTACTTCCGGTTGTAAAGCAGCTATTTGCAGCCCCAAACCCAACACCAGTAAAAACAGCCTTGCAAGTTAAAGGAATTGATGTTGGTTCAGTGCGATTGCCGTTGGTTCCATTAACAAGCACTGAACGCAATGAGTTAATTGCGGTTATGAATAACTGCCTAAAATAAGTTAATGCACATTATTTATTAGGGTCTGGTCCGCTTGGATCAGGTCCTAAATTACTTTATCCCAATCTGAAGAAACAGGTAAAACCCAGCCTTTATGATGTAAGAGAAATTATGAAGAAAAGTTGGAGATGGCCTTCCGACATCCGCGTGCACAGTTGTAAAGCCGGCAATTTTTTTACAGCTCGGCCTTCGTGTAATCCCCCTTAATATGGAGATTTTTTGACCGGAAGTTTACATGAAAAGCTATACGGCCAAAATTTCCTTGTATTCCATTTCTTTCATCAGTTATAATGTTTCTAAGTGACGTTGAACGGGTACTTCAGTGGGGAGGATTTATTAAATCATGGAAAAGACAGAAACTATAAAATTAATTGCCTTGGGGGGCGTAGGTGAAGTCGGTAAAAATATGTTTGTTGTGGAGATCAACACAGATATTTTTGTCGTTGATGCAGGGTTAATGTATCCTGAAGGTGAAATGTTGGGTATTGATATGGTTATACCGGACATTACATATTTAAAAGAAAATAAAGATCGTGTAAAAGGCATTTTTTTAACACATGGACATGATGAGAATATCGGAGGAATTTTCTACCTTTTAAATAATTTAAGTATTCCTATTTACGGTACTAAGCTGACATTGGCTTTTGTAAGTGAAAAATTAAAAGAAAACCGTATGAAACAAAATGTTTTAGTGAAAGAAATAAATAGTGAAACATTGTTGCGTTTCTCCAGTACAAACATTTCTTTCTTTAAAACCAATCACAGTATCCCGGATTCTGTTGGTATTAGTTTTTCTACAACAATGGGATCGATTGTTCATACAGGTGATTTTAAGTTTGATCAAACACCAATCCGTGAGAATCTAATGGATATCGCAAAAATAGCTAAGATTGGCGAATCAGGTGTGTTATGTTTATTATCTGACAGTATCAATGCTGAAAAACCTGGCTATTCCGGATCTGAAGCGATTGTCGGCAGTGAAATTTCTGATGTTATGTATGATGCAGAAGGCAGAGTCATTGTTGCAGTATTTGCTTCCAACCTTTATCGAATTCAGCAAGTCATAAACGCTTCTGTGAAAAACAATCGCAAACTAGCAATTGTTGGTAAAAATATGAAAAATATCCTTACTTTAGCAATTCATCTAGGATATATTGAGGTTGAAGAAGACTTAATCATTTCTGTAAACGATATAGACAAGCACCCTAAAAATGAAATAACCATCCTAACAACTAGCAATCAAGGTGACCCGTTAGCTGTGTTATCAAGAATGGCCAAACAGTCACATAAACAGGTAAATGTAAAAGAGGGGGATACTATTCTAGTAGCGGCTACACCGATCCCTGGCCATGAGCTCGTTTTCTCAAAAACAATCGACTTATTATTTAGAGCAGGTGCCAACGTTGTGTTCGGGCAAAAACAAATTCATGTTTCCGGTCATGGTCACCAAGAAGAGTTAAAAATGATGCTCAATCTGACAAAGCCAAAGTATTTTATTCCAATACATGGTGAATATAAAATGCAAAAGGCTCATGCTAAACTAGCAAAGCAAGTAGGTTTAAATGAGGAAAATATCTTTTTAGTCGAAAAAGGCGATGTTATTGAATTTAAAGGAAACAATGTGAATACTGGTGCAAAAGTTCCTTCAGGAAATATTTTAATCGACGGATTAGGCATAGGTGATGTTGGTAACATCGTGCTTCGCGATCGCCGCTTATTATCTCAAGATGGAATCTTAATTGTTGTTGTCACACTGGATAAACAGAAAAAGCAAATTATTTCAGGTCCAGAGATTATTACAAGAGGTTTTGTATATGTCAGGGAATCAGAAGAACTGATCGGCCATGCCACAGAGATTGTTTCATCTATTGTAGAAAAAAGCATGCAAGAGTATACTATAGAGTGGTCGGCATTAAAGCTTAGTATAAGAGAAGCGCTTAATCAATTCCTATATGAAAAAACAAAACGAAGACCAATGATCTTACCAATCATAATGGAAATTTAAAAATTGTCTATCTATCTTTTCATTTTAGAATGGTGAAAACGCTTATAATATAAGAGGAATAGATCATGAAGCTGGCAAAATACTGTCAGCTTCTTTTTTTTGCTTGGTACAAAATGTGCGAAACTTCAAAGAAAAGGACGGATCAGGGGAGTGCTAACAGACACCGGAACTGAAGGCGCTTTCTGACCATAAGCAATTGATGACGTCCCAGCTGTAATCAACAGCCAAGTATAAAAGGCATTTTCTAAAAATAACATACTTTAGAAAGAACCCTTTACGATTTCCTTTCATTCGCATGAAATAGGTAAGGTTGTAAATACTACAATAAGAATGAAAAGAAAGGGTGATGAAACATGACAAATCATGATCATTACATACAAGGCAGCGATCAAAATGATGGCAATGAAAAGCAAGCAGAAAAAGAAAGTACAATTGTTGAAAAAATTCAGCAGCTAGGACAAACGAATGTTCCGCAAATGGGACAAGAATCAAAAATACATTGCTTAACGATTGTAGGGCAAATAGAAGGCCATATCCAGCTTCCTCCGCAAAATAAAACAACCAAATACGAGCATGTAATTCCGCAAATCGTTGCAATTGAACAAAATCCAAACATCGAAGGGTTATTGGTCATTTTGAATACGGTAGGCGGTGATGTAGAAGCAGGTTTAGCAATTGCCGAAATGCTTGCCACAATTTCAAAACCTACAGTATCTATTGTATTAGGTGGTGGCCATTCGATTGGTGTTCCAATTGCTGTTTCGTGTGATCATTCTTTTATTGTTGAAACAGCGACAATGACCATTCACCCGGTCCGATTAACCGGCTTGGTCATTGGTGTACCGCAAACCTTTGAATACTTAGATAAAATGCAGGATCGTGTCATTAATTTTGTCACTAAACACTCAAATATTAGTGAAGAGAAATTTAAAGAGCTAATGTTTTCTAAAGGCAATTTAACACGTGATATTGGGACAAATGTTGTTGGAAAAGATGCTGTACAATACGGATTAATTGATGAGGTTGGAGGCGTTGGTCAAGCGATGCAGAAACTGAACAGCATGCTTGAAAAAACAAATGAAAAGCAGGTGCTTCAATGATCTTTTATACAATGATGCCGGAGCAGTTAATGTTTCCAACACATGAAGACGATTTTAAAAAACAATCAGTCATTGAAATGAATGGTGTTCAGCTTCTCGTTCAGGAAGCTTCAAAAGCACATTATGAGATTGTTCGAGTTTTAAGCAGTGATCCACGCCATTTCCTTGATAGTCAGTATTGTCCGGGACAAAAAATTACAATGTCCGTTTCTACTAATGAGGATAATTATGGTATAATAGGGGGACAACGATGAGGCAGCCAGTTTTTCGGCTGCTTTATTCATTTCTTAAACAGATATTAATGATACATAGGTGATTATTTATGGCGAAACGAAAAAGAAAACAAAGGAAGACAAAGGATGATTGGAAAAAGATCTTAAAATATGAGTTAGCAGGTCTAATTATTTTGGCAATTGCTCTCATTGCTATATCTAAACTGGGCTTTGTGGGAGTAACCTTTGTCCACTTATTTCGTTTTTTTAGTGGAGAATGGTATATGCTTTTTCTCATTGGAGTTGTTCTATTTTCATTTTATTTAATATGGAAAAGACAAATTCCCTCATTATTTAACAGACAAATGGTTGGGGTGTATTGTGTGACAGCTTCATTATTATTATTAAGTCATGTCACGCTTTTCAAAATGCTTTCCCATAATGGGACATTTGCTTCACCAAGTGTTCTTTCTAACACCCTTCAATTATTTTGGATGGATGTAAGAGGTGAAGCTAGTACAGTTGATTTAGGGGGAGGAATGTTAGGGGCTCTGCTATTTGCAGCTTCCTACTACCTTTTTGCAGAAGCTGGTTCTAAAATAATTGCGATCGTTTTAATCGTCATTGGAATCATTTTAATTACTGGTCGTTCGCTGCAGGCAACCTTAGCAAAGATATTAGTGCCGATTGGAAGATTTATGAAAGGTCAAGCAATCGGTTTTAAAAATGATATGAAAAGCCTGCCATCAGCCATGAAAAAAAGACATGAGGAGAAAAAACAGAAGCGAAAAATTAGAAAAACGGAAGAAACAAGTGAAGCTGATTCAGACTTAAGTGAAGAGGAAGAAGAGCTGCAGCCAATAATCTCTAGTTTCTCTGAACGGGGAGGACAGCAGGAAATGGTCATACATACAATGGACACCCCTTCACAACAAGTACATCCTGCTGAAGAACAGGAACATAAACAGAAACTAAAAGCAAAGAAATCAACTGCTGAACCATCTTCAGAAGAAGAAACACAAATGCTCCAACCTATGACATTTGTTGAGGTAGAGAACAAAGATTATGAATTGCCGCCGCTTGATTTATTAAAAGCACCCAAACATAACTCTCAACAAGCCGATAAGAAAAATATTTATGAAAATGCAAGAAAACTTGAAAAAACATTTCAAAGCTTTGGGGTAAAAGCAAAAGTTACCCAAGTCCATCTTGGACCGGCAGTTACTAAATATGAAGTTTATCCAGATGTTGGGGTAAAGGTAAGTAAAATTGTTAATTTAAGTGATGATTTAGCCTTAGCTCTAGCAGCAAAAGATATAAGAATAGAAGCGCCTATTCCAGGTAAATCGGCAATAGGCATTGAGGTGCCAAATTCAGAAATAGCCATGGTTTCTCTAAGAGAAGTATTAGAGTCCAAAGCAAATGACCGTCCTGATGCAAAGCTGTTAATTGGTTTAGGAAGAGATATTTCCGGAGATGCAGTTTTAGCTGAATTAAATAAAATGCCTCACTTACTTGTTGCAGGGGCAACCGGAAGCGGGAAAAGTGTATGTATAAATGGTATTATTACCAGCATTTTAATGCGTGCTAAACCGCATGAAGTGAAGTTGATGATGATTGACCCGAAAATGGTTGAACTTAATGTGTACAATGGTGTCCCACATTTGCTTGCACCTGTCGTAACAGATCCAAAAAAGGCCTCGCAAGCACTTAAGAAGGTAGTAAATGAGATGGAACGCCGGTATGAGTTATTTTCACACACAGGCACACGGAATATTGAAGGTTATAATGACATTATCAGACGGAATAATCAAGAGGAAGCAGCATTGCAGCCTGAGCTCCCATATATTGTCGTGATCGTAGATGAGCTTGCAGATTTAATGATGGTTGCATCTTCAGATGTGGAAGATTCCATTACAAGGCTTTCACAAATGGCACGTGCAGCCGGAATTCATTTAATCATCGCAACACAACGGCCATCCGTTGATGTTATCACAGGAGTGATTAAAGCTAACATTCCTTCAAGAATAGCATTCAGTGTATCATCTCAAACTGATTCAAGAACCATTCTTGACATGGGTGGTGCCGAAAAGCTTTTAGGCAGAGGTGACATGCTCTTTCTTCCTGTAGGTGCATCCAAACCGGTACGTGTACAAGGAGCCTTTTTATCTGATGAGGAGGTTGAACAAACCGTTAACTTTGTTATTGGGCAACAGAAGGCACAGTATCAAGAAGAGATGATTCCATCAGAAGTAGTTGAAACAACGAGTGATGTTCAGGACGATTTATATGAAGAGGCTGTACAGCTTGTTGTTGATATGCAAACAGCATCTGTATCAATGCTGCAGCGCAGATTCCGGATTGGCTATACGCGTGCGGCAAGATTAATTGATGCAATGGAAGAAAGAGGGGTTGTTGGCCCATATGAGGGAAGCAAACCTCGTGATGTTCTTCTTTCAAAAGAAAAACATGAAGAGCTAACTTCATGACTTTATGTTAAAGACTATACAAGTTTTGAGAATTCAAATCCTGTATAGTCTTTTTTTTGAGGTTTGGCTCAAGATTAGCAAAGATATTATTATTTAAACTGAATGTTTTGATCAAATGAATAAAATGCAATGAGCAATTCCCTTCTTTTTAAATGTTTGTTTTTGCAAACAAGGTTGTTATTAAGATAGATAAGGATTATTAAAAAGGAGTGAAAATAAGAAGGAGAATTGAAGTAGTGACTTTCGTTAATTCTTCTTTAATATAAGTTTAATGTGAATTGTGCACTGGGTTGATTGATATTTTAGGCGGGGACTCCTGTGTACAACACGACGCTAAAGGTAAGTCCAGCAGCGGAAAGCAACTGTAATGTTAATAACGATTTATTTAAAAAAGCAGCACTTTGATAAAAGAGCTTAATAATAAAGCCTGAAGCAAAATGAATTTTGGAAAAGAATAATGTCAAAAAAAGAGATCATAATAAGGCCAAATACCTTTAAACTTGATAAACAAGACTTAATTTAGAGACTTATTTTAGTTTTCTACTAATTTCGACAAAAATAAATAGTTTTTATTTATTTCTTGTTAAAAACATGATATAGTATTTTCGATTAGAGATAGGTGTATAACATCAGATGTCTGATCTCTTATACAATGAGGAAGGGGCGGACCTATGAGTATTAAATCTGACAATCGTCACTTGTATTTGCAAGTTATTGATAAAATTAAAGAAGATATTGAAAAAGGGATATACCGGGAAAAAGAAAAATTGCCTTCAGAATTTGAACTTTCCAAAGGATTAGGCGTCAGCAGAGCAACGTTAAGAGAAGCTCTCCGTATCCTTGAGGAAGAAAACGTTATCATCAGAAGGCATGGTGTAGGGACCTTCGTTAATTCAAAGCCGAGATTTACCTCAGGTATTGAGCAGTTAAACAGTGTAACTGGAATGATTGAAAAGGGTAACCATAAACCTGGAACGATTTTTCTATCATCCTCTATTACAGGAGCAACAGACGATGATGTGAAAAGGTTTAAATGTGACAAGGAAGAGGAAATATTCTTACTAGAAAGAGTAAGAACTGCAAGCAGTGAGCCAGTCGTTTATTGTATTGATAAAATTCCTACACAAATTTTACCAGAAACCTTTGATCATGAACAAGAATCCTTATTTCAATTACTGGAAGAAAAAGCTAATATATATATTAGTTATGCAGTTACACATATTGATCCAATTGGCTATCATGAAAAAATTTCACCTATTTTAGAATGTGATCCCGAAACTTCATTACTTTTATTAAAGCAAATGCATTTTGATAATCAAGACCGCCCAGTTTTATACTCATTAAACTATTTTAGGGCAGATCACTTTAGTTTTCATGTTGTAAGAAAGCGGATTTAGGTAAAAGATAGTAAATAGAATGATGATATCATATTTGGTCCTCGTACATATTTTTTGGAAGAAAATCTACACGGTTTAGTGCTTATCTCCTAGATTTTTGTTTATTATGAAATAGGATGAATAAACTTAAGGGGGTGATATTCGCACTGGCAAGGCGGTTTAGTCAACTAAACATTATTTAATTTTAGGGGGTTTTAAAAATGAAGAAAAAATTTGGACTTGCATTATCTTTAGTATTAGCTGCAGGTACATTATTAGCAGGCTGTGGCGGTGGCGGCCAAAATGAGGGAGCTGGAGAAGGCGGCGGAGAAGGTGCTGATGATAACTTTTCAGTTGCAATGGTAACGGATGTTGGTGGTGTTGATGATAAATCCTTCAACCAATCAGCATGGGAAGGCCTTCAAGCATATGGAGAAGAGAATAATCTTGAAAAAGGCAAAGGCTTTGACTATCTGCAGTCTCAAAGTGATGCAGACTATGCAACAAACTTAAATACACTGGCTCGTAAGGATTATGACCTAATTTATGGAATTGGCTACCAATTGCAAGGGGCAATAGATGAGATAGCTCAGCAACAAAAGGATGTAAATTTTGCTATTGTTGATAGTGTTGTAGAACAGCCAAACGTTTCAAGTATCACTTTTAAAGAGCATCAAGGTTCATTCCTTGTTGGTGTTGTTGCTGGATTAACAACAAAATCAAATAAAGTCGGTTTTGTTGGCGGTATGGAATCAGACTTAATTAAAAAGTTTGAAGTAGGATTTGTAGAAGGTGTTAAAGCTGTAAATCCAGAAGCAAAAGTGGATATTCAATATGCTGGTGCATTCGATGCTGCTGATAAAGGAAAAGCGATTGCATCTAGTATGTATGGTGGAGGAGCAGACATTATATATCATGCTGCTGGCGGAACTGGTAACGGTGTATTCTCAGAAGCAATTGACTTAAAAGTAGAAAATCCTGATCGTGAAGTATGGGTTATTGGTGTTGATAAAGACCAATATGAAGAAGGAAATGGTAAAACGAAAGATGGAAAAGAATTTAACGTAACGTTGACATCTATGGTTAAACGTGTAGATGTGGCGGTTAAAGACCTTGCTGAAAAGGCTGCAGCTGGTGATTTCCCAGGCGGAGAAGTGATTGAGTACGGTATTGAGGAAGAAGCAATCGGTATTGCACCTGCTCCACACGATGAACATTTATCAGATGAAGTGAAAGCAAAAGTAAAAGAGTATCAAGAAAAAATTCTTAATGGTGAGATCGAAGTACCATCTAAATAACAAAAACAGATTAAGGGGCTGACTTAAAATATAAGGTCTAACCTCTCTAACTTAAGTGGATTGGATATAGTGTAAAAGATCTATATTTAGTTTTAGTTAGAGTAGGTTTTTACCTTATGAGTCACCCCTTTCTTCCTGAAATCAATAAATGCAAATTTTCTAACTAATTAGATGATTTGCATTTGGTGATTTTCATACCAGCTAGCTTAAGTTCTTAGTAACAAAAGTTAACAAAATGAATGGTTTTATTACAGGTTGTTCTGGAAAAGGAGTGTGAACAAGTTTGGAATATGTTATTGAAATGCTGAATATTCGTAAGGAATTTCCTGGCATCGTGGCAAATGATAACATCACCCTTCAAGTAAAAAAAGGAGAAATCCATGCATTACTGGGGGAAAATGGTGCAGGTAAATCAACTTTAATGAATGTTTTGTTCGGTCTTTATCAACCTGAAAAAGGGGAAATTAGGGTAAAAGGGAAAAAAGTTGCGATTACAAATCCAAATATAGCAAATGATCTTGGGATTGGGATGGTTCATCAGCATTTTATGCTTGTCGATACATTTACAGTAACGGAGAATATTATATTAGGAAATGAACCTAAAAAAGGTAGCTCAATTAACATAAGAGAAGCTGAAAAACAGGTAAAAGAAATTTCAGAGAGATATGGACTTGCTGTTGATCCGACTGCAAAAATTTCTGATATTTCCGTTGGTGCACAACAAAGGGTAGAAATTCTTAAAACATTGTACCGCGGTGCAGAAATATTAATTTTTGATGAGCCGACTGCGGTTTTAACCCCTCAGGAAATTAAAGAATTGATTCAAATATTGAAAACATTAATTAGTGAAGGAAAATCGATAATTCTGATCACCCATAAACTAAAGGAAATTATGGAGGTTTGTGACAGAGTAACGGTTATCCGCAAAGGTGAGGGGATCGGTACAGTGAATGTTGCTGATACAAATCCAAATGAACTTGCATCTCTCATGGTTGGCCGCGAGGTTTCATTTATAACCGAAAAGATCCCAGCAACACCAAAGGAAGATGTTTTAACAATTGAAAATTTAGTTGTAAAAGATAATCGTCAGGTGCAAATGGTAAATTCATTAAATTTATCAGTTCGTGCAGGTGAAATAGTCGGTATTGCTGGAGTAGATGGAAACGGACAAACAGAATTAATTGAAGCGATTACAGGTTTAAGAAAAGTAGAATCCGGAAGTATTAAAATAAATAATAAAGATATTACGAACACACACCCAAGGAAAATAACCGAATCAGGTATTGGCCACATTCCGCAGGATCGTCATAAACATGGTTTAGTGCTTGATTTTCCTATCGGCGAAAATATGGTGTTGCAAACCTATTACAAGCCTCCATTTTCCAAAAGTGGTGTCTTAAATTTTAAAGCGATTTATGATAAAGCGAAAAAATTAATTGAGGAATTTGATGTCAGAACACCTAGTTCAACTACTTTAGCAAGAGCGTTGTCAGGTGGAAATCAACAAAAGGCTATTATTGGGAGAGAAGTTGATCGTAATCCTGATTTATTAATTGCAGCACAGCCTACACGCGGTCTTGATGTAGGGGCAATTGAATTTATTCATAGCCGTCTTATTGAGCAAAGAGATAATGGAAAAGCAGTGCTTCTTATTTCCTTTGAATTAGATGAAATCATGAATGTAAGTGATCGCATTGCTGTTATTTATGAAGGCGAAATTGTCGATATTGTTGATCCAAAAGAAACAACTGAACAAGAGTTAGGATTACTTATGGCTGGTAGTAAGCGTCAGAAAGCAGGTGAGAAGTCATGAAGCTAACTCGGTATATGAACATATTAATTCCGGTTATTGCTGTTCTGTTAGGATTGATCTGCGGGGCGATCATCATGTTAGTTAGCGGATATAATCCGATTGCAGGGTACAGTGCATTATGGTATGGAATTTTTGGTGAACCTTATTATATTGGGGAAACCATTAGACAATTAACACCATATATCTTAACAGGCTTAGCAGTCGCATTTGCATTTCGTACTGGTCTGTTTAATATCGGTGTTGAAGGGCAAGTAATTGTTGGCTGGCTCGCAGCAGTTTGGGTTGGTGTTGCATTTGAACTACCTGCTATTATCCATCTTCCACTTGCCATTATTGCTGCTGGATTAGCTGGTGCTCTATGGGGATTTGTTCCTGGGTTGTTAAAAGCGAGATTTAAAGTACATGAGGTTATTGTAACCATTATGATGAACTACATTGCACTTCATGTAACAAATGCGCTTATTCGTGATGTGATTACTGATAATGCTGATAAAACAGAAAAGATATTTCCAACTGCATCCTTGCGATCTGAGTTTTTTGAGTCAATAACGGATTATTCACGCATGCACAATGGTATTTTCATCGCACTTATTGCTGCCTTTATCATGTGGTTTCTTTTAGAAAAAACAACAAAAGGCTACGAGCTTCGTGCAGTTGGCTTTAATCATGATGCTGCACATTATTCTGGCATGAATGTTAATCGAAATATTATTCTTTCCATGGTTATTTCAGGTGCATTTGCTGGTGTAGCTGGAGCGATGGAAGGTTTAGGAACGTTTGAATATGTTTCAGTAAAAGGCGGATTCACAGGGATTGGTTTTGACGGGATCGCTGTTGCCCTAATTGGAGGTAATTCAGCACTTGGAATTCTTTTTGCTGCAGCCTTATTTGGCGGATTAAAAGTCGGAGCCTTAAATATGCCTTCTGAAGCTGGTGTTCCGAATGAGCTTGTTGAAATCGTTATTGCGCTTATTATCTTCTTCGTAGCTTCAAGCTATTTCATTAGATGGATTTTATCTCGTTTTAAAAAGGAGGGGAAATAAGTGAGCATTTTACAAGCTTTAGAAATAATTATTCCAACCGCGTTATTTGTGGCGGCTCCACTTATTTTCACTGCTCTTGGTGGTGTTTTTAGTGAGCGCTCAGGTGTAGTAAACATTGGTCTTGAGGGTTTAATGATCATTGGCGCTTTTGTAGGTATTGTGTTTAATTTGAATTTTGCTGATGTTTTTGGTAGTGCAACACCTTGGTTAGCGATATTAGCTGCGATGATTGCTGCATCTGTTTTTTCTTTGCTGCATGCAGTTGCATCGATTACCTTTAAAGCTGATCAAGTGGTCAGCGGTGTCGCTATTAACTTTTTAGCTCTAGGTTTAACGCTGTTTTTAGTTAAAAACATTTACCAAAAAGGACAAACAGACCGAATCAGCGTGAGTTTTAATAAATTTGATGTACCATTATTAAGTGATATTCCCGTATTAGGAAAAATCTTTTTCTCAGGAGGATATATTACTTCTTACATTGCCATTCTTTTAGCAGTTATTGTATGGTATGTCATTTACAAAACACCATTTGGCCTAAGGCTTCGCTCAGTCGGCGAGCACCCGATGGCAGCAGATACAATGGGGATTAATGTCACGAAAATGAGATACATTGGGGTTATGCTAAGCGGTGCACTTGCCGGAATTGGAGGTGCTGTTTATGCAACCATTATTTCTCGGGATTTCAGCCATGCAACGATAAGCGGCCAAGGATTTATGGCACTTGCTGCAGTCATCTTTGGTAAATGGCATCCGCTCGGTGCAATGGGTGCAGCTTTGTTTTTTGGACTTGCACAAGGCTTAAGTATTATTGGGGGAACTATTCCTTTCTTAGCAGATGTTCCAACAGTGTACCTTCTTATTCTCCCGTATATATTAACGATATTAGCATTAACTGGATTTATCGGTCGTGCGGATTCTCCTAAAGCACTAGGGACTCCTTATGAAAAAGGAAAACGATAAGTAAGGCTTCCCTAATGGGACTTCAATTCCCATTTATGGATTGCAAAATTTTTCGAGCATCTTCTGTTCTATCTTTTGGTTTTTTTCTGACTGAAAATTTTGTCCTTCGTCTGAACTTTATAGGTATTATCACACACTCAAATGAGTAGATTATCTTTAAACTTTGAGAGTATGTTTTAATGGCTGTTTAGATTTGTATAATCACTACTATCTTATGGGCTGTCTAAAAAGGTCTTGCCAGACCTTTTTAGACAGCCTTTTTACGGTTTTTAGAGTTGCTACTTTATCCCAGTATAGGTTAGTTCGTTACTACACAAAATGTAAAAGAATAAAAATTAAAGCAGATAAGGTGAAGCATAGATGGAAGCAGGAAAGAAGCTCGATTTATTAGCATTATCATCTGTTCCACTTGTAATGACATTAGGTAATTCAATGTTAATACCAGTTCTACCTCTAATATCAAAAAAGTTAAATATTAGTTCATTTCAAGTATCTTTAATCATAACAGTGTATTCGATTGTTGCGATTATTTTAATTCCAATTGCAGGCTATTTATCAGATCGATTCGGAAGAAAGATGGTAATGGTCCCATGTTTAATAATAGCTGGCATTGGAGGAGCAGTATCTGGATGGGCTTCTTGGCAAATAGAGAATCCGTTTATGATCATTCTATTAGGCCGTGTATTGCAGGGGATTGGCTCAGCCGGCGCCGCACCAGTTGTCATCCCTTTAGTTGGCGATATGTTTAAAGATGATGAACAGGTTAGTGCAGGATTAGGACTAACAGAAACGGCTAATACAGCCGGAAAGGTATTAAGCCCGATTATTGGTGCTGTTTTAGCTGCGTTTATTTGGTTTTTGCCTTTTTGGTTTATTCCATTTTTTAGTTTCATTAGTGTTTTATTAGTCGTCTTTCTTATCAAGGTACCAAAGAACAAGAAGAACGAAAAACAATCATTTAAAGAATTTGCCCATTGTATCGGTGATATCTTTAAAGAAAATGGCAGGTGGCTTTTTACTATCTTTATTGTAGGTTGTATTATCATGTTTGTGTTATTTGGTGTACTTTTTTATTTATCAGATATGCTTGAAACGAGATATCAAATTGATGGTATTAGAAAAGGGCTGGTATTAGCCATCCCATTATTAGCTCTTTCTGTCAGCTCATATGTGGCAGGAAAAAAAATTGGTGAAAGTAAACAGTTAATGAAAACAGTCATTCTCATCGGGATGGGGCTTGTCACGTTTTCATTTGTTGCGATAAGGGTCCAACACTCTTTTGTTTTTTTGGTTGCTTTTTTAGTCATAACAGGAATAGGTATTGGGATTACATTGCCTAGTCTTGACGCTATTATTACAGAAGGGATTGAAAAAGAGCATAGGGGGACAATAACCTCAATTTATAGCTCAATGAGATTTATTGGGGTAGCTGCAGGTCCCCCGGCTTATGCTTATTTCATGACGGTTTCTGAGCATCTCATCTATTATATTTCCGGAGGAGTTAGTTTTTTATCTGTTATGATCGTTTTGCTTTTTATAAAGCCGAAAAATGATCCGCAAAAGGATTCTGATTCGAAGCAAATGCCTAAGCTCGCTTAACATGCTGATCCAAAGGGTATCCTTTATCAGCATGTTTTCAATTTACGGTATATAGTCCCTAAATTAGAGAAAGACTAGAAAGTAGAAAAATGTGTATTATTTCCTTTATTATCCTCGTATTGATATAATTACAAGCAAATGCAAAGGAATATAGCTACCATAAAAGGAGGGTCAAAATGGCATTTATTGATGAACAGCTCAGCAAAGTTAATGGGCTTTCACTGCATACCGTATCAACAAAGAAATTTAAAACGAATACAATTGTTTTAAAAATGCTTGCACCTTTAAAAAAACAAGATGTTACATATAGAGCCTTACTACCGTATGTACTCCAACGAGGTACAAAAAGCTTTCCTACAAGCATAAGCTTACGTCAGCATTTAGATACATTATATGGTGCAACACTTTATGTGGACCTTTCCAAAAAAGGAGAAAACCATATTATTTCTTTCCGTATGGAAATAGCGAATGAGAAATTTCTATCTGATTCTACTCCTTTATTAGAAAAAGGAATCAAGCTTTTGGCCGAGATTTTGTTAGAGCCTGTTCTTGACGGTAACTCATTTAAAGAAGAGGTTGTTGCTCAAGAAAAACGGACATTAAAACAGCGGATCCAGTCCGTTTATGATGATAAGATGAGATATTCGAATTTACGTCTTGTCCAGGAAATGTGTAAGGATGAACCATATGCATTACACGTCAATGGGGAGATTGATGATGTTGAAACGATAACAGCAACATCTCTTTACGATTATTATCAAAAAGCAATAAGTTCCGATAAAATTGATTTGTATGTTGTCGGCGATTTAGATCGACAAGAGGTAGAGGGTTATGTAAAACAATATTTTGCTTTTGAAAATAATGAAACTCAGGTAAGTGAAGCAGTTGATAAAAAATCAATTAAAGAAAATGAAGTCATTGAAGAACAGGATGTAAAGCAAGGCAAATTAAATATTGGTTATCGCACAAATAGTACGTACCGTGATGATGACTATTATGCTTTACAAATCTTTAATGGCATTTTCGGCGGCTTTTCCCATTCAAAACTCTTTAGTAATGTCCGTGAGAAAGCCAGCTTAGCGTATTACGCAGCATCAAGGGTAGAGAGCCATAAAGGCTTGCTTATGGTTATGTCAGGTATAGAGGTTGAAAATTATCAAAAAGCAGTTACCATCATTCGTGAGCAAATGGCAGCAATGAAACAAGGGGATTTTTCAGATCAAGAATTGGAACAAACCAAAGCCGTTATTCGTAATCAATTATTAGAAACAATTGATACGCCATATGGACTTGTAGAGATTGTCTATCATAATGTCATTGCTCAAATAAATCGGCCTTTTGATGAATACTTACAAGGAATTGATGAGGTTACAAAAGAGGATGTTGTAAAGCTTGCTGAAAAAGTAGAGCTTGATACTATTTATTTCTTAAAAGGAATGGGGGTAAATCAATGACAAATCCTATTCGTTTTGAGCAGCTTCAAGAAGAGCTATATTATGAAAAAATGGAAAATGGCCTTGATGTTTATGTATTACCTAAAAAAGGCTTTAACAAAACGTATGCAACCTTCACAACGAAATATGGGTCAATTGATAATCGCTTTATACCGCTAGATCAAAATGAAATGATCACAGTTCCTGACGGGATTGCCCATTTTCTAGAGCATAAGCTATTTGAGAAAGAAGATGGAGATGTGTTTCAGCAATTTAGTAAACAAGGCGCTTCTGCTAATGCATTTACCTCATTTACTAGAACAGCCTATTTATTCTCAAGTACAAGCAATGTAGAGCGGAATCTTGAAACATTAATGGATTTTGTACAAACACCTTATTTCTCTGAGCAAACGGTTGAAAAAGAAAAGGGCATCATCGGTCAAGAGATTAATATGTATGATGATAATCCTGACTGGCGGTTATACTTTGGTTTAATTCAAAATCTTTATCAGCATCATCCGGTAAGAATTGATATTGCAGGCACAATTGATTCGATTGCTAAAATTACAAAAGATTCCTTATATGAATGTTACAATACGTTCTACCATCCAAGTAATATGCTGTTATTTGTTGTTGGAGCGGTTGAACCGGAAGCCATTTTAAATCAAGTTAGGGAAAACCAGAAGAAAAAGGATTTTACTGCCCAATCTGACATAAAGCGAGAATTCCCGACTGAACCTGTTGAAGTGTACAAGAAAGTGGAAAAACTAAAGATGAATGTGCAGGGGTCAAAATGCTTAGTTGGTTTAAAAGCAAAAAATCCAAATCGTTCTGGTACGGAATTATTAAAATATGAACTGTCAATGAACATCATTCTCGATATACTGTTTAGTAAAAGCTCAAAGAATTATGAAGATCTTTACAGTGAAGGTCTTATTGATGATACCTTCAGCTATGATTATACAGAAGAAAAAGGATTTGGCTTTGCTATGATTGGCGGCGATACTGAGGACCCTGATAAGCTTGCAGAGCGTATACAAGACATCCTATTAAAGGCAAAAACTGAAGGTGTTGATTTTACAACATTTGATGCTGCCAAGAATAAAAAGATCGGTGCATTTTTAAGAGCTATTAACTCACCGGAATATATAGCAAACCAATTCACAAGATATGCATTTAATGAAATGAAACTTTTTGATGTTGTACCGACACTTGAATCATTAACAAAAGAAGAAATCACTACGATTCTTCAGGATGCTGTGGATGAAGAGTTATTTACAGTATGTCAGGTTATTCCAAAGTAAGGAAATACGATTTTTTTGAGGATTGAAAGAGGCAGTCTCAAAACTAAAGGGTCAGACCCGTACAACACATTATATAGGATCTAAAATGCCTATACTGATGTTTGTAGGAGGATTCAGACCCTTTTGAGACAGCCTCTTTTTTTGGAGAGGAGAAAAAATGGATAAATATGCTTTAATTACTGGAGCAAGCGGCGGTATCGGAACAGCCATTACGAAACAGCTAATGGAAGATGGCTATCATGTCTACGTCCATTATCATCAAAATGAACATGCCATTAAAGAATTGATTGAAACCAGAGGGAATCATAGAATGATTATTCCAATCCATGCAGATTTAGCTCATCCAAATGGTTGTAATGAAGTAATAAATAACATTCAGATGCCAATTGATTTGCTTGTATTAACAAGTGGTATGAGCTATTACGGTTTAGTGACAGATATGAGTGATGATGAAATCGATCAAATGATTAACCTCCATATATCAACACCATTTCGATTAACTCAAAGGTTGATTCCCACATTAAGAAGCAGAAAAGGAAACATCATTGTCATTTCATCTATTTGGGGAAATGTAGGAGCATCGTGTGAAGTGCTGTACTCCATGGTAAAAGGTGGCCAAAATTCGTTCGTAAAAGCACTTGCAAAGGAGTTAGCTCCTAGTCAAATTCGAGTAAATGCAATTGCACCTGGTGCGATTGATACCCGCATGCTTTCAACTTTTTCTGAGGAGGAATTAAAGGTGCTAAAAGATGAAATTCCGCTCGGCCGTTTAGGCCTTCCTCATGAGATTGCCCAAACGGTTTCCTTTTTAGCATCACCAAAAGCCTCATATATTACTGGACAAGTTTTGTCGGTTGATGGAGGATGGTACTAATTAGCAAAATGTTTAAAGTGGTTAATACATCTATAAGCAATAAATAAGCTTTTCAAAATTAGGTGGAATAAAAACGCGATTTCAAGGAATAATAAGCTTGTAACAACTATAAAGGAGGTACTCCTATGTCTGTTTTAGAAAATTGGGATGAGTGGAAAAATTTCCTTGGTGACCGTTTAAATCATGCTCAAAACGAAGGAATGAATGAACAGGTTATTAATAACCTCGCATTCGAAGTGGGTGACTACTTAGCAAAGCAAGTGGACCCTAAAAACACTCAAGAAAGAGTTTTAGCAGATCTTTGGAGTGTTGCTTCTGAACAAGAGAAACATGCAATCGCAAGTATGATGGTTAAACTTGTTCAAAATAACGGTTCGCATTAAAAAAGAGAGGAGCTAATCCTCTCTTTTTCACTATGTTCTTTTTGTTTAGACCCGAGTACAGAAACAGATATACACTCTTATAACAGGGAGCAGAGTATTTGATTACCAGTGCATTTTGCGATTAATGAACCTCATCTTGATACCACTTTTGCAAGGTGTCTTCCGCTTTTCTTTTTGTTCTTTCTTCTTTTGGAAAAATCATATATTATAGGTTATAGTGGTTGGTTAAAGGGGGTTTTATTATGCCATATGAGTGGTATTTAGAATATGAAATACAAAAAAATCGTCCAGGGCTTCTCGGAGATGTTTCTTCCTTATTAGGGATGCTGTCCATCAATATCATCACCATAAATGGGGTGGATGATTCACGTCGCGGGCTATTATTAAAATGTGAAAGTAATGACCAAGTTCGCAGGCTTGAATCGATTCTAGCCACCATGGATCATATAACAGTGACAAAACTTCGAGTTCCAAAGCTTCGAGACAGATTAGCTGTACGACATGGACGTTATATTCAGCGAGATGCTGATGATAAAAAAACTTTTCGGTTTGTCCGGGATGAGCTTGGACTATTAGTTGATTTTATGGCAGAATTATATAAGCAGGAAGGCCATAAATTAATCGGAATTCGAGGTATGCCGAGGGTTGGTAAAACTGAATCAATTGTTGCATCAAGCGTTTGTGCCAATAAAAAATGGCTTTTTGTTTCTTCGACTTTGCTAAAGCAAACGATTCGCAGCCAATTGATTGCAGATGAATACAGTGAGGATAATGTTTTCATCATCGATGGAATTGTTTCTACACGAAGAGGTTCTGAACAGCATCTACAGCTAGTAAGAGAAATTATGAGGCTGTCTGCAACAAAAGTTGTAGAGCATCCTGATATTTTTGTGCAAAATACAGAATATACAATTGAAGATTTTGATTATATAATAGAAATTCGTAATGAGCCTGATGAGGAAATTACATACAAAGATGCTGAAGAACCACATATGATGTTTGATTCTTCAAGTCTTTCAGGCTTTGACTTTTAAATATGGGGTGTTACGGTTGAGTGAATTAGGAAATCGACTGAAACAAGCAAGAGAAGAAAAAAACATTAGCTTGGATGACCTTCAATCAATAACAAAAATACAAAAACGGTATCTGCTTGGTATTGAAGAAGGTAATTATTCAATGATCCCTGGTAAATTCTATGTTCGCGCATTTATTAAGCAATATGCTGAAGCGGTGAATTTAGATCCAGAGATGATCTTTGAAGAATATAAAAATGAAATTCCGAGTACATATAACGATGATTTACCGGAACAGCTTTCTAGAGTAAAAACACATAAACAGCTTCCTAAATCTGCATCTAAGTTTCTTGATCTGCTGCCAAGGTTATTAATAGTTGCAGCCGTTGTTCTTATTGCAATTGTTTTTTGGGTATGGAGACAAAACGCTGCAGATAGTAATCCGGGCGAAGAGGCAACAAAAGTCGAAAATCGAAATGAATATACGAACAATGTAGAAAATACGGCAACGGGCAATAAAGAAGAGGAGCAAGAGGGAGATGTTCAGGAAGAAACACCACCTGTTGAGGAAGAAGTTGAACAGGAACCGGAAACTCCTGCACAAACTTTAACAGTAAATGGGAAAGCGGGCACGACAACAACATATGGCCTCTCTGGTGCAGAATCGTTTAAATTAGAAGTTATTGCCAAAGGCAGAACATGGGTTAGTATAAAAAATGGAAAAGGTAAGAGCTTCTTTGGTGCAGAAGTTGCTCAAGGAGAGTCTCAATCCTTTGATTTGACAGCTGAATCAGAAATAACAGTAAGAGTCGGAAATGTTCCGGGCACTGATCTAAAAATCAATGGCCAGCTTTTACAATATGAAGATGCTAAGACAACACCTCAAAACATTAAGATTATTTATAGCAAAGAATAGGGATTGATTCATGTTTACGTGTCAAGCGCCTCTTCCTTCTATATGTTGGAGGAGGTCCTAGGCATTATTTTGGGTCATCCTATTTTCTGTTTTTAATGCTGAAAGTAAGATAATCTCCTTTCTGATAATGACCGCATTTTAGTACATAACACAGTAATTTGGAGGGAAAAATCAATGAATTTACCTAATAAAATAACGATTTCGAGAATATTCTTAATACCTGTTTTTATGGTGATCATGCTTGCGCCATTGGACTGGGGTGAATTAACATTCGGCTCTGAATCGATTTTAGTCACCCATTTTATTGGGGCACTAATCTTTATTATTGCTTCAACCACAGACTGGATTGACGGTTACTATGCCCGCAAACTTAATATGGTGACAAACCTTGGAAAATTTTTAGATCCTTTAGCAGACAAACTTCTTGTTTCTGCTGCTTTAATTATTTTGGTGCAGCTCGAGCTGGCACCTTCCTGGATGGTAATTCTTATTATCAGCCGTGAGTTTGTTGTGACAGGATTAAGAGCTATTTTAGCAGGTGAAGGGGAAGTTGTTGCAGCTAATATGCTAGGAAAGATCAAAACGTGGACACAAATTGTTGCCATTTCGGCATTATTGCTTCATAACCTTCCATTTGAGTTTATAAATTTACCCTTTGGCATGATCGCATTATGGGTTGCTACCTTTTTCACCGTAATATCTGGCTGGGATTATTTAAATAAAAATAAACATGTGTTTATTAATTCCAAGTAATCTTGAAACCTATAGGAGGATATTGATGAATATTCGCACTGAAATAATTGCGGTCGGCTCTGAATTATTGTTAGGACAAATTGTGAATAGCAATGCGCAATTTTTATCACTTGAGCTTGCCGAGCTTGGCATGAATGTTTATTATCACACCGTTGTTGGTGACAATCCTACGCGGGTTGAACAAGCGATTAAGATCGCCAGGGAACGCTCAAATATTATAATTTTCACGGGTGGTTTGGGACCTACAAAAGACGATTTAACGAAAGAAACAATCGCAAAGACACTTGGTAAAAAGCTTGTATTTGATCAGGAAGCCCTTGAAAGCATCGAACAATACTTTGTTCAAACGAAACGGATCATGTCTGAAAACAATAAAAAGCAAGCACTTGTTTTAGAGGATTCATACATATTAAAAAATGATTATGGGATGGCGCCTGGAATGGCTTTAGAAGCAGATCAAACGATTTATATGCTGCTGCCGGGTCCTCCAAGTGAAATGAAACCGATGTTTCAAAACTATGGGCGGGAATATTTTGAAAAGCAGCTTGGATTTCAAGAAAAGATTATTTCTCGTGTGCTAAGGTACTTCGGAATTGGCGAATCACAGCTTGAAACCGACATTCAGGATATCATTGATGAGCAGTTAAATCCTACTGTTGCCCCATTAGCTGCTGATGGAGAGGTAACGTTGCGCTTAACCGCCAAGCATCAAGACGAACATGTTGCAAAACAGCTGCTAGATGAACTTGAGCAAAAAATCCAATCTCGTGTTGGCGAATTTTTTTATGGTTATGAACAAACAACTTTACCCCAAGAATTAAAAAAACTTTTACTTGCAAAGAAAAAAACAGTTTCAGCCGCTGAAAGCCTGACAGGCGGCATGTTTTCTGAACAGATAACAGCATTGGATGGTGCTTCGCAACTATTTAAGGGCAGTGTTGTTTGCTATACAAATGAGATCAAGGAACAACTGCTAAATGTTTCAAAACAAACACTGGATAAATATGGGGCAGTCAGTGAAGAATGTGCAAAAGAAATGGCTGATCAAATCCGGAAACTATCAAACAGTGATATCGGAATCAGCTTTACAGGTGTTGCCGGACCCCAGCCTCTTGAAGATAAGCCTGTCGGTACTGTCTTTATGGGTATTTCGTTTAGTGGAAAAGAAACGCAAGTTTATCGATTTCATTTTGCCGGCTCTAGAAATGGCATCCGTGTAAGAACGGTAAAGTATGGATGTCATTATTTAGTCAAACTATTATCGGAAATAGAATGATATAATATATTTTCTTATGGGATCTGATTTGGCAGATCCTCTTTTCTTTCTATAAATATATAAAATTCATTTTTATAGCAATTCTTATAGTTAAATAGTTGTTATTCTATAAAGTAAAGTGAAAAATAAGAGGATTTTGCGATGAAAAATAATCGAATAAATGTTCGATTATTGCTTGGCAAACGGCTAAAAAAGGGGTATATTTATTATAGATTCATTTAAAGGAGGAAATTTTGTGGGCGATCGTCAAGCTGCATTAGATATGGCGTTAAAACAAATAGAAAAGCAATTCGGTAAAGGTTCCATTATGAAACTCGGGGAACAGACAGATCGAAAAATTTCAACTACACCAAGCGGTTCCCTTGCTCTAGATGCTGCATTAGGAGTAGGAGGATACCCTCGCGGTAGAATTATAGAAATATACGGACCAGAAAGCTCAGGTAAAACAACTGTTGCTCTGCATGCAATTGCTGAGGTTCAACAGCAGGGAGGACAAGCTGCATTTATTGATGCGGAACATGCGCTTGATCCTGTATATGCACAGAAGCTTGGAGTAAATATTGATGAGTTATTGCTATCTCAACCTGATACAGGTGAACAAGCACTAGAAATTGCAGAGGCGCTTGTACGAAGCGGAGCAGTAGACATTCTTGTTATAGACTCTGTTGCAGCGTTAGTGCCGAAAGCGGAAATTGAAGGCGAGATGGGTGATTCACATGTTGGTCTTCAAGCCCGTTTAATGTCACAAGCATTGCGCAAACTATCTGGCGCAATTAACAAATCGAAAACAATCGCCATCTTTATCAACCAAATTCGTGAAAAAGTTGGAGTTATGTTTGGAAATCCAGAAACGACTCCTGGCGGCCGTGCGTTAAAATTCTACTCATCCGTTCGTTTAGAAGTGCGCCGTGCTGAAACTCTCAAACAAGGAAATGACATGGTTGGTAACAAGACTAAAATTAAAGTTGTTAAAAATAAAGTTGCACCTCCATTTAAGGTTGCAGAAGTAGATATCATGTACGGTGAAGGGATCTCTAAAGAAGGAGAGATTATCGATTTAGGAACAGAGCTTGACATTGTTCAAAAAAGCGGTTCTTGGTATTCTTACAATGAAGAGCGCTTAGGTCAAGGGCGTGAAAATGCGAAGCAATTTCTTAAAGAAAACCCATCTCTTCGTTTAGAAATACATGGCAAAATCCGCAAGGAATATGGATTAGATGAAGAAGTTCTTGAACCAGAAGAAAGCCAAGAAGAAATGGATTTACTAAATGATTAAAAAAGGGCATCATTGCCCTTTTTTTATACGTTCATTAAGAAAATGTCCTTATATGAAAATAATATTTTCATCTGTTACGATCATGGAAATAACAGAATGTAATATAAAATGTAAAGAATGAGTATAGAAAAGGTTCATATTTGGATATAATCATGATAATTATTATTTATCCGCACTAAAATAATATGACACAATTCTACAAAATTCACTCTTGTCTTCTCGATTTTTAATAGGGTTATCACTCAAACAGTATACATGAGAGGCTATAATCGTTATAATGACAGGCTTGACAAGAAATTTTCACACATTTACAATTAGGATGTATATTTTACAATTTTGTAGAATGATGATTGAAGCATTTTGAAAGCAAAAATGTTGGTACTTGAATTAGTCTTCCTAAAAATGATTAAGACACAAAGTTCAACATGACAATTAAGCTTTGTGCTGTATGTTGACAACTTAAAATTGAACAATGTACATGCCGACACTTTAATCTAGAAAAACAAGTTCATAGCAAGAGGAGGTGTAATGATGGACATCGTTTCAATAATCATCTCCATTTTGCTTGGCCTAATCGTCGGTGCAGTTGTTGGCTATTTTGTTCGTAAATCCATTGCCGAAGCGAAAATTGCTGGTGCTAATCATGCAGCAGAGCAGATTCTTGAGGACGCAAAGCGTGATGCAGAAGCAACGAAAAAAGAAGCACTTCTAGAAGCAAAGGATGAAATCCACAAGTTGCGAACAGAAGCAGAGCAGGAAGTTCGTGAAAGACGAAATGAGCTTCAGAAACAAGAAAATCGCTTATTACAAAAGGAAGAGAATCTTGACCGTAAGGATGAGTCTTTAGATAAACGTGAAGTTATGCTAGAGAAAAAAGAAGATTCTCTGAATGAAAGACAACAGCATATTGAAGAGATGGAAAGCAAAGTGGAGGAGATGGTGCGCAAGCAGCAAACGGAGCTTGAGCGCATATCTAGCCTTACAAGAGATGAAGCAAAGTCGATCATTCTTGAAAAGGTTGAAAATGAACTTACACATGATATCGCTATAATGATTAAAGATAGCGAAAATCGTGCGAAGGAAGAAGCTGACAAGAAGGCTAAAGAAATCCTGTCGCTTGCTATTCAACGATGTGCAGCAGATCATGTAGCAGAAACTACTGTATCTGTTGTCAATCTTCCAAATGATGAAATGAAAGGTCGAATTATTGGACGTGAAGGACGGAATATTCGTACATTGGAAACATTAACGGGTATAGATCTGATCATTGACGATACACCTGAAGCTGTCATTTTATCAGGGTTTGATCCAATTCGCCGGGAAACTGCAAGAATTGCGCTAGACAAGTTAGTTCAGGATGGACGTATTCACCCTGCACGTATTGAAGAGATGGTTGAGAAGTCTCGACGTGAAGTTGATGAATATATCCGGGAAATTGGAGAACAAACGACATTTGAAGTAGGTGTACATGGCCTGCATCCTGATTTAATTAAGATCTTAGGTCGTTTGAAATTTAGAACAAGCTATGGTCAAAACGTATTGAAGCACTCGATGGAGGTTTCATTCTTAGCAGGATTGATGGCTGCAGAACTTGGAGAAGATGTGTTATTAGCGAAACGAGCAGGACTCCTGCATGATATCGGTAAAGCGATTGACCATGAAGTGGAAGGAAGCCATGTTGAGATCGGAGTGGAGCTGGCTACGAAGTATAAGGAGCATCCAGTCGTTATCAACAGCATAGCATCACATCATGGGGATAAGGAACCGACATCAATCATTGCTGTACTTGTTGCAGCAGCAGATGCGTTATCGGCTGCAAGACCTGGTGCTCGCAGTGAAACACTGGAAAATTACATTCGTCGCCTAGAAAAGCTTGAGGAAATCTCTGAATCGTATGAAGGTGTTGAAAAGTCGTTTGCAATTCAGGCTGGTCGAGAAGTTCGCATTATGGTTAAGCCTGACAGTATAGACGATCTTCAAGCCCATCGTTTGGCAAGAGACATTCGAAAACGAATTGAAGATGAACTCGACTATCCAGGACATATTAAAGTAACTGTTATTCGTGAAACACGAGCAGTTGAATATGCAAAATAGAGTGGTGCAGAAATGCGCCACTTTATTTTTTATGATGCTTATGCAAAAATTAATTTGGATATATAAAGAAATTCAATGATAACTAGAGAGGGCTTTAATGATGAGAATTTTGTTTGTAGGAGACGTATTTGGTTCTCCAGGACGAGACATGGTGAAAGAGTATTTACCAAAATTGAAAACGAAATATAATCCGCATGTTGTTATTATTAACGGCGAAAATGCCGCTCATGGTAAAGGAATTACCGAAAAGATATATCAGAAATTCATCGAATTAGGTGCACACGTTATTACGATGGGAAATCATACTTGGGACAATCGAGAAATTTTTGAGTTTATTGATCGTGCTCAGAAAATGATCCGCCCTGCTAATTTCCCGGAAGAAAACCCGGGAAAAGGAATGGTTTTTGTTAGCGTAGCGGGGAAGGAGATTGCTGTAATTAATCTGCAGGGTCGTGCATTTTTGCCTCCATCTGATTGTCCTTTTAAAAAGGCTGACGAGCTTGTTAAAGAAGCGAAAAAGCGCACACCTATCATTTTTGTTGATTTTCATGGCGAAGCGACAAGTGAAAAACAGGCGATAGGATGGTATTTAGACGGAAGAGTATCAGCTGTTGTCGGTACCCATACACATGTACAAACAGCAGATAATCGTATCTTGGAAAAAGGGACTGCATATATTTCAGACGTCGGTATGACAGGACCTTATGATGGGATACTTGGAGTGGACCGAGACATGATTTTAAAAAGATTCCTTACGAATCTACCTGTACGCCATGATGTAGCGAAAGGACGTACTCAATTAAGCGCTGTGGTAATTGATATTGACGTTAAAACAGGACAAGCGAAAAAAATTGATCGGATTTTAATAAATGACGATCATCTATTTTTTGAATAATGATTGCCAGCTGCTATTTGATCCTAAGAATAAATTTTCGAAATTATGTGCGAACAAGCAGGAATACTTTCCTTTTCTAGTGAATATAGTATCAATGGATGATGAACTAACACTGTTTAAAAGGGGAAATGAGGGGAGACCTTTTTAAACAAATTATACCAATGATGTTCTAATGAACACTCAAGGATTCATTGAAAATAAGGGGGAGCTAGAAATGGAAATATTAAAGGTATCAGCAAAATCTAATCCTAATTCTGTCGCTGGTGCATTAGCTGGCGTTTTGAGAGAGCGGGGAGCGGCTGAAATTCAAGCAATAGGTGCCGGGGCTCTTAATCAGGCAGTAAAAGCAGTAGCAATTGCAAGGGGCTTTGTAGCTCCAAGCGGTGTTGATTTAATTTGTATTCCAGCATTTACGGATATTCAAATAGATGGTGAAGAACGCACGGCAATTAAATTAATTGTCGAGCCGAGATAAGGATGTAAAGAATACGGACGAAGACATTTGTTATTTCGAGGGTTTGGCTCATAATATGGAGTCAAACCCTTGTTTTGTATATGGTGGAACATATTAGAAGGGGGACATTGACAATTGAGAGTGTTTGATGCGCATTGTGATATGTTATTTAAGTTATGGCGAGACAAAAAAATTAATGTTTATGATGATGAAAGCCTGCATGTCTCTATTTCCAAACTGAAAACAATGGATAAGCCAACTCAATGTTTTGCAATTTATGTTCCAGAGAATGTGCCATTTACACACCGTCTAGCTGTTGCCCATTCTCAAATCAACATCTTTTATCAAAAAATATTAAAAAAATATCCAGAAATAAAATTAATCAAAACGAAATCAGATATCGATCGTCTTACTGAAAATGAGATTGGCGCAATATTAACGTTAGAAGGCTGCGATGCAATCGGGGACCAGTTAGAACAGTTGGAAATCCTATTTCAATTAGGGGTACGCTCTGTTGGATTAACATGGAATTATGCCAACCTAGTTGCAGACGGTGCGCTAGAAAAACGGAATGGGGGACTTACAAATTTTGGGAGAAAGGTTATTTCCTATTTAAATAGTCAGAACCTCTGGACAGATTTATCCCATACTTGTGAACGAAGTTTTTGGGAGGCGCTTGATCTGGCGAACTACCCAATTGCTTCACATTCAAACGTATATAAGCTTTGCCCTCATGTTCGAAATTTAAAGGATGAACAAATCAGAGCTATGTTTAAAAAGAACGGAATGATTGGTGTGACATTTGTCCCATATTTTACAGCAAATACTCCACAGCCCATACTATCTGATGTTCTACATCATATCGATTATCTATGTTCTTTGGGCGGAGAGAACAATATAGGATTTGGCTCAGACTTTGATGGGATCGACTTAACAATAAAAGGCTTAGAAAATTATGCATGTTACTATGGATTTATCAATCATATGTTGAAATATTATCCGCAAAAATTGGTCAATAAGCTTGTTTATCAGAACTTTATTGATCACATTTCTTTTTAAATAATGTCTAGAATTGAAATGAATAAGCTCAACTCTTCAGACTGAGAATTCATCTAGGGAGAACCAAAGCCCAAAACGCTTAGGAGGCTCCCTTTCCTTTTCTAAAACCTTGTACATAAAGAAGACATCAATTAGCAAGTTTAAAGGATTATTTTAAGCTAAACTCTTGTTTTTTTTTGTTTAAGGGTCTAAAATTGTTAACGTTTAGTAAATTCCAATTAATAAACTCAGTTTTCTCAATGGTTAAAGAATAATAAAAAAATTGGACGAGATTATGATAAACTATAAATTATATGTACACAATTTATCCCGATCTTAATGGGCTGTAAACCACCATTTCAACATTCAAGAATAATTTATGCAGATAAGTGTGGTGGATAACAGCACGTTTAGCTTCGGAAAGTCTCACTTTATTTAGCATTTTTTAGAGGGGTGTAAATACACATGATAAATCAACTTTCCTGGAAAGTTGGAGGACAGCAGGGAGAAGGTATTGAAAGTACTGGTGAAGTCTTCTCTATTGCACTAAACCGACTAGGGTATTATTTATACGGATACCGCCACTTTTCATCACGAATTAAAGGCGGACATACAAACAATAAAATTCGTGTAAGTACAACACAAGTTCGATCAATTTCAGATGATCTTGATATATTAGTAGCTTTTGATCAAGAAACAATTGATGTAAACTTCCAAGAGCTGCGTGCCGGCGGGATTGTACTTGCTGATGCAAAGTTTAATCCAACGATACCTGAAGGTGCGGATGTTACGCTCTATTCAGTGCCATTTACAGAAATTGCAACAGAATTAGGTACGTCTCTAATGAAAAACATGGTTGCGATCGGTGCAACAAGTGCGATTCTTGATTTAGATCCGCGGGGTTACCATGAAGTTGTTAATGACACATATGGCCGTAAAGGTGAAAAGATTGTTGAGAAAAATATGCAAGCAATTGAAAAAGGTGCAGATTATTTAAAAAATGAGCTTGGTTATAACAGTCAGGACATGTTTCTTGAAAAAGCTGATGGAAAAAAACGTATGTTTATGATTGGGAATGATGCCATAGCATTAGGTGCGATTGCTGGCGGCTCGCGTTTTATGGCAGCATATCCAATAACTCCAGCATCTGAAATTATGGAGTATTTAATTAAAAAGCTCCCTAAATTTGGAGGAGCGGTAATCCAAACAGAGGATGAAATTGCTGCTTGTACGATGGCAATTGGGGCTAACTATGCAGGTGCTCGTACTTTTACTGCTTCAGCAGGTCCTGGTTTATCATTAATGATGGAAGCGATCGGTTTATCAGGTATGACTGAACAGCCATTAGTCATCGTTGACACGCAACGTGGCGGTCCAAGTACTGGTTTGCCGACAAAACAGGAGCAATCAGACTTAATGGCGATGATTTACGGTACTCATGGTGAAATTCCTAAAGTTGTCATGGCACCAAGCACAGTTCAAGAAGCGTTCTATGATACAATTGAGGCATTTAATATTGCTGAAGAATACCAGGTTCCTGTCATTTTGTTAACAGATTTACAGCTTTCATTAGGTAAACAAACAGTTGAACCACTTGATTATAGCCAAATAGAAATCCGTCGTGGCAAGCTTCAAACTGAAGAGTTGCCTGAAATTGAAAATAAAGGTTATTTCAAACGCTATGAGGTAACAGAAGACGGAATTTCACCTCGTGTAATTCCAGGTATGAAAAATGGTATTCACCATGTAACAGGTGTAGAGCATGATGAAACAGGCAAGCCGTCAGAGGCTGCAGGTAATCGTAAGGAACAAATGGATAAGCGATTAAGAAAACTTGCCAACATTCAATTTAATAACCCTGTTCATAAAAATATTCAACACGAAAACCCAGATATTTTACTTGTAGGGTATATTTCGACGAGAGGAACAATTGAAGAAGCGATGACACGTCTAGAGGCTGATGGTATTAAAGTAAACCATGCACAAATTCGCCTTATTCATCCGTTCCCAACGGAAGAAATGCTACCTTTAATTGAATCTGCAAAAAAAGTTATTGTTGTTGAAAACAATGCAACAGGCCAGCTGGCAAGTCTGTTAAAAATGAATGTAGGGTATGCGAACAAGATTTCTTCATTATTAAAATATGATGGCAACCCATTCCTACCTCATGAAATTCATACGAGAAGCAAGGAGCTGATCTAACATGGCAACAACGTTTAAAGATTTTCGCAATAACGTAAAACCGAACTGGTGCCCTGGGTGTGGTGATTTCTCTGTACAGGCTGCCATTCAGCGTGCTGCAGCAAATGTAGGGTTAACACCAGATCAGCTTGCTGTTGTTTCTGGTATTGGTTGTTCAGGACGGATTTCGGGTTACATTAATTCATATGGTTTTCATGGCATACATGGACGTTCATTACCGATTGCACAAGGCGTTAAAATGGCAAATAAAGATTTAACAGTTATTGCTTCAGGTGGAGATGGCGACGGATTTGCAATCGGAATGGGCCATACTATTCATGCGATTCGACGCAATATCGACATGACGTATATTGTCATGGATAACCAAATTTATGGTTTAACTAAAGGTCAAACATCACCCCGAAGTGATGCTGGTTTTGTGACAAAGAGTACACCTCAAGGCTCAATTGAGTCAGCCTTATCTGTAATGGAAATGGCATTAACAGCAGGGGCTACATTTGTTGCACAAAGCTTTTCAACTGATCTTAAGGATTTAACAGCCCTTATTGAGGCTGGTATTAATCATAAAGGCTTCTCACTTATTAACGTGTTTAGTCCTTGTGTTACTTACAATAAGGTGAACACATATGATTGGTTTAAAGAAAACTTAACAAAGCTTTCAAATGTTGAAGGCTATGATCCTCAAAATAAAGAAATGGCCATGCAAACACTTATGAGACATAAGGGATTAGTTACAGGTTTGATTTATCAAAATACAGAACAAAAATCATACCAAGAACTCCTAAATGGATATAGTGAAACACCTTTATCAAAAGCGGAATTAGCGATTGATGAAGAGGAATTTAATAAATTAGTTGCAGAATTTATGTAAGACTGTCTTAAAAGGGTTTGTCCCCAAACAAACATCTGTGAATGTGTTTGTGGGACTGACCCTTTTGTTTTTGACAGTCTTTTTGCTGTTTTTATCTTTAAATAAAAAATTTTATTTTCACAGCAACCATGTGTACGTATGAGATGGACTCTATTATTTACATTTTAATATGAGGTGATAAAATATTAATATGTAAGGGTTTACAATAAGAGGGGTGTACATCATGGGCGGAAAAATGAAAGCGGTTGTTAAGCATCACCAGGGGTATGGAGCTGAGCTTCAAATGGTGGAGATTCCACAAATAAACGAGGATGAAGTCCTTATTAAAGTAAAAGCCACATCAATTTGCGGGACAGATGTTCATATTTATAAATGGGATGAGTGGTCACAGAGTAGGGTAAAACCACCTTATGTTTTCGGACATGAATTTTCTGGAGAAGTTATACAAAAAGGAAAAAAGGTTACAAATGTTGAAATAGGAGATTCTGTATCAGCAGAAACTCATATTGTTTGTGGAAAATGTCAGCAATGTCTTACAGGAAGAGCGCATATATGTAAACATACAAAAATAATTGGCGTCGATACACAGGGCTGTTTTGCTGAATATATTGCTCTACCTTCAGTTAATCTTTGGAAAAATCCAAAGGAAATGCCCTTCGATATTGCTTCCATTCAAGAACCGATGGGAAATGCTGTCCATACAGTTTTATCAGGGGAAGTCACCGGAAAAACAGTGGCCATTATCGGCTGCGGACCAATAGGCATGATGGCAGTTGGTGTTGCTAAAGCTGCTGGTGCATCCCAAGTGATCGCACTTGATTTAAACGATTATCGTTTAAATTTAGCAAAAGAAATGGGGGCAACTAGAATCATTAACTCAAACAAGGATAAACCCCTTGAGGTTGTTGAATCTTTAACAAGAGGAATTGGTGTTGATGTTGTATGTGAAATGTCAGGACATCCGGTTGCGATCAATCATGGGTTTAAAATGGTTGCAAATGGGGGAAGAGTATCCATTTTAAGCTTACCATTACGTCCGGTTGAAGTTGATGTAACCAATGATATTGTATTCAAAGGGATAACCGTGCAAGGAATAACCGGCAGAAAAATGTTTGAAACCTGGCAGCAGGTTTCCGCACTAATACATTCAGGGCAGATTAATACAAGCCCGATCATAACCCATCACTTTTCACTTGACGAATTTGAAAAGGGTTTTGATTTAATGATTGAGGGTAACTGTGGCAAGGTTGTCTTACACCCTTAACGATAACTAATTTTCTCATAACATGTTGAATTGGAGGAATGAAAAATGAAAGGGTTCGAATATTTACAAGCCGAGCTTGATGAAATGAAAAAACAAGGTACATTTAGGAAATTAATTCCGTTGGAAAGTGATCAAGGTGCAAAGGTAATGATAAATGGAAAAGAGGTGATCCAGCTTTCTTCCAATAACTATCTAGGCTTAACCTCACATCCAAGACTGCGAAAGGCAGCCCTGGAAGCTGTTGAGAATTTTGGTGCGGGTACTGGATCAGTCCGGACAATTGCAGGTACGTTCACCATGCATAAAGAATTTGAAGAAAAGCTTGCACAATTCAAACATACAGAGGCGGCTTTAGTATTTCAGTCAGGTTTTACGACAAACCAAGGTGTTCTTTCTTCGATTTTAACAAAAGAAGATGTTGTTATTTCCGATGCACTTAATCATGCATCGATTATTGATGGAATTCGTCTAACAAAAGCAGCAAGAAAAGTATATAACCATGTTGATATGGCAGATCTTGAAAGAGCATTGCAAGAATCAAAGGATTTTAGAGTCCGGATCATCGTAACAGATGGTGTGTTTTCAATGGACGGAAACATTACACCACTACCAGAAATTGTTGAACTAGCAGAAAAGTATGATGCTTTAGTGATGGTAGATGATGCACATGCATCAGGTGTTTTAGGGGAAAATGGACGCGGTACCGTAAACCATTTTGGTTTAGACGGCCGAGTTCACATTCAAGTGGGAACACTAAGTAAGGCCATAGGCGTATTAGGGGGATATGTAGCTAGCTCTAGAACGCTAATAGACTACTTAATTCATAGAGGCCGTCCGTTTTTATTCAGCACATCACATCCTCCAGCTGTTACAGCTGCATGCAGTGAAGCAATCAGCGTACTCATAGAGGAGCCACACCTTATTGAACAGTTATGGGATAATACAAGATTCTTTAAGGATGGTCTTAGCCATTTGGGCTTCAATATTGGAAAAAGCGAAACCCCGATTACACCTGTGATTGTTGGTAATGAAGCCCTTTCACACCAATTTTCCGATAAGCTTTTAGAATACGGCGTTTTTGCGCAAGGGATCGCTTTCCCAACGGTAGCAAAAGGTCTTGCCCGGGTGCGAACAATTGTGACAGCGGAACATACAAAAGAACAGCTGCAGGAAGCATTGAATATTTTTGAGAAGGCAGGCAAAGAGTTAAAAATTATCTAAGTTTCATTCTTTAGTAACGTTAAAAGCAAATATTTATAACCTTAGGATGTCCCATTTAGTAAGAATTTCTGTCAATGGGGCTTTCTTCCCCACGCTTGTTTTTAAGTGAAGGGGTCGCTCAAGTACTTCTTTAGAGCTTCATCTAATGATCGGTATTTTTCATAGGTGTCTTCCTGAAAATTATCCAATTATAAACTTCTAAAAAATTAAACATACGAACATTAGTAGCACAGACCAAATCATTGGATTGTGCTATTTTTTTAGCAGAAGGAAAAGAAAAATGAATGGCCTTTCGGACCTTTTTGATTCGTATCAAAAATATGCTGTATCTAAGGGACGTGCAAAAGAAAATGGAATCGATAAGGAGCAGTGGAAACTCTTATGATTGGCAAAGAAGGTGTAAAGAGGATGAAATATGTATTGGCCTTTGACTTAAGAATTGGATTGAGTAAAAAAATTTAATAAAAAACTTAATAAAAAACTTGACCGTTGATAAGAAAAGATTGACTTAAAGTTCCATGAAATGAATATTTAGTCAGCCTTTAATGATTTTCCTTCCTATAATTTTAGTATCTAATCACGTTACGTATTTTTTATAAGCAGATTAGCCACTCTAAAATATGGGTTACACTATTTTAAATAAATATATAGATTAAGGAACGGAAAGGAGCATGGTAAATGATATTTTTTCAGCCGGAATTTCGCAATCACCAAGGTGAAATCCTAAATGTAGTGGATACAAAAGGTAAAGCGATTGGGTACATAGCTTATTTGTATAAAGATGACAAAGATCTTTATATCATGGGACAATTAGATAATCCTGGCGAAAAGCAAAACTTTATCGACATTACCTCTAAATACATCGACGGTCTTAAAAAGTCGATTCTCGGAGACGGGGAAAATGAACCAAATTTGTTTATTCATCTTGGCGGAGAATTGATTGATATTGATAAAGACAATCAAGAAGAACAAAGCGAATAGGATGCAAGGAAGAACTTCTTTAAAGTGTCATGCATAGGATGCTTCATAGACATTTTACCCACTAGGAGGGACCGTTCTGTGAAATATCCGCAAAATTTCTGTCACCCAAAGCTTTATGATCCGTCAGGAGAAAGGGTAAGTGAGTCAGAAGAACATGGTTTAACAATGCTGATTGATAAAGGAATAGGATTGGCTCTTTTCGAAGAATTGTTACAGTTTGCAGGTCAATATGTTGATTATATAAAACTTGGTTTTGGAACAACAATGTTGTATCCTCCAGAGCTTTTGAAAAAGAAGCTTGCTCTAGCTAAGAAAGAAAATATTGCCTTATATCCTGGTGGAACATTATTTGAAATAGCTGCCCATAAGGGTGTTTTAAGGGAGTATTTTGAATATATAGAAAGAATAGGCTTCAATCATATTGAAATCTCAGATGGCACAATTGAATTACCATATAGAAAGCGGAGAAAAGTGATTCAGGAGGCGGTAGCAAAAGGATTCACTGTCATCACAGAATGTGGTAAAAAAGCTGAAGGCAGCCATTTAGAAGTAAAAGAATTAGATAGAACTCTCTACTCTGACTTGGAATGCGGTGCTTCTTATGTAATTGTCGAAGGTCGGGAATCTGGGAAAAATGTGGGGATCTATAATGAGAAGGGTTTAATAGATAAGGAATTTCTTCATGATATTGAAAAAACGATTGCTAAGGATGTAAGAAAATATCTTATTTGGGAAGCTCCGCAAAAAAGCCAACAGATTGAATTAATACAATTTTGGGGAAGAAATGTTAATCTAGGAAATATTCAATGCGAAGATGCATATAATCTTGAATGCTTAAGAAGGGGCCTAAGATTTGATACATTTCCGCTGAATCGTTCTGAAACGATTCTACAGATTGAATAATGCAATGGAAAAAGGGCTATTTCAAGGGTCTGGGTTTTCTAATCATACACCAATATGTTTAGGAAGCTGTCCCTTTTAGCCCTATTTTTTTATCCTAATTAATGGTAAATTCTTCCATCCCACCGATACTTTTCCATTAATTCGATATCGATTTCGGTACCTATGCCAATACCGTCAGGAACCATCAAGCATCCGTTGTTTGGTTGAATGGAAACAAGGGATGTGAAAGGATTATCCATTACATCCCACTCAATAGGCTCAATGTCGTCCTTCTCCATTTTACTCCAAGGTGGCAGACAGGCTTGAGCAAATAACGCATAAAGCCTTGATAATGGTCCATCAAACGTATGAGGCGAACTTCGTAATCCGAAAGACCTCGAGAGATGCAATGTTTCAAGGTATTCATGTACCCCATTTTCATGCATGATATCCGGTTGTATAATATCAACCGCGCCATTTATTAATAATGGAAGAAATTGGACTGTAGAAGTAAGATTTTCTCCTCCGGCAATCGGTATAGAGATGTTGCCGCGAAGAAGTTTATAATCTGATATTTGTTCGATAGGAATCGGTTCCTCAAACCATAAGAAATTTTGCCACTTCTTAAAATATCTCTCCCATTTACGAGCAGTCGAAAAATCGTAACTTTGATTCGCATCTAGTGCAAGGTATATTTTTTCTTCAAGCATGCTCTGAATAGCTTGAATATGGCTGAAATCCTCCTGGAGCGTTCTTCCGCCAATTTTTATTTTTATCTGATCAAACCCCTTACTAATCGTTTGGTCAATTAACTGTAAGGAATGATTAACCCAATTCTTATCTTGAGAATACGATTGAAAAGATGCATAAACTTGTATAGACTCCCGTATCTTCCCGCCCCAAAGCTCACAAACGGAAAGTCCGGCAGACTTTGCTACAATTTCTGTCAATGCCATGCTAATTCCTGATGCAGCTCGTTTATTCCACTTTTTAACCACCTTGACAATTTGAGTCCGGTCTGTTGCTTTTTTTCCAATGAGGTATGGGATAATACGCTCATTAAATCCCTTTTCTATTGTAGGTAACCAGTCAATACATTCCCCCCATCCATGTATACCATCATTTGTTGTGATTTTAAACAAGAAACAACTGCGGTATTTCTTATAACCGTTTGCGTCACCGTAAGGTTCTGAAAGTTCATATAGCAACGGAAATGTTTCTATGTATTCAATTTCCAATGTAAAACCCATCCTTTTTGTTAGGTTATCTTAAACTTGACTATTGATATTGTCATCGGGCACTGGCTTTTCGTTCGTGGTTTGGTGGCATCCGCGTATCTATCTTCGGGGCGTTATCCCCTTGTTTCCTTACTAGCTTCTCACGCATTCTCCCCACTTTAGCGCATGCTAAAATCGCTAATGTTTAATAAGTTGTAGCATATGAAAAATTTAGAAAGAACATGTATTGTATCAAAATTTTAGTTAAGGGAAATGTAAACAAAGAAGTGATATTCTTTTTTGGAGGAAAGGGAAATGGCAGCAAAACAAGGAAAAGCAAACATAGTAGCGATCGCTCTCATTCCATTGGTCATGGTTTTGGGAAATTCTATGTTAGTCCCTGTACTACCGACAATGAAATCAAAATTAGGGTTATCAGAATTTCAAGTTAGTCTTACCATAACAGTATTTTCACTTGCTGCGGGATTAATCATTCCGTTAGTAGGGTATTTATCAGATCGATTTGGACGTAAGTGGATTATTGTTGCATCCTTGGTAATCTATGGGATCGGAGGCATCCTTTCAGGACTTGCGGCATGGTTAATTGATAATTCCTATACATGGATTTTGATTGGCAGAATCATTCAAGGAATTGGTGCGGCCGGCACTTCGCCAATTGCCATGGCCCTAATAGGAGATGTTTATTCGGGTGCACAGGAGAGTAAAGCACTCGGCATTATTGAATCAACGAACGGGTTAGGGAAAATTTTATCTCCTATCTTCGGATCATTGATTGCCCTTATTGTTTGGTTTGCCGTGTTTTTTACATTCCCGATTCTATGCTTTGCAACAGCCATCTTTGTTTGGTTTGGTGTAAAGGAAAAGAAAAAAATGAAGGGTAAGCCTCTGCCTCAGTATCTTGGGGATTTAAAACAAATTTTTAAACAAAAGGGGAAATGGCTGATTCCTTCGTTTTTTGTTGGTGCAGTCGGTTTGTTTATTCTTTTTGGTGTTTTATTTTATTTGTCAGATATTTTGGAAGAAACATTTAAAATTGATGGAATCATTAAAGGATGCATTCTGGCTATTCCACTATTTGGTATGGTGCTGACAGCATATATAACAGGGGCAAAAATAAAACAAAATAAACCTTTAATTCGAAAAGTCATGGTTATAGGGCTGATTTTGTTAACGAGCTCAATGGTAGCTGTATCTTTTTTTAAACAGATTGTACCTATGGTTGGACTATTAACGTTAGGCAGTATCGGAACGGGCCTTCTGCTGCCTTGTTTGAATACGTTAATTACCGGGGCTGTTGATAAAGCGGAAAGAGGAATGATCACCTCTTTATATGGCAGTGTTCGTTTCCTCGGCGTAGCATTCGGTCCGCCTTTATTTAGCTGGTTGATGAAAATTTCCCATCAAACGGTGTTTTTCAGTATGGCTGGTTTAAGTTTGTTGACCCTGATATTAGCCTTTTTCTTAATAAAGCCAAGTAAAAGCAACAAAGGAGAACCAGGCAAAACAAAGCAATTGGCTACCCTTTTTAAACAGAGGGAAAAGGTACCTACTTCATAATATTAGAAAATCTTCGCCAGTAAGTAGATGATTTTCATCAGTAATGCAGTGATTGCAGCTGCCATGAGGGGTCCTACCGGAATCCCGCGCAAAAAAACGATACCGACAATCGAACCAACAACAAGACCGACAATCATATGGGGTTCTACACGAAGCATTTCCAATCCTTTTCCGTTCATATATGTAGCAAGTGCTCCTCCTGCAAGGGCAACGGCACCAGAGAGTGTTGTCAGGAGGAGTAAAATATCCTTTCCTGTTATTTTTCCGCTAGCGAAAGGGACCAAAACTGAAATGGTTAAAAACATAAGCCCTAATTCCAATCCGCGCCGTTCCAGCATTGGGAAAAACCGCTCAAGTGAAGATAATTTTAATACGAGCAAAATGCTTGCAGCTGTTGCAATAATTGGAGAGCGGCCAATTAACCCTACTATAATTAGAATCACAAGTGATATTTCCCCAGCTGAAATATTCATTGATACCAACCCCTGTCCCATTTGCATTCCTGACATATTTGTATGTATAGGATGTAGAAAGTATTCTCTTTCCGTGATGAATTGCAAGAATCTTCTCCTATATAATTTCATTTTTCTCATTTTCCTATTGAACAAAAATAAAGTAAAATAAAGTGTGGTTTCTAACAGTGAAGGTTTAACTAATTGTAAAAGAATCATAGTTTCCTAACAAAATATAAGGTGATAAATAAATGAAGGTCATAATTGCAGAAAAGCCTGACCAGGCTTCCACTCTGTGTTCACAATTTCAGAGAGTCAAAAAAGATGGTTACTACGAAATAAAACCAAATGAACTTTTTCCAAATGGTGCATATTGCACTTGGGCTATCGGTCACTTAACTCAGCTTATGGCCCCTGAAGATTACCATTCAGAATGGAAGAAATGGACTTTATCAACGTTACCGATTATTCCTGAAAAATTTAAATATGAAGTAACGAAGTCTAAAGCTAAACAATATCAAATTGTGAGTCAGCTGATAAAAAATCCTGCGGTGAAGGAAATTATTCATGCAGGTGATGCTGGGCGTGAAGGAGAGCTGATTATAAGAAATATCATTCAGCTTTCTGGAGTAAAAAAACCGATGAAAAGATTATGGATTTCATCACTAACCCCTGCATCCATTCTTCAGGGCTTCCGCCAATTACTTAAGGAGGAGAATACGCGGAACCTCTATTATGAGGCCTATTCTCGTGCCTGTGCAGACTGGCTTGTGGGGATGAATGCATCAAGGGTTTATTCTATCTTACTAAAAGAAAAAGGAATGAACGATGTTTTTTCTGCAGGGCGTGTTCAAACGCCAACACTTGCATTAATTGTACAAAGGGAAAAGGAGATTGAAGAATTTAAGCCTGAACCATTTTGGGAAGTTGTCGCGACCTTTGGGATTGAGGGAAAAAAATATAAAGGGAAATGGCAAAAAGATCAACAAACAAGAGTAATGGATAAGGAGTTGGCTGAGAAAATTGCCGCTTTTTGCAAGGGGAAGCCTGCTAAAATTAAAGAACTGATTACGGAGCGTAAGGAGTATCAGCCGCCATTTCTTTTCAATTTATCATCATTGCAAGCAGCAGCCAATAAAGTCTATAAATTTTCCCCGAAAAAAACCTTGGATATTGTTCAATCATTGTACCAAAAAGGGATCGTATCTTATCCCCGCAGTGATTCTACTTTTGTAACAAAAGGGGAGGCAGAGCTCTTTCCGGAAATTCTAGCTAAATTAAGTGCTTTTGATGACTATAAAGATTTGTTTCCATTGCCAATGTCATCAATTTTAAACAATCCGCGCTATGTAAATGAAAAAAAGGTAACGGATCACTATGCCATTATTCCAACTGAACAAGTAAAGGATCCGAAAAAATTGTCATCAGATGAAGAGAAAATGTATGACATGATTGTTAGAAGACTCATTGCTGCTCACTACGATAAAGCAATATTTGATTATTCGACATTAACGACATTAGTAGACGGTCGTGCCGAATTTATCACTAAGGGTAAACAGCAAATTCAAGAAGGCTGGCGGAAAGTTATCTACCAGGATGAAAAAGAAAAGGATCAATTACTTCCAAATGTAAAGCAGGGAGATACTGGGCAAGTTGAAAAAGTAGAAACAAAGGAAAGCAAAACCCAGCCTCCAAAACGTTTTACAGAAGGTCAATTAATCACATTAATGAAAACTGCAGGAAAATATTTAGACAATGATGAATTAGAAAAGGTGTTAAGCAAGGTCGAGGGATTAGGAACAGAAGCGACAAGGGCCGGGATTATCACGATGTTAAAAGATCGTAAATACATCGAAATTAAAAAGAATCAAGTTTTCGCCACAGATAAAGGGAAAGTGCTTATTAAAGCCATTGGTGATCAAATATTAGCTTCACCGGAAATGACAGCAAAATGGGAACAGCGGCTGTCAGAAATTGGTGAAGGACAAGCTTCGCCATCAGTATTCATGGAACAAACAAAAAAACTGTCAACTAAAATAGTGAATGATGCAATAGCAGTTGCTCCAAACTGGAATTTTGAGGCATTTCAAATTGATACGATTCAACGTTCCTCGTCTCGTTACACATTGGGGAAGAAGGTCGGCAAATGTAAACTGTGTGATGGCAATGTTGTTGATAAAGGTCAATTTTATGGTTGTTCAAATTACAAGACTGCCAATTGTCATTTCACGATTTCAAAGCTGATCCTTGGAAAGAAAATAACTAAGACGAATGTTCAAAAGTTGCTTAAAGAAGGCAGTACAAATCTTATTAAAGGGTTTAAAAAAGGTGAGAAAACGTTTGATGCAAAGTTAGAATGGAAGAACGGGAAGATTGGATTCTTGATAGAAAAAAATGATTTGTAGGCAAACACCCTAATATTGAACCCCCTTCATGGAATTTTCATATGCTACATTAGTCCAGTTAGGAGGGGTGTTATGTATATTAAAAAGGAAATAATCAATCCTTTAAATAACCGGCAGATCGGTCCTGAAGCTATTAGATTTAAGCAAATAAAAGAAATTGATGAAGATGAATCTCTCATTCTAGAAGTTGAAGGTACAATTTGTCATGTAGGACTAAACTTTGTTGATTTAGTTCATAAAGATGGCAGGATTATTACGGTTTTAACTGACCGAATTTCAAAAGTTGAATGGCTGGATAAAAACTGTCAACCAAAATTCGAAGAACACCTTAAAGCTACAAATTGCAGATGTATTGAATTTCAGCGTTTTACACAGATCATGAGACATCTAGAATGTCCGCATTGTAAAGACAAGCGCCAAGGCTGTATTGAACTATGTCCGCACTGCCAAAACAGAAAAGATCAAAGAGAACACTGTCCAAAATGCCAAAACAAGAAACAGCGAGAAGAGCAATGCCCACATTGCCAAGACAAGAAACAGCGAGAAGAGCAATGCCCACATTGCCAAGACAAGAAACAGCGAGAAGAGCAATGCCCACATTGCCAAGACAAGAAACAGCAAAGAGAGCAATGCCCGCACTGCAAAGGCAAGAAACAGCAAAGAGAGCAATGCCCGCACTGCCAAAACAGAAAAGATCAAAGAGAACACTGTCCGCATTGCCAAAACAGGCAACGTCAAATCGAGCCATGTCCACACTGCCAAAACAAACGGCCAAATCATCTTGATCCTTGCCCGCATTGCCAAAATGAAAATCGAAACAGGTTCATTGCATTTAATCTTGAGCATAATCAAAATGAATTATGTCAGCCAAAATTTACATGTTTTTTCGATCATCCCATCCCATTTTGTGATGATCGATTTGAATTGCGCCTAGCAGGTTTAACAGATGATCTAAATTTTCAATTACTGAAGCATAAGGGCTGCAAAGTCAGATTTGATTTATCTTAAATATGTTAAAAAGAGTGAAATAAAAGGGTCTGATCTAACCAACAAACATTTATGCTGTGTTGGTTAGTCAGACCCTTTTGTATTGTAGCACATTCCGTAATACATAACGAATCGATTACGTAATAATCGGTGTCTCGTTAAATAAGAAAAGGCTCTTTGCCAATTTTTCTTGTTCGATTTCTAAAAAGCATAACTCATCAAAGTCGATACCCTGCTTCTCTCCGTCTACTTTCACTTCAATCCTTCTATGATTTACGTTCACTAAAAGACCATCTTTTTCCATCTTTTCGTTCTCGGCTTTTGCATAAACAAAACAGCCGACAAAGCTTTCAAGAAATAGCGATAATTTTAAACCAAAAAAAAGATTGAGTAAAAACGGGCTTTTAGACACAACCGCACCAAAGTGGAACGTGAGATTCCTTCTGAGGCAGGAATTAATATCAATAAGTTCTTCATCTCTCCCTGTCATCGATCCTGTTGGATTTGGATGCTCGAGTAAAATAATACGTTCTGTAGGAATGATTAATATGTTTCCCACATTGGTTTCTAATATGATGAAATCCAGACCTGCATCTACAAAAAGTCCTGAAAGCTTTAGCTTCTCCTCACCACAATTTATTTTTACAATAACTAGTTGATTTCTTAGCAGCCTTAAACTTTGCTGTAACGATCGTAAATTATCTGGATCTCTTTCTACACCTAATGTTAATAAGATGTCATTTGCCTGTTCAATACATTCGGTAATCTCCGCCAATTCCTCAGGGGAAAAGGAGCTGTTTGCAGAAGGAAATTTAGGCTGCGGTATTTGTTCGGGACAATGATTAGGTGAACAAAAAAAATCATCTTGTTCTGGATCCACACATTCAGGACAACGAAATTCTTGATTATGTGTTAGAAAATGTCTTTGATCTTTTAACTGTTTAATCGAAGGCACACTCCTTTCATGGATATATACCCAGTATATGCTCTAATGATCTTTAGGTGTTTTATGATATTAGCAATAAGAGTCTGTTTGTCCCTTACAGTCTTCATACAAAATTATCCAAACATCTAAAACAAGAAAAAGAATAACGACAAGCCCATCCCTCATAAAAATGAAGCATAGGACGATCAGATTATGAGGTGGTTTTATATGGTAAGCGGGTTTTTAGGTTATTTGTTATATGGAAACATATTATTGCTTGCAATAACCTACATGTACCTTTTAAAAATCCGTAAGCTGATTGGATTTCAGTTAGGAATGAACATTACCAATATGGCTGGAGGTTTTCTCGCAATCATTACTGGTGTGATCTTAATTTATCAATTCCCACTTCAATTTGTTTATGTAACAATCTTTTCAACCTTTATCGGTATGTTGGCAGGAGCGCTATTTGGAGGGTTATTTGATTATCAAACCTTATTAACGGGTTATGCGAATGGTTTGATGATGGGACTTATGGCGCCGATGATTGGGGCAGCAGCCAAGACTAATGTCATCTTCTTGAGCTTCCTTGAAGGAATTTTTCTAGTTTCCCTTCTTTTATTCGTCCTATCTGCCAGGCATACATAGTCTAGAGGGGATGATGTATGGATGACCCTTTATTTTGCATGTTTGCTGATCGTTAATATTGTCATTGGTCTGATCATGTACCGTATTCTGTTTAAAAAAAGAAGGCTGTTTAATGACCGTTTTGGAATGATTATGTCTATGAGCATTTCTGGAATTTTAAGTTTAACGATTGCGATGATTTTGCAATTTTTGTATGCCGACCAAATTTTTATGATGATGGCGCTAACAGTCCTAATTGGAGGGGGAATAGGCGTATTATTTGGATCACTAGTAAAATTCCAATCTCTCTTAGCTGGTTTTCTGAATGGAATTATTGGGAGCCTTATGGGGAACATGCTTGCAGCAGTAGTTAAGGATCCCGCTTTATGCAGCCTGCCTGCTTCTTATTTAATCAGCTTGGAAGAAAATATGGTTGCATTTAGCCTGTTTGGAACCCTGCTTGTTATCATGACGATCAGCTTAGTCAACTACTCGTTAAGAGTGTAATACCTTGCATGAGTTCAGCTGAAAAGGGGGGAGGGTATATGGAACATTACAATAAAACAAAGACAAATAAAAAGCTTTATTTAAATGAATATCGAAAAGACTTGCTAGAAAGACGTATGCTGGAACCCAGAAAAGAAGATATCATAAATGACTTTAATAACCAAAACGGTTACGGTTTCACTTCACCAACAAGCAGTAAGTCAACTGAAGAGACTAGGCTATTAATGGAATATATCGACAGGGCTAATATGTTCAATATCTCTGAGAAGGATGAGAAGCGAGGAAAAAACTTAAAGCTGAGAAAGTTTTTTAAGTCAAAACGAAATCAGCAAGTAGAGATCTATTTTAAATGCGGGTCAAAATCTCTTTATAAAGAAGGAAAGGTTAGTACGATCGGCAGAGATTTTGTCATGATAACAAATTTAAAGGATAGAACGTGGATTCCTTATTCTGTGATTGAATCTGCAAATATTCCATATGGCATTCCTAACTATTCCAATACACACCAGCATTTTCTCTTTGATAATAATTTGCGTAAAAAGCTTGTTCTTCAATTTGGTGAAACTGTCTCAAAGCGGGATATTCTAAAACAGCAATTTTTTGAAGAAACCCTTCAAACAAATTTACAAACCTGGAAGGAGACTTGGGTAGCAGTTTATTTAGATGAAAAGACAAAGAGAATCGGAAAAATTTCATATTCAACTAATCAACAACTTACACTGCATGCTTTCAAAGAAGATGAACATGTAAATCTAGAAGAGATTAAATACATTGAAACCATACGGTTCTTAAGCCTGTTCACTCATTTTTTGAAAAATTTTCATAGTTAAATCTTTTGAAACTTGCACAATGTTTTTAAATGTGAGGAGGTAGGGATATGACAAGTAACAAAAAAGATCATGGTGCAGAAAAGAAAAAACAAGCTGAAGAAAAGGAAAAGCGTCAAAAAATAAAAGAAAACCTAGAAGAATGTGAAGTTAAAGTGAAGAAACGAAAAGAGTGCGAAATTGTTTTTGATGAACCGATTCGTATTAATATAGAAGATGTAGTGGATGAATTGTTTGACCAGTTAGTAGGATTGATCGACACAAGTATTCTAATTATAACAGAAACAGATCAGCTGAATTTATTTGGCCAAACATTTAGACCGATCTTTTGCGGGACAATTATAAACGTGACACAAGGCGCTATTACATTATTTCCAGTCAATATTAAAATGATTAATGCTCCATTTTTCCAATTTCCAACCCCTTTAACGATCCCTTTAGAAAAAATTGCCCATTTTACGCCTAACTTTGATTGTAACCAACGCATACCACTAACCTAATTCAACTTTTGAACAGAGAAAAAGGAGGTACACTTAAATCATGAGACAAAATGAAATGTTTACTGAAATTACGATACCTTCAATAAATGACATCCATGATGAAGCCTTAATAAATGAATTTGAAGCAGGAATCGGAAGAAATGTATTCATTTTGACACCTTCTTATCCATTTGTTTTTATTGGAAGAATTGTTGATGTTATTGGAGATAATGTCGCTGTTGATGTCCAAGTTACAACAATCGGGGAATTAGAAAACAGAGTATGGTCGATCCATATTCATAATATAGAAGTCTTTTATATTGAACAAAGAGGAATGCCGCGAATCCCGGAATTAAGGGATGATTTATAGGAAAAGGGTGAGGGCGAATGAAACGATTTTTTCACGTTGTTGCGATCCCCATTCGAATTGTATTGAATAATTTTGGTGATCATGGTGATTCAAGCATGATGTATGTCTTAAAAGAAAATGAGGAAAAAGTAAAGGAATTGGTTAAAAAAAATCCGTTTACACCGGTTGATTTAGTCCAGCCACTTTGCATTCGCGCGAATAATGGGGATACGGTTGAAATATTATTTGAAAATAAAATCCATTTTGCAACCGGAATGCATTTTCAGGAAGCAGATTATGATGTATTAGATTCTGACGGGGCAAATGTCGGCTTTAATCCAAATACGTTAGCAGATCCAGGAGAAAAAGTTCTTTACCGTTTGAGTCTAAATCATGAAGGTATCTACTTCTTTACAGATATAGGTAATCCTGACAGCAGTGATGAAGGAACAAGTATTAATGGATTGTTTGGTGCGCTGTTTGTCCAAAGACGGGGGTCCTGGTGGACTGATCCTGTCACAGGCGATCCATTAAACAGCGGGATATTTGCAGATATTCATCATCCATATGCACCATCCTTTCGCGAGTATGCCTTTATTTTTCATGATGAAATGTCAACAGATGATATAACAGGAAACCGTCCGCTTGATCCTGTTACGAATCAGGATCGAGAATCTACCCATGCGATTAATTACCGCTATGAGCCTGTTGAAAATCGGGTGAGGCTAATTGAAGAGGGGGTTGTCTGCCCTGATTGTGAAGGGGAAGAGGTCCATCATGATTCATGGGTATTTGGCGACCCTGCGACGTCCATTTTTCGAGGCTACCGTGGGGATCCTGCTAGGTTTAGACTCGTTCATGCCGGAGTGAAGGAAACTCACGTATTCCACTATCATGCCCATAGCTTTTTTAGGGATCCGCTCAATACAGAATCGGATGTATTTGATGCGATATCAATTAGTCCGCAAACATGGCATACGATCGACACATTATATGGTTTGGGTTCTCTAGTTGGGGCATATGGTGATTTTATCATCCATTGTCATTTATATCCTCATTTTGGTGTAGGGATGTGGGCGATTAACAGGGTGTTTGATACGCTTCAGGATGGTAGCCAGTGCTATCCAAATGGCGTGCCGATTGAACCATTGCAGCCGTTGCCGGATCGTCCGATTCCACCTATGCCGACAAAAGAACGACCTGGCTTTCCTAACTTTATACCGGGCAAAGTGGGCTGTAAAGCACCGCGTCCGCCGCTTGGCATTGTCGGTGGCAGGGAAATGACAGAACTTGAGAGGAATGCAGCTGTACCAACAGCAAGGCCGGGAGCAGTGTTTACTGACCCATGTATCGTTGAAGAAAATCCTGAAGTCCAGGTATTCAATGTTTCACTCATTGAGTTTCCAATAGTCTATAACCGCCAGGGTTGGAATGATCCTAAAGGAAGATTTTATGTCCTTGATGAAGATCTTGATGATGTGTTAGCAGGAAGAAAACAACCTGAACCGCTTATTTTACATGTTAATGCGGGAACATGCATTTCGATAAACTTCACCAACCGACTTCCAGAAGTTGCCAGCGGTGATGCGTTTCAGCTTGTAACAAGAGCATACGAGACAGCATTTCATGTCCATTTCGTCAAATTCGATGTCATGGTTAGCGACGGAGCAAATGTCGGCTGGAATTATGATTCAAGCGTCCTTCCTGGTGAGACGATTCGCTATGAATATTTTGCAGACGTGGAGTTGAAAGCATGGTTTTTCCATGATCATTTATTTGCAGCTTTTCACCAGCAGCATGGGGTATTTGGATCAACTGTTGTTCATGGACGATTTTCAGAAGTACTCGATTCAAGGACTGGCGAAGAGGTAAATGTTGGTTCGCAAGTGACAGTCACCCATCCATTAATACCGGATTACCGAGATTTTGTTTTAATGGTCCAAGACTTTGCATTGTTATTTGATGAAAATGGCTGTCCATTAAATCCACCTGAGTTTCCCGGATCCCAAGACGATCCTGGATTATTCGCTGTGAATTATAAAAATGAACCGCTGCAGTTTAGGTTAGGAAAAGATTTTGATCCTGCCTACTCTTTTAGTTCATTTGTCAATGGGGATCCGATTACCCCCATTTTACATTGTTATGAAGGAGATCCGATTCGGGTTCGACTTTTACAAGGGGCGCAGGAAGAATCTCATAGCTTCAATATTCATGGGTTAAGATGGAAAAAGGAACGTCCTGATGTAGAAACTGAGTTCCAATCTCAGGAACATATTGGCATTTCTGAATCGTTTACATTTGATATGGAAGTTCCGAATTCAGGTGATTATCTTTGGACATTTGAAACAGAAGAAGATTTGTGGAATGGCTGCTGGGGATTAATCCGTGCATATGGAGAAGAGGTAGATTTCCTTATTCCGCTTCCAGATCGGCCTAATCCGCCTGAACGAACAAAGCCGCTGCCTGTCTGTACGGGAGAGCCGCCTCCTCCGGCAGAATGTGTGGAAGTGGATGCTCCGCCTAATGCTCGTGTAGTATTCTTTGATATTGTCGCTTTCCAAATACCAATCGTCTATAGCAAATGGGGGGAGACCGATCCATTTGGCATCGTATTTGCGTTAAGAGAAGATATGGATGACATCTTATGCGGACGAAAGAATCCTGAACCTCTCGTTCTTAGAGCAAATCAAGGCGATGTTGTCGAGGTTCATTTAACAAGCCTTTTACAATTTGATAAATTTCCTTTCCCTGACGGAATTTGGCCGTACCCACCGGTAAAGGAACAGGCATTTTATCCTCCATCAGTGCGGATATCACTTCACCCGCAGCTGATTCAATATGATGTAAAATCATCAGCAGGTGAAACGGTTGGCTTTAATCCAGACCAAACGGCAGGTCCAGGGGAAACGGTTGTCTATCGTTGGTATGTAGATGTTGCTGTTGGTGCATGCGGAATGTGGGATATGGCAGACATCCGAAATCATCGATCTCTTGGTACCTTTGGAACGTTTATCGCTGAGGGAAGAGGAACGAAAATCCTAAATCCTGTTGACAGAACGCCAGCTTTACTAACAAGCAGCAATGTGATTTTGAGTCATCCATTTGCCCCTGATATAAGAGAATTCGTTCTAACAATGTATGACGGTGCAAGATTAGTTGATAGCGAGGGCTGTGTCATCATTGATCCAGTTGATGGTATTTTAACAGGTGTTGACCCAGAAGAGCTTGGCGATTTAGTAGATACGTACGACAATGGTTCACGAGGCTTTAATTATCGCACAGAGCGGTTAATTAATCGCCTAAGACAATTTCCAGTGTTTAAAGATTTGTTTAGTTCCAAAGTTCATGGGGATCCTTCAACACCAGTTTTTGAAGCCTATCCTGGGGATCCGATTACAATCAGGCTGGTGAATCCGTCAGAGCGCAGACGGGCGCACAGCTTCCATCTACATGGCCATTATTGGAATACAGATGATCGGGATCTATTCTCCCAGGTTAAATCAATTGAAGATCATATTGTGTTGGGGCATGCAAGGGATCTTAAACTGCATTATGGCGCGGGAAGTTTCTTTAATTTTCCTGGAGACTATATGTACCGCTCTGGAAATATTCGCTGGGATATTGAGCAAGGAATGTGGGGTATTCTCCGCGTTCACAAAAATAAGCAAGTCTGTCTGGCACCGTTAAAAGATATGAAAGAACCTGACGTGGAGTAAACGATGAAGAAGCAAAGATGGTTAATCATTCTTCTTGTTAGTCTGGCTGGCTTTGCCATTATTTATTGGTTTTGGCCGCATGGTGAAAAATTGCCTGTTTTAGATAAGGTTGAAGCCTTTCAATTGGATGATGTTCATGGGCAAGGATATGAATTGTCTACTGAAAAGATCAAACTTGTCTCCTTTTTTTATACCAATTGCCCGGATATTTGTCCATTAACAATGGCAGATTTTAAAGTGCTGCAGGATCAGTTAAAAAGTCAGGGTTTATTCGGAAAAAAAGTTGATCTTGTCGCTATTACAATAGATCCAGAACATGATACCTCACAAATTATTAAAGACTATGCTGATTCGTTTGGAGCAGATACGACTGGATGGAAATGGCTAAGAGGTAGCCCAGAGAAGACGAAGGAAATTGCTGCTAATTTGCAAATGCAGTACCAAAAATTAGAAGGGGATTTTTTTGCTCATTCAACAACGATGTTCTTAATTGACAAGCAGAACCAAATAAGGGCTCTTTATGATATGGCTAATCAAAATAAACCAATTGAAAAAGAAAGGATCATTAAAGATATTCAGCTGTTAACTAAATAGTTGCTTGTTTTTTTAATGCTTAATTAAAACATTACTGTCCAATGACGGTAATGTTTTTTTATATGCTACATTCACCCATTTATGACAGGATAAATATCACAACCTATCCCGACATCATAGAATAAATGAGCATCTATTTCTAAATATTGGAGTGCAACTGAATGATAAAGATCATCTATCTAACGGATAAAAAAAATAATACGCGTTTGGGATCTATTGAGCTTCAAAGCAGACTGCCAAAAATACTATTATCAAGGTCATTTCTTAAGCATTACCTAATTAGATCAAGAGAAGTCATTATTAAGTTTGGTTATTGGTCACAGACATTTTCTGTTAAAAAATCAAATGATTTATCAGAAAATGAAATTGGGCTTACAAGAGGTACAATACCGTTTACTATACCTGACGAACTTGTTTATGATATTAAGGTTGACGGAAATGTTATTCATATTGGTCCGTTTATTGCCTATATAGCAAAAAACAAATTTAAACAATTAACGCCGAATTTGCTGGAAAAATGCAAAAACCGTTTTAAATTGGATGAAGCAAAAGTTCCCTTTTTAATTATTTGTTCCAGTGAGAGCATTAATCCTGCAAATAAAACAATAACGGGGTATTATTATCAGCCAAAAACGGGGAAATGGAAGAAAGAAGACTTTCCATTTCCAGACTCGATTTTTAAAAAATTAAGAATTCCTGAGGAAATTGAATTATCATTGGAGAATGTAATTGGCGGTAAACTTTTTAATACAAATCCTTTTAATAAGTTTCAGTTATGGGAGGCTTGCTCAGCAGATGAAAAGGTTAAAATGTTCCTTCCAGAAACAAAACTTTATAAAACATCTAATGACCTAGAAGAAATGCTGAAAAAATTTGATACAGTCTATATGAAGCCTGTTAAGGGTCAGCAGGGAAAAGGGATCTTTGTTGTGAAAAAGGAAGGAAACGGGTTCTTAATTATTAATAGAAGTAAAGAAAAAAGATTTTATAGAACAGTAAATGAGGCCGATAAGTATTTACACCGAATAATAAAAGTAGATTATATCATTCAACAAGGTGTTTCAACGATTTATAATAATAAAAAATTTGATTTTCGTTTGTACCTGCAGAAAAACAGACAAAAGGAATGGATTTGTCAAGGAGTCATTGGCAGGGTTGCACAAGAGAATAGCATTATAACAAACTTAAAACATGTTGCCCACCTTACAGACGGTCAAAAAATGCTTAAAATTATTTTTAAACTTGGGGACGAGGAAGCAGAGGAAATCATGAACCGTACAATTGAGGTTAGCAGGCAAATTTGTGAGGTTTTAGACCAAAAGCTGGGGCATTTTGGCGATGTTGCCTTAGACGTTATTATCGATCATGACTTCAATCCGTGGATCCTTGAAGTGAATAATCTTTATGGGAAAAAGAGCTTGAAGATTCTAGAAGATAATGAAGTGATTAGTAAATTGGATGCAACACCGCTTGAGTATGCAATATCACTAGCTGGATTTTAATAGGCTTAGAATAAGTGTTATTGGTGTTGAGCCTTTCAACTTACCTAAATATGTGACTGAAAGATTAGGTTGTTTTCTAGCAAAATAATCGATATACTATTATGTTGTATGTTTCTATATGATAAGGTAGTTCATACAACATTTTTCTTGTAACAATGACCGCTTTAACGTATAAGTAATAAACGTTCAACAATTAAAGGGTAGGTTGAAAGGAGAATCACATAATGAATGAACAGCAACGTAAGGAAAGTACTCAAGTAAATCCTTCGGACAAAAAATCCGAAAAGGATTACAGCAAGTATTTCCAAGCAGTGTATATGCCTCCTTCACTAAAGGATGCAAAAAAACGCGGAAAAGAAGAAGTAAAATATGAAGGCTTTGCCATTCCTGAAGAATTTAGAGGCATGGGACAAGGCCGCAAATTTTATATTCGCACATATGGCTGTCAAATGAATGAACATGACACAGAGGTTATGGCAGGAATTTTTATGGCGTTAGGCTATGAGCCAACTGATGGTGTTGAGGATGCCAATGTCATTCTGCTTAATACATGTGCGATTCGTGAAAATGCGGAAAATAAGGTATTTGGTGAACTTGGCCACCTTAAAGCATTAAAAAAAGAAAGACCAGACCTATTATTAGGTGTTTGTGGCTGTATGTCACAGGAGGAATCAGTTGTTAACCGGATTTTAAAGGTTCATCCGTTTGTTGATATGATCTTTGGTACCCATAATATACACCGTCTACCTTATATCTTAAATGAAGCTTATCTTTCTAAGGAAATGGTGATCGAAGTATGGTCTAAGGAAGGCGATGTCATCGAAAATCTTCCTAAAGTTCGTAAAGGAAATATTAAGGCATGGGTTAATATTATGTATGGCTGTGATAAATTCTGTACGTATTGTATTGTTCCTTATACTCGAGGTAAGGAACGCAGCCGTCGTCCAGAGGAAATCATCCAAGAGGTTCGTCACTTAGCAGCTCAAGGCTATAAAGAGATTACTCTCCTAGGGCAAAACGTAAATGCTTATGGGAAGGATTTTGAAGACATAGACTATGGCTTAGGAGATTTAATGGATGAGATTCACAAAATAGATATCCCAAGAATCCGCTTTACAACAAGCCACCCTCGTGATTTCGACGATCATTTAATTGAAGTTTTAGCAAAAGGCGGCAATCTTTTAGACCATATCCATCTGCCTGTTCAATCAGGAAGTACAGATATTCTAAAGATTATGGCAAGAAAATATTCTCGTGAACAATATTTGGAATTGGTCCGCAAAATTAAGGAAGCAATGCCGAATGTTTCATTAACAACAGATATTATTGTTGGCTTTCCAAATGAAACAGAGGAGCAGTTCGAGGAAACTCTATCACTTTATCGTGAGGTAGAGTTTGATAGCGCGTATACGTTTATTTATTCACCACGTGAAGGTACACCAGCAGCGAAAATGAAAGACAATGTCCCAATGGAAGTGAAAAAAGAACGTCTCCAACGCCTAAATGCAGTCGTAAATGAAATTTCTGCAAAGAAATTAAAAGAATACGAAGGCAAGGTTGTGAATGTTCTTGTTGAAGGGGAAAGCAAAAACAATCCAGAAGTTCTTGCTGGATATACGGAGAAAAGCAAACTTGTAAACTTTAAAGCACCAAAAACAGCGATTGGAAAAATCGTGAAGGTGAAAATTACAAAAGCAAAAACATGGACGCTTGATGGAGAAATGGTTGAAGAAGCGATTGAGGTGAAATAAGATGACGATTTATACAAAAGATGAAATAGTAGCAAAAGCGCGTGAACTTGCACAAATGATTGCTGAATCCAAAGAAGTTGATTTCTTTAAGCGGGCAGAAGCACAACTTAATGAAAATCAAAAAGTACGTGAAATGATTGCTAGTATTAAAAGCCTTCAAAAGCAGGCTGTCAACTTTAAACACTATGGAAAGCACGAAGCATTAAAACAAGTTGAAGCTAAAATTGAAAAAATACAAAATGAATTGGATGAAATACCAATTATTCAAGAGTTTCAAGAATCACAGGTTGAAGTAAACGATTTACTGCAACTTGTTTCTCACACGATTTCAAACAAGGTAACAAACGAAATTATTACATCAACAGGCGGAGATCTATTAGCAGGAGAAACAGGTTCGAAAGCTAGAAACTCAGCTGGCAGCAGCTGTTCATAAGTATATTGTTTTGAGGTTTGCCTTACCTTAGGCAGCCTCTTTTTTTTTAGTTGAAAGACTGTTTTTGTTAAAAAACCAAACGGTTTAACACTGTTCAATCTCCTCAACACATCTCTCATGTACTTTCTTTAAGTCCTAAAAACAAAGTATAAAAAACATTCATTAATTTTAATAGGACAGGCACGTTTTTTGTTTTTTAGGCACATATTTATTACCCCAAGCATACAATGAATTATAGGTTTCATTAATTGGCGTAACATGTCATCATTTCAGTAAATTATTTAGGCACAATCGTTACTAGCCTAGCATAGGATTAAAAGAAGATTCATTGAGGAGGTTATGCTCGAATGTCTGAATACAGAGAGATAATTACAAAAGCCGTAGTTGCGAAAGGTCGGAAATTTACACAGTGCACACATACGATATCACCGTCGCAAAAACCTGCGAGCATTTTAGGTGGATGGATCATTAACCATAATTATGATGCTCAAAAGAAAGGGAAAACAGTTGAGGTTGAAGGTACTTATGATATTAACGTTTGGTATTCTTATAATGAAAACACAAAAACAGAGGTTGTAACAGAGAGTATAGAATATGTCGATGTGATCAAATTAAGATACAAAGACGACAATGTCATTGATGATGAGCATGAGGTCATCTGTAAAGTATTACAACAACCTAATTGTTTAGAGGTAACCATATCACCAAACGGAAACAAAATAATTGTTCAAGCAGAACGCGAACTTTTAGCAGAGGTTATTGGTGAAACAAAAGTATGTGTTAAAGTTAATCCGCAAGGCTGTGAAAATGACGATGAGTGGGAAGAAGAATTAGATGAAGAATTTGAGGATTTAAATCCTGAATTTTTACTTGGAGATGTAGAAGAGTAACTAGGAGGAGGTATCTTCCTAGTTTTCTTTTTTTAATAAGGCCCTTTTAAACTTGACTATTGTTTTCCGTTGCAGGTGCTCATCCTTTGCGGATAATTCTGTGAGCTTCCCCTTAGGCTAAATGCCTGCTTTTGACCCACCTTGCCCCTAATCTCAGGTTTTCAGGGTATCTATCCTAATTAATAAAGGATAACACCCAATGCCAACTGCTCAAATACCCACTTACCTCAGTTTTCAGTTTTATTATTCACTTCTTTGTCCCATAGGCCAACATATTTTGAAAAAACAGCTTTTTTTTATAAATTTTTTAGATTCCTATCTTTACCTAACCCAATTATCACAAGAGTTTGTCGAATTATGATATAATAAACTGTGATTTTTTAAGAACGTTAAGGTGGTATTGGAGGATAAACATGGCTACTTACACGCCGATGATTCAGCAATATTTAAAGATTAAGGCAGACTATCAAGATGCCTTTTTATTTTTTCGTTTAGGTGATTTTTATGAGATGTTTTTTCAGGATGCAATCCAAGCGTCACAGGAGCTCGAAATCACACTAACCAGTCGTGAGGGCGGAAGCGATGAAAGAATTCCAATGTGTGGAGTTCCTTATCATTCTGCTCCAACATATATTGAGCAGCTCATAGCCAAAGGTTATAAGGTGGCAATTTGCGAACAAACTGAGGATCCGAAGCAAGCAAAAGGTGTTGTAAGAAGAGAGGTTGTACAGCTTATTACACCGGGAACTGTTATGGATGGGAAAGGGATTAATGATAAAGAAAATAACTATATCGCCTCAATGACAGTATTCGACTCATACATCGGCCTTGCATTAAGTGATTTAACAACAGGAGAAAATCTCGTAGCAATATGCTCAAACTTTGATGAGGTTTTAAATGAACTCTATTCAGTTGGAGCGAAAGAAGCGGTAATCGCAAATGATTTTCCGAATGAATGGAAAAAACAACTGATTGATCGTTGTCAGGCTACATTGTCATATCAAGAAGAAATCGTCATTTCTGATGAGTTGCGAGTGATTTTTGAGCAATTGCATGATGAACGTCTTTCAAAAACCTTTGGAAGATTAGTAAACTATCTTCAACGAACGCAAAAACGTAGTCTCGATCATTTGCAACCGGTAAAGGTGTTTTACTTACAAGACGCAATGAAAATTGATCTATATTCAAAAAGGAATTTAGAGCTTACAGAAACAATTCGTTCAAAAGGAAGAAAAGGCTCTTTACTATGGCTGTTGGATGAAACGAAGACGGCAATGGGTGGAAGGCTGTTAAAGCAGTGGGTAGATAAACCACTTATTGATCGCAAAAAAATCGAAGCACGCCTGGATATGGTAGAGACTTTTATTGCAAATTACTTTGAACGAGAGGATTTGCGCAGTCTTTTAAAAGAAGTATACGATTTAGAAAGACTAGCAGGGAGAGTTGCATTTGGAAATGTAAATGCGAGGGACTTAATTCAATTAAAAAAGTCACTGCAACAAGTACCGGCTATTGATGAATTATGTCAATCATTAAAAAATGAGGTTTACTTATCTGAGCGTCTTGATCCATGTAAGGACTTAACGAAGCTTCTAGAAATAGCAATCGTTGAGAATCCGCCACTCTCTGTTAAGGAAGGAAATATTATCAACGATGGTTATCATGATGTACTTGATCAATATCGGGATGCGAGCAGAAACGGCAAAACGTGGATTGCTCAGCTTGAGCAGCAGGAGCGCCAAAAAACAGGGATAAAGTCGTTAAAGATTGGCTATAATCGTGTGTTCGGCTACTATATTGAAGTAACAAGAGCTAATCTTCATTTATTAAAGGAAGGGATGTATGAGCGAAAACAAACATTAACAAATGCGGAACGATTTATTACCCCTGAATTAAAGGAAAAAGAGACGCTTATCTTAGAAGCGGAAGAAAAGAGCGTTGAGCTTGAATATCAGCTGTTTGTAGATATAAGAGAACAAGTAAAACAATATATTCCTAGATTACAGAAGTTGGCAAAGAGACTAAGTGAGCTGGATGTTTTGCAATGCTTTGCGACGGTTAGCGAGAACCGTCATTATTGCAAACCGCAGTTCTCTCCATCAGGTGAACTTTTCATTAAAAATGGCCGCCATCCTGTCGTAGAAAAAGTAATGGATTCACAGGAGTATGTACCAAACGATTGTTATTTTAGTAATGATCGTAAAATGCTTCTGATTACCGGTCCAAATATGTCTGGTAAGAGCACTTATATGCGCCAGGTTGCCTTAACAGCGATATTAGCGCAAGTCGGTTGTTATGTCCCAGCTTCAGAAGCCGTTTTGCCAATATTTGATCAAATATTTACAAGAATTGGTGCAGCAGATGATTTGATTTCCGGGCAAAGCACCTTTATGGTGGAGATGCTTGAAGCAAAAAACGCAATTGCTAATGCTACATCACAAAGTTTAATCCTGTTTGATGAAATAGGAAGAGGAACTTCAACCTATGATGGTATGGCTTTAGCACAAGCAATCATTGAGTATATCCATGAGCAAATCGGAGCAAAAACATTATTTTCAACACATTATCATGAGTTAACCGTCCTGGAGGGACAATTAAAATCATTAAAAAATATCCATGTAAAGGCTATTGAAGAAAATGGCAAAGTGGTATTTTTACACAAAATTGAAGAAGGTGCCGCAGATAAAAGTTATGGCATTCACGTTGCAGAGTTAGCTGATCTTCCTAAGTCTTTAATTATAAGGGCAAAGGAAATTCTTTCTGACCTTGAAGCAGGAAAGACAGATACGAAAACAAATTCAATCGTAAAGGAAGAATTCTTACTTGATTCACAACTTTCTTTATTTGCAGATGAACAACCTTCTGCTAAAAAGGTACAAACTTTACCTAAAAAGGAACAAGCTGTAGTGGATTGTTTAAAAACGATGAACATACTCGATATGACTCCGCTTGATGCAATGAACGAACTTTACAAGCTTCAGAAAAAATTAAAATAATTATCTAAACATGAGGATTATTAACATATAAATCTATCCCTTATTATCTTTTAAAAGGCGGTGAGAAACTTGGGGAAGATTATTCGCCTGGATGACCAACTATCAAATAAAATTGCTGCAGGTGAGGTAGTGGAACGACCTGCATCTGTTGTAAAAGAGCTATTAGAAAATGCGATTGATGCAAATAGCACGGTCGTCGAAATTGATATTGAGGAAGCCGGCTTAGGAAAAATACGTTTATTGGACAATGGTGAAGGAATTGAACAAGATGACTGCTTAAATGCGTTTCATCGTCATGCAACAAGTAAAATCAAGGATGAAAACGATCTGTTCCGTATTAGAACGTTGGGGTTTAGAGGTGAGGCCCTCCCAAGTATCGCATCTGTTTCAATGCTTGATATAAAAACCAGCACAGGAAATGGGGCAGGGACGAACCTTGTTTTAACCGGGGGGAAAATAGAAAAGCATGAATCTACATCAAGTCGAAAAGGTACGGATATTACCGTAACAAATCTCTTTTTTAATACTCCCGCCCGCTTAAAATACATGAAAAGTGTTCATACCGAGTTAGGGAATATTACCGATATTGTCAATCGCATTGCCCTGGCACATCCAAATGTTTCCATCAGACTCGTTCATAATGGCAAAAAGCTGTTACATACGAATGGGAATGGTGACGTACGTCAAGTGCTTGCAGCCATTTATGGGATAGGGATTGCTAAAAAGATGAAGAAAGTTTCACTGGAGTCGTTAGACTTTGAAGTAAGCGGGTATGTCGCACTTCCAGAGATAACGAGGGCATCGCGAAATTATATCTCGACTATTATAAATGGCCGTTTTATTAAAAATTATCCATTAGTAAAAGCGATTCAACAGGGATATCATACCTTGCTGCCGATCGGCCGCTTTCCTATTGTATTCCTGGAAATAAAAATGGATCCCATTTTAGTTGATGTCAATGTTCATCCATCGAAGCTTGAGGTAAGAATTAGTAAAGAAACCGAATTAAATGAGCTTATAACGAATGGGATCCGAGAAGTCTTCAGACAGGAGCAGCTCATTCCGTCTGTAGAAACTCCTAAAAAACAAAAAGTGAAACTAATCGATGAGCAGCAGCAATTTACTTTTGATCATTCTTCCGAATTGAAGCCAAGCATACAGCCAATTGAATATGCTAATCAACAAAAGGTTCTTAAAACAAAGGAGCCTGTGAAATCACCTTCCATTCCTGAGCCTCCATCCAAGGAATGGAAGGTTGCCGAAGCTATGAATCCATTTGAAGGGGTTGACCATGAAGAAACATGGGAAGAAACAATTGAAGTAGAGGTACAGGTGGATTACGCGGCAGAGCATGATGAGCAACAGGAGGAGCCAGTTTCTGATATGACTGAACGTGTCCCGCCGTTGTACCCTATTGGACAAATGCATGGAACATATATACTAGCGCAGAACGAGCGCGGGCTTTATATTATTGATCAACACGCTGCTCAAGAACGAATTAAATATGAATTTTACCGTGAAAAAGTAGGAGAGATCCAATCTGAAGTTCAAGAGCTATTAGTACCTTTGACATTTGAGTATTCGAATGATGAAGCAATGATTATAGAGGAACACCTTGATATACTTGCTAGTGTCGGCATTTTTCTGGAGCCCTTTGGCCGTAACAGCTATATCGTCAGATCGCATCCACAATGGTTTCCTCGAGGAGAAGAATCATCAACGATCGAAGAAATTATCCAGCAAGTCCTTGATGAGAAAAAAATTGAGATAAAAAAACTTCGTGAAGAAGCGGCGATTATGATGAGCTGTAAAGCATCAATTAAGGCTAATCACCATTTGCGTAATGATGAAATTTTTGCCCTGCTTGAAACCTTGCGAAAGACAACCGACCCATTTACTTGTCCGCACGGTCGGCCAATCATCGTCCATTATTCAACATATGAAATGGAAAAAATGTTTAAGCGTGTGATGTAGTAAGGTTTTTAGCGGCTTTGAAAATTTCTTGTCACTTAACTGTTTAAATAACGTTCAAGTTTTAAAACATTCTCTTCTTCATATTTTTTGTAATATGGAGATAAACATCAGCAGTCATATTTAAAGTTGTAAGTCCCATTTGATGATGTTTTTTCACATTTTATTTTTAAATTAATTAGGTATTCTACAAATAGTGTGTTATGCTTTACCTAACCATTTTAATACCAGTTTCATGTTTTCCTGCCCCATTCATTATTGAGTGGGGATTTTTTATTGTCTAAAATAAAAAAGGACTCTAAAATGAATTAGAGTCCTTTTCTTCATTAATTATGCTTTGTGTACGTTAGTTGCTTGAGGTCCACGTTGACCTTGTTCTACATCAAAAGTCACTTTTTGACCTTCGTCTAAAGATTTAAATCCTTCGCCTTGGATAGCTGAGAAATGAACGAATACATCGCTGCCGCCTTCAACTTCGATGAATCCAAAACCTTTTTCTGCGTTAAACCATTTTACTGTACCTTGTTGCATGTTTGTTGCCTCCTGTGTGGAATAGATCCACTGTTTATTACTATCCTTGCTCAATTAGATATCAAAGGCGAAAAGTTTAAATACTTATCTTTCCTTACAGACCGAACAAAAATAATTCTTATTTAGAATAACAGATAATTTTTGGAAAAGCAAATGGATATATAATTTAATGGTAAAATTCTAACCAGGAATTGATACAATCCCAAGGATTTTTAAAGAATAGAGGTCATTTGGTTAAATTGATACTTCCCGCTTTAAAGTGGTCAAAATAATGATCATTTAAGATGAGGATCATAAAATAACAAATTAGGTTGCTTAAATTTTGGATGAAACTAAGATAAATTAAAATGAGTGATATTTACAAAATAAAAAACCATCCTAATTGGATGGCCATTTAGTTAAAGATTTTCATGTTTCTAATGACTTAACTGGATTAGATAATTTAACCTACTTTACTTTCCTCTAGGGCATGTTGCCAACTTGGATAATAATACAAAGCACTCCGCATTAAATCAGGATAAAGTTGTTTTATCTCTTTTTTCCGTAGAGATTTACCTTCGTTCTGTAACTTTTGGATCTGAGCAATGACTTCCGCTGATGTTAATGAAACATCCATACAACATTCCTCCCTTTCCAAGTTATCATGATTAACTTATCCTTGGCTAACAAACTAAAACGATAAACATAAGTAGAGTATTTTTTATACCTATGTTTCAACAAATCTTAGCATATAGAAAAGGAGTTGTAAAGAAATCTTCATATAAAGAATTCTTATCAACAGTGAATATAGATATAACACTTACTAGAGGTTTTGAAGGCATCTTTAGACATGGTTGTTAAGCTGCAGTTAAAGTGTTCCAATAGAGAGAATGAATGACCGTTGATGGTGAGTTGGCAAAAATACGTTTGGTGTAATGAAACAGCTAATAGAATTTTTAGTTTTGCATCCCAAAATCTTTCTCTAATAAACTCACAGGTTTTTCACCATCAGCTAAAACAATTAAATGGTAATCATTTATTTTTAAACCATCTTTAAGGTATTGTGTTCTTTATTCCATATGTTTTTCATTCTTCTGCTGTATCATCTGATAGTAAAATGTCCTTTTCCATTGCTTGTATTGGTTTGTTGTAGTAAAAATTGGTTGACGTATTGATGTTTACCAATTTGATTAAGAGGGGAAAATATGTAAGAAGAAAAGTGAATAAACGTAAATGTAATGATAAAACATTATGAAAGCTATGGAAGAAGTGCAAATACAAATGTAAGTGGGTTTGCCCAAGGGTACGGAAACGTGTTTTCGAGTTTGTTTATCAATTGCAGACATGGTTACACACAGGCAATCACTTTAATTTGGGACGGTTCAAATTGGTTGGCAACAGGTCAGTAAAGAATTATTAGAAATAAAGTAATTTGAATAAAATCTTTCAGAAAAGAATTTGTAGCATGGCTTAATGTGCGTAATTGGTGGTTTATGGTATGTATTACTTACTACATGAATAAATCTATATGTCAATGAAAAAATATGACCTTATTTTTTCTAATGTAGGAAGCCCTCTTCTTTGGAAAGGAAGAGGGGTGATTTTTTATTTATTTCTTGGTAGTTCATCTTGCTTTTCAACTACGATTTCATCACCATCAAATTCATGGTTCTTTTTCTTTTTTCTTGCTGACTTTAAATAAAAAAATAAAAAAAATGATATTAACAATACTATAAATCCAATTAAGACGGGATTGACTGAATGATCCAAATAAATTCAATCCTCTACTATATACTTATCGAGAATATATAGTATCCCAATAATTTAAATGGATATGTAAAAAAGTAAAAGTCCCTCATACTAGGAAGGGGCTTTTACTGATTCAGACTTTATTTCTTTATTTGTTCTAATGAAATTCTTTACTATAATAAATACATCATTATAAGATAAATTATTGTTCTCAGCTAAATTAATTAATCGAGTCCATTTTGCTTCTAAATCAAATTGATTGTCTTCCAATTCCAAAACATAAGAAGGAGAAACATTATAAGTTATACAAAGTTTCCTCAATAGTAAACTTCCGACATTTGAGCTTCTTTCGGCTCTGGAAATGATTCCTTTGTCTACATTAATTATTTCTGAAACATCTTCTTGAGTAAGTCCTCTTGCTAATCTAATTACTTTAAGTCTTTCACCGATATGCATTTTACACCTCTTAGGCTTTTGTTCTAAGAGTAAAATATTAATTTTAAGAAATTGTTAAGTAAAGGTTAATTTTTGTAAATATTATTAATTAATGACTTTTATCCTATTTGCAATCAAATTATTTTGCTCGTCCATAATCAATAAGCCTCTTTGCATTAGTATCTCCACAGTTTCTTTTACATCTACTTCTGATTTTCTTGTCAATTTCATCAATTCTTTAAGTGTAGGGTTTTTACCATGTATGGAATGATTAAAGTAAATGCGGAAAATTTTCCTTTCAAGATCACTATACATAAAAATCACGCTCCTTTATTAAATATTATAAGAACAAACGTTCGTACTATCAAGTGGAAATTAAAATAACACGAAAACCTCACCATGGAAGAGTGAGGTTATTTGTTATTTTGATCATTATTGCTTATGTAAACTGATTATAAATGTTTTATGTCATTGTTGTTTTGAATAACAATATCCACATTTAACACAGTAAATAGTGCCTGACACATAATTATTCTGATATGGCATTTCTTTGTCACATTGAGGACAAAACTTTAAGATTGATTGTGCTTTTTTTACAATCATCATATAATCCCACCTTTAAACAAAATTAATAATATTATATGGATGGGAATAAAGAAAATGATTAAAATAACAAATTATTTAAAAGTGACTTTATAAAAAATAATATAAGAAATCCATTCTGCTAAATCACGAATGAAAGATAATGTTTATTATGCATAAAAAACGACTAGAATTCCGATGTATTGTATAAAAACTTATAAGTCAACCAACAAGCAGGACTACGTATTCAATTGTAGAATAAACTTATAAGTATGAAAAAATGAGAATTTTATTTATAAGTGCAGGAGGTAAAAAAATGAATACTAAAGAAATTTTATTATTACAGTTAAGTGCCTGTCATACCCAAAACACCTGGTTTGTCTCTTTAATAAACTCAATTAATGGTCTAACCGAGGAACAAGCAATCTGGAAGCCGAACGAAACAACTAATTCAATAGTCGAAATTACAAATCACTTAATATACTATAATCAACGTTTTTTAAATCGATTTAAAGACATAAAAAACGCAAAAGTTACTGAGAACAATACATTTAGAAGTGTGGAAGGAAGGAATTGGGATGCAACCGTTAAACAAATAAATGAAATTATGTCTGAGTGGAACAAAGCTGTTAAAGAGGCCGATGAAAAAAAACTTGATAACTGGGCTTCTGAAATTGCTCACCTTACTATTCATACTACATATCATACAGGGCAAATTCTTTATATAAGGAAATTACAAGGTTCATGGAATTCAGAAGAGGGTGTCAGAGGATAATTTTTTTAAAATATTAGGTGCTTTACTTCTTTAAGGCGGAATGTATTAGGTTGCAAAGAATGTTTTAGATAAATTTTCAAAACATAATTAATACCCTCGAGTATTAGGTGCCTTAAAAGTTTTGAAGCCCATTAAACAACCGGCGAGTTGTTCCAAGAAGGAGCAATACCTTTTTATTGAAGTCTTATTTTGCTATTGGGAGAATAGTTGAAGATGAACGGCACCATTTACTTTCTAATTGGACCTTTGGTTTTTGTCACACCTTTTTTGGCGATATTTAGGTAAAATGTCTACTCCTGGGACATTAGTGGAACATAATATGAAATTGCGAACAAATATGAAGGGAAGAAATCCACTAAAGGAGTTGATTTTAATTTAAGAATCAAAAACAATACTGTGAAGATCTGTTGGAATGGTGTAATAAAGCCTATTTTTGAAAATAGGTGATTGATCAAAAAAACTAATTCATATTTTTTACCGATGATTAAAAGTGTTTTAATGTAATTTAGAAATTATTAAGTATATGATGGATTTTTAACTGTAACTTTTAGGAAGGGATAGAATGATTATTAAATTTATACTTGAGGGACTACTCTTATTTATATTATTAGTAATAACTATTCATGGTTTAATACTTAAAAATTCTTTACAAAAGAAGAGTAAAGAATTGGATAAGAGTTAAATCTAAATTGAAACTATTCTCACAATACCTCCTCATTTTATTAGGAGGTATCTTTTTATTGTCATTTAATTGATGATATATCAGGTGCTCAATGTCTGAAATTTCGATACGGAGTTTATTCTAGCCCAGTTCTGAAATAACATGCTTGTACATACATTTATAGTAAAAAATTAAAAAGGTGATTTATATTTTTCAGAAGACTGCTGCTATAATTATAGGTAGTTTGTTAATAGGCGTAGGAATAAATGGTTTCTTAGTTCCCCATCATCTGTTAGACGGAGGGATAACAGGAATTGCTCTCATGTTACATTATTATTTGGGTTTTCCAACAGGTTTATCTATGTTTTTATTAAGTATTCCTCTATTCATATATGCTTGGATCTATAAACGCTCATTCTTTTATAATAGCTTTCTAGGTTTAATTGTTGTTTCTACAATGATTGATTGGTTAGCTCCTTTAAGAACCCAATTTTTGCTTTCAATTTATATAAGTGTATTATTAGGTGGAATAATAATTGGAATCGGAGTAGGGCTCATGCTTCGATATAAAACAAGCACTGGCGGAACCGACTTGTTAGCTTTAATTATCTCGGAGGCTTTGTCTGTCAATATAGGAGTTATTATTTTGATAATAGACGGGCTAATTGTAACAGCAGGTTTTAATACGCTGGGAATAAAAACAATCATTTTTTCTTGCTTGAATATTAGTATTATTGGAATAATTACTTCGATGATCACTAAGCCGAGTATCCATATGAAATAAGGAGTTGTAAACTAATTAAGTTAACACTTCATTTGAGACTCGTGGAAATTTTACATTCATACTAATATTTTTTCATCATTAATTATCAATAAATGGGAGCTTTCCAATAAAAAGGAAAGCTCCATTTTCATTTTTATTGTCATTTATTAAGGATTTGGAAAGGGACAGAAATGATATGTTCGTTTATTAGTGCATAAAAGATTGTGAAGGATTGAACTTAAATAACCCTTTTAGAATAATTACAGATGAATTTTATGGTAAAATTATTTAGATAAAATTTTAGAAGTGAGGAATTATATGAGTACAATCAAAAAGCAAAAGCCTAAAAAACTAAAATTGATTTTACGAGGATTGATGGTAATTATTGGTGGATTTATAGCAGCGTATGGATTAGAAGCCGTATTAATCCCAAATAACGTATCAGATGGAGGTGTTACCGGTCTTAGTATCGTTGGTTCACAACTATTTGGATTGCCATTAGGAGTTCTAATAGCAATTATAAACCTTCCTTTTATCTGGCTAGGCTATCAACAAATTGGTAAAGATTTCGCAATTTATTCCATTATCGGAATAGCTTCCCTAGCTGTTGGTACAATCCTTATGCATCATACTCCAGCTATTATTGAGGGGGATACTTTATTAATTACTGTTGTTGGCGGTATTATCCTCGGTTTTGGGATGGGGTTAGCATTGCGTAATGGCGGAGCATTAGATGGAATTGATATGCTGGCTGTTCTTCTATCTCGAAAGTTACCATTTGGGACAAGTGATTTCATTCTTTTCTTAAACACGTTTGTCTTTATTGTCGTTTCAACCGTATTCGGTCTACAAGGAGCGATTCTTTCAGCAATTGCTTACTTTATTGCTTCTAAAGTGATTCACATCGTTGAAGAAGGTTTAAGCGGCTCTAAAACCTTTAAAATTATTACTACTCAACCTAAATTAATGGTAGAGACCATACGTGACCGTTTAGGCCGAAGTGCGACATATAACGAGGTTTACGGAGGTTATTCACATGAAAAATTTAAGGAAATCACATGTGTTATTAATCGTCTAGAAGAAAGCAAAATGAAAGAAATCATCAATGAAATCGATGATACTGCCTTTGTTACGGTATATGACGTAGCAGAAGTTAAAGGCGGTAATTTCAGAAAACATAATATTCATTAAATAAAAATAGGTAAATTAGTTAACACAAAAAAACACCTTTTTGCTAAAAAGGTGTCAGCTTGTAGACAAAGTCTGATATTCAGGCAGGTCTACAAGCTTTTTTTGTCGAATAAAGAAGTAAAGTTGGTTTGAGGGGTGCAAATATATGTTATCGAAACAATCAATGGAAGGTCGTTATCAAATATCGATGATTGCACTTGATGAAGTAGTTCCTGCTAATCATCTTGTTCGAAAGCTTGAAGCCGCTATTGATTTTAGTTTTATTTATGACCTAGTTGAAGATTTGTATTGTTTGGATAATGGTCGTCCAAGTATCGACCCTGTTGTGTTAATAAAGATGGTCTTTATTCAATATGTATTCGGAATTAAATCAATGAGAAAAACAATAGATGAGATTGATACGAGCGTTGCGTATCGCTGGTTTTTAGGTTTTGACTTCAATAAAAAGATTCCCCACTTTTCCACCTTCGGTAAAAATTATGAGAGACGATTTAAAGACACTGATCTTTTTGAGAAGATTTTTTACCAT
>NZ_LATZ01000010.1 GCF_000981385.1 Bacillus sp. SA1-12
TTACATTTTAATAGTTTAAAATACATTTTTAGCTTATTCTTGATACAAGATATTAATACGCGTTAGGTACAGGATAGTAAAGCTTTTAAGCTAGGTAAGAAGTTTCGATTAGGTTGACACTCAGCTAATGCAACATGTTATCAAATAGAGGGATAAACTTTTTAATAAACTTTTACATAAAATCTATCAAAACTTAAAAAATCACATTTACAATATAGAAAAAAAGGAAGGGGAAAGACCAAAATGTACAAGTATATAATTAATGTATTATTCAAGGGGAAAATTTATCAAACCAATGTAATAGCTAACAAAAACAAATCAGAAGAAGAAGTGTATCAAATTGCAAAAGAGCAAATTTTGAAACAATGGGCAGGTTAAACAACAACATAGGTTATTAATTTCACCGATTAAAGTGAAACATGCTCCTTTTGCCATATACATATAGGTCAAAACCAATGATTTGAAGATAAATAAAAGCTAAGTGCCAACTTGATCTGCCCCGTAAATGTTAGACACCAAACTAACATTTACGGGGTGTTTTAATGGCCAAATTTACAACGGAAGAAAAAATTCAAATTGTATTAAGGTATTTAAAAAGAAATGAAAGTATTAATAAAGTTGCGGAAGAAGTTAATGTTAGTCCTCCTATCTTAAGTGGATGGATACGCCTTTATGAACAATTTGGTTTAGAAGCATTTATTAAATCCTATACAAGTTATTCTGTAGAGTTTAAACTAAATGTACTCAAGTTTATGAAAGACACGGGTATATCCTCTTATGACGCAGCTGCCATTTTCAATATTTCTTCACCAGGCTTGATCCGAAACTGGCGCAAGTTATTTGAGACTGGAGGAATTGATGCCCTACATCCAAAGAAAAAGGGGCGATCATCCATGAAAAAAGAAACAAAAACTAATGTTAAAAAACAATTACCAGTTGAAGGATCGCTTGAGGCTCTACAGGCTGAAAATGAGCGTTTACGTATGGATAACGCCTACTTAAAAAAGTTGAACGCTTTAGTTCAAGCACAGGAAAAATTACAAACAAAGTCAAAGCGCAAGTAATTTTTGAGCTAAAGAATGAATTTGATATCGTGGAATTAGTTAAAGTCGCTGACATTCCACGTAGTACATACTATTATTGGGAAAAACAATTAAATCGAGAGGATAAATATGCGAGTGTAAAAGAAGTTATTGATGCCGTTTATCATGAGCATAAAGGTCGTTATGGTTACCGCCGTATCCACAAAGAATTAGCGAAAAGGAACATTCACTATGATCCAAAGACCATTAATCGTTTAATGAATGAGATGGGCTTAAAATGCGAAGTGCGTATGAAAAAGTACCGTTCATATCGTGGAAAAGTAGGTAATATCGCACCTAATATACTTTATCGCGATTTCCACGCAGACAATATGAATGAAAAATGGGTAACCGATATAACAGAATTTCACTTATTTGGAGAAAAACGTTTTTTATCTCCAATTTTAGACTTATGTAATGGAGAAATTATTGCGTATAAAGTAATGAAACGTCCGGTTTATCCACTGGTTGGAGAGATGTTAGATGAAGCAGTGAAGCGAATACAGCCCGGAGATAAGGTCATCCTCCATTCAGATCAAGGTTGGCATTATCAGATGGATAAGTATCAAAATAAATTAAAAGAATATGGTATCCGTCAAAGCAGGACTCGTAAGGGAAATTGTTTAGACAACGCAGTCATGGAAAATTTCTTTGGCTTATTAAAATCGGAACTTCTTTACTTACAAGAGTTTGAGAGTATGGAACATTTTGAACGAGAATTAGAAGAATATATTTATTATTACAATCACAAACGAATGAAGGCAAAATTAAATGACCTAAGTCCAATAGAATACCGGACTCAGGTCTTAGAAGCTGCCTAATCTTTTTGTCTAACTTTATTGGGTCAGATCAAATGGGCAAAATTTTTGAGATAGCTTTTTTCATATTAGATGAAATATTCTTTTTGGTTGTTTACAAACGTTGAATCTGTTTGGTGGTATCTTTTAACGATCTTACAAGTCCGTTTTCAGAACTTTAATGGTTATAGCCTGATAGTCGGTATAATGCAAAGGAAAGAGCATTTTATTGATGTTGAGGCATAAAATAAATCAAAAATATAGACATATTTTCAAGACTAAAGTATAATGGCAATAACAATTAGTTTTTTGAATATGTAATAACCTTCCACCGTAAAGGGGAGTAGCGTCAGGATTATTCCTGAAACAAAGTCGTCATTCCATGAACCTTGATTGTTCATCGGCTTTGTTGGCATAAAATTGTGCTTAGCGAGACCTTTGCCATTTTGGCAAAGGTCTCTTTATTTTTGCCTGGAAAGTTATTGAAACTCTGTATTGAGGATGGTGCTTCGACATCCAGCTCCGAAGAACAGGATGTTCAAGTACAGCCAGGGTGATTAACGTCGCGCTTTGGATTTTGGTTTAAAACTATTTTTGATTCTATAAGAATTTGAAAGTAGTAAAATATATTTTTTAGGAGGTAGAACAAATGGAAATGGAATTTCTCACTGCACTTTTGTCTATTATAGTGATTGATTTAGTTTTAGCTGGAGATAATGCCATTCTAATCGGACTTGCGGCAAGAAACCTGCCTAAAGACCAACAAAAGAAAGTAATTATATGGGGATCATTTGGAGCAATTGCGATACGTATTGTGGCTACACTAGCTGTCGTTTGGTTATTGGAAATCCCTGGTCTGCATTTAGTCGGCGGACTTTTACTAGTGATTATTGCTTATAAATTGCTTGTTGATGACAATGACCACGGAGATGTCAAGGCTGGGGATAACTTTTGGGCAGCGATTCGTACCGTAATTATCGCTGACGCATTAATGGGTCTGGATAATGTATTGGCTGTTGCAGGAGCTTCTCATGGAAATATGCTTCTAGTCGTCATTGGATTATTAATCTCTGTTCCAGTAGTTATGTGGGGAAGTACAATCATTCTTAAATGGATTGATCGTTACCCGATTATTGTTACAATTGGGGCCGGTGTATTAGCCTGGACATCTGCTAAGATGATCGTTGGAGAACATTTCTTAAGCGGATTATTTGCTAACGGCTTTGTAAAATATGGCTTTGAAATTTTAGTTATTGCTGCTGTCATTGGGTTAGGGAAATATAAAAAAACAAAAATGGCAAAGGAAAAAGCTGAAAGTGATGAACAAGATTCCTTGTTAAAGGCTGGTTCTAACTAAAATAGTTTAAAAGAAAAGACGCTTACCAATGAGGGAGCGTTTTTTCTTTATTTTCTGAATTCTTTTGTGGGAAATACATGATTTCTTGTATAATAGTCTTAAAGCAATTTAAAAAGTAGAGGATACTAAGTGGTGTTTATGTTCTTATGAATTAAAATGTAAACGATTTCAATTTGGTGTCTCAGTTGCGGTTTTAGAATGGATTTAGCACTTGTCATTCAAAAAAAATTACAAGGTGAGAATGAGGGGGGGAGTATAGATGAGTATGAATGGGAAGTTGTCGCATCAATTTCTTATATACAATGAGACATTTAAACACAACTCTGCCGGAATAGTTGTGTTTTCAGAAGATGGGAAGATGATCGAGAGCAATCATTCGCTTTGTAAAATACTTGGATATCATGAAGATGAACTAAAAAATTTCAACATTTCCAAACTTATACACCCCGACAGTTTACCTGACCATACTAAACATGTAGGAGAACTTATAAAAGGGTCAATCATGAATCAACCTCGCTTGTATCGTTTTATCCACCATAAAGGTTATGATGTTTGGATGCTAGTATCTACAACTGTTATAACGGGAGAGAATAATCACTTTTTGCTTGTTTCCAATCTAGTTGAAATCAACAGTCATATTTTATTCGATAAAGAGTATCGTCTCTTAACCGAACATTCAATTGACATGATTGCCAGGCACTCTCCAGATGGCATTTTCAAATTTGTAAGTCCTTCATGCAAACTGCTTTTAGGCTATGAGCCCGAAGAATTATTGGAAAAGTCCCCTTATGATATCTTTCATCCAGATGATATTGCCATGATTGCCGAACATCATCAAAATATCCTGGAAGACATTGATCTGAATAGCTGTATCTTTCGTATACGTAAAAAAGATGGAAGCTATAGTTGGTTTGAATCTGTGGGTAAGGCAGTTAAAGACGAAAAGGGCAGTGTTACTGAGTTGTTAATCTTTTCGAGGGATATTACAAAACGTGTCAAAACAGAAGAATTATTGCGAAAAACGGAGCGGTTATCCGTTATTGGTCAAATGGCCGCTGGAGTGGCACATGAAATCCGGAATCCATTGACGTCAATTAAAGGATTGATGAAACTAATAAGATCATCACCAGAGAAGATCGATTTTTATATGGACATTATTCATGCCGAGTTAGAACGAATTGAGTTGATTACAAATGAATTTATGACGGTTGCTAAACCATTGGCCGTTAAATTTTGCCTTAGAGATTTACAAAGCTTATTAAAAGGTGTGACATCCTTTCTTCAGCCTGAAGCTCTTTTGAAAAATGTACAAATCAATACAGAATTTGAGGAAGACATTCCGGAGATTAACTGTGACGCTAATCAATTAAAACAAGTCTTTATAAATATTATAAAAAATGCAATTGAAGCAATGCCTGAAGGCGGAGAAGTGATTGTTAAAGTAACTATGTTCGAGGATGACCAAGTCTTAGTTCGATGTATTGATCACGGGTGCGGAATCTCTCCAGAACGGCTTCCGTATCTCGGAGAACCTTTTTATAGTCTGAAAGAAAAGGGGACAGGCTTAGGGCTGATGGTCTGCTATAAAATTGTTGAGGAGCATAATGGGAGAATTTCAGTAAGCAGCGAAGTTCACAAAGGGACTACTGTTGATGTGATTCTCCCTGTACAACTTTAAAGATAGTGTGGGAGAAGGGGACTATCTATATATGAGAATAAAAAATAGAGGCCATTCTTTCATTGTTGAGTATCCGTTTTTATCAGCGGCTTCAAAGTTTACAACTATTGAAGAATTCCCTTTTTTACACTACAATATGTAATGGTAGGTGAAAAACATGAACATAAACAACTTTCGGTTTGATAAAGTAGGATTGAATCGATTTTTTGGTCCTTTAGAGTCAAAAATTATGGATATTCTTTGGGAAGGACCGGAAATGAGTATTAAAGAGGTCCAACAACAGCTTGAAAAAGAAAAAGCAACAAATTTTAATACGGTTATGACTGTGATGAATCGGCTGGTTGATAAAAGAGTAATCGAAAAAAAGGCCGTCGGAAGAACGTCATACTTTAAGCCAGTAAAAACGAAACAGGAATTTATTGAAGAGCAATCGAAAAAGCTTACAGATAATCTATTAGATGAGTTTGGAGGCCTAGTTGTGAACCATATGCTTGATTCTCTAACAGAGGTAGACCAACAGTTACTTATTCGCTTGGAAGAAAAAATTGATCAATTGAAAAAAGGAAAAAATAAATAATGTGGAGATATAAATCACAATTTGTTTTCGGATTAGGCCTTTTTCTTGGGATCATCATGTGTGCTCAAATGGGAATGTATGTGGTTAATCACGTATTTGGTACAATGATTAACCTGAATATCTTTCAGTTCTGCATTAGTTTATTTATGGGAAATACCTTCTTGTATCATTCTGTTTTATTAGCTATTAACTCTTTTATTGCCTTCACGATTTTTAGTATTTGCAAGAAAATGATTAATCAATTTATAGAAATAAAAAAGATTAAGAATAAAATCACCTTGTTAAAAAATGAACCACTTACATTATCTTTAAATCATTGCTTTCAACGAAAAAAAATGGATATTCAAGTGATTACCTGCAATGAACCTGTTGCCTTCACCTTTGGGTTTGCAAGTCCAACGATCGTCCTATCAACAGAATTAATAAAGATGCTGGATCAAGAGGAATTGGCTGCCGTAGTCTATCATGAAACTGCTCATCAGAAATCCTTCGATCCTATCAAAACATTTATATTACAATTGATCTCTGAGGTTATGTGGTATATTCCGCTTACAAAATGGGCGTATCAAAATTATAAAATTTTAGTTGAACTTGTAGCTGATGAATATGCAGTTAGGCGGATGGGATCTGAATTAGGGTTAGGCAGTGCACTTCTTAAACTTATTAAAACACGCATAGGAGGAAGCTCCGCTCCAGCTCTTGTGCATTTTACCGGAGGAACGGTTGATTACCGTATAAAGCAATTGATTGAGCCAGAGCCGTCCATTCCTGTCAAATTACAAACAAGATCGATTTTTATTTCCATCAACATGATTATGGTGATGATGGTCTTAATGGATATTGTTTAATGAGTCTAGCTTCTTATCAATTATTTTTTTCTTGACCAATAAGTATATATACACTACAATGTGTAGTGTATATATACAATGGGTAAAAAGGAATGTCATTTTTTTTATCCCTTAAACACTACGAAGTGTAGTGTTTAGCTTGTAAAACTAACTGAAGGGAGCTAGTTTAAATGAAGTCTTTTGAAATCGGAACTCTCATTTTGCGTGTTTATTTAGGATTAGCATTTTTTATTCATGGATTTACAAAATTTCAAGGTGGTGTCGAAAATACGGCAGGCTGGTTTGAAAGCATGGGCATCCCTGGATTCATGGCATATGTTGTTACGGTTATTGAGATAGTTGGAGGCTTGCTGCTCATTGCGGGTTTAGGCACACGTTATATCACCCCATTGTTTTTTATCATTATGATGGTAGTGATTTTTAAGGTGAAATTATCTGAAGGTTTTACAGGATATGAATTGGATCTTACATATGCAGCCATTGCATTATTCCTGTTTCTTAATTCGAAATCAACATTCTCACTCGATGCAAAGCTTTTAAATAAAGAAGCAGCCTAGGATCTAGATAGTACTGACAAATATTCAAGTAGGTGTAAACATGTCAAAAGGAAGAAGAAAAAAGTCGAAAACGCAGTCCCCTAAACTTATATTTTGGATTGTCGGCCTGCTGGCAATTTGTATGGGAGGATTGCTTTTTCTAACCAATACATCAACAAAGGTTGAAGCATTTGATTACAGCGGACAACCATTTATGGGTGAGGAAGCAGCACCTGTTCAAATCGTTGAGTTTGGTGATTATAAATGCCCAATCTGCAAAAATTTTAATGAGTCGTTTTTGCCTCAGATCAAACAGGATTTTATTGATACAGGGGAAGCAAAATTTTATTTTATGAATTATTCCTTTATAAACATTGATTCTATCCGGTCGGCGAAGTTTGGCGAGGCTGTTTACCAGGAACTTGGAAATGAGACGTTTTGGAAATTCCATGAACTTCTTTTTACAAAACAGCCAGCTGACTTGAAATATGAAAGAATGGATGTTTTTACAGAAACCTTTCTTGAAGATACATTAAAGGAAATTGTCTCAGAAGAAGAAGTTCAAAAAGTGGTGCAAGCATTTAAAAGCAATGAATCAGAGACTGCCTGGAATACGGATATGGAGAAAGCCAATAAGCTTGGAATAACAGGTACTCCAACTATCTATGTAAACGGCAAAAAGTTTGAAGGCAATAGCTATGAAGACTTTAAAGCGATGGTTGAAGAGGCTTCACAAGGGGAGTAGTGAATAGAGATGAATAAATCATTACTGATCTCCTGGATTGCTTCTCTTCTTGCGACATTAGGAAGTTTATTTTTTAGTGAGGTATTACATTTTATCCCATGTACACTATGCTGGTATCAACGAATTCTAATGTACCCATTAACATTCTTATTAGGCATCGCATTTTACAATAATGATCGTAACGTTTATAAGTATGTGTTGCCGTTCTCGATTCTCGGAATGATCATTTCAGCTTATCATTATTCCTTGCAGAAAATACCATTTGTGCAAAAGTTTGAAATGTGTACAAGCGGAGTTCCGTGCTCAGGTGAGTATATTAATTTGCTGGGATTTATCACGATCCCGTTTTTAGCCTTCATTGCATTTTTAATCATTACCGTGATGATGGTTTTGCTTAGAAAGAAATCAATTGCTTAATTTGAAAGAGGCTGCCTCAAAATGGTCTAATTCCTCCAATAACCACCCATTTTTGGTGCTTTTGAGGTGACCCTTTTGTTTTGAGGCAGCCTTTTTTCATAGATTTAAATAAGATGATGTTAATTAAACCTAGGGTTTAAAGAGGAGATTAGTTGTTAGTAGCCAACAAATGCTGAACCTACAATAATTAATAAGATAAATAATACAACGATTAATGCGAAACCCATTCCGCCGCCATCTCTGCCCATACGATTCACCACCTTACGTAAAAGATACTACATCTTATGGTAAAGGGAATATTTTTGTAAGGTACATGCATGGAGAAATGAAAAACGGGCGGTTTCATAGGTTCTATAAAGGAGTAGAATGAAAGAGTATCTTTCGGTACCCTTTTGTATAGGTCTCTGACTATACCCCTTTTTCTAAAGGAGATATAATCAAAGACCTACCTTTGGGTTCCTAAGATGATAGAAAGAAATAGTCTTAGTAATAAATGCAAACAGAAACAAATGCTTCAATTGCTTAAGTGCGCTGAATTCCAGAAGTTGAAAAACTTTTAATCATTTTTTGTAAATTTCTATGTCCTTCACGAAGTTTAATTGTTTCTTCTATGATTCTTTGGAATCCTTCCAAGTCTTTGTCAGATGCATTTAAAACGGATTTCGGAAGACCTTCAGCAATTTGTTGTAAGGTCAAATCGTCTCTCACCAACAACGACCACCTTTCCTTCATTTTTGATAGACTTTTGTCCTCCTTAATATTTTTCGAAAACAATCATGTTTTCCTGCATGTAGCACAGAAAATTTATCTACATTTATCAGCAGATTATATAATAATCGGAAAGAATTAGAGGTTATTTAACAAATAACGACTATATGTAACAATAATTCTTTAGGTCTAGAGTGATTTTTCCATAATGCAGTAATGGAATGGACAATGAGCTTAAAATAGACTATCTAATAGCAAAAAGGAGCAGTGCATGTTTCCTTGGGAGGAGAACAGGCACTGCTGTCTTGTCGTTTAGGATATTATTAAATTTTTAATAATGAAGATAGGCGAACGACATCCAGCTTAGAAGCAAGGGATGTACAAGTGCAATTAGTGTGACAAGACGTCTCGTCAGCGCCTAGCCCTCAAGATTATAAGCCAATTTGGAATGGAAGGCAAAGGGACCCCTTTCTATTCCAAATCGTCTTATTTGCCTTACCATGGGCTGTTCAACGCTCCCTGAGCTTTAGTTCTTAAATAACACTTGATAATACACGCTCAATGTTTTGTTTTGCGATATTTCCCCCAACTAAAGTGATTTCGCTTGTAGCCTCATTGGCTATTATGGTAACTTCATCTCCTATATTTATACCTGGACAGACGACAGCTTTTTCAATCTGTGCATTTTTCCCAATTATTGCATTAGGTAAGATAACAGAATCCTTGATGGTTGCTCCTTTCGCAACCTTAACACCACTAAATAGAACAGAGTTTTCAACTGTTCCATAGATTTCGCAGCCTTCGCTTATAAGTGATTGTGATACTTTAGCAGCAGCATCAAGGTATTGAGGCGGGTGAGTTTGTCCAGCCGTGTAAATTTTCCAATCTTGATCATGGAGGAGAATGTTTGTCTCTTTTTTAAGCAAATCCATATTTGCTTCCCAGAAACTATCAATGGTTCCGACATCTTTCCAGTATCCGTTAAAAGTATAGGCTACCAGCTTAAGGTTGTTTCGGAGCATGGCAGGAATGATATCTTTACCAAAATCCTTAGAGGAAAATGGATTTTTTTCTTTCTGCTCCAAATAATATTTTAATGTTTTCCATTTGAAAATATAGACTCCCATTGAAGCTAAATTTGATGAAGGATTTTTAGGTTTTTCTTCAAAATCAATTATTCTTCCTGTTTGGTTTTCCGTTTTCATTACACCAAATCTGCTTGCTTCGTTCCATGGGACTTCAATGACTGATATCGTGGCATCTGCTGATGAAGTGATATGATGCTCGAGCATTTTGCTGTAATCCATTTTATAGATATGGTCACCTGAAATAACGAGGACATGCTCTGGGTCATATTGTTCAACGATATGTCGATTTTGATAAATAGCATGTGCTGTTCCTTCGTACCATCTTTCACCATTTTCACACTGGTATGGAGGGAGGATGCTTAAACCACCGTCTCTTCGGCTTAAGTCCCATTCCTTGCCATCGCCAATATAGCTTTGTAGAACATGAGGATGATACTGGGTTAAAACACCAACTGTATCTATACCTGAATTTCTGCAATTGCTTAATGTAAAATCAATGATTCGATATTTACCACCAAAGTGAACTGCAGGCTTCGCTAAATTTTCTGTTAGGTTTTTTAATCTTGTCCCTCTTCCACCAGCTAAAAGCATGGCAATACATTGTTTCTTCAAAATTGTCCCTCCTGGTATCGTTTTCTTTTTAAAAAAGTAAAAGTATTACGTTTTACTCATGCTCTGTGACTCAGGATATAAGATGTTTTTATTTTCTATCCTGAGATCAGGGTGTTTTACCTTTTCTATTTATTTCAAGCTTTTATAAGCGGTCTTCCTCCCATAACTTATAAAAGTACTCAAGCTCTTCATCATCGAGGGAAACTTGATGATGTTCCTCATCTTGTTTTATTAAATAAACAATGTCCTCCATTGAAATCCTCCTCTGAGTTGTCCTGATTTTTAGGAATTAACAGATTTTATGTTAACAAAATTCATCTGTGAAAATAATCAAAATATTACGCCTATTTTAGATGAGTATCGACAAATGTAAGGGAATTATTGGGAAATTACAGGCGTTTTAAAGGCGATCTTGTAGAAATTCACTTGAATTTTAATGAATTTGTCGAACTTTTTTTAATGATCTTTTAGAATTTTCATACGTTAGCCCAATGAGATGGCAGTTTTATATCTAGAGAAACTTCGTAAAATTAAATTCACCTTGTCCTCAGCAGCTGAATATACTGAAGAAAACAACTTTAGGTGATGCAAGTGAAGATTGTTAAACTTATCAAAGGCTGGTATCATGCTTATAAAGAAAGATATATAGTAAAGATGAAGGAACTTGGAAAATGTCCCGTTTGTCATGGAAATGGATTTACGTCAATTCCGAGTCCTTACGCAGCGAATACTTTTGATTGCCACGCATGCAACGGTACAGGTTTATATTCCGAATGGGAGAAAAATAACGAATAGAATGATGATAAAAACTTCTGACATTTGTTAGAAGTTTTTTGTTTTTAATACATATTTTCTTATGTCCAGGGGAAGATAACAATGATTTACATAAACATTATGAAAGGGGATTGACCCATGAAGAAAAAATGGTTACTCATGTTTATAAGTATTTTATTAGCTGCATTCGTTTCAGTTGGCTGTAATAATGCCGACCTGGATCCTGCACCGCCAGAGGATAACAATGGAACAAACAATAATGACAACGGAACAAACAATAATGACGACGGAACAAACAACAATGACAACAATAACCTTGATGATGCAATCGAGGGAGAAGAAAATATTCCTGGCGTTGACAAAAATGACACGATGAATAAAGATGATGAAAATGATGCAGCTCCAGATCCTGAAGATCCTATAGAAGATGCAGAAGATCTTGGTGATAAAAATAACAAGGATGAATAATCCAATGTAAAAAGCCCTTATTTATGAGGGCTTTTTTCAATCGTAAGGGTTTTAGTTCATTATTTCATCATCAAGTAAGGGGTGAAATTGATAGTTCGTTAAGTCTATAACATGATTATGTTTTAAAATAATTCCTTCACCCTCAAGAAACTCTTTTTGCGACAAGAACATTTCCTCATCATGGAAGGCAATTTCTCCTTTAGCATTGACAACTCTATACCATGGCAGCTGATATTTGGCACTCATGGAATGAAGGATCCTCACAACTTGTCTCGCACCTCTAGGACTGCCGGCAATCTTGGCAATTTGTCCATATGTCATAACTCTTCCTGGGGGAATTTTTTGGATGATCGTAATGACTCTTTCTGTAAAGGAAAGCATGGTGACAACCTCTTTCTATCAAGCAGTGTTTCATGTTCTAAAAATAGAGTATCATAAAAGTCTTATTTGTTAAAAAATAGTTGCTTTTTTCTCCTTATTTTCATGTATACTTGTATTTTACATGCAAAAATACATAGAAAAAGGTGGTTGTCATGAACGGAACAGCACATGCCACAATTGGTGCCGGTGTGGGTTTTATTGCTGCTCAATCTGTTCAGGCTGAGCCAGCTGGAATGATGCTTTTAATCGGTATCGGCAGTGTGGCTGGATTAATGCCTGATTTGGATATCGACGGCAAATTAACCAATAAAATTACATTTTCACATACGTTAATTCGTTCTGTAGCGCAATTGATCAGCTTGATGATGATTGTTTATATCCTTCTTGAAGAAACGGGTACAAATAGGTGGGTGGGAGTTAGCATTGGCGCTGTGATTATCATTATCTCTTCATTCATTAAGCAGCGGCATATGTTGACAGTGACAGGTTTAGGTGTTTTTGGAGGGGGATTGCTTTTATCTGAAAAGTGGCTGATCCTATTAGGGATCTATGTAATCATCGCTTCCTTTGTTCCCCATCGGAGCTATACTCACTCGCTTTTAGGAATTGGGTATGTTGCCATTATTGCTTATTACTTAGAAGTTTCACTTGCGATCGAAGGTGTTTTTCTAGCATGTCTCTTAGGTTATATCAGTCATTTACTTGCTGATATGAAAATACTGCCATTTAATAAGCGTGGTGTGAAAATTTTCTTGCCTTTTTCTTCAAAGGAATTTTAAATAATATTGATTTTGCAGCAAAAAAGGTATCCCAAAAAACAAAAGGGTCAGTCCCCTTAAACACATTTTATTGGTGTTTTAAGAGGAACTTACCCTTTTGTTGTTTTTTGGAAACATACAGAGCTTAGCTTAATTTAAAATTTTCACTTCGACTTGTTTACGGCCCCATTCTTTTGCGTCTGCTTTTGAAGGGATAAAGACATCAATTTTGTTGCCTTTTATTGCTCCGCCAATATCTCCTGCAATCGCTTCGCCATATCCCTCAACATGAACTTTTGAACCTAGTGGAATGACGTTTGGATCAACAGCAATAACTTTCTTATTTGGATTTGCATTTAAGTCAATACCAGTACTGGTAACTCCAGAACATCCTTCACAGTTTGCCGTATAAGCGGTTGCTGTGACAGTTAACTCTTTTTCAACTGATGGTTCTGCTTGTTTTGCCGGGGCTTTTTCTACCTCTGAAGCAACTTTTTCTGTTGGTTTTGCTTTAGTTGCAGCTTTTGTCTTATTTGCAGCTTTTACATTAGTGGCATCAACATCATTAAGAATTAATTCGTCCCCAGGTTGGATGATATGTGAATCAATATCATTCAGATCTTTTAGCTTATCAACAGTTAAGTTATTTTCCTGTGCAATATCCCAAAGAGAGTCTCCTTCCACAATCTCATAATATTCTGGAAGCTCTAATGTATTATTAGGGTGAATAATATCCCCAGTTAAGTTGTTCCATTCCTTAAGATCAGCAACAGACACTTCTTTTTGTTTCGCGATTTCTGAAAGAGTGTCTCCTTCTTTAATTTTTATTTCTTCAGCAGAAGCGTTCACAGCAAATCCTGCTGAAAATACAGCCGTTGTGATAAACGTTACTATGCCTTTTTTCATGTTTAATGTCCTCCTTGTTAGCTTGTATTATGCTAATCAATGAGTCCTATCTTAACATGAAAAGCTACTTTAAAAAGGACAAGCACCTAACAGTTCCTTTACGTTATTACAATCATGTAATAGAAGTGTTACAAACTCAACCAATTATATCCAGGTTATCCAGTAGAAGTAAAATTATAGAATCATTCTCCTTTACAAGCCAATTTTACCATGCCAGTTTTTAATGAAAAACAGATCTGTAAAAAGGAAATGCTTCATAATAAATAGTTCATTAGAAATTAGGATGGAAAAAATCCAATTTCAATACGTGATGATTTACCTTGTTTATCCAAGGATGATCTAACTAAGTAACTATATATTTTTAAGGGAGGTATGGGTTTTTTGTCCTGGTTTTTATGCAGTTAAGCTTTAAAGTAGTAAGATAGATATTTGTGAATAAAAATAAGAGCTTCATCCTACTTTTATTCACAAAAACAATAATTTGTTTTAACTTAAATTACATATTGGATCAATATTTCTTATCTAAAATAAATCCGTACTCATTCAAATTAGATAGGAGATGTAAAACATGAACAGAAAATTATTAGCAGGTGCTTCGATTGCATTTACGTTATTATTTAGTCCGTTGCACGAAACATTTGCAGAAGTTTCAACAGGGGATACGAAAAAGGTTGATAATGTAGCACACCGCGGTGCTTCAGCATATGCACCGGAAAACACAATTGCTGCGTTCGATAAAGCAGTAGAAATGAAAGCTGATTATATCGAAATCGACGTTCAACGAAGCAAGGATGGCGAATTGGTTCTTATTCATGATACGACAGTTGACCGTACAACGGATGGTACTGGAAAAGTAGGCGAATTAACATTTGAAAAGCTGAGAAGCCTTGATGCAGGAAGCTGGAAGGGTGAGGAATTTACTGGAGAAAAAATCCCGACATTTGATGAAATTCTTGATCGCTATCATGGTAAGATCGGAATTTTAATCGAGTTAAAGGCTCCAGAGCTTTATCCGGGAATTGAAGAGAGTGTCGCTCAGGAATTAAAAGAACGAAATCTAGATAAACCGCAAAATGAAAAAATTATTATTCAATCCTTTAACTTTGAATCTATGAAACTTACAAATAAATTGCTACCTAAGGTTCCGATCGGCGTTTTAACAGGTTCGCCATCAGACACAACAAAGGAAGCTTTAGAGGAGTTTTCTACCTATGCTGATTACTTTAATCCACACTATGGAATTGTGACAAAGGATTTAGTTAATCAAGTTCACTCAATGGGAATGGGAATTTCATCTTGGACTGTTCGAAGTCAAGAGGCAGCTGATTTCCTTTTTGAAATGGGAGTAGACGCTATTATTACCGATTATCCTGATTATGTGGATCCTAGAAATTAACACTTAAAGAGAGAAGAGAGTCTGGCTCCAATGGTGAGCTGGTCTCTCTTTATGTATGCTTTATTAAGTTATTCTAGGTTTGAAAAATCGCTTAAATCTTCCCGTTTACCGATGACCACCAATAAATCTCCGTGGCGAATAATCTGATCTGGAGGAGGAGATACGGTAATATTGTCCTCTGTAACGATAGCAATAACACTTAAATGATAGTTAGCACGAATGTCGAGCTCCCTCAGGCTCTTTTCAGCCATATTTGAAGGGATCATGATTTCTTCAATATTGTAATCCTTAGAGAGTTCAATATAGTTTAGCACATTAGGTGACAAAAGTTGATTGGCGACTCGTTCTCCCATATCTCTCTCGGGAAAAATAATCAAGTCGACCCCTATTTTGTCTAACACCTGTCCATGCAGCTTGTCGAGCGCTTTTGCGATAATTTTATTAACACCTAGTTCTTTAAGAAGCATAGTGGTTAGAATGCTTGCTTGCATATCATCCCCAATCGCTACGATGACGCAATCAAAATTTCTTATTCCAACAGAGGTAAGTGCCTTTTCTTCCGTTGAATCCGCAATAACAGCATGTGTCAAATAAAGACTGGCATCCTCGACTCGTTCTTCATCGATGTCAATACCAAGAACTTCTTGTCCAGCCTCATATAATCTGCGAGCAACACTTGTCCCAAATCTTCCAAGACCAATAACAGCATATTGTTTTGTTGTCATTTCTCATTTCACTCCCACCAATGCTATTAACCAATCAACCCTGATCTTTTTCCTCAATCTTAAGGGGCAGTCAAAATCTTAGAAAAGTATAAGGAGTGTAAAGGAAAACTGCCCGTAAAGATCCGACGAAGGATTGTTGTCCAAGTCAGGCGAGTACGTGGCGTTAAAAGCGTGATAAGTTTCGCTAACCATCAGCGGGATGAAAAAATTCCCCCTGATGGAAGTCTCACTTTATTTATATTTCCTGAAATGAAGGGGGATAAACAATGATTCCTTTCTGCAAAGTGTATGGAATTATATGATTGGGATCATGCACTAATTTTGAATAGAATGTTAAAGTTTTCTGAATATTTAGTTTAAATACTTGATAGATCCATAGTGTGTGGTATATGATATGTAGATGATGATGCGGCAAATTTTCTGTTTTTATATTATAAATACGTTGAATTTTTCGGACTTATTTGTAGTGAATAATTACTTTAGATAAAGAGGAAGGGATTTTTTATGGATTACTCATTTTCTGAACAAACCAAGAATTATAAATCATCAGCTGTTAGAGACATTCTCGCTGTTATTCAGCAAGGGAACGTGATTTCCTTTGCAGGAGGATTGCCATCTGAAGATTTATTTCCATTAGCTGATGTTCAAATTGCTTATGATAAGGTATTTGCATCGGGAAAATCAAGTTTGCAATATGGCCTGACAGAAGGATTTAAACCTCTTAGAGAGGCGATTCAAGCAAGAATGGCTGGAAAAGGAATAAATACGGAGCTTGAAAACATGCTGATCACGACTGGATCACAACAAGCAATTGATTTATTTTCAAGGGTTATTCTATCCTCTGGAGATGTTGTACTAACGGAAGATCCTACATATCTGTCTGCCTTGCAGGTTTTTCGTTCCTATGGAGCAAAGGTAGTTGCGGTTAGCAGTGATGAATATGGTATGGAGTATGAGGATTTAGAAGAGAAAATCAAAGCACATCGTCCAAAATTTATTTATATTATTCCGACCTTCTCTAACCCGGACGGAAAGGTTTGGAGTACAGAACGGCGAAAGCAGCTGTTGAATCTCTGTTATGAATATGGGGTACTTGTCCTTGAGGACGATCCTTATGGAGATATCCAATTCCATGAAGAGGAAGAATATCCTTCTGTAGCTTCATTTGATCATGACCAAAGCCATGTGGTTTACACAAGCACTTTTTCTAAATCGGTTGTTCCTGCTTTACGAACAGGCTGGGTTACAGGTCCTTCACCAATTATTAAAATGATGACACAAGCAAAGCAAATGGCAGATTTGCACTCTAGTTCACTTGATCAACAAGCATTATACTTTTTATTACGCGATTTTAACCTCGAAGGCCATATTCAAACGCTGAGGACGGAATATTATAATCGAATGATCATAATGAAGGATTATTTAAATAAATTGGAACCAGGTATATTTACGTGGAAAGAGCCGAAAGGCGGAATGTTTTTGTGGGTAGAAGGGCAGGAGCATTTAAATACACCGACTTTGCTCAAAAGTGCGGTAGAAAAAGGTGTTGCCTTTGTACCTGGTGCCCCATTCTATGTCAATCAGCCTAAGTACAATACTTTCCGATTAAACTTTAGTCATTCTACACCTGAAAAGATAAAATTGGGTATGGATCGATTAGTTGATGTATTGTTAAGTCCAATAACTGTTTAAAATCTGTTAGAATAAAAAATGAGGAATCCGCTATGCGATTCCTCATTTTTGCATTTTCCGCTGAAAAGTATTCAGTATTACTCTTGAGAAGAAAGTTCAATTTTTATTAATTTGTCATCATCTTTCTGTGGAGTCCCCCGGCCATCACGATTATTCGTAATTGTATACAATTGAGTATCTTCAATATATACATCGCGCATTCTGCCGCTCTTATCATGTACAATGCTGACTGACTCAGAGGTTATGTCATAGCTGCGGATTTTGGAATCTCTTAAGGTTGCAATATAAAGTTTTCCATCATGATAGTCAATTCCAGATGGTGCCCATGTAATATTACCAGTATGATAGATTGGTTTCACCATGCCAGGTGACTCTTCATCGCCTTGAATAACCGGCCAGCCATAGTTACTGCCAGGTCTAATAAGATTAATTTCATCATGAGCGCTTAGACCATGTTCAGAACTATATAGATTCCCCTTGTCATCCCAAGCCAGTCCTTGAGGATTTCGGTGTCCGTATGTGTAAATATAGGAGTTTTGAAATGGATTATCTCCTGGAACTGATCCATCTAAATTCATGCGAAGGATTTTTCCGGCTAAACTGTTCCGATCCTGTGATAGCTCTGCAACTCCGGAATCTCCGGTAGTCACATAAAGCTTTCCATCAGGACCGATCCGCATTCTTCCGCCATTATGAATTCGCCCGCCTGGGATTTTTTCCAATAGTGTCTTTGTCTCAGTCCACGTGTTTTCATTCTTTTGAAGAATCACAACGCGATTTTTTGTCTGTCCATCTTGTGTATATGTATGGTAGGCAAAAGCTTGCTGGCTTGTTTTAAAATCAGGGGCTAGCACAAAACCGAGAAGTCCGCCTTCACCATCATGCAGAACTGCTTTAGTGAGAGTTAACTTCTGTGGAATCACACTTCCTGACTTTTGGTTAATTGCGACTAACTTCCCTTCACGTTGAGTCATGTAGAACATGTCATTCTGTTTTGTAATTGTCCAAGGGATCGATAAATTGGTCGCGATGATTTCCATGGAACCTGCAACCGCTTCTTCAACCTCTTGATCCTGTTTTGTCTCTTTTTGAGCATTATCTAATGAACAGCCAGTAAACAATAATAATAGTATAAGCAAAATGCATATTTTATACATTGTTTCTCTCCCCATCAATGGAAATTATTTGTATTTATAGTAACAAGTATGGGAAAGAGAATCAAAATTTAAACCAATGCATCAATGAGAATCAAGCCTCATTATCCTCAGTTTCGCTTACCTTTTCAATTTTTTCCACAAACATTTGGTATACTTTTCGCTTTTCTTCTAATTCCTTTATATATTGTTTCAGTTCTTCATATTTTTCTACAAAAGGAATATGATATGCTGTTTTAATATTAGTAATGATCTCATCATTTATTGTGGATTGAATGACTTGCTTAGTTATCCCGGATTTATAGGAGTAGAGCTGAAGGTCACATTTAATCTTTTCATATTCCTCATCAATTTCACGTTTTTGCTGCAGCATTTCTTCCTTCCATTCTAATAGAGCATCTTTAACATATGAATTCAATTGTACCTCTCCTTAGCAGCTTATTCGTTTTGTACTATAGTAGATGACTATCCATTATCTAATACACTATTTATGAAAAAACTCTTATTTTATGGGGGTTATAAGGTGACATAATGTGATTAGATTTTTGGGTGTGAAAAAATATATGTGAATAAATACCTAGTCCGCTTTTTTAATATAGGAATTAAGTAAGTGGTAGCTAATCGTGGAGTATCCAATTTACGGTATAATTGTATGAAAATTCATAATATTAATGCCGAATCTTCTTGGACATGGTACAATGGAAGAGACATATATTCCATAATTATCCTTATAGTACCCAAAGGATATTAATTGTTTCATATTTACTAGCCTTACCAGTCAACCCATTGCTGTGTAGGGCTATTTTTGTAAAAAGGAGGTGATAATTGTGTTGGAGTGGTTAGAGCTTCTTATTAAATTGTTAGTTGCTGCTGCCACACTTTTCTCTTCCATCACACTTGGATTAAAAAATATCGATGAGTTAAGAAGAAAACCTAAAAAGAAAAGACGATTCCCTTAAGGGAACCGCCAAAAAAAATGTGCTACGAGTAAATTATAATACAAATCTAAACAAAATATGAGGGAAAATTCAAAAAAATTGCAAATTTTTTTCATGGTACTTAGGGATATATGGAATTATGTCGCTTTTAAATAAACTTTTAGGAGGAATCACATGAGTAAAGTAGGTTTAATTCCTTTTACCATTCAAACAATCGTTAAAGACACAAATGTTATTCCACCGGGTATTGAATTAATCGGTGCTCCTGCTGCTTGGGAGGAAGGGCTTAAAGGCGATGGCATTGTCATAGCGGTTCTTGATACAGGTTGTGATTCTAACCATGCAGAGTTAAAAAATCAAATTATTGATGGCTATAATTTTACAACAGACGATCATGGCGATCCGAAAAAGTTTATTGATTATAACGGACATGGTACTCATGTATGTGGAACCATTTGCGCCGAAGAAAATGATTCCGGAGTAATCGGAGTAGCACCAAAGGCAAAGGTTCTTGTTTTAAAAGTATTGGCGGGTCAAGGTTACGGAGATACAAAATGGGTTATAGAAGGGATCCGCTATGCTACAAATTGGAAGGGACCTAATGGTGAACGTGTACGTGTTATCTCAATGTCCTTAGGAGGAAAAGACAATGAGCCTGATCTGCATCAAGCAATAAAAGAAGCGGTCGATCAACATATTCTTGTTGTTTGTGCAGCAGGTAATGAGGGCGATGGAAAAAATGATACAGATGAACACGCCTATCCAGGGGCATATCCTGAAGTCGTCCAAGTTGGAAGTGTTAACTTGCAAAAGGAAATTTCCGAATTTAGTAATACCAATAAAGAAATCGATCTCGTTGCACCTGGGGAAGACATTCTATCAACCTATCTGAACAATAGGTTTGCTGTCTTATCTGGTACCTCGATGGCAACGCCTCATGTTTCCGCTGCAGCAGCGCTCATTATTCAGCAATGTGAAAAAGAGTTTGAGCGTCCGCTGACAGAGCCAGAAATTTATGCACAGCTTATTAAAAGAACCATTTCACTGGAATACAGCCGACGTTTTCAAGGAAATGGGATTTTACATTTAGCACCCGGCATCCTCTCCGCAACACAGAACCATCAAGCAGCTGCCGCAAACTAACACTCACAGTAATGGGAGAACATCAAAATTGAAATAATATTCTCCCTCAAACAAAAGATATACCAAACAAATTTTAGAGGCTGTCACAAATGGGTCTGGTCCTTTGGACAGCCTCCCTACGTCTTGCTTTTCTGTCTAGAGGTAACTCCTTTCACGTATCTTTTCTCTCCTCATTTCACCAAATTCCTTCTTCTTTTTTTATTTATTAATTGAAGATGATCAAAGTGTTAATTTATTAAGGTCATTTTAATTTTCTGTAAAAAAATAAAAAGACTCGACTGTTACTTTTTTCCTGCCCCTATTTATCTACATTCGAAAAATTACTACAAATCTCGCATCGTATTCGACAAAATTCTTTTAGAGTGTGAAAAAAGGAGGAGGTTCAAAATTCATTCTAAGTATATATTCCTGAATTACAGCAATTTACAAAGACTATAAGCCTTGTTAATACTCGCTTAATATTACATAAATAAACTTTTTATATAAGCATATCAAACTATTACTTACACTGAAGGAGCGAGTGAATCGATGGATCGTCGTAAATTTTTAACTTATGTGGGAAGCGGTACAGCAGCATTAGTAGCTGCATCTTCTGGCTTAGGAGTATTGGCACATAAAGCAGATGCGTTGACCGCAAATCATTTAATGGATGGACAAGCTAAAGGAAAAGGTAAATCTCTTACAGCTCCTTTTAAGGAAATTGGACGCACATGGGAAAATGACCTCGTACTTCCAAAGGGCTATCACTATAACATCATTGCTTCATATGGTGATGTGATTAATTCAAAAGGAGAGAAGTTTGGAGACGCAGCAGACCTTACTGTTTATTTCCCAATTGATAGTTTAGAAGGCGGAAATAATTCGGAAGAGGGATTAATATGGGTAAATCATGAGTTCCCTGAACCAGATAACTATTTAGAAATGTTAGGGATTAACAAAGATACATATAAAAAATCGGATCTTAGCAAATATCCTAAGTTATTAGCTATGCAAAAAGAAGCAGTTGGCGGATCTGTTATTCATGTAAAAAAAGAAAAAGGCCAATGGAAGTTAGTGAAGGATGATCAATATAACCGCCGTGTAGATGGGACAACTCCTATTCAATTAACTGGTCCTGCAGCTGGAAGCAGTGCAGTAAATGGAGCAAAAACGGTAGAGGGCTCACTTGGAAACTGCAGTGGCGGGCGTACTCTTTGGAATACTGCTCTTTCTTGTGAAGAAAATACGGAATATGCAGACGATTATGGCTGGCCGAACTTTACAAATGAGCATTATGGCTGGGTTATGGAAGTAGATCCATTTAATCCGAAAGCGCCGGTTCGAAAACATACCGCTCTTGGGCGTTTTGCGCATGAAAATGCGGCAATGGGACTTACAAATGATGGAAGAGTTGTCGTTTACATGGGGGATGATTCACAAGATCAATGCTTCTATAAATTTATTAGCAGCAAAAAATTCAATCGAAACAACCGTGCAGCCAATTTCGATATTTTAGAAAGCGGAACATTATATGTGGCAAACCTTGGTCAACAGGCATGGGTTGCTCTGGATTATGCAACAAATACAAAGTTACAAAATTACGTAAAAGACGGTAAAAAATTCTTTACCAGCCAGGCAGATGTTTTAACACATGCGCGTGAAGCAGCACTTGCTGTTGGTGCAACCAAATTAGACCGTCCAGAAGACGTAGAAATTCATCCTCATGACGGAAGTGTATTTTTATCATTGACAAACAATACTGGACACGGAAATTTTCATGGCCAAATCGTTCGTTTTGTTCCTGCTGATGGTGATCATGGAAGTGATAAGTTTACATTCCAAGTATTTGTGGCAGGCGGTGGTGAAAGCGGCATTACTTGTCCAGATAATCTTCATTTTGATAGTGAAGGAAATCTGTGGGTAGTTGAGGACTATGCCGCAACTGAAGAGAATGTTTATGCAGACTATAAAAACTGCGGTGTATTCATGATTCCGACCGATGGTGAAAATTATGGCGAGCCGTTCCAATTTGCTTCAGGCCCACAAGGCTGTGAAGTAACGGGTCCTTGGTTAACACCAGATGAACGTACTTTATTCTTGGATGTACAGCATCCTTCTACTTGGAATCCATATCCAGGTTACAAATTTGGCCGTTCTTGCTTGGTAGCTGTTCAAGGCGGATCATTCAAATAATAAGTTTTCAATCAAAAAATAGTTTTAAAGTAAAGAAGCTAGTGAACTACGGACTACTTAACTGAATAGAAGGATGCAGACGGGTACGCTCGCTTGCACCTTCATTCATTTCCATTAGCTAAGGAAGGTGCATGTTACGTGATTCTCGTCTGTAAAAATCATGTCAATAAAGGCTTGCGAATGATCCATCTTCCACATGTACAGCCAATACCAGAGGAGCAAAGCAGAAATTTTACATGCCGAATTTGTTCAAAGCAAGCGAATTTTAAGTTATACAATTTTATATCCCAGCGGAAACAAGCAGCTAAAAAAGCGATGTAACAAAAGGAGAGAATGCTCATGTTGCAGAATATAGGAATTCCAGGATTAATTCTCGTTCTCGTCATTGCCTTAATTATTTTTGGTCCATCCAAATTGCCTGAAATAGGCCGTGCTTTTGGTTCAACATTAAGAGAATTTAAAAAATCAACTCGTGAACTAGTTTCAGACGATGAACAGAGTTCAGAAGAGAAAGCGAAAAAACAGAAGGCCGTTTAACAAATATTTTTCAAAAGAGGAGATGTTGGTAGCTATTTCATACTAGCATCTCCTTTTTATCAACAAGAAGGTGATTGTAAATAATGGATAATATTGAGATGAATCTTATTGATCATTTAAGTGAATTGCGAAAACGACTGCTGATCGTACTTGGTAGTTTTATTCTCTTATTTATCCTATCTTTTATCTATGTACAGGATATATACAGTTTGTTGATTCAGGATTTACCAATGAAGCTTGCCATTTTAGGTCCCAGTGACATTTTATGGGTGTATTTTATGCTGGCAGGAATCATCGCTATTGCTGGTACGATCCCGATTACAGCGCATCAAACCTGGCTCTTCGTTCGGCCAGCATTAAATGTGAAGGAAAGGAAAGTAACGCTCGCGTATATTCCAGCTTTGTTTCTTCTATTTATAGCAGGGATTTCTTTTGGATATTTTGTTATTTTCCCAACGGTATTTAACTTCTTGTTATCCCTATCAGAAAATATGTTTATGACCTTTTTCACAACAGAGAAATATTTTCAATTTATGATTCATATCATTCTCCCATTTGATTTTCTGTTTGAACTTCCGGTGATTATTATGTTTTTAACTAGCCTTGGGGTGTTAAATCCATACAGATTACAAAAGGCGAGAAAGTATTCTTATTTTGCCCTTATTTTAACAGCCGTTCTTATCACTCCGCCGGATTTTGTTTCAGACGTTATTGTCGTCATCCCGCTTCTATTTCTATACGAATGTAGTGTCCTATTATCAAAAGTAGTTTATCGGCGAAAACAAAAGCTTGTCTTGACAGTTTAATCTAGAAAAAAAGTACAATGGAGGAAGAACACAATGAAAAAATGGTTGTTATTGGTTACTGTAATCATCACGGCGTTTGTGGCACCGTTCACTGAAGGATCTGCAGCGGCAGTAAACCATCAAAAACAAACGGATCAAGTTTCAGCTATACCTCTGGCAAAAGCTCACGCTCATAATGATTATGAACATACTCGTCCGTTACAGGATGCTTTAGATCATGGGTTTACAAGTGTTGAAGCAGACGTATGGCTTGTCGATGGAGAATTGCTTGTGGCACATGATAAAGAGGATGTGAGTCCTGACCGTACCTTAAAATCTCTTTATCTAGACCAGCTAAATGAAAGAGTGAAACGTAACCACGGATCTGTTTACACCGACTATGGCTATGAATTTACTCTTTGGATTGATATTAAATCAGAAGGAGAGTCCACTTACCGTATTATTCATAAGCAGCTTCAGGCTTATCAAGAAATGCTGACAAAGTTTACTCCTTCAGGTGTGAAACCAGGTGCAGTAACCGTTTATATTTCAGGAAATCGCCCTCGCGATCTAATGGAAAACCAGACTGTTCGATATACAGCTTATGACGGGAGAATGAGCGACCTTGGGACAGATGCCTCAAATGAATTTATGCCGATTATAAGTGATAATTGGACGAAGCATTTCACATGGATTGGTGTCGGTGAGATGCCTGAATCAGAAAAAGAGAAGTTAAACGACATTGTTTCCACAGCACATGCTAACGGACAAAAAGTTCGATTCTGGGCAACACCTGATATTGCTTCTCCTCAGCGGGAATCAATCTGGCATGAACTTTTGAACGCAGGTGTAGATTTTATCAACACGGATGACTTGGCAGGCTTACAAACATTCCTTATGAAACATGATCCAAATCCATCTGAACCAGTTATTAATTGGGGTACAACCAAAGGAAGCACTAATGAAAATGAATAAACGATCTGTAATAGAGGCTGTCTCAGGAAGGGTCTGACCCCTTTGAGACAGCCTCCATTGTTCTACAAATGATTTCAGAGCATCCCATTCAGGACGTTGTGCTTACTCAATCAACCCATGTACAAAATGAACAAAACCTCCGAAAAAAATTAAACGAACAATAATTTGAAAACGGTTACAGATTCTTCTCGCTCCCTTACAATGAAACTACTAAATTGAAAATATTGAATATTTGTCATTATGTATGATTGAAAGTGAGGGGGAGACTATAAAATGTTAGCCATATTAGGATTTTTGATGATCGGTGTATTTATGTTTCTAATTATTACGAAGCGCATGTCTGCATTAGTAGCGTTAATTATTATCCCAATCTTGTTCGCCTTATTTGGAGGGTTTGGGAATGAAATAGGTGAAATGATGCTTGAAGGGGTCAAACAAGTTGCTCCTACGGGTATCATGTTAATGTTTGCGATTCTATATTTTGGAATTATGATTGATGCCGGTTTGTTTGATCCGCTTGTTTCAAAAATATTAAGGATTGTAAAAGGTGATCCATTAAAAATTGTATTAGGGACAGCTATTCTTTCTATGATGGTTGCACTGGATGGTGATGGGACAACAACCTATATGATTACCGTATCAGCCATGCTTCCGCTTTATAAACGCCTTGGCATGAATCCGCTTATTTTAACATGTATTGCCATGCTTTCCTTTGGCTTTATGAATATGACGCCATGGGGCGGTCCCACAGCTAGAGCTGTTAGTGCGTTGCAGCTTGATATAGCAGATGTATTTACCCCGCTAATCCCTGTTATGCTTGGCGGTGCTTTATGGACCTTATTTACTGCGTTTATCCTCGGAAAGAAGGAACGTAAAAGATTAGGAATTGTAAAGATTCATTATTCGAACAATGAAAATCTCGCCTTAAGTGAACAAAGTGCTGCATTAGAATATGAGGACCACAAGCGGCCAAAGCTGTTATGGGTTAATTTAATCTTAACGATTGCATTGCTTGTTTGCTTAGTATTATCTGTTTTACCGCTGCCAATTTTATTTATGATAGCGCTTGTTGTTGCCCTTATGATTAATTACCCAAGTTTAGATGATCAAAAAGAGAGAATAGCTAATCATGCCGGAAATGTTCTAGCTGTTGTCGGCTTAGTGTTTGCTTCAGGTATCTTTACAGGCATTTTATCTGGAACCGAAATGGTTGATGCTATGGCGAACAGTTTAGTTGCCGTTATTCCTGAAACATGGGGTTCGTATTTTGCCGTTATTACGGCTGTCACAAGTATCCCATTTACGTATTTTATGGCGAATGATCCTTATTATTTCGGCGTTCTGCCAATTTTAGCAAAAACGGCCGCAGCTTATGGTGTCGACCCGGTTGAAATAGCACGTGCATCGATATTAGGTCAGCCGGTTCATGCCATGAGCCCGCTAATGGCCTCTGCCTATTTACTTGTAGGGATGGCAGGAGTTGAATTTGGTGATCATCAGAAATTTATTTTTAAATGGGCGTTAGGTTCTTGCTTTGTTATGATTGCCGTTGCACTGCTTATTGGAGTTATTACTTTTTAAATAGCTGATCCAGGAAATTCAGTTGGAAAAATGATTTAAAATTCTTGTTCCTTTTAAAATAATGCTGTGTTATATTGTTCTGCCATTTGTTGAATGGAACGGATATGTGAGACTCCTGCGGGAGCACGGTAGAAGGAAGACCAAAACATATGCACAGCGTGGAGGGGCTTTCAGACCACCCGCTTAAGATGAGCTCCTGCAGCGGAATCAACGGCAAATTTTAAAATTGCCTATTCAAAACAACAATCAAGCCTAAAGTAAAGAGGTAACACTAAGAAGAGACGATCTCAAAGGGGACAGTGCCCTATATAGATCGTCTTCTTTTGTTATTAACTGAACTATCATTTTAAAAAAATACTTATCTTTTTAATGTTTCCTATGACTTCAGTCATAAATAATATGAAATGATACTTCGTATTGAGAGATTAATGATTCTTTCTTTCTATTTGAATTTTAGCCATAATTTGGTATACATAGAGTAGGTCAGTAAAAATTCCCGCTACTAGGAGGAGAAAAATGGAAAAAACACCGTTACAAATGAAATTGGTTCCTTATACGATTAATTCGATCATTGAACAAACGAACGAAACTCCAAAGGGTGTTAGTTTAATACAGGCCCCTGTTATTTGGGAAGAAAGCAACCAAGGCGAAGACATTGTCATAGCTGTTATTGATACTGGTGTTAACATTGATCATCCAGATCTTAAAGATCAGATTATTGGTGGACGAAATTTTACAACTGACTATAATGGTGACCCTGACTCATTTGAGGATAATAACGGCCATGGTACTCACGTATCTGGCACCATTGCTGCTAGTTTGAATAATAATGGCGTGGTTGGGGTTGCACCAAAAGCGAAACTCTTATGTTTAAAGGTATTGTCAGAGGAAGGCTCCGGTAATTATGATTGGATCATTGATGCCATAAACTATGCGGTTGATTGGCGTGGTCCGCAAAATCAACGAGTTCGAGTTATCTCAATGTCACTCGGCGGTCCAGAGGACGTTCCTGAATTGCACAAAGCGATTCAAAATGCTGTTAATAAAAATGTATCTGTTGTAGTTGCCGCTGGAAATGAAGGTGACGACAGAGAGGATACCTTTGAATATTCTTATCCGGGAAGCTATAACGAGGTTATTCAAGTAGGGGCAGTAAGCAATGATTTAAGGCTTGCGCCATTTACAAATATGAATACGGAAGTCGACCTTGTGGCTCCTGGTGTAGAGGTTGTTTCAACTTATTTAGATCATAAATATGCAGCGCTCTCTGGAACCTCAATGGCGACTCCCCATGTAGCAGGTGCTATCGCTTTACTTATTAACTTAACTGAAAAACAGTTTGATCGTTCTCTTATTGAATCCGAAATCTATGCCCAGCTTATAAGACGAACTTTACCATTGGGAAACAGAAAAAGCTCAGAAGGAAATGGGTTCCTCTTATTAAATTTAGTAGAAAAAATCTACGAAATTATCAATGTAGCCCGATTTCAAGTAACTGATAATCAAAAATAATCTTTTGGCTATAAAATCAATTGAATCATCGCCTTAGCTTAAATAAACGAGAGAGGTGAATGAGATGGGAGAAAGCAGAATCGGAGCTATGAATGAATCTACAGATGTAAAAGCGATGTTAATTAGGCTGGAGCAAAATAGAAAGCGAATTAAGAATGAGCAGGAATATTATGATCCAGAGCAGGATTTGAATATAGTCAATGACTATTATCGCGGCATTCAATTCGAAGCAGACCAAAAGGATCTGTATAACCAATTAAATCTCTTAGTAACAAATACACATGAAAATAAGCTTCCTTACAATTCCGAGACAAGAAACCTTCTATATTCATGGGTTGATCTTCAATTGGACGGAAAGTTGAAGAGTATTTATTCAGGTGAAAAACAGGATCCTGAGCAAGTGATCATAGAAGATTATGAGGCAGAACTGAAAAGGAATGAAGCTTTTCAAAAGTTAATCAAGATTCAAACAGAGAACGACAAAGCGCTTCAAGAAAAAATCGCCTTGATTGAAAGTGAGAATATGTACAATTGTGAGCATGTCGTTCCGCAGTCCTGGTTTGAAAAGGATAACCCTATGAGAGGTGATTTGCACCATTTATTCACCTGTGAAATTAAATGTAACTCAACAAGATCAAATTTGCCTTATTTTGACTTCATTGATTATTCCCCAGAAATGCAGCTGAGAGCGATTAAAACAAATTGCGGAAAATATGAGGAAAATAAATTTGAGCCTGAAAGCGGCAAAGGCGAGGCTGCCCGGGCCACTTTATATTTTTTATTAAGATATCCAGGAGAGATTAGCCAATATCGCAAAGAGGACGTAGAAATGCTGGTGAAATGGCATTTAGATGATCCAGTGTCAATCTATGAAAAACACCGAAATATGGCTATTTTCGAAATTCAAAAAAATAGAAATCCGTTAATTGATTTCCCACAGTATGCAGAAAAAATCGATTTTACCCTTGGTTTATCAAAATAATTACTTTAAATGTGAACGAACTCTTATTAGGGTAATAATTAAGAAGTTGTAACAGGTAGGTTCTGACCCTACCTGTTACAACTTCTTTTCCTTTTGGCTCTTTTGTTTTTAATAGATTATTTGACCGATTAAAACTGTTTAAGGTTGATTGGAACGATATGCGAGACTCCTGCGGGAGCAGCGGGACAGGTGAGACTTATACAGCGTTTAAGCCGAAGATGCTCACCGCCCGCCCCGCGGAAAGCGAACAACTGGATTGGAAATTAACTAGTCGCACTACTTGGTAAATACAACAAAGTTTGCGAAAACAGTCTTATTTTTTATCTTACTTAAAAACATGTAGTGATTTGCCAATCAATAATGGATAGGTGAATTATAATGAATTCATGAATATGATAGAACTAGAAACAGGAGGGTGATAAAACATGGATGTCATGACAGCGATAATGACAAGAAGAAGTATTGGTATCGTAAAACCAGATCCAGTTCCAACAGAACTAATTCATCAAATTCTTGAAGCAGGTACATATGCGCCTGCACATCATCGAACAGAGCCTTGGCGGTTCTTTGTCTTAACAGGAGAAGGAAGAAAAAAACTCGGTAAAACCCTTGCTTCAATTGTTGAAAAGTCATTGGATGACCTTAACAGTGAGGAAAGCCAAAAAAGGCTGTTAAAAGAAGAGCAAAAACCATTGAGAGCACCAGTTGTGATTGCCGTAGCAGTTGAGCCGACAATTAATCATAAAGTCTTAGTAAAAGAAGAATATGCTGCAGTAAATGCTTCGATTCAAAATATTCTGCTAGCTGCCCATGCACTCGGGTTAGGCGCTATCTGGAGAACCGGAAATGTATGTTATTCACAAGAAGTAAAAAAACAATTTGGCTTATCTGATCACGGAGAAATGCTTGGTTTCATTTATATTGGCTATCCGGATATGAAAGAGCTTAAAGGCAAAAGAAAACATTTTTCAGAAGTAACAAAGTGGATTGAGGATGATAAAGACTTTTCATAATGGTTGGAAACACGGTTCATTAGGACCGTGTTTTTTAAATATAAGATTTTATATGACTTACATCTTCAGGTGCTCTCTTGTGTCTCCAGCAACTTCCTGCCTAATTGGTTACATCAACCAGTACCAAAGGGTTGCATTTATTTAATATTTTTGTTTTAATAAGATGTTACTTTTTATACAAATAATCTCCTTTTGTAAAGAAGTAACAAGCAAGTAAACATCTCTGTACGTTATATCTTGCAAATATAAATATAGAAGGTGGAAAAATTTATGGAGAACAAAGAATATCGAGTTTTATTATATTATCATTATGTAACAATCGAAAATCCTGAAGAATATACTCAACAGCATTTAGAATTTTGTAAAAGCATTGGGTTAAAAGGAAGAATTTTAATTGCTAATGAAGGAATTAATGGTACTGTGTCTGGTACAGTTGAGCAAACGGATCAATATATGGCATATATGAAAGAGGATCCCCGCTTTAAAGATATGGTATATAAAATAGATGAGGCAGATGGTCATGCCTTTAAAAAAATGCATGTGCGTTTTCGACCAGAGCTTGTTACGCTCAGATTAGAAGAAGATGTGAACCCGCTTGAGTTAACTGGCAAATATTATAGTCCAAAGGAATTTTATGAAGCAATGCAGCAGGAAGATGCTGTTATTATTGATGCCAGAAATGATTATGAATATGAATTAGGGCATTTCCGCAATGCGATTAAGCCTGATATTAAAACATTCAAAGAACTGCCAGACTGGATTCGTGAGAATCGTGAACAATTTGAAGGAAAAAAGATTTTAACATATTGTACAGGCGGCGTACGATGTGAAAAATTCTCCGGCTGGTTACGTAAAGAAGGCTTTGAAGATGTTGCCCAGCTCCATGGCGGAATCGTAACCTATGGGAAAGACCCGGAAATAAAGGGTGAGCTTTGGGATGGACAGTGCTATGTATTCGACGAAAGAATAAGTGTACCCGTCAATCAAGTAAATCCTGTCGTTGTTGGAAAGGACTATTTTACAAACGAGCCTTGTGAACGTTATGTAAATTGTGCTAATCCTGAATGTAATAAACAAATACTCTGCTCAGAAGAAAATGAGGATAAATATATGCGTTCTTGCAGCCATGAATGCCGCGTTCACCCAAGAAACAGATATGTAGCAGAACATGGTTTAACTGAAGAACAAGTGAAGGAAAGACTTTCCGTACTGGCTTAATTGATTAGCCTTTCTTTACACTAAGGTAAAAAAGAGTCCACAATAGGGCTCTTTTTTCTTATGCTTTTCTTTCTGTAGATAATCATTTAATTTGAGGATGCTCATTCTTTCAGATTTCAGTTGGAAAGCCCCGTGTTGATTCCTCTCCTAACGTTATGATTATATCCGTTACATGTCTTTATAAGCTAAGATTCTATTACATTCCTCGTCTTTGTTCTTTCTATGATGACCGATCTTTGATTTAAAAATAAATATCGCTTTATTTTTGTAACATAGTCCACAAAAATGTAAGCGCTATTAATAAAAAGTAAATGTTTAAAGGAGTTGAGGAATTGGAGTGGAAAAAGGTGTTTCTTGTTCTTTCCGCAGTCATTTTATGTTTTGGATTAGGGGAGTTTTCATTCATTATTCAAGAAGGTCAGGCTGCAGAGGAGAATCATAAAGTCTTAGCCTTTCCGGGAGCAGAAGGAGGGGGAATGTATACAAGCGGAGGACGCGGCTTAGATGTCTATGAGGTAACAACCTTAGAGGATTATGATGGTTTAGAAACACCAATAAAAGGATCATTAAGAGACGCAGTCAGTCAAGGAAATCGAACGATTGTTTTCAGAGTATCGGGAACAATTCATCTTAAGCAGCAATTAAGAATTGAACAAAAGAATCTTACAATAGCCGGGCAAACGGCACCAGGTGATGGAATTACTGTAGCTGGCTTTGGCACTGATATTTCTGGATCTGAAAATATTATGATTCGTTACATGAGATTTAGACCAGGCAGTGCCAATCTTGAAACAGAGCCTGATGCTTTTGGCGGACGTGATGTCAAAAATGCCATGATTGATCACATCTCTACAAGCTGGTCTGTAGATGAGACGCTCTCTTTTTATCGAAATGATAATACAACCCTGCAATGGAGCATTATTAGCGAGAGCCTGTATATTTCAGGACATGCAAAAGGAAGACATGGTTATGGCGGAATTTGGGGCGGTGAGAATGCAACCTTTGCTAATAATTTAATCGCCAGCCATACTAGCCGCCTTCCTGCACTAGGCAATACAGGGAATAAACTTCACCCTGTATCAAGCACCGATATGGTAAACAATGTGATCTATAATTGGGGCTTTAATTCAACATATGGCGGAAATGATCAAGAGAATAATATCATCAATAATTACTACAAGCCTGGTCCATCGACACATGACATGGTGATGAAGCGTGTTGTCAGTCCTGGTCAAACCGGCAAATCCAGTTGGTTTTATATAAAGGGTAATTATATGGATGGCAATAAAGCTGTGACTGAAGATAATACATTAGGAATTGAAGACATAAAAACTGGTACAATCTTTGCTGACACACCGTATAAAGTGCTAGGCCATGACTCACTAAACATAAAAACTGCAGAAAAAGCCTATGAAGAAGTGTTAAAAAAATCAGGTGCAACCTATCCGCGCAGAGATGCTGTTGATGCTCGGATTGTAGGTGATGTCAGAAATGGAACCGGCAGATTTATTAATAATGAATGGGAAACAGGGGGATATCCAGAATTAACATCTGCTAAGGCGCCAATTGATACAGATCATGATGGAATCCCAGATAAGTGGGAGGACGCAAACGGATTAAACCCTCATGATAAGGGGGATGGAAAAGAGATTTCAGCATCAGGGTATTCAAATTTGGAATTATATCTGCATTCCCTTGTAAATATGGATTATAAACCTGTTAATCCAGAGGCAGAGCTGCTTTCACCTAAATTAAACGAAGTGTATAAAGCAGGTTCAACGATTAAACTAAACGTAAAGCTAGAGGATAAACAGAGTATTTCCAAGGTAGAGTATTACCAGAATGATGTGAAAATTGGCGAGTCTGCAAAGGGGAATTTCGATTTTAATTGGGAGAATGCGCCTGATGGCACTTGGTATATTTCCGCTAAAGCAATCGATATACATGGAAATGCCACTCAAACGACTTCTATGCCGATCCATGTTAACACATTTAAACAGACTGGTGGTTGGAAAGCTAAAGATATTGGAAATGTCCCAATAAAAGGAAACACCACGAAAACAGCAAATGGACTGACGGTCAAGGGCTCAGGACGTATTGATCAAAAGGCTGATGCTTTCCACTTTGCTTTTAAAGAAGTGAAGGGAGATGCAGAACTAATTGCAAAAATTGATTCCCTAACCAGAGTTGACAATAATGCCATTTCTGGATTAATGATACGTGACAGTCTTGAAAGAAATGCCGCAACAGCGATTATTAGTTCATCTGTTGTAAAAGCGGATCAACAAGACACGCCTTATTCTGTCCATTTTTCAACACGTACAAAAGAGGGAGAGGCTATTTTAGCTCCTGGTGAATATGATCGGCCAGAGGAAATCGGTGTCCCTTCCATCAAGGGAACAACACTTCCTTTCTGGTTGAAAATCACGAGGAAAGGGGATGTCCTAACAGGGTATGCCTCTGAAGACGGAGAAAATTGGACTGAGGTTGGCCGCAAAGAAATTAAGATGGGCGAAAAGATATATATCGGATTTGCTGTAGATGCAGCCAAAAATACGAGCGATTTTAATCATTATAATACAGCAATGTTCTCTGCCATTTCCTTAATAGGAGATATACGTTAATAAACTAGTGTGAAGTGAGTATTCCATTATGATAAAGAGGAGCATTCGCAGGAGCGTTCGCTTCTCTTTTTAGTAGAAATTTCTTCACCCATCTTAAAAAGATAATATTGTCTGGGAAATATGATGGGGCGTTTAACGTATATTGACAGGTAAAATACGAGAGTCATATAATATTTTAGATGTAAGCGTTTTAATAGTGGTGGGAAGGGTTGATTAGCAATGAAACATAAACCAAAGTATTTTTATCGTATTTTTTTACCTTTTGTTTTAGTAGGAACTCTTGCCATGATCTTATTTAATGGTTTTGCGTATTTTTTTACAAAGGATTCATTTGAAGAGAAAATCATATTAGAAAAGCAGGAAAATGTCGTTCAGACTATGAATACATTTGAACAGAAATTACAAACACTAGATTATGCTCTAAATTCCTATGTTCATGATTCCGGATTCAAGAGATATATTAACGAGACGTTAACGGTCAAGAATTTTGACACGTATCAATCAATAGATAAACAATTAAACTATATCTCTTCCTTCGGACCGAGTCAAACTACAATTGATTTAGTAAGTTTAAAAGGGAATTGGGTCATAAATCAAAACGGATTAAAGGAACTTACTAAGTCAGAGAAGGATTACATAACATCACATTACTTGTCACTCCAGCATCCCTCCACATGGTTAAAGGAAGAGAAGGTAAAAAATGAGATTAAGCTTGTAAAACAAACCCCCTATTATCAGTCAAGTAAGAATGGTGTTCTCATTGTTCATATCCCATTAAAGGCATTAACAAGTCTTCTTTATAAACAAGCTGAATCAAGTCCAATTTATATTTATAGCCAAGATGGAACACTCATCTATCAGAGTGATTCAGATGAACAGGCGATCAATCAAAAAATCATCAATGACCTAACACATGATCATCAAGGACAGACAAGTGTCATTCCAGTTGACATACAAGGAGTGGGGCAGTATAAAGTAGCCTATGCAAAATCAGGGTATAATGGATGGATTTACTTAACGAAAATAAGTGATTCGGAGTTTTCCGAAGCGATGAAACCAACGATTATCGGCACTGTGTTAATGAGTGTTTTTATGTTAATCGTTACCGTCATTATTGCCTATGTCAGTTCTGACTATTTTTCTAAACCGATTCGTGAGCTGCAGAAATTCATTCCGAAAATGCAAAGGAATGAATATAGAGATGAATTTGAACTTATTGGCAAATCGATTCGTGAAGTTATGAATAAAAACCAATCACTTGAACATATTATCACAAGTCAATATGAACAATTAAAGACGTTGTTTATGTTAAATCTATTTCATGGGCGTATGAATGAGCAAGAAATCAGCGAGCAATTGCAGGCTTTTAAGTATTCACAAAACTGGCAGTACCTCTATGTGCTGGCCATCCAATTTGATCATTTAGACAACAAAAACTATACGAGGAAAGATAAAGACGTACTATTGTTTTCGATCAACCAGCTTGTATCAGAAATTATTGGCGAAGAAGAGCATCTAACTCCTACAGTAATTGATTCGCAGACCCAGGCAACAATTTTTATTTGCCAAAATTCAAAAACAGATCAGCATGTTTTAGTGATTAATCAGTATGCTGAAAAGATACAGAAAGCGGTTAAGGAAATCTTTAATTTAACGATAAGCATAGGGATAAGCAGTCCTTTTAAAAGGCTGGCAGATAGTAAATTAGCGCTGGGACAAGGGATTGAAGCGTTAAAATACCGCTTAAAGGTAGGAAAAGAATCCATTATTTTCTATGAAAGTGTTTCTTCCATTTTTAAAAATAATCACATCAAAACCTATTTTCCCAAAATCTTGGAAAATCAATTGTTTGATGCGATTAAATTAGGTGAAAATGATAAAGCAAAGGAAACTTTGCATCTATTGCTGGCAGACTTGTTTAAAAATAATACAAATCCTCATGAATTGGAAGTTAATATCATGCGGTTTTTAAATGATTTAATTAGCTTCATGCATATTGTGGGGATGGATACATTGATGATAGAAGATCATAAAACACTATATAACGCGATCTCTGAAATGAAAACATCTGAAGAAATTGAAATGTTTGTCAAACACAAAATCGTTTATCCGATGATCAATGCGATTACGGAGCGTACCGATTCTCAATATAAGACCATTTCCGATAAAATTGTTTATATTATTCAAAATGAATTTGATACAGAGCTATCATTAGAAAGTATCGCAGCCCGGCTTCATTATAATAAAAATTATTTAAGCAGCATTTTTAAAAAGGAATTCAAGCAATCTTTTAGCGAATACCTTGCCCTTTATCGATACGATATGGCAAAGAAATGGTTGAAGGAAACAAATATGTCAGTTAAAGAGATATCGGAAAAGCTGCAATATAAAAATTCGCAAAATTTTATCCGTTCCTTTCGTAAATTTGAAGGAACGACACCAGGGAAATACCGGGATTTACATCGAGGTGAGACACTATCCTTTTAAAAAGTTGAGCAGGAAAATCTCCTGCTCAACTTTTTTGTCGTTTAGTAAATTAAAATTCTTTTAATGCAAGTTGCAGTCAGGCGATTAACGCCGTGTTTTTGACTGCCAGGGCTCACTACCCCTTCCAGGTCTTGAGGATTTGGAATTGAAGGCAAAGAGCGGCTTCTATTCCAAATCGTTTTATTTGCTCAAAGTTATTTAAAGCGCTTGCACTTTTGTTCTTAAGCCTTCACAGAACCTACAAAGGCTCCCTTTACAAAATACTTCTGCAGGAATGGATAGACGATTAACATAGGTATGGTTGCAACTGCGATAACAGCCATTTTGATTGTTTGGGCAGGAGGAACAATATCTACAGCAGAATTGTCGGCCTGCATGCCGCTGGATACGATAACAATCTGGCGAAGCAATACTTGAATTGGCCATTTGCCGGAATCGTTTAAGTATAAAATTGCATTCGTATATTCATTCCAATAGGCAACAGCATAAAATAATGAGATCGTTGCAATCGATGGAAGTGATAATGGCAGAATAATCTTAAAGAAAATCATAATATCGTTATAACCATCCACCTTTGCGGATTCCTCGAGACTATCGGGGATCGCTTGAAAAAAGTTTCTCATAATGATTAAGTTAAAGGCACTAATTGCGACAGGAAGAATTAACGCCCAGTAGGAATCAATAAGCCCCAGATTTCTTACTACAAGGTATGTGGGAATCATTCCCCCGCTAAACAGCATGGTGAAGACGACAATAAAATTGATGGCCTTTCTTCCATATAAATATCTTCTGGACAAGCCGTAAGCCATAAAAGCGGTTAAAACCATACTGACGAAGGTCCCAACCCCTGTGACTCCTATTGATACGGCGAAGCTCTTAAAAATCGTCGGTGTCGAAAAAATATAGTGATAAGCATCTAATGTAAAAGTTGTTGGGAAAAGGATGAACGTTTTCTCAACAACCTCCTGCGATGTTGCAAATGAACTTGCAATAACGTTAACAAATGGGAGAAAGCAAGCTAACCCGATTAATAGCAGGATCGTATAGTTAAAAAAGTTAAAGATACGATTGCCTATTGAATTTTCATACTTCAAATTGATCCCTCCATAGCTATTTTTTTCTTCTATTTCTAGCATTACTATAGCAATGGAAAAATAAGTACGTCTATAATCATTTCTTCATGAGTTTTATATAGGCAATGATTATGAAACTGAAAAAAAATATAGAAGAAACCTAGAAAATTCCTTCAAGTAATCATGAGAGATGAAAAGTAATCATTAAAACAGATCGCGCTTAGTAAGCGTTTACCACAGCTTTAAAAATCCTGTTTCTTACAGAATGATTGTAGACGGAATGCCAAACAATCCTTTACTTTTGATCTATACGAAACATTCGTAACTGACAAAATAAAAGGAGGGTTTAAGTGTGAGAGAGACAATGATTCCTATAAAAGATCAACACGGCCATCAACCTGTACTTGATAGGAAAGCAATTAAACTGGAAACAAGAAAAAAGAACATCGCAAGTATTGGCCGAAACAAATACTTATATTTTATGATATTGCCGGGCCTCTTGTACTTTATCATTTTTAAATATGTGCCAATGGGAGGACTGATCATTGCCTTTCAGGATTATCAGCCGTTTTTAGGGGTCCTCGGCAGTCCATGGGCAGGAATGAAACATTTTATTCGGCTATTTACAGAGCCAACGTTTTTTATGTTACTAACAAATACGTTGTTTTTGTTTGCTTTAAATTTATTTATTTTTTTCCCGATTCCGATCATCTTAGCGTTAATGTTAAATGAAGTAAGAGGGAAAATTTTTAAAAGCACAATCCAAACCGTTATCTATATTCCCCATTTTATGTCATGGGTTATTATTGTATCGATTTCTTACGTCTTCCTCACAGTTGATGGCGGAGTTGTAAATGAATTAATTGCAACTGCCGGTGGAGAAAAGATGGATTTCTTAACTGATGGTGCTTGGACTCAAGCAATTTACATTCTGCAGATTATCTGGAAGGAAATGGGCTGGTCAACCATCATTTACTTGGCAGCAGTGACAGCAGTAGATCCACAATTATATGAAGCAGCAAAAATGGACGGGGCAAATAGACTCCGTCAAATCTGGCATGTTACCTTGCCGGCTATTCGTCCAGTTATTATTATTCTATTAATCTTAAAAATTGGGCAAACATTGGATTTAGGGTTTGAACATGTTTACCTGCTGCTAAACTCACTTAACCGGGAGTCAATGGAAATATTCGATACCTATGTCTATACAGCGGGATTGAAAAATGGTCAATTAAGCTATAGTACAGCTGTTGGTTTATTTAAAGGAATTGTCGGATTAATCCTGGTGATTGGAGCAAATAAATTAGCGAAGAAATTTGGGGAAGACGGGCTTTACTAACACAATTAATTGGCAGCGTTATCAAATGTTAATAGAAAGGAGGTTGACTTGGTGAGTAAAATGGCCGAGAGGTTAAATGAAATATGTATCCGTCTTCTACAGCTGGTCTACCTCAATGTTCTTTGGATAGCTTTCACCTTGTTAGGGTTAGGTTTAGCGGGGATCGGCCCTTCTACATTAGCACTCACTACAGTGATCAGGCAGTGGATTCGAGGAAATAGTGATATCCCTATTTTCACGACATTCTGGCAAACATATCGTTCCAGCTTTAAAGAAGCATCGGTCATAGGTGTGATTTATTTTGTCATCGGCTGGATTTTATATGTTGATCTTTTATATGTCCAGTCCTTTTACTTGCGTGCATTAGTTGTCTTTGTGTGTTTTATCTATATGGTTTCGCTTTGTTATGTTTTTCCGATTATGGCCCACTATGATTGGAAAAGCACCATTCTTAAACTGAAGTGCTCTGTCTTGTTTGGAATCTCATATTTACAGTATACATTGATTTTGTTTGTTGCATTGGCGCTGATCTATTTGATTCTCTTTATGTATCCAGGCGCACTCATATTCTTTGGGATTAGTATTGGGAATTACGCCGTTATGTGGATGACAAATCAAGTATTTATGAAAATTGAAACCCAAGCAGGGATTCAAGAAAGTGAGAATCGATTCTAACACAAGTTTAAGGGGGTGGAAATGAGAAAACGAAGAAAAGTTCCGTGGGGAGATCATGCTAAAAGAGTATGATGATGTCTATAAAAAACTCAACGTACTGAAAGGGGAAAATTATTGATATGAAAAAGATAAAGAAAAAGAATTTTGTAAAATTAGCAGCGGTAAATGTGTTAGTAGCATCGCAACTTCTTCTTGCAGCTTGTTCTAATCAAAATGAACAAGCAAGCGGAAATTCTGAAGTATATGATCCAGAAGCAAAAGTTGAAGTGAATTGGACAGCAATTCTGCACACTCCTTCGCCGCCAACTGATGTGGTGTTAAAAGAGATTGAAGAAGCAACTAATTCCACCATTCAATTTAATTGGGTTCCAGATGCTTCAAAAGAAGAAAGAATAACAGCCGCCCTAGCTTCTGGGGAATTATCTGACATGGTTTCCTTAACCATGCTGACAAACTCATCTGTTAGACAGTCCTTAAAATCGGGGATGTTTTGGGATGTAGAAAAGTATTTGAATGATTATGATAATTTGAAATTAATTTCTGAAGATATTCGCACATCTGCATCCATTGATGGAAAACTATATGGCGTCCCGTTTCAAAAAGATATAGCGCGTTCTGGACTATTAATACGTAAGGATTGGTTAGACAATTTAGGACTAAAAGTACCAACCACGTTAGAAGAATTATACGAGGTAGCGAGAGCGTTCACAGAAGATGATCCAGATGGAAATGGAAAAGCAGACACAGTGGGTTTTGGGGATAGAAGTGATCTAAGATACAGCAGTTTCAAAACGTTAAGCTCTTACTTTGGGACACCAAATGGCTGGGCGGTTGAAGAAAATGGAAAGTTTACGCCGGAATTTACGACTCAAGCGTATAAGGATACGATGAACTATTCAAGAAAATTATATGAAAATGGTTACTTAGACCAAGATTTTGCCGTAACTGCTAAAACAGATCAACAGCAAAAATTTGCCCAAGGGAAAACAGGTATCTATACAGGTCTGGTTGATATTAAAAACTTAAAAACCTTGGCACAAGGTATTCAAGACGAAATGGAAATCGTTCCAGTTAATAAAATTAAAGGTCCTGATGGCGAATATCATATTTGGTCTGAAAATAGCGGAGTAGGCGGCTTGATGGCTTTCCCAAAATCAGAGGTTAAAAATGAGGCAGAATTGAAGCGCTTGCTGCAATTTGTCAATGATTTAATCGATGAGGAAGTCTTTATGCTCATGACAGGCGGTATTGAAGGGACACATTATGAAACCGATGAAAACGGAGCTTTTAAAATCTTAGACGATGATTTATGGCAGAAAGACGTTCAGCCATTTTCCAGCTCAAGACCAAGTGAAATAACTCATTCTTTAATAGATTCTGACCCTTCTAAACAACTGGTTAATGAATTAATCAAAGAAAATGCTGAATTTGCGGACTTGGATCCTACCGTTCCGCTTGATTCACAAACAGCAAATGAAAGAGGAACAGAGTTACAAAAAATTATTACTGATGCGACAATCAAATACATCATGGGAGAAATTGATGAGAAGGGCTTTGATGCAGAAGTAGAGAAGTGGAAAAAATCTGGCGGAGATGCAATGACGAAGGAATATGAAGAGGCGTATAAGAAAGCACAAAATTAACGGAACGACTAGAAGGTCCTTTCTTCTTTATCCAATCTTAGCGGGCAGTAAAAACCCTCATCAAGATTTGAGTGTATCTGTATCTAAGAAGATAAGAACAGGATTACTGCCCGTAAAGATCCGACGAAGGATTGTTGTCCAAGTCAGGTGAGAGCCACAGGATGTGGCGATTTTAGCGTGATTAGTTTCGCTAACCATCAGTGGGAGAGAGCCGACTTACTATGTCAAGTCCTTTGGCAAAGTCGGCTCTTTTACATTATTACTTCGGAAAATCCTCACTGATGGAAGTCTCACTTTACAGAAGGCAGGACCTTTCATTAAGAAAGGAGATTAAACATGGAATCTTTTATTAAAAATCCGATTTTAACCGGATTTAATCCAGATCCTTGTATTGTTCGTGCAGGGGAAGACTATTATATCGTAACCTCCACCTTTGAATGGTACCCGGGAGTTCCTGTCTATCATTCGAAGGATCTGCAAAACTGGAGACATCTTACAAATATTGTTAATGATGAGATAAATTTTACAGGGAATCCGGACTCATGCAGCGTTTGGGCACCTGCGTTAAGCTATCATGACGGGTTGTATTATTTAGTGTACACAGATGTAAAGAGAAGTAAGTATCCGTTTAAAGATGCCCATAATTACTTGGTTACGGCAACTGATATGACAGGATCTTGGTCAAAACCGATCTTCTTAAACAGCGGCAACTTTGATCCCTCGTTATTTCATGATGATGATGGGAGAAAATGGCTTTTAAATGTTCATTGGGATTATCGGATTGATGGCAGGAATAAATCCGCTGGAATTGTTATGCAAGAGTACTCACCAGATGAGGGGAAATTAGTGGGGCCAATCTACAAAGTCTTTGATGGGACAGAATTAAGGAAAACAGAAGCTCCACATGTATACAAACAAAACGGTTATTACTATTTGATTACAGCCGAAGGAGGAACTGGAAAAACTCACGCCGTTACTGTGGCCAGGTCAAAAAAAATCACAGGACCATATGAAGTAGATCCGTTAAATCCGATGTTAACATCAGCATATGATGAACAATTGCCATTGCAAAAGGCTGGGCATGGCAGTTTAGTCTGTACACAAACGGGTGAATGGTTTATGGCTCATTTATGCAGCCGTCCCGTCAATGGCAACTATTCCATATTAGGCCGTGAAACAGCACTCCAGCGTGTGAAGTGGACAGAAGATGGATGGCTTCGCCTGGAATGCGGAAGCAATGAAGCGCAGGTTGAAGTGAAAGCTCCTAAACTCCCGCAGCATCCTTTTCCGCCAGACCAAAATGAACACGATGATTTTAAGAGCCAATCCCTGCATAAAACATGGAATACGCTTCGCAAAGCACCAGATGAAAGCTGGTGTTCATTATCAGAACGAAAAGGATATTTGCGAATCAAAGGCGGGGAATCTCTTCATTCGTTGCATGATCAACATTTAATCGCAAGAAGGCAGCAGCATTTCTCTTTTGAGGCTGAAACTGAAATAGAATTTGAACCAGAAACATTCTTACAGATGGCCGGACTTGTTCTTTATTATAACACTGATAATTATGTCTATTTCTATCTATCACATGATGAGGAAAAAGGAAAATGCCTTAATATCATGAGATGTGTCTGGGGAGAGTTTGAGCATCTAAATCTGTGGATATCTATTGAAGGAACAACGAGCTGCAGACTAAGAGCTGTGGTAAAAGATGCGGAAGCAACCTTCTTTTATACAACTGACACAAATGATTGGCAAGAAATTGAAGGACCGATCAGTATTGCCCATCTTTCAGATGAAGGGAACGGATTTACTGGGAACTTTATTGGATTATGTGTACAGGATCTGCAAGGAACAAACAAACATGCTGATTTTCATTATTTTATTTACCAACCAAAAGAATAGGTGAAAGGGATGAATAAAGATGGAAACAACAACACTTAATTGGTCAAAGAGAATGATTGACTCTGTTATCGTGCGCAGACCGCTTTTGTGTGAAGGAGTGCAAAATGATAAATGGTCATATGATTATGGCGTTGTGTTAAAGGGGACAGAGCTGGTTTGGAAAAAAACAGGTAAGCAAAAGTATTTTGATTATATGAAAAAAAATATGGATGCATTTGTAAATGACAATGGCGAAATCCGGGAATATGACATTAATCATTTTAATATTGACCATATAAATAATGGCAAGGTTTTGCTTACTTTATTTAAGGAAACAGGTGAAAAGAAGTATAAAAAAGCGATAGACCTTCTAAGAAAGCAATTGGATTCACATCCGCGTACATCTGAAGGCGTTTTCTGGCATAAAAAAGTGTATCCATTTCAGATTTGGTTAGACGGGCTGTATATGGGTTCCCCATTCTATGCTGAGTATGTAAAGGAGTTCGGCAAGGAAGCGGAATTTGATGATATCACAAAACAATTTTTACTATGTGCCAAAAACACGAAAGATCATGAAACGGGACTCCTTTATCATGCATTTGATGAGAAGAAGGTACAGCCATGGTGCAACTCGGAGACAGGCCATTCAAAGAATTTCTGGGGAAGATCAATGGGCTGGTTTGTTATGGGGTTGGTAGATACCCTTGACTTCCTTCCAGAAACGCATAAAGACCGTAATGATTTAATTGCCTTGCTGAGAGATGTATTACAGGCATTAAAAAGTGTTCAGGACGAAGAATCCGGAGTTTGGTATCAGGTCCTTGATAAGGGAGAACGCAAAGGCAATTATCTTGAAGCATCAGCCTCCTGTATGATTTTATATGCTATTGCAAAGGGTGTAAGGCTTGGTTACTTAAACAATGCTTGGGCTGAGGTTGCAAACCGTGCCTATACAGGCATTATTGATGAATTTGTAACAGTTACAAGTGAAGGCTTGGTTAACTTAAATAAAAATTGCCAGGTTGCAGGGCTAGGCGGTCCGGATAGGCGGGATGGAACGTTTGAGTATTATATAAGCGAACCAATTATCACAAATGATCTTAAGGGTGTAGGGGCTTTTATTTTAGCATCAGCTGAAGTGGAAAACGACTAATAGAAAGGAGAGGATGTGATGGTATCGACAATGACATCAAGCTTGTACAACATTACGCAATATGGCGCAATTGGAGATGGGAAAACAGTCAATACGGAAGCGATTGCCCAGGCAATTAATGCCTGCGTAGAGGCTGGCGGAGGAACAGCTTATGTTCCAGCAGGCCGTTTTCTAACAGGTGCAGTTCTATTAAAAAGCAATGTAAATCTATTTTTAGAGGCTGGTTCGACTCTATTATTTAGTACAGATGTGAACGAATATCCGATCGTCCATTCTCGCTGGGAAGGTGTTAAAAAGGATGTATATGCATCATGCATTTATGCAGAAAACAGTGAAAATATTTCTGTGACAGGGCATGGAACACTAGATGGGAATGGCCAATTTTGGTGGGACCTGTTCCGCAAAAAAGAAAATAAATATCCTCGTCCAAAGCTGGTAAGCTTTGACTCTTGTAAACATATTTTACTATCTGGTGTGAAAATGATTCAGTCACCAAGCTGGACCGTCAATCCTATCTGCTGTGAAGACGTGACAATTCATAATCTTTCCATCGTAAACCCAAGTCATTCTCCAAATACTGATGGAATAGATCCTGAGTCATGCCGAAATGTACGAATTTCAGATTGTCACATTGATGTAGGTGATGATTGTATTGCCATCAAAGCAGGAACAGAAGACACAAAAGAGCGGATCCCTTGTGAGAATATTACGATCACAAATTGCACGATGATCCATGGACATGGCGGAGTTGTGCTTGGAAGCGAAATGAGCGGTGACATTCGCAACGTAACGGTAAGCAATTGCGTGTTCGAAGGTACAGACAGAGGCATTCGTTTGAAATCAAGGCGCGGAAGAGGAGGAGTTGTCGAAGATATTCGCGTAAGCAATATCATTATGAAAGGAGTAATCTGCCCTTTTATCGCAAATCTTTACTATTTCTGCGGACCACGCGGCAAAGATAAATATGTCTGGGATAAACATCCTTATCCGATTACAGAGGAAACACCAGCTTTTAGAAGAATACATTTCTCCCAAATTTCGGCACGTGAGGTAAGTGCGGCTGCAGGATTTTTATATGGCTTAGCAGAAATGTATGTAGAAGATGTAACGTTTGATGATGTGAGGGTGGCAATGGCAGATGATGCAGAGCCAGGAATGCCGGCCATGATGTCCGAGCTTGAGCCAATGAAACAACGGGGCTTTTATTGCGGTAACGTAAGAGGCATTCATTTTAATAGAGTAACAGTCAGCAATCATGAAGGTCCTGCCTTTTATGTAGAGAACGGACATGATATTGAATTCAGTGACTGCAAGTCAAAACAACCACGAACCGAAGATTCAATGATCGTGTTAAACAATGTAACGTTACATTCATAATACAGATCATGAAAAGGGTGGAAAAATGGATTATCAAGATAGCCAACGCCAAAAGCTGTTTTCGTTATTGGGAGACTTGCCGGAAAAGACAGATGTAGTAAAGGAGAGAAAAATAGCAGAAATAGATAAAGGATCATATATCCTTGAGGTCCTATTATTAGACTTGAACGAAAATGACCCTGTACCAGCTTATTTTGCCCGCCCGAAAGAAGGGAACGTGAAGCTGCCAGTCGTTCTTTTTAATCATTCCCACGGCGGAAATTATCATATAGGGAAAACTGAGCTGATCCAAAGCAGTGATTATCTTCAGAAAGCATCGTATGCAGAAGAGCTGACTGCATTAGGATATGGTGTCCTATGTATTGATATGTGGGGGTTTGGCGAAAGAAGAGGGAAGGCTGAAAGTGAATTATTCAAAGAAATGCTTTGGAAGGGTCAAGTCATGTGGGGAATGATGATTTTTGATAATATGCGTGCAGTTGACTACTTAACATCAAGGGAGGATGTTGACTCTGCAAGAATCGCAACCGTTGGAATGTCAATGGGGGGATTAATGGCATGGTGGCTATCCGCGCTAGATGTTCGTATAAAAGTATGTGTGGATATTGCAGGCCAAGTTGATGCCCAAACATTGATTGAAAAACGCGGACTAGATCATCATAGCTTTTATTCATATGTTCCGAGTCTCTTAAAATATTTTCAAACAGCAGATATTCAAGCACTGATTGCCCCGCGGCCGCATTTAAGTGTGGTTGGAAATGATGATAGGCTTACCCCTTTTGAGGGGTTAACAATCATTGATGAAGCATTAAAAGAAAAATATACCCAGGAGAATCATCCAGAGAATTGGCAGATGCTTCGATATCAATGCGGACATATTGAAACTGCTGCTATGAGGTCAGAAGTTTGTGCCTTTCTTCAACGAAAATTATAAGGGGTGATAAGATGATCGTTGCTCAGGATCAAAGCGGCCAATTTACAACGATTCAAGAAGCGATTAACAGCATACCCGAGAATAGCAATGAGAGAGTAACCATTTATATTAAAGATGGTGTGTATCGTGAGAAGCTTGAGATTAACAAACCTTTTATTTCCTTGATTGGAACGGATAAGGAGAAAGTAAAAATTACATTTGGCGATTATGCTAATAAGCAGCTGCCAAATGGAGAAAAGATGGGAACTTTTTCTTCTTACTCCACTCTTATAACGGGCGATCATTTTATTGCGCAGAATATAACCTTTGAAAATGACGCCGGCTGCGGGACTGAAGTAGGGCAAGCAGTTGCGGTTTATGTTGATGCAGATAAACTCGAGTTCCATCATTGTGCCTTTTTAGGGAGCCAAGATACTTTATTTACTGCGCCACTGCCTCCTAAGCCAATAGAAGGCAACCGTTTTGGAGGACCAAGGGATGGATTGAAAAGACGACCAGGAAGAAGTTATTTCTTAAACTGTTATCTTGAAGGTGATGTTGATTTTATCTTTGGCTCTGCCACGGCAGTTTTCGATAAATGTGAGATTTTTAGCAAGGATCGTTCCAGCGAGATCAACGGTTATATTACAGCAGCCTCGACACCAATTGATCAAAGGTTTGGCTATGTCTTTATCGACTGCCGCTTAACAAGCAATGCAGCCCCAAATACGGTGTACCTGGGAAGACCTTGGCGGGATTATGCCAAAACGGTTTTCATTAATTGTTGGATGGGGGAGCATATCAAGGAGGAGGGCTGGGATAATTGGAATAAGCCTCTTGCTGAAAAATCTGCCTTCTATGCAGAGTTCAACAGCTGCGGTCCTGGCGGTTGTATGGAAAAGCGTGCGAAATGGTCGAAGGTATTAACAAAAGAAGAAGCAAAGGAATATACGATTGAACATATTTTACGTGCAGAGGAAGATTGGCCGTCTTTGCTAAAAGGCGAAGAATTGAAAAAAACCTACACAATTTATTTAGCTGGAGATTCAACGGTTGAAGATGTATCACCGGAACATGGAAAAAAACAAGGATGGGGACAGCAGTTACATCCATTTTTTACAAAAAAAGTGCGCATTTTCAATAAAGCAAAAGGCGGCCGAAGTACAAAAAGCTTTATGGATGAAGGAAGGTTACATGAAATCATAAATCTTCTTCAAAAAGGAGACTATCTTTTCATCCAATTTGGCCACAATGATCAAAAAATAGAAGATGCATCAAGAGGGACAGAACCGTTCACGACCTACCAAGAAAATCTTACAAACTATATTATTCAGGCAAGGGATAAGGGTGCCATTCCAATTTTAGTCACACCGGTAAATCGCAGAGTATTTGATGAGCGCGGAAAACTTATCGATACGCTAGGGGAATACCCTGAGGCGATGCGGCAGCTGGCAGCATTGCTCCATGTTCCGCTCATTGATTTAAATCAGAAATCGAAGCAACTCTATGAAAAATGGGGAGCAGAGGAGACAAAAAAGCTCTTTGCATGGTATGATGAATTGGCACTTCAAACCACACCACCCGATGATACCCATTTTAGTGAATATGGGGCTAAGAAAATGGCGGAACTTGTTGTAGAAAGTATAAAAGAGCTAGAACTTGAAATTAGTAAATGCCTTGTGAGCAGAATAGTCCATTTATAGATTGGTTAAAGAGGGACAGTTTCCTAATTTTTAAGGAACTGTCCTATTTTGTTAGCTTAAAAACTTTTCATAATAGATTTGCTGCTTGTCAGTTTTTGACGAACGAAAAGTTGCAGATAAATATTGAAATCATTTATGAATTTGTTAGTATGGATATATAACTTAATAAAGTCATTGGAAAAAGTAAGTTACCAACATCATCATTGTGTTCACATCCATTATTTCATCTGTCTGTTTACTGCACAAGAAATCTTCTTATTTAAAATTAATCTACTACCAACAGCTATCAAGTTATTTAATTTTATCAATAAATGTAATCGCTTTCTAACAACGAAAACACTGGACTATACTGAGATATTCATTACCTATAAAAGGATTATTCAACAATACAAAAATAGGAGTCCCCTTAATAAAAGCATTTACACTTAATAAACCCACTGGAAAAACAAATAAATCACAAAATAAGGGGTGTCATAAACATTTTATGAAGAGAACAGGAGATTTAAAATTAATCCAAGAACTCAATCGTTCTATCGTATTAGAAACGATTAGATTGCAGGGACCAATTTCAAGATCAGATATTGCAAAAAAAAATAAATTAAGCCCTACAACCGTTACTTCTGCGGTTTCTGAATTAATTCATGAAGGCCTTGTTTATGAAGACGGAATTGGTCATTCAAGCGGCGGCAGAAAGCCAATTCTTGTCCGTTTTTCACCAGATTCTAAATATTTAATTGGGGTTTCCATTCGGAACTCTGTGATCACGATGGCGGAAATGAATTTAGAGGCAGAGGTGAAGAGGAAGGAAATGGTTTCAACAAAATCCTATCAAGGCGAGGCATTCATCCAGTATTTACTTAACTTGATAGAGGAATTCATGGGTCGGTCCCAAAATAAGGAGCATTGTATCGGCATCTCAATGATTACGCAGGGGATTGTCAATTCTTCTAAAGGGGTCGTTAGGTACAATGCGGAGCTGAAACTGAAAAATGTCCCATTAAAGAGTTTACTGGAGCAAAAATTTCAGAAAAAGGTTTATCTGGACAATGATACAAACGCATATATTCTTGCTGAAAAAAACTTCGGTTTATACAGCTCAAATCAAAATATGATCTATATTACTCAAGGGGACGGGGTTGGTGCAGGCATCGTTGTAAATGGTGAAATTTACAGGGGGCATAACGGCGGGGCTGGTGAATTTGGCCATACTAGCATTGACCGCGGAGGCTTTCAATGTGAATGCGGGAATATTGGCTGTCTTGAAAATTATGTGAGCTGGCCGGCCATTTTCTCAAGAATCCTTTCCTCCCTTTCCAGCGGCAGATCCTCAAAAATGCTAGAAATGGTGAATGGGAATATGACGGATATCACTCCTGCCATTTTCAGTGAGGCCCTCCACGAAGAGGATGAGTTAGCCATTAAATTAACAGATGAAACGGTATCGTATTTATCAAAAAGTGTCATCAATCTTGTTCATTTATTTAATCCAGAAGTGATCATTATAGGAGGTGATGTTGTAGCAAATAATCCTATTTATTTAGCAAAGCTTAGAACCTCGGTATTAGAGAACGTCATGGAAGCGATGGCTGAAGACTTAAAAATATCTCTGCCCTCCTTAGGCGGAGACCTTGAAATGATTGGTGCAGCATCTGTTTTATTGCAGGATAAGTTTCGTTTCTCACTTATGCAAGTTTAAAAGTTAACCATCTAATTGATTAGTAGAATGGAAAATAAAGGGGATGGATGTAAATGTTAAAAGGAATTAATCAATGGTGCTACCCAGAAGGGACATCATTGGAGGATGTATTTACTTACAGCAAGGAAGCCGGCTTTGATGCTGTAGAATTAAATCTCTATCATGCTGGAGGAATTGGTTTAACAATGGATACAACTCCAGTCGAGGCCGAAGCTATCTCTAAGCTAGCCCTATCGTACGGATTGCAATTAAGAAGCTTATCTACCGGATTATTGTGGCAAAGTCCGTTATCTTCACCTGATTCAGCAGTAAGGGAACAAGGAAGAAAAATTATTCTTAAACAAATTGAATTGGCTGCGATTATGGGAATCGACACCGTTCTCGTTGTTCCAGGTTCTGTGTCTCAAGAAGTTGCCTATGATGATTGTTATAAGTTTAGTCAGGAAGAATTAAAAAAAGTGCTTGAGGAAGCAGAGAAGCAAAAAGTTGCAATTGGAATCGAAAATGTCTGGAATAAATTTTTACTATCACCGCTTGAAATGGCACGATATATCGATGAATTGCAATCCGAATATGCAAAAGCATACTTTGATGTCGGGAATGTTCTTCAGTTTGGCTATCCTGAGCAATGGATTCGCATCCTTGGAAATCGAATTAAAAAGGTGCATGTAAAGGATTTTAGTACAAAGGTTGGCAATATAACAGGGTTTGTCCCGTTATTAGCTGGTGATGTGAATTGGTCTGCTGTAATGGAAGCACTTGAAGAGATTGGTTATGACGACGTCCTTACAGCAGAGCTTAGTCCATATGCCATTGGACCGAAACAACTGCCGATTGATACAGTCCGTCATATGGACGTTATTTTATCAACTCATTCTAAAGTGAAAAATTAAAGGAGATGGAAAAAATGAGTAAAGTAAAGGTAGGTTTTGTAGGTGTAGGCGGAATCGCAGGTGTGCATTTAGAAAATGTAGCGAAAAACTCAAATGCAGAAATTGTCGCTGTCTGTGATATTGCTGAGGAAAGTGCAAAGAAAAAAGGTTTACAATACAATGCAAAAGCTTATACAGATCTTGATGAAATGCTTGAGAAGGAAGTGCTGGATGCTGTTTTTGTCTGTGTTCCCCCATTTGCACATGGTGATATAGAAGAAAAAATTGTAGCCAAAGGCATTCATTTACTCGTAGAGAAGCCGTTGGGCCTTGATATCGAAACCGTGCAAAAGAAAGCAAAAGTCATTAAAGATGCAGGCGTTATTTGCGGAGTTGGTTATTGTTTACGTTATTTAGATACAGTTGCTAAAGCAAAGGAATACTTAAATGACAAAACAATTGCAATGGTAAGAGGGCATTACATAACATCCTTTGTGCCAACACCTTGGTACCGGGAAATGAATAAATCAGGTGGTCAGCTGGTTGAACAATCCACCCATACACTTGATTTGATGAGGTATTTAGGAGGGGAAATTGATTCCGTTTATGCTAATATGAGCCTTCAAGTATTATCCGACATACCAAACATGAATATTCCAGATGTCACCTCTGTAAACGTTACATTTGAATCAGGGGCAGTGGGGCATCTAGATTCATCCATGACCCAGCTCGATCATCGTACGGGAATTGAAATTCTTGGAAAGGATTTCCGCGTTGTAATAGATGGAGTAAATGTATCAATTGTTGAAAAGGATTTTACAATGACGTATAAATCAAAGGTTAACTTTTACCAAGAACAGGATAATCGCTTTATTGAAGCTGTCATGAAAGGAGATCCTGCAATTCTCTTGTCTGATTATGAGGATGGAGTAAAAACCCTTGCTGCAACACTGGCATCCAATAAGTCAAATGAATTAGGATTACCTATTAAACTATCTTCCTTAATCGAGGATAAAATTTCGCTATAAAGAGAGGTGAATGAAGTGAAAATTGGTGTTGTTGGAACAGGTACAATGGGAAAGCTTCATTTAGAGGCATGGTCAAAAATGAAAGCGGTTAAAATTAACGGGATTGCGGGACGCAACCATGAAGTGGTCGAACAGCTATCTGAAACATACAAGACAAAAGGTTTTACCGATTATGAGGACCTGCTTAAATCAGATGTTGAAGTAATTGATATATGCCTGCCAACCTATTTGCATAGTGAGTTTATTCGAAAAGCTGCTAAAAGCGGCAAGCATATTATTTGTGAAAAACCCCTTGCATTAGATGGAAAAGAGTGTAAGGAGCTTTATGATTTTTGCACAGCACACAATGTCCAGCTTCTTGTCGGGCACACCCTGCGATTTTATCCAGAATATATACATGCACGTGAACAAGTGAAAAACGGTGCAATTGGCAATCCTGGTGTCGTCAGATTGTCAAGAGGAGGCCCTTACCCAAAGGGAATAGATGCTTGGTATAAGGATGAAGCAAAGAGCGGCGGGGTTATGCTGGATTTGGGAATTCACGATTTTGATTGGTTAAGATGGACGTTTGGTGAAGTTGAAAGAGTGATGGCAAAACAGATTAAAAGAGAGAGTGAGGATGGGACGCCAATTGAGCATGCGTTTGTCACATTACGCATGCAAAGCGGAACAATTGCACATCTTGAATTGTCCTGGGCAAAAAAGTCTTTTGAATCAAGCTTTGAGATAACAGGGGATAAAGGGATGCTTGCTCATCATGACCGTGAAAGCAATCCAATTAAACTGAACATAACAGTTCCATCGAATGAGATCGGTAACGGTGTAATTGTACCTGAAAGGATAGGGAACATTTCCCCGCTCGAACAGCAGCTGGAACATTTCAGAAAATGTTTAGTAGCGGAAGAAAAAATGCTCGTCTCTGCTGAAGATGTGATTCATGCAGTTGAAGTTGCAAAAGCAGCTATTGAATCTGCTAAAAGCGGGCAGCCTGTTACGTTGCTGTCAAAGAAAGAGGTGGTTTAATGAAGATCGGAATGATTAGTTTTGCTCATATGCATGCTTTTAGCTATGCAAAGCATTTGCTTGCCGATCCTGAGGTTGAGATTACCGCGATATGGGATGAAGACCATGAGAGAGGGTCTAAAATGGCTAATCTCTTTAACTGTCAATATATTAACGATTTAGAGCAATTACTCCAATTAGAAATTCAAGCAGTTGTTGTATGTTCGGAAAATAAAATGCATAAGGAGCATGTGCTAGCTGCAGCCCGTGCTGGAAAGCATGTTTTATGTGAAAAGCCGATTGCAACCGAAGTGGAAGATGCACAAGAGATGATACACGCATGTAAAGAGGCTGGTGTCATTTTACAAGTTGCCTATCCTGTAAGATTTGCTCCTGCCATTCAAAGAGTTAGAGAATTAATCCGTTCGGGAGCAATTGGTGAAGTAGTTGCCATAAATGGAACCAATCACGGACAGATGCCAGGCGGATGGTTTATTGAAAAAGAATTATCAGGTGGCGGAGCAGCAACTGATCATATCGTTCATGTTATGGACCTCATCCGCTGGATTTTAAATGATGAAGTAAAACATGTTTATGCAGAGCTTGATACCAAGTTTTATTCGATAGATGTAGAGGATTGCGGCATTGTCACCCTGGAGCTTGAATCAGGCGTCATTGCGACAATTGACCCAAGCTGGTCACGTCCAAAAACATTCCCTGCCTGGGGTGATGTTCTATTAGAATTTGTCGGTACAAAAGGAACCCTTTCTGTTGATGCCTTTAAACAGCATTCGACCTATTATAACGATATGGAGAAAAAAATCCAGCATCTATCATGGGCTGATGACATGGATCAAGGGCTGATTGCTGATTTTCTACAATGTGTGAGGAAAAACGGAAATCCTTCTATTACCGGTGAGGATGGCTTAAGAACATTGGAAGTTGTAAAGGCAGCCTATGAATCTGACAGATTGAAAAAAGTTGTTTCATTAAATAAATAGCTTTCAATACAAGGGGGGATTAGGGATGAAAAAAATGTTCTTGCTATTGCTGGGAGTCATGCTGATTGGAAGTGTCTTTCTGGCAGGATGCAGCAAGGAAGGTGCTTCAGGAGGATCGTCTGATAAAGTGACATTAAACGTTGCTTTATGGGATGAGAATGTTAGTGAAGTGGTAGATAAGTCCATTGAATTATTTAAAGAAAAGCATCCAGAGGTTGAGGTAAAAGTAACCTATACTCCCTATGCTGACTATTGGACCAAGTTAAAAACAAGTCTCGCCGGCGGCAGCGGTCCTGATATTTTCTGGATGAATGGTCCTAACTTTTATCAATATGCATCTACAGGACTTATTAAGGATATTCAGCCGTTAATAGATGGAGACAAATTAGATACTAGTGTCTATACACCTGCATTAGTTGACCTCTACACATACGAGGATAAATTATTTGGATTACCTTATTTTTTAGATTCAATTGGTCTCTTCTATAATAAGAAAATTTTTGATGAAGCTGGCATTCCATATCCAGATGAGACATGGGACTGGTCAAAGGTAGAGGAAGTTGGCAAAAAGCTAACTGATAAAGAGAATGGAATTTATGGTTATATTGCTTCATCATCCAACCAAGCTGGTTACTATAACTTAATTCATCAAGCAGGGGGCTTTATCATAAGTGATGATAAAACAAAATCAGGATTTAACTCTCCTGAAGCGCAAAGCGCACTACAATGGACAAAGGATTTAATGGATGAGGGTATTTCACCTTCAGCTCAGGCACAAATTGAAACAAAGGTAAACCAAATTTTCGGTTCAGGTAAAGCGGCCATGCTGCCGAATATTTCTGTAAATGCTCCTGTTTTGCATGAAATGCTAGGTGAAGACCTAGGTGTTGCGGTTCTTCCTAAAGGAAAAGAACAGGCCAGTATTGTTCATGGGTTAAGCTGGGTTATGAATGAAAAGACAAAGCATGAAGAATTGGCATGGGAGCTGCAAAAAGTGTTATCTGGTGAAGAAGCAGGTAAATGGATGGCGGAATCAGGTTTTAGTATTCCTGCTTACACGGGCACAGAAGATGCATGGTTAGAGTCTATTCCATCTTTAGATCTAAACGTATTCGTTGATAGCCTAGAGTTTGGAGTACCATATCCTGTATCGAAAAATACTGCGGAATGGCAGGAAGTAGAGAATAAAGAAATTCAAGATGCTTTGTTAGGGAAAAAATCGGTTGAAGAGGCTACGAAGAAAATTGCTTCTGAGATGGATAAAATCCTAGCGAAGGAATCCGAAAATTAACGTGGCATGGGAGGCTCGGGGTTTACCGGGCTTCCCCCTGATCTAAACAAAGGGGTGTTAGTTAATGGAAGCGCAAACTGCCCGCTCTAAGCAAATGATTAAAACAACAAACCGCAAAAAAAGATCAAGAATGGCCTCTGTTGAAGCATTATGGGGATACATCTTTATAGCACCTGTTGTATTAGGATTAACCATCTTTTACATAGCACCTGCTGTTTCATCATTCTATCTGGCCTTTACAAAGTGGGATGGACTTACGGCACCTGTTTTCATCGGCCTGGAGAATTTCATCACATTATTTCAAGAAGAAATATTTGTACAATCAATGATCAATACCATTGTATTTACGGTTATATCTGTCCCTATCTCAATTATTTGTGCAACAATAATCGCAGTTTTACTTAATCAAAAAATAAAAGGGATTGTCATCTATCGAACTTTATTTTTTATTCCCGTTGTAACGATGCCGATAGCGATCGGCATGGTTTGGCGCTGGTTGTACAATACAGAATTCGGATTAATAAACTATATTCTAGGCCTGCTTCATTTACCACAGCCAAGTTGGCTGTTTGATGAAAAATTTGCCTTATTTTCTATTATTCTTGTTAGTGTTTGGATGAGTGTTGGATATAACGCTGTTATCTTATTAGCCGGCCTGCAAGGAATCTCAGCAACTTATTATGAAGCAGCAAATTTAGATGGGGCAAATGAATTTCAAAAATTTATGAACATCACGGTTCCTTTATTAACACCAAGTTTATTCTTCGTATTAGTCATGTCAATGATCAATTCACTGCAGGTGTTTGATTTAATCTTTGTCATGATAGGCGATAATGCCTCTTTATTAGATCCTACAAGGACAGTTGTATATAGCGTGTGGGAAAACGGATTTAAATTTTTCAATATGGGATATGCTTCAGCACAAGCGTTAGTATTATTCGTTGTCATCCTTATTATCACGATCATTCAGATGGTTCTCCAGAAGAGATGGGTGCATTATCAGTAGGAGGGATGGAAATGGTGCATGCAGGAAATAGGAAGAAAATCGTTGTCCATGGTTTGTTAATAATCGGATCCATTATTATGATTATGCCTTTTTTATGGATGGTTTCAACATCGTTAAAATCATTCGCCGAATCGATGCAAGTACCGCCAACGATCTTTCCGAAAGAGCTTAAGTTTGAAAATTATCTAGAGGTCTTTGAAAAAATAAATTTTGCTCAATATTACATGAATACGATTATTATTACAGTTGCAAGAACGGCATTTCAGCTCATTCTTTGCTCTCTGGCAGCTTATGCATTTGCTAGATTAAGATTTCCTGGAAAAAATCTAATCTTTATTGCCATCTTATCTGTCCTGATGGTACCTTCACAGGTTGTTATGATTCCAAGCTTTGTCATTATGAGAGAACTAGGATGGATTGATACGTTTTACGCAATTATAGTTCCAGGAATTTTTAGCGCATTTGGAACATTTCTTTTGCGGCAATTCTTTATGGCTATTCCAAAAGAACTGGACGAGGCTGCTAAAATCGATGGCTGTTCCTTTTTTGGGATCTATTGGCGAATCATCATGCCTTTGTCAAAGCCGGCACTTGTTTCACTTGCCATTTTTACGATCTTGGCAGCATGGAATGATTTCCTATGGCCATTAATCGCCACAAACTCAGATGAAATGAGGGTTTTATCGATTGGCATTGCGACATTCCAAGGACAATACGCCACAGAATATCCGCTATTAATGGCAGGAGCGTTAATGTCAACCGCACCAATGATTATCATTTTTTTATTCTTACAAAAGTACTTTATTGAAGGAATTGCACTAAGCGGAGTTAAAGGGTAATTGTATTTTTTTAGTATCTGTTCCAACTTTGCTATTGGCAAAATGGTTTGAATGATTGGATATCTTTAAAAGGAGTGAGGTTATGTCAACTGAATTAAAAACCTCCGTAGGGACTCCAGTGAGTACAACAGGTGTGAGGAGGAAAAAATTTTTTACTCGCCGAGATTGGGCTGGTTATTTATTTTCTGCACCCTTATTGATCGGAATAATAGTGTTTTCAATTTACCCCATGATTGGTGCATTAATCCTCAGCTTTAAAAAATCATCACAATCTTATTCAGGAGAATGGGCAGGCTTAAGTAACTATAAGTATGTCCTAACGGACTCCTTATTTTGGAAATCTGTTTATAATACGTTTTACATGGGCGTATTATCCGTTATTTTAGGTGTATCCTTATCATTTATACTAGCAAGTTTAATTCACAATATTAGCTGGCTAAAATGGAGAAATTTCTTTAAGGGAGTTTACTTTTTACCTAATGTGGTTTCTTTAGTTGCTACAAGTATTCTATTCTCTTTTCTATTTAATCCTGGTAGTGAGGGAATATTAAACTATGTGATTGGATTGTTTGGTATTGAGCCAATTGGCTGGTTTACAGATCCGAAATATGCCCGGTTCAGCATTGTTTTAATGACACTTTGGGGGATGCTTGGATATAACACGATTATATTTATCGCTGCATTAACAAGTGTTCCGAGGGATTTATACGAAGCGGCTGAAGTAGATGGCGCAAACTGGCTAAAAAAATGGTTTTATATAACCGTGCCATATTTAAAACCAATCATTATTTTCATGGTAATTATCGGAACGATTAATGCTATGAAACGATTTACAGATGTCTGGTTAATTGGAGGAACGGCTGGTAACCCTGCAGGCTCATTAATGACAGCTGTTCTATATATCTATCGAAATGGATTTTTATCTTCTCAAATGGGAATAGCGACCGCAGCTTCGTATATCTTATTCTTCTTTATTCTCGTGTTAACGATTTTCTTACAATATTCAAATAGAAAAAGTAACTTTGATTAAGGGGGAATAGGATGAAAGCAGCGTCTATGAAAGAAAATGTTCCTATCAATAATAAATCTCTGAAACATTCAAAAGTCATAGCAGATTGGATCTTAACATCGGTATTACTAGTGGGTTCGTTGGTTATGATTATTCCTTTCATTTGGATGGTTTTAACAAGCTTTGACTGGGCTGCAAGGCTAAAGATCCCATTTCCGCCAAGATTTTGGCCAGAGGAGTTCTCTATTAGAACGTATCAAATGGCTTTCACAAATATCCCAATGCTAAAGTATATGATTAACTCTCTAATCGTTTCAGTAGGTGTTATTTTGGTCAGCCTTATGTCGGCGCTATTATCAGGATATGCGATTTCAAAGCTGAAATTTAAAGGGGCAAATATCGTACTTATATTGGCATTAAGTACCATGATGATCCCCTTTGAAATGACGATGATCCCACAATATTTAATGTTTGGCGAGTTTAAGCTTTTAGATACGTATTGGGCTTTCTTTTTGCCTGCATTAAATTATGCATTTGGAACGTTCTTAGCGAAATCTTTTATCGACCAGCTTCCAGGGAGTTTACGAGAAGCTGCAATAATTGATGGCGCTAGTGAACTAACCGTTTTTATAAAAGTATATTTACCTTTATGTATCCCAATCCTTGCAACAATGGTCATTCTCCAATTCTTAGCCGTTTGGAATGATTTGTTATGGCCGTTATTAGCATTAAAAACGCCAGATAAATTCACAATTCAATTAGGATTAGCCATGTTTTCCTACAATAAAGATTTGCCATTGCCTTCTGTTATTATGGCTGCAACGACAGTAAGTTTAATTCCCGTCATTGTTCTCTATTTGTTCCTGCAACGATTTATTGTAGAAAGCATAGCTCTTTCCGGTATTAAACAATAAAACTTTTTGAGGGGGTGAGGTGAAACAAAGCAAGTTGATGATCATCTTTGTTTTTACAGAAGCGGAATCAAACAAATTAGAGGGGGTAAAAAAATGATCAAAAAAATTTGGATTATGATTATCGCTTTGCTAATGTTTGTTTCAATGGCCGCTTGTTCTTCTTCCTCTAGCAGTGAGGTTGAAAAAAGCGATGTTGATGTTGTTTCTGAAGTTGAGGGGACTGTTCGTGTCTCTCTCGCTGGCTGGCAGTTAGAAAGTGGAATTGATCCTATTACAGGCATTGAAAATATGGGATTTAATGATTTTGTTAAAAAAGAATTTGAACCAAGATATCCAAATATTAAACTAGAAGTTTACCAGGTACCTTGGGAAAATGCTCAGGCAAAACAAACGGCCATGTTACAGTCAGGAGATGTAGACATTATTTATACGGGAGGAGCTTTTGCTTCACAATGGCAGCAACAGGGCTTATTAAGAGGGTTAGATGACTTAATTGAAAATGATTCTGCATTTGATCCTAATATCTATTTAAAAGGTGTTTGGGAAAACTCTTATAGTACAAAATCCTATGATAAGAAAGTTCATTTTGGCATTCCTGCTGTGTTAGGCAGAAGAATTATCATGTATGATAAACAGCTGTTTGATGAGTGGGGAGTAGAGTACTTATCTGAAAACCCAACACCTCAAGAAGTATTAGAGAAAGCTAAAGCAATGACTGGAAAAAATCCAAAAACTGGAGAAGAAAACTTCGGCATTTGGTGGGATGGAAAATCTCTAAATGCTTCATCCTTTGTTGCTTTAAGTCACGCTTTTGGTGCAACTGGAGGAGAAGGGACATTAAATGATTTAAAAAATATTAAGTGGAAATTGAATTCGCCAGAAATGGTCAAAATATTTGAATGGTTAAAAGAGGCAGCCAAATATGCTCCTCCTGGTATTTTAAATACACAAGGAAATGAAAACTTTGGATTAGAAAAAAATAATATTGGGATTCATCTTGATGCTACCGGGGCCAGCACAATGGGAGAAGTTAAAGCTTCAGGAAATAAAGAGTTGCTTGACCGGTTTGAATCAACTCTAAATCTTGGACCAAATGGTGAAGGATGGGTTGCGGTTGATCCTTTTGTAATGGCTAAAGATGCAAAGAATGTTGAAGCATCGTGGGAGGTTTTGAAGTTCCTATCAGGCCCTATTACTCAAGAATGGAACTATGTGAATTTTAAAAGTACTCCAACCCTTGCAGATGCTAGTTTTGTCGAGGAAGATGATAAATACATGAAAACAGCAATGGAAATTGCTCAAATTTCAAAATCAACATTACTAGATGAAGCAAATCCGTTCTTCGGAAGTGAAATTGTGCCTGCTATTAATGGATTTATTAGTAAGGCACATAACGGCAATGCACCTGATATTCAATCCTATTTAGATGATTTACAATCAAGAGCCGAAAAATGGTCTGCAAATCAGTAAATTGCTTTTTACCCAATAGAGAAGAGTATGATCCTCTCTATTGGGTATCTATTGTTTTACATTAACAATATAACAACTCTATCAAACAATTAAACAGGAGGATAAACATGAAACTAGGTTTAAGCTCATATAGTTTATATTCGGCTTTAAAGTCAAAGGAATTAGATATTTTGCAAGCGATTGAATGGATTGCTGAACAAGGCGGAGAGCATATTGAAATTGTACCAATGGGTTTTTCATTAGACGATAATCCATCATTAACAGATGAAATTCGTCAAAAAGCTGAAGCGGTTGGGATTGAGATTTCGAATTATGCGATAGGCGCAAATTTTATCACATCAGATGAAGGTCAATATGAACAGGAAATAGAAAGAGTATTAAAACAAGTTGATATCGCAAATCGTCTTGGGGTAAAACGTATGCGTCATGATGTAGCTTGGCGGCCGATTGGAGAGATCTCAATCCAGCAATTTGAAGAGGATTTGCCAAAGCTTGCAGATGCATGCAAACGTATAGCCGATTATGCGACAGCTTATGATATTACCACGAGTGTTGAAAACCATGGATATTTTGTTCAAGCAAGTGACCGTGTACAAACACTGCTTCATCACGTCAATAAGGCAAATTTTAAAACGACTTTGGATACAGGGAATTTTTTATGTGTGGATGAGAACCCTATTTCAGCAATAAAGAAAAATATTTCCGATGCTTCTATGGTTCATATTAAAGATTTTTATTACCGGACTGGAAAACAAGATCCCGGGGAAGGCTGGTTTCAAACAGCCGCAGGAAATTATTTAAGAGGTTCAATAGTTGGTCATGGCGATATTGATATATATGAAGTTATTAAGGTTATTAAGAATTCACATTATGATGGCTATATTTCGATTGAATTTGAAGGAATGGAAGAGTGTAAGCAAGGTTCAAGAATTAGCATGGACAATGTCCGCAGAATTTGGGAACAAGTTTAATAGAATAGAAAAGGAGAAGATAAGATATGAGTAAACTTAGAGTAGGGGTTATCGGTGCCGGTTCGATTTCAGATATGCATTTACAATCGTATGAAAAAAATGAAAACGTTGAGCTAGTCGCTGTTTGTGATCTTAATATTATAAGAGCAGAAGAAAAAGCAACCCGCTATGGTGCTTCAACCTATTATAGTGATTTTCAATCATTATTGGCTGATGAAACAATTGATGCAGTCAGTATTTGTACATGGAATCATTCACATGCAGAAATTGCGATTGCTTCCTTAAAAGCTGGCAAACATGTATTAGTTGAGAAGCCGTTATGTACAACGGTTGAAGAGGCTAAGGAAATTGAAGAAACCGTAAAACACACGGGAAAGGTTCTTCAAGTAGGCTTTGTCCGCAGATATGCTTCAAATACGAAGATCTTAAAGGAATTTATAGATGCAAACGAACTTGGGGAAATTTATTATGCAAAAGCTTCATGCTTAAGAAGATTAGGAAATCCAGGCGGATGGTTTTCAGACAAAGAAAGATCCGGCGGGGGGCCGCTTATTGATCTAGGTGTTCACGTTATCGATATTTGTTGGTATTTAATGGGGAAACCAAAGGTAAAAACAATATCCGGCAATACATATTCTAAGCTGGGGAACCGAGCAAATGTTCAAAATCTATCATTCTATAAAGCTGCAGATTATGATCCAGATAAAAACTCGGTTGAAGACTTGGCGAATGCATTGATTCGTTTCGAAAATGGTGCTTCCTTAATGGTTGATGTAAGTTTTACCCTTCACGCTAAAAAAGATGAAATTGCTGTCAAGCTATATGGAGATAAGGGCGGAGTGGAGATCGAGCCCGAACTATCCATTATTACGGAAAAGTATAATACGATTCTAAATGCTACCCCGCAAGTAGATTCGTTAACATTCGATTTTGTTCAAGGGTTCCAAAATGAGATTAACCATTTTGTCCTAAGCTGTCTTGGTGAAACTGAAACATTAAGTCCAGTAGAAGATGGTGTCGAGATGATGAAAATTTTATGCGGGATTTATGAGTCTAGTCAAAAAGGCACTGAAATCAGCTTTGACTAACTTTTAGAAAATTTGAAGAGGATGTTCAAAACCAAAGGGTAAGACCCTCTAACACAATATAGAATCTAAATCTCTATAAACTTTATGTTTGTAGGAGTGAACGGACCCTTTTGAGCCATCCTCTTTTTTTTTTTTAGGAGCCAATGATGAATAAAGGATTAGAAATAAAAAGATTTGATACCATAGAGTATGTGCATGAAGTCAAAAGTGAATTTTCCAATCGAGGGATGGAAAGAACTGACACTTATTTTGAAAGATGCTTCAACGAAAATATCATTGGTGAAAGGGTAACGTTATTGGCCTACTATCAAGGCAATTTAGCTGGGTGCGGTCATTTAATTAACACATCAAGTTATCCTTTCTTCCTTGAAAACAGGATTCCAGAGATTAATGATCTAAACGTTTTCCCTGAATACAGAAGAAGAGGAATTGCGGGAAACTTATTAGACGAGTTTGAGAGAATTGCCTCTGAAACTCATGAAATCATTGGAATTGGAGTAGGATTATACAAGGATTATGGAAGTGCTCAAAGGCTGTATTGCAAAAAGCAATATATTCCTGATGGAAATGGAGTATTTTATCAAAATGAGCAAGTGAAACCTGGAAATACTGTACCAGTAGATGATGAATTGGTGTTATTTTTTACGAAACAGCTATCTAAAGGCTAAAAATTTATCTTTCAATTTTTAGTAATTAAACAGGGTCAGACCCCTCCAACAAACAAGAATATATGGATTCTACCTATTTAAGATCCAATATATTGTGTTCGAGGGGTCTGACCCTTTAATCTTAAAACATCCTTCTTTTCTAAGCCGCGTACCTATTTCTTTAATAATAGATACATAAAATATGGTGCACCAATTAAAGCGACCATTATTCCTGCTGGAATCCCGTCAGGTTCAATCACATTGCGGCCAATTGTATCTGCTAGTAATAACAGCCATCCTCCTATTAGAATGGCAACCGGGATAAACAGTTGATTCCTTGGCCCAACTAAAGCCTTTGCGATATGCGGCGCCAAAAGACCAATAAATGCGATTCCCCCTGTGACAGAAACAGCTGATGCGGCAAGGGCAACGGCAGTTAAAAGCAGGGTAATGCGTTCCTTTTCAATGGAAACTCCAACACCGATTGCTACAGGCTCACTTAAGGTTAGCAGATTCAAGCGATTGGCTTTATAGATCGTAAAAGGTATCAGAATGACCAGCCAGGGGAGTATAGCTAAAATAAATGGCCAGTCTGTTCCCCATATACTTCCGGCTAACCATTGAGCAATAAAGTCAACCTTTGTCCGTTCTGCAGATGAAATCAGGACGATCATCACCCCAGAGAGCGCCATGGAAAATCCGACTCCAATTAACACTAATCTTACCGGCTGCAGGCCGGTTGTTCGATTGTAAGAAGAAACATAGATTAAGCATGCAGTTACTAACGCACCGAAAAAAGCGACAATCGGGAGCAAATAAACAAATGAACCTGCCTCGATAGGGAAAAACAAAAAGAAAATAGCAATTGCCACACCAGCACCTGAATTAATCCCAATAATCCCGGGATCGGCCAAATCATTGCGGGTGATTCCTTGTAAAATGGCTCCGGATAAGGCAAGTGCCATCCCTGCCAATAAAGTAATCAAAATTCGCGGCAAACGTACTGAAAATAAGACAAATTCCTCTTTAAAGGTGCCTTGGCCGAGGAGTGTTGGCAATAATCTGTCATACGATAGCGATGCATAGCCTAATCCCGTCCCAATGACGATCGTTAAGAGAATGAGTGCAAATAAAACACATAAAATGAAACGTTGTTTTTTTAGTAAGGCTGGTTGGATCATGAGAAAGTTTTGCCTCCTTTATGCACGATCAATAAGAAGAAAGGTAAGCCCATCATTGCAACAATAGCTGCAACAGGTGTTTCAAATGGAGCATTGATCGTCCGGCCTAATGTATCAGCAAATAGCATAAAGGTTGCACCAATGATCGCTGAAGTTGGGATAATATAACGGTAATCTGTTCCAACTATGGCTCGAACGATATGGGGAACCATTAACCCAATGAACGCCATATTTCCGACAAGCGACACAGCTGCACCGGCTAATAAAATGATGACAATAAAAAGAATGGATTTAATATAGACGATCTTTTGACCTAAGCCAACAGCAACCTCTTCACTTAAACTAAGAATGGTCAGTTGTCTTGAAAAGAATAGGGAAATCAAAATGCCAACGACGATAAATGGGATGATCACATAAAGCTGGCTCCATGAAGTCCCGATTAATCCTCCAGATGTCCACATGGAGACATCCTTGGAGATTTTGAAATAAATTCCAATTCCCTCTGCTATGGCATAGAGGAAGGCAGAAACAGCTGCACCAGCTAACACGATGCGCAGCGGAGAAAAGCCGCCTTTTTTCATGGCGCCAATACCGAAGACCATAAATGTTCCAACGGCAGCTCCAATAAAACATGCAATCATAATACCGTAGTAATTAACAGTAGGGAAAAAGGCAAGGGTTATAGCAAGTGCCGCATTAGCCCCAGCAGTCAGTCCAAGTAAGCCAGGATCTGCGAGCGGATTCCTGGTAAGTCCCTGCATAATCGCTCCGGAAACGGAGAGTGCGGCGCCGACAAAAATGGCAGCAATTTCACGTGGCAAACGAATTTCACGAAGAATGGATATGCTGTCACTTTTTACAGTCGAAGTGACTGCGAGCCATACATCCTTGATGGTTGTGTCTGCAGCCCCAAAAACCATGGACGCAATAAATATACCTATAAATACAATAAGGCAAGCAATCAATTTAAATATAAACGGGAGTTTATTTAGTTTAGTCATCACAGTCTCTCATCTTTTCTTTTATATAGTAGGATAAAAGGAAAAGAGGCTGTCTCTAATAGACCTTACCCTCCAACAAACACAATATACGGAACTTTTACTAGTTTAAGATCCTATAAAGTTTGCTGAGGGGTTCGCTTTGAGACAGCCTCCTGAAAAAATATTATTTGCCTAGAAAGCTATTAATGAAGAAGTCAAGTTGGTAATCTAATGTAAGTGGATCATTAAAATAGAATTCTTTTGCATTAACTTCAAATACTTGATTGTTCTTAACAGCTGGAATGTTTTTATAAGTCTCTGTTTCTTGGAATGAATTATCCGTGTCTGCATCCTTGCTAAGGATAACGTAATCACCGGCAAATTCAGGCAATACTTCTAGAGATAAAGCATACCATCCATCTTTTAACGCCATTTCTTTTACTTTTTCAGGCATTGCCAATTTCATTTCCTGGTAAAGGATTTCAGTTCCGCGTCCCCAATTATCTCCATAAACATATAATTGCTTATCCCAGTTTTCAATAACAGAAACGGTTGTATCTTCACCGATTTTTGCTTTGATTTCTTGACCAGCCTCTTGTGCACGCTTCTTAAAATCATCGATCCAAGCTTGTGCTTCTTCTTCCTTGTTTAATAGTTTACCAATTTCTAAGTGTTGTGTTAAATAATCAACTTTTCCATATGTGAATGTGACAGTAGGTGCGATTTCACTTAATTTATCAACATTTTTTATATTAGATAAACCTATGATTAAATCTGGTTCTAATTCAATAATTTTTTCTAAACTTTCATCTGTTACAACTTCAGCATCTTTTAATTTTTCTTCAAAATGAGGATTCGCTTTAGACCATGAGTCAACCCCAACAAGATTTACATCTAAAGCCATGACGTTTCCTGCAAAGGATGAAAGAACGACTACACGCTGCGGATCAGCAGGTACTTCAATCGGTCCATTTTCAGATTGATAGGTGATTGTTTCCGATTTTTTCTCTTCTGGTGCTGAACTGCCTTCTTTTTCGGCTGAGTTGTTGCCGCAGGCACTAATAATTAACAGCAAGAGTAGTGTAAGAGGAATCAGTAGTTGTTTCTTCATTATTGTGTTCTCCTTTTAGTAAGTTGTATGTTATACACATTGGTTTATTTGTTCGCGGGTCACGCCCAATTTGAGCATCTATTTGGAAAACCTGCTTTAGTACCTCATGAGTCATGACTTCCTCGCAATCGCCAGCTTTGACAATTTCACCATCTCTTAACGCGATGATATAGTCTGCAAACCGGGCCGCTTGATTTAAATCATGCAGAACCATGATAATCGTACGTTCCTGCTCGATATTAAGCTTTTGTAAAAGCTCAAGGACCTCTAGTTGATGAGCCATATCCAAATAGGTTGTTGGTTCATCAAGGAAGATAATCTCTGTCTCCTGTGCAAGGGCCATAGCAATCCATACTCTTTGGCGCTGTCCTCCTGATAATGCATCAACCGGACGGAACTTAAAATCCTTTGTCCCAGTTACTTCCAGTGCCCAGTCAATCACTTCATAATCCTTTTTCGTTAACCTGCCGAATCCTTTTTGATAAGGAAAGCGGCCATAGGATACTAGTTCGCCAACCGTTAATCCGCTTGTACTTTCAGGTGTTTGCGGAAGAATCGCCATCTTTTTGGCAAGTATTTTCGTATTCTCTTTTGATATATTTTCTCCATCTAAAATAATTGTTCCGGATTGATGTGGAATAATACGAGTGATTGCTTTTAACAGGGTAGATTTCCCGCAGCCATTAGAACCAATTATGGTTGTGATCTTTTTATCTGGAATTTCTACGCTGAGATCATTCACAATTAGACGTTCACCATACCCAATTTTTACGTTTTTTGTATATAGGCGAACCATTATGTAACCTCCATTTATTTTGAATAGTAAGAAAAAGGAAGATAAATGATAATGATTATCAAAATCGATCCTGTCATTACTATAAATTGAACTTTTTCTATTGTCAACCTGATTTTTATTGTCAAAGGAGAAAAGACGGAGTATATTTAAATGAGAATGATAATCAATTATAATTGGTTGCCAGAGGAGTGAGCAGATCGTGAATGAACATGAATTATTTGATGTTACCATCATTGGAGGAGGGCCAGCGGGGCTTTACTCAGCTTTTTACAGTGGACTGAGAGAAATGAAAACGAAGTTAATCGAATACCAACCGCAATTAGGCGGAAAAATCCATGTCTATCCGGAAAAAATGATTTGGGATGTTGGAGGTCAAACTCCAATTCTAGGTGAGAAGTTAATTGAACAGCTTGTCAAGCAAGGACTAACGTTTAACCCAACAGTTGTTTTAAATGAAAAGGTAGAATCGATTGACCGCAATGAGGAAGGCATGTTCGTGTTACATACTGCTTCTGGTCAAAAGCATTTAACAAAAACAGTGATTGTTGCTGTTGGAGGCGGGATCTTGAACCCTCAAAAGCTTGAAATTGAAGGAGCGGAGAAATTTGAAGTAACAAATTTGCATTATACAGTAAAATCCTTAAAGCGTTTCAAGGACAAAACGGTGATTATTTCCGGGGGAGGAAATTCTGCGATTGATTGGGCAAATGAATTGGAGCCGATCGCTAAAAAGGTTTATCTTGTCTATCGCAAAGGAACTTTGACAGGTCATGAGGCACAGGCAACACAGCTAATGAATAGTTCTGCAGATTGTCTCTTTCATACATCTATTTCAAAATTAATCGCTTGTGATGATCATGATGTGATTGAACGAATTGAATTACGAAACCATGAAACAGGCGAGGTTTCTTATTTGGCCATTGATGAAGTCATCATTAATCACGGGTATGAACGGGATGCAACATTGCTCACAAATAGTGAAGTGAATATTTCCTTGGCGGACCAATACTATATTGCAGGAAATGCTGTGAGTGAATCTTCAGTTGAAGGAATTTACGCTGCAGGTGATATCCTCAAGCATGATGGGAAATTGAATCTAATTGCAGGTGCTTTTCAAGATGCTGCTAACGCTGTAAATAAAGCAAAGCAATTTATTCAGCCGGATGCAGCAAAAGTCGGAATGGTTTCTTCTCATAATGAAGTTTTTAAACAACGTAATCGGGAAATCGTGAAGGAAATGATGAAATAAGTACAAAACAGGGCAGTTTTAGGGAATGGCAATTCTCTAGGACTGCCCTGTTTGGCTTCACTATTGACAATAAAAGAAGAATGTGGTATCAAAAATAAGTAGAGATTAGCACTCTCGTCATTAGAGTGCTAATTTATCGTTACATAAATACATGGTTAAATTTACGTTGTTTTCATTTAGAAAGGGGAGACTGTAATGGCTAAGAAGGAATTCAAAGCAGAATCTAAAAGACTATTAGAAATGATGATTAACTCGATTTATTCACAGCGTGAGGTATTTTTAAGGGAGTTAATTTCAAATGCAAGTGATGCGATTGATAAAATCTATTATAAGGCTTTAACAGATGATACATTAACCTTTGTTAAAGATAGTTACTATATTAAAGTATCTGCAGACAAGGAAAATAGAACGTTAACCATCATAGATACTGGGATTGGAATGACCAAGGAAGAGCTTGAGGCGAATCTTGGAACGATTGCCAAAAGCGGCTCTTTAGCATTTAAAAATGAAAATGAATTAAAAGATGGCCATGATATCATTGGGCAATTCGGAGTTGGTTTTTATGCCGCCTTTATGGTAGCTGACGTTGTAACAGTTATTAGTAAGGCGCTAGGCAGTGAAGAAGCTTATATGTGGGAATCTACCGGAGCTGATGGCTACACAATTACACCACATGAAAAAGCTGCTGTCGGAACGGAAATTATTTTGAAGATCAAAGAGAACACAGAAGATGAAAACTATGATGAGTTCTTACAGGAATATCGTTTAAAATCGATTATTAAAAAATATTCTGACTTTATTCGCTACCCTATTAAAATGGATGTTTCCGGACAAAGACCGAAAGAAGACAGCGAAAATGAATTAGAAGAGTACCAAGAAGAGCAAACAATCAACAGCATGGTTCCGATTTGGAGAAAAAATAAAAGTGAACTGACTGATGAGGATTATGAGAAGTTTTACACAGAGAAGCATTACGGGTTCGATAAACCGCTAAAACATATCCATGTTAGTGTTGATGGGACAATAAGATATAATGCGATTTTGTATATTCCGGAAAAGATGCCATTTGATTATTACTCAAAGGAATATGAAAAAGGCTTAGAGCTTTATTCAAATGGTGTACTAATCATGAACAAATGTGCTGATCTGCTTCCTGATTACTTTAGCTTTGTAAAAGGAATGGTTGACTCTGAGGATCTTTCTCTTAATATTTCAAGGGAAATGCTGCAACATGATCGCCAATTAAAGCTTATTGCAAAGAACATTAACAAGAAGATCAAAAATGAATTGCAAAGTTTATTGAAAAATGAAAGAGAAAAGTATGAAGAGTTTTATAAATCCTTTGGCAGACAGTTAAAATACGGTGTATACAGTGATTTTGGAAGCAATAAAGAAGTTTTACAGGATTTGTTGATGTTCTATTCATCAAAAGAGAAGAAAATGGTTACTTTAGATGAATATGTATCAAGAATGCCTGAGGATCAAAAGTATATTTACTACGCTTCAGGTGAATCAATTGAAAGAATTGAAAAGCTGCCGCAAACAGAACTCGTTTCAGATAAGGGATATGAAATTTTATTCTTTACAGAAGATATCGATGAATTCGCAATCAAAATGATCATGAATTACAAAGAGAAGCAATTCAAATCTGTTTCAAGCGGTGACTTAGGAATAGAAGCAGATGAGAAAGAAAACAACCAATCGAATGATCATGAGAACAAAGAACTCTTTGACTATATGAAATCCATTCTATCTGAAAAAGTAAAAGATGTCAGAGCATCTAAGCGTTTAAAGACTCATCCAGTTTGCTTATCAACAGAAGGGGAAGTTACCATTGAAATGGAAAAAATCCTCAATGCCATGCCTGATAACCAAAATATTAAAGCGGAAAAAGTTCTAGAGATAAATGTAAATCACGATGTATTCAATTCATTAAAAGATGCATATGAAACAGATAAAGAGAAGGTAAACCTATATACGAATCTCTTGTACAATCAAGCTCTTTTAATTGAAGGATTGCCTATTATTGATCCAGTTGAGTTTACAAACGATATATGCAAAGTAATGGTGTAAACTAAAACCCATCAGCCTTGGCTTTATTTAAAGCTTTAGGCTGGTGGGTTTTTTATATAAGCATATCTCAAAATATCATATGGCGTCGCTTTTAAACAGATGTCACTCGTTCGGAAGACTCGTTTACATTTCTTTTATCTTCTTTCATAAACATTCTTAGGAAAAACAGCGGGTAAATTAAAAGATACAAGTTCATGGCCCACCATGTGAAATCAAAGTCTTTGCTGTAAATCCAAAAGGCAATGGCCTGTAAGCCAGAACAGAAGGTCAATACTAAAGAGATCAAGGCGAATGTTTTCCAAAGTTCTTTGCCTTTTTTATATAAGTACAAGCTGGAAAGCCCAGTAATGGAAATCAAAATATCCAAAGGGAAAAATGACCAGTTCCATGCGATGATAATTGAATGATTATAATCCTTAAACGCCCAGCTTTTAGGAATAATATTAAAAAATGTAGCAATCCAATAAAGAATAAACCCTATATCTGTTACTAAGAAAAATGGCTTTAAATATTTCATCATTTCCCTTCGGTCACCTGCTGACTATACGCTTTTTCGTGCTCAACAGCTAAGTTTAATGTTGTTACACCTACGATGATCAAAATGATGGAAAGAACTTTAAGCTTATTAAAGCTTTCGCCAAAATAAAAAACACCTATACATGTAATAAGTAATATGCCCATACCAGACCAAATGGCATATGCAATTGAGACATCGATTGTCTTTAATGTCAATGTTAAAAAAACGAGACTGCCAACATAGAAGATTAGCAGTAGAATACTTGGCAAAAGCTTGGTAAACCCTTCGGATAATTTCATACTTGTTGTTCCAGCTACTTCAAGTAAGATAGCAAGGCACAAAAAAATCCATGCCATGATTGGTCCCCCTTTATGATCGAATCGTTATCCCGTTTAAAAGGATGTCCATAACAGTTTGCAGTCTCTCTCCAAATGTTTGCTGACGCTGATTAGAAGAAATCGGATCATAGATTTGATTAATAGCCCCTAAATAGAGCTCAATAAAGGCTTGTAAATTTATTGGACGAATCAATCCTTGCTCAATTCCTTGCTCCATTAACTGAAGGACAATAGACCACTCCTTTTTTATAAAGTAGTCCAGCTTTTCCCATTGATGATAGTGATGCTTTTTTAAATCTGATAATAAACGCATATCCATTATTTCAAAATCTTTGGGCGTACAGCAGAGAATTTGATTAATTTTTTCAAGCAGCTCCAAGTCATCATTTTCTGCAATTTCTTTTTCCTTTTCTTTTATTTGTGAAATAAGGTTATCGATAATCATCTCAATCATTTGGTCTTTTGATGAAAAGTGATCATAAATTGTTCTTTTGCTTGTTCCGAGCTTTGTGGCCAATTCACTAATTGTAAAAGTAAATCCTTTTTGCTGAATGAGTGAGATTGCTTCATTTAAAATCCTATCTTGCAAAGTTACCCTTCCTCCCCTCTCGGTACCAATAAAACCTACTTGGTTTCATTAGTATTTTATTGGATTTTTTATGAAATATCAATAAATTTTCCCAAGAAGATCCCATCCAGATAAAATACGACAAATGAATATGAATTTCAAAATAGCTCAAAAATAGGAGGACGTGGTAAATGATTGTTAAGTTCCAACCAATGAACTTTTTTAGTAAATATAACTGAATGAAACCGCTGCATATTCAGTAAAAATAGTAAAATATCATAAAAATATTGTTGTTATCTACTAGATACTTTGATATTATTATAAAAAGAAAGCGTTTCACTATTTTTCTTAAGTAAAGTTTACTAAAAAATATAAGGTCAATAAAATAAAGGATCGTTTTACCTGAAAAATAGGAGTGAAAAACAAATGGGTATTCAATTTGATGAAAAAAACAATTTATTTCATTTACAAGCAAAAGATACAAGCTATGTGATGCAAATTATCCGCGATGGGTATTTATCACAACTTTATTGGGGGAGAAAGGTAAAACAATTCAATCATTCCAATAAGCTCCAGTTTGTAGACCGGGCTTTTTCTGGGAATCCTTATCCTTCAAAGGATCGGACATTTTCATTAGATACACTGCCACAGGAATATCCTGGCTACGGGAATACAGATTTCAGGCATCCAGCCTACCAAATTCAATTAGATAATGGGACAACCGTGACAGACTTGCGCTACAAATCCCATCTTATCTATAATGGGAAACCAGGACTTGAGGGCTTGCCAGCCGTATACGTGGAGAATGAGAATGAAGCAGAAACCCTTGAAATAACATTGGAAGATGCTATTGCGGATATAACAGTACTATTGACTTATACCGTTTTTGAAAACCGTAATGTTATCACCAGAACGGCAAAAATAATGAATAATGGTTCGAAAACGGTTAACTTGCGCCGTGCATTAAGTGTAAATATTGATTTCCGTGATGCCGATTTTGATTTTCTTCATTTATCTGGTGCCTGGGGAAGAGAGCGCCACGTTGAAAGGCAGCCGCTCAGATCAGGGGTCCAATCTGTAGAAAGCCGAAGAGGAGCCAGCAGTCATCAGCAAAATCCGTTCATTGCTTTACTAAGAAAAGGGACAGATGAAAATAATGGTGAGGTTTTTGGCTTTAATCTTGTATACAGCGGTAATTTCATCGCACAGGCAGAGGTAGATCAGTTTAAAAACACGCGGGTCTCTTTAGGTATTAATCCATTTGACTTTAATTGGATACTAGAGCCTGGTGAAGCTTTTCAATGCCCTGAGGCTGTAATGGTTTATTCACATGAAGGACTTGGCGGAATGTCAAGAACTTTCCATGATCTTTATCGTTCACGTCTCTGCAGAGGAGAATTCCGCGATAAAGAACGTCCAATACTCATTAATAACTGGGAAGCGACATATTTTGATTTCAACGCAGAAAAGATTGAAGAAATTGCTAGAGCAGGAAAAGAATTAGGGATCGAGCTATTCGTATTAGACGATGGATGGTTTGGTAAACGTGATGATGATACATCATCACTTGGTGATTGGTTTGTTGATAAAAATAAATTGCCGAACGGCCTTGAAGACTTAGTAAAACGTGTCAGTAATATGGAAATGGAGTTTGGATTATGGTTTGAGCCTGAAATGATATCTGTTAATAGTGATCTATACAGAGAGCATCCAGATTGGTGTCTGCATGTTCCTAATCGCACACGTTCCGAAAGCAGAAACCAATTAATTCTTGATTTTTCTAGAAAAGAAGTATGTGATGCAATTATTAAAATGGTGTCTGATATCTTGAGCAGTGCACCAATAACATATGTAAAATGGGATATGAATCGTCATATGACAGAAATTGGATCCGCTGTTTTACCTGCTGAAAAGCAAAAGGAAACAGCACATCGGTACATGCTTGGGCTGTACAGAGTAATGGAAGAGATTACGACAGCATTTCCGCACGTTCTTTTTGAAAGCTGTTCAGGCGGAGGCGGACGATTTGATCCCGGTATTCTTTATTATATGCCGCAAACATGGACAAGTGATAATACGGATGCCATTTCACGCTTGAAAATTCAATATGGCACAAGTCTTGTCTACCCGATTAGCTCAATGGGATCCCATGTATCAGATGTTCCGAACCACCAAGTTCATCGCTTTACCTCAATCGATATTCGAGGAGATGTAGCAATGTCGGGTAACCTCGGCTATGAACTAGACCTGACCAAATTAACGGATCAAGAAAAAGAAGCAGTTATAGAACAGGTCGCTCAGTATAAGGGAATTAGAAAACTGATTCAATTTGGTGACTTCTACCGATTGTTAAATCCTTTCGAAGGAAATGAAGCAGCATGGGCATTTGTGAATAAAGAAAAGGATGAAGCGGTTGTCTTTTATTTCCGTATCCTATCAGAAGCCAATAGTCCATTTGAGAGCTTTAAAGTGAATGGACTGGATCCATCAAAGGTGTATAAAGTAGAAAACACAGATGAAAAATATGGCGGAGATGAGCTTGAGTATGCAGGGCTAAGTGTTCCTGCAGAAGTAAAAGGCGACTTCCAAAGCTATGTCTGGCATTTAAAAGCCGTAGAAAATGAATAGTAACGATTATAAGCCCTGCACTTTGTTTATCTTAGTGCAGGGCTTCCTGTATTTATTTGACTTTCTTCTCAATCGTTAACACACGATCTGGTTCACGTTCAAAGCCATCGATTTCTAAGCGGTCTTTGAAAACCTTGATAATGGAATAAGCGTTTGTATTCGGTGTCTCCACCATTCCTTGGAAGTTAACATAGTAAACACCATTTTTCTTTGCGTAATTTCCAGCATGATTATGACCATTGAAATAGGCAGCAACATTACCAGCAGCTTCGAACTTTTCAATAATTGCCTCGTCATTCCAAACATTGTGCATATTTTCTGGATAGACTGGCATATGTGAGAAGACAATCACTTTTTGATTCTTTTTCTTCGCATCATTAAGGACTTCGTCCAGCCATATCATTTGATCCTGGCTTAGACCGCCATTCCAAGTCTGGGCATTGGCTGCTCCGCTTTCCTTTAAGGAAGTATACATTGTTTGCGCTTCTTGGTACTTTACAGAACCCTCAGGATTTGCATAGAAGCTTAGGTCGTTTGTATCTAGAACGACAAAACGCCAGCCCTTATGGCTGAAATCGTAATATTGATTGGACATCCCCAGAATATCGACAACCTGATTTGTCGTCACAGGGAAGTCATGGTTTCCAAGCACATGGTACTTAGGCCCTTCAATCTGATTATAGATGGGAAGAATGGTAGAAAAACTAGATAACTCACGATCAATTATGTCACCGAGCTGTACAGTAAAGGCTAAATCATGCTGATTGAAGGTTTGTGCTGCACTTGCTAGCTTGTCCACTGAATTTCGGTAGAACCTGGTTCCAGGTGCATCACAATCACAATATTGAGCATCAGCGACAAGTCCAAATTCAAAGCTCGGTTTTTTATCCGCCTCTTTAGCCATTACATCTGATGTCGGATTTAAGGCAAAAATCGATAATCCAAGAACAGTAGCTGTACAAATCCCTTTCAGTTTCTTTACAAATTCCATCCTCATATCTCCTTCAAAAAAATTTTTTAATAACAAGTTCTCATCAATAATAACGTATAAAAAGAATACTAGTGATTAAGTTTACTAAACATTTAAAATAGTTTAATGAATTTACATTTCTTTAAAAAAGACATGAAACAATCTGAATTTGTAAGCGTTCTCTCCCAACATGTGTAATGGTATGATTAAAAACAGAAGATTAAGATTATTTAATAGAGGATGTTTTGTATGGTGATCAAAAGGTTGGTATCAAATCTATTAGAAAAACTAACTTTAAAGAAACGAATCGTTCTTATTTTTTCTGTCGGTACGCTAATTCCTTTTATTTGTACAGTGCTCATTTCCTACAATGCAATGACCACAATCCTTAGCAGTAAACTGGATGCGGGTATAAGAAGTCATTTAAAAAATGTGCAACAATCAATAGAGAGTACAATAGACAACTTAAACCACGTTTCACAGCAGCTTGCTATTCCAGGAAGTGTTGGAACCAAATTGGCCTCGTATTACTATTCCGATGAACCATACAATCGTGCGAATCTTTACCATGAAATTAAAACAGAACTGAATGAAATTACCTTCACCAATCCAGGCATTGGCTTAACGATGTATTACTTTGAAAAAGAAAACAGGTATCTCTTTAATACCTTCGGTGTGAAAAACGGCATATCTATAAACCATTTGCCTTTGCTGGTTGATCATTATAAAATCGCAACCAATGGTCCGCATATTAGTCATGAACTTCATAGCAATGACTATGTATTTTCCGTTTTACGGAAGGTGGATTTGCCTGATAGGGATGATGCGTATGTTTATATAGAATCTAATTTAGAACAAACGCAAATGATTTTGCAAAGAAATCAACCGGATGATCAATATCATTATTTAATTTTAGATAATAAAGGAAGGATCGCTTACAGCGAATTAGCTCAACTATTTCCAAAGCATGCACGTTTTGCTGCTGAAAATCCCACTGGAAATTCAGGATTGCTGAAAGATTATTATTGGTTTAAGGAAACGAGTAAGCAGGGATGGAGCATAATATCGTTAATTCCTTCAGCAAAGTACAATGAAGAGAAGAATGAGTGGATTGTTCATATGATTTATTTAGCGGTTCTTTTTGGTGTGCTGAGTCTGAGTATTGCTTGGTTGTTATGGATGATGGTCTATAAGCCCCTGCAGAAATTTGATAAGGAAATCAATGGGATGATTCAAAATGAATTTCAATCACAAACTGTCAAAATGAGGATTCCTGAATTTGATTATTTGCTAAAACAGTTTCACAAGATGAAAACACAAATTTCATTCTTATTTAGAGAGGTGGAACAAAAAGAAAAACGAAGAGCAGACCTTGAGGTAGAAAAACTATTGTATCAAATCAACCCGCATTTTCTCATGAATACATTAGATACGGCAAATTGGCTGGCAGTTATGAATGATCAAAAAGAAATTAGTTCACTTGTCTCATCGTTAAATAAGCTGCTGCATTATAATTTAGGAAAAGCTGGACAAACTTCATCAATTATGGAAGAGATTGAAATAATTAAGCAATATTTAGCTATTCAAACTTTCCGATATGACCTGGATTTTGAAGTCAGAATGAGCCTGAAAGATCAAAAAAAAATGAATACACCTGTACCACGCTTTATTCTTCAGCCGCTTGTTGAAAATGCAATCTATCATGGACTTGGAGATGAAGGATACATTCATATTGAAGTAAAAGATCTTTATAACCATATTCAAATAGGTGTTCACGATAATGGTGCAGGAATCTCTGATAATCTTATTCATCAGCTATTAAACTATAATCAAGTGGAACAGCAAAGAGCCGGGATGGGGATCGGCTTAAACTATGTAAAAAGAATGTTAGAAAATTTTTATGAAGGCAAAGCAAACTTAGAGATTGAAAGTGTTGAAGGACAGGGGACGAGTATCTATATGACGATACCAGTTTTGGAGGTGGAAGCTCGTGATTAATGTTCTTATCGTGGATGATGATAAATTAGTGAGAAAAGGGCTTATTTCAACGATGCCATGGGATAAATATGGGCTGAAGGTTGTTGGAGAAGCCAACAATGGGGTAAAAGCATTAGAGTTTATTGAATCAAATGAAGTAGATTTGCTGCTGACCGATTTAGCGATGCCCGTGATGTCAGGACTTGAATTAATGAGGGTTGTCAGCAAGAGTCATCCCCATATTTCAATCGTTGTTTTAACGATGCATCAGGAATTTGAATCCATTCAAGATGCATTGCGTTTAGGGGCAATCGATTATATTGCCAAGGTTCAAATGGAAGCAGAATCTTTTGATCAGGTTATTGAAAGAATCTTAAGCCGAATGGTTGAATCACAAAGCAAAGCTGGACCGCGTGTTACATGGGAAAGACTCGAGGGGCTTGATATCGATGAAGGCTTTGCCATTCTATCATTAACTAGTTCAGATGAGCTAAATACAATAAAAATAGAAGAATATCAATTGGACTTACCTGCAAGCAGAATTGGGATGGGGGTGTGGTTTTGGAGATGTGATAGGAATAGCCAACAAGTAGTTGACTATGTTGGAGCAAATAGTAAGCTCGAAAATACCTGTTATGTGATGATGAAACTAAAAGGGCTTAAAGGAAAGCAAAAAAGTGAGATTCAACAATTGTTAATAGACTATAAAGAAAAACATTTTTTTTATGAATATCATCCAGATCATAAAGTTATAGAACTTTATTTACATGACTTGGTAAGGGAACCTACTCCGATTGATAAGAAAAAAATTACCGACATAAAGGAACAGTGGATGAGTACCAAATGGGTTCAGCAGATTGCTGTTTTTGAAAAGCTTGTTCAAGAATTAAAAGAATTGCATTTGCCAACTACAAAATTAATGAACTTATTATTTAGTTTTGTAAATGAATGGAGCAAGATGTATCCCCTGGTCAAAATAACATTAACATTACCAGATGAAATTAATAGCTGGTATGAAGTGAATAGCTGGATTTACAAGGTTAGGAATATAATTAATGAAACCATTAGCAGCAATTTTGTTAGTGGAGGTGTTCATGAAAGCATAACAAAAGCAATGAGAATCATTCATGATGAATTATCCAGCCAGATTCATGCATCTGCTATTGCAAAACGAGTCAATATGAGCCGCAGTTATTTTAGTCAATGCTTTAAAGAAACAGTAGGAATGACATTTAATGAATATGTCCGTCATGTTCGCATTGAAAAGGCAAAGGAGTATTTAAGCCATACCAATATAACAATCAATATGATTGCTGAAAGTACAGGCTATATGGATGAGAAATATTTCAGCCGAATTTTCCGAAAAGAAACAGGTGTTTTACCTAGTGAATATCGTAAAAGATGTAAGAAAGGTTGATATTTGTTCTCTAATGGTAGGATAGATGTTTGATAACGAAGAGAAAAAGAAAACTAAAAGATTTTATTGGCGATATTTCATACATTATTCACCCTAAATTAGAAACCGCTTTCTATCTTGGAAGCGGTTTCATTCATGTTATAGTAAGGTTGTCAATTTTAAAACAAACAAAATTGGGGGAAAACACATGCACAGGTTTAAACAAGCTTTTATTATTTTACTAACAATGATGTTGTTTATTGTTACAGGGTGTGCAAATTCTTCATCAGAGGAGACGAGTCAAACTTCAGAAACAAATTCAAAAAATCCGCCTGATCCATTCGGAAAATATGAAGAACCGGTTACCATTCAAATTGGACAAGAAGTTGATCCGAGTGATACAAGTTTGCCAGCAGGCGATACACCGTTAGATAACCAATATACGCGAAGTGTAAAAGAAAATTTAAATATTAATGTGGAACATCACTTTACAGCTTCACCTTCCAACTATGATCAAAAAGTCAGCTTAGCTATTGCAAGTAATGATTTACCAGATGCGATGATCGTTGGGCCTGTGGAATTAAGACAAATGTATGAAGCTGGACAGCTTGAGGATTTAACAGAGGTTTATGAGCAATATGCTTCTCCTGCAATAAAGAGGATCCTGGAAAGCACGGATGGACTGGCAAAAAAGAGTGTGACATTTGATGGGAAAATGATGGCCATTCCTAGCGTGCAATTGCAGGCTGACGGAGTCCATTTATTATGGGTACGTCAAGATTGGCTTGATAAATTAGGTCTGAAACCGCCTAAAACCGTTGAGGATTTAGAAAAAGTAGCAAAAGCTTTTGTTGAACAGGATCCGGATGGGAATGGAAAAGCTGATACGATTGGCTTATCTGGACCTGATACAAATAACAAACTTTACGCAAATTTCCTTGAATCGACAAACAATTTATATGGATTTGATGGCATCTTTTCTGCATACAATGCTTATCCTGGCTACTGGCTGGAAGGAGAAGATGGGAAACCAGTTTATGGATCGACCCTGCCGGAAACAAAAGAAGCGCTAGCTAGATTACGAGATTTATACGATAAAGGATTAATTGACCAAGAAATGGGTGTCCGAGAGGATTCTGGTGAATCGATTATTAGCGGAAATTCAGGAATGTTCTTTGCTCCATGGTGGATGCCGTATGGACCTATAACAGATGCTGTGAATACAAATCCAAAAGCAAATTGGCAAGCATATGCGCTGCCGCTTGATGCTGAAGGAAAATACAGTCCTCATTTAAGCACACCGTCCAGCCGTTTCGTGGTTGTACGGAAAGGATACGAGCATCCGGAAGCAGCAATGAAAATGTTAAATAACTTGTTAGCAAATGAAGCGACATTTGATCCAAGTAAAGGCGGACCAGGGTTTTATCCGCTAAGACTTGTATTTGCCCCGTCAGATGAAACGGAATATAGTGTTAAAGCGCTTAGAGAAGTATTGGCAGGTACAAAAACAGCGGAAGATTTTAAGGATAAACCTGAATATAAGCTGTTAGTTTCAGATGCTGAAAAAATTAAAACGGTTAAGCTGGAGCCATATGACAAATTGGATATGCAATACTGGGATCCTAAGGCAGATTTAGGTGCATGGACACGTGTCTATGCACTTATGGTAGGCGGCACACCACTTGTTGATCAAGAAATGAATGGAGTGTACAGTCTCACTTATGCACAAACAAAGACGATGGAAAGCAGATGGGTAAATCTTAAGAAAATGGAAGACGAAATTTTCCTAAAAATTGTGATGGGTGCAGCACCACTTGATGCATTCGATGAGTTTGTAGAGGATTGGGAAAAACAAGGCGGGAAACAAATTACAAAAGAAGTAGCGGAGATCGCAAAGCAGTAAATCTCGGATAGAGAGCTGTTAAATAATGGCAGATCCACTAATACTATATTTGGGATTAAGTGTGCAGGAAGATCCTTATATTGGTGTTTGTTGGTGGTGAAGCCCCTTTTTAAACAGCTCTCTTCTATTAGTCTAGTTAGTTAATGAGATAGAAGGGGGTCTTGTTATGAAAAGCAAAAGTTTTGCTAAGCACTATTACCTTATGCTATTACCGGGATTTATTTGGCTTTTCCTCTTCAGCATCGTGCCGATGTTTGGAATAGCAATAGCTTTTCAAAATTATAGTCCGGTAGATGGAGTTTTTGGCTCCGAATGGGTTGGTCTTGAACATTTTAAATATATGTTCACATTAGATGATACGATGGAGATTTTCTTTAATACGATTTTCATTGCATTCATGAAAATTATCGGTAATCTGATCGTTCCTTTAATATTTGCATTAATGCTTAATGAATTAAGATTGCTCGCTTTAAAAAGGTGGATCCAAACAGTCGTTTATTTGCCCCATTTTTTATCCTGGGTTATTTTAGGCGGGATTCTTTTAGATATTTTTGCTTATGTCGGGCCGGTTAACCAGATTTTATCACTGTTTGGTGTCGATCCAATTCTTTTCTTCGGAAGAGCTGACCTGTTCCCGTTTCTTATTGTGGGGAGCGATATTTGGAAGGAGTTTGGCTTCAATACGATCATTTATCTTGCAGCTTTAACAGGAATCAATCCGGCTTTGTATGAAGCAGCTGCAATTGATGGTGCTACAAGGCTGCAAAGCTTATGGCATGTCACACTTCCTGGCATAAGAACAACGGCTATTTTATTAGCCGTACTAAGCCTCGGAAATATTTTGAATGCTGGGTTTGACCAAATCTTTAACCTGTATAATCCGCTCGTTTATTCAACTGGTGACATCATTGATACTTGGGTGTATCGAACTGGTTTGTTAGATCTGCAGTATGAACTGGCAACAGCAGTTGGTCTGTTAAAATCTGCAGCTGGATTTATTCTGATTAGTGTTTCATATTATTTGGCTTATAAAACGACAAATTACCGGATCTTCTAAAGAAAGGAGTGAGGAAAGATGGTCAAGGACAGGACGGTCGGATCAAGATCCCTTGATATTATTCTCATTATCATTCTAGTTTGTATTTCCATCACATGTATTCTGCCTCTCTGGTATACCTTAGCTCTATCACTAAGTTCAAAAGCTGCGGCAAGTGCCGGCCAAGTTACTTTTTGGCCTATTGGATTTAACGTTAACTCTTATAAGCAATTACTTGGGGATGCCCAATTCTTTGAATCGTTTTGGATTTCTGTAAAACGGGTGATTTTAGGAGCTGGTCTTAATTTTATCATCGTTCCATTAATGGCCTACCCATTATCAAAAACAGTGAAGGATTTTAAATGGCGAAATATCTTAATGTGGGCGTTGATTTTTACCATGTTATTTAATGGCGGGTTAATTCCATTGTATTTAACCGTTAAAGAATATGATTTGCTAAATAGCATTTGGTCTCTTGTACTTGTCGGAGGAGCGCAAACGTTAGTTTTTAATGTCATCTTAGCGATCAACTTTTTTCGAAATTTACCTAAGGAACTAGAGGAGGCAGCACTCGTGGATGGAGCAGGTCCCTGGTATATTTTATTTAAATTGTATATCCCGCTCTCGATCCCGGTGCTTGCAACCGTTACACTGTTTAGTATCGTTTATCATTGGAATGAATTTTTGTATGGATTAATCTTTATGACCAGGGAAGAGTTTTATCCGCTCCAAACGTATATTCAACAACTCACCGTTGTTCTTGATCCTGCCAGCATGACAGAGGACCAGTATAAACGAATGAGTGAACTGTCAAATAGAACGTTAAATGCAGCGAAAATATTTATCGCCATGCTGCCTGTTTTAGTCGTCTATCCCTTTTTGCAGAGGTTTTTTATACATGGGATTACATTAGGGTCGGTAAAGGAATAGGGGAATGTTATTTACCTTAACTCGAAGCTATTAATGAAAGATCTAAAGAAACAGTACTTATAAATTAACATTGAAATGGCTGTGTGTAAGATAACACTTAGTTTTTTGTAAGGTTTCAGAATGTATTTATTCTGAAGCCTTTTTTTATTGATTTGAAATCTAAATGCCATTTACTATCGTTAAGTTCATACTATCAAACTCTAACGAAAAGTTCATTGAGGCTGTTAGCCTCTTAAGGTCAATGAGCCCATTATAGGTAATGGCTTATTATGGTCTGTTACCTATGCATAGAGAAGGATGGACAAAAGTCTTGTATTCATGTCTTTTACATAGAAGTCATTCGCTTGGTTTGAATACCTTACGCATTCCCTTTATATGGAGCTATATCGTATTTTCAACTTATATGGTTATTGGTATTTTGCCTTGATATATAAAACGTAGTACCTTTCAAAAATGCCGTCATAATAAGGATTTACACTATTTTTTTTAAAAAAATCTTATTTTATAAAAAAAGTGCAATGGGGTATTCCTGTATTTAAAAATAGTATTATTGCTAGAAATCTTTTCGTTTTATAAGTTTGGAATAGTTACCAGAGGAAATCAAGGAGAAAAAACAACCTAAGAAAGGAAGCGATCATTACCATGATAGATAATGAAATAAGTATTCAAAAACAAAATGATGTAAACGGATACAGAGAGCTTGGTAAACAAAGTAAGCTACAAAAATTTTTAAAACAGATAAAGAGGGATAAGTACCTATATTTACTGGCTTTACCAGGGATTATTTATTTTATTATTTTCAAATATGTCCCAATGTATGGGATTACGATAGCGTTTAAAGAGTATTCACCATTTATTGGATTTGCAGAAAGTCCGTGGGTAGGATTTAAACACTTTGAACAATTATTCACAAGTGAAGATTTTTGGATGTTACTAAGAAACACATTAGCCATTAGTGTCCTGAATATCTTATTTTTCTTTCCATTACCCATTATTCTCGCGATTTTATTAAACGAATTAAGGAATCAGTTTTATAAAAGAACCGTTCAGTCATTGGTGTACCTGCCGCACTTCTTATCGTGGGTAATCATTGCTAGTCTTTCTTTTATGTTATTCGGCAAGTCAGATGGAATCATTACCTATCTCCTTAACAGGCTTGGATTTGAATTCGATTTTCTAACAAATCCAGATGCTTTCTGGTTTCTATTAACTGGGCAATCTATCTGGAAAGAAGTAGGATGGGGTACGATTATATTCTTAGCTGCAATTGCCGGTGTAAACACAGAGTTATATGAAGCAGCGAAAATGGATGGTGCGAACCGTTTAAGGCAAATTTGGCATGTAACCTTGCCGGCGATTCGTAATGTCATAATAATTTTATTAATTTTACGTTTAGGCGATGTCATGGAAGTAGGATTTGAGCAAGTTTTCCTTATGTATAATGGTGCAGTTTCCGAGGTTGCCGAAGTATTTGATACATATGTGTACCGTGTCGGAATTCAACAGGGACAATTTAGTTATAGTACAGCGATTGGTTTATTTAAGTCTTTTGTCGGATTGCTCCTGGTGGTTATAGCCAATCGGATGTCAAAACGGTTTGGTGAAGAAGGACTTTATTAAAGAGGAGTGATGTTTAGTGAAACTTAGCCTAGGTGATAAAATGTTTAATGTAATAAATGTTATTTTTCTTGGAATGGTCGCTCTCGTATCTATGTTTCCAATTTATTATGTTTTTGTTGTTTCTTTTACGGAACCAGCAGAATATTTGCAGAAAACATTTGTTTTATGGCCTGATAATTGGTCGTTAGCCTCTTATCGCTATTTGTTATCTGCCCCTACCTTTTTGCAAGCTATCGGTGTTAGTGCATTTTTAGCAGTAGTTGGTACGCTTTGCAGTCTGATTATTACCTCATCCTTTGCCTACGCATTATCGAGGAAAAAGTTTAAAGGTAGAAGAATTATATTAATGCTAGTCCTTTTCACCATTTTATTTAGTCCTGGAATTATCCCAAACTATTTGTTAGTAAAAGAGCTGGGACTAATCAATAATATATGGGCTGTTATTCTAGTATCGTTAACAAGCGGTTGGTTTGTTATATTAATGAAAGGGTTTTATGATAGTATTCCTGATACATTAGTAGAAGCTTCTATGATTGATGGCTGTAACGATATTACTGCATGGATTCGGATCATCTTACCGTTATCACTACCGTCGATTGCAGCATTTGGACTGTTTTTTGCTGTTGCGTATTGGAACCAATATTTTAATGCCTTGCTTTATTTAAATGATGCAAGTAAATGGCCGATCCAAGTATTGCTGCAAAATATGTTAATAGATTCATCTAGCAGCAGCCTTGGCGAAGTCGACCCACTCATAAAACCGCCGCCAACACAAACATTAAAAATGGCAGCTGTAGTGATAGCAATTGTACCGATCATCATAGTTTATCCCTTCTTACAAAAGCATTTTGCTAAGGGGGTGATGATTGGCTCAATCAAGGAGTAGTATTTAGTCTTTTTAACAAAAAGTTTAGCAATTTCTTTTATTCTTTTTAAGATATGAGGGGGAGGATGGCAATGAAAAAGTTATTATTAATGATGGGGCTATTGTTCGTCATCTTTTTGGCGGCATGTAGCAATGGGGGAGAAAAAGCAACATCTGATGGTTCTTCAAGTAACGGTGGTAAGGAACAAGCTGAAGTAAAAATTATCAGTCATTTCTTCGGTCCCACACCACCAAGTAAAGATAGTCAGATCGAACAAGAAATTGAGAAAGGAACCAACACAGAGTTAAATATTGAATGGGTGTCTGCAAACAATTACGGAGACAAGTTTAATGTTATGTTAGCTTCTGGTGAGCTTCCAGACTTAATGTTAGTGCCAGACCCGTTTAATCCAGTATTTCGGCAAGCTGCTGAACAAGGAGCGTTTTGGGACATTAAACCATATATAGATGATTATCCGAACATAAAAGAAGGAATTGATGATATCGCTTGGGATTTGACGAAAATGAATGGTGCAAACTATGTGATTCCACGCCCAAGGCCAACTGATGGAGAAGCATTTTTCATCCTTAGAAAAGACTGGTTAGATAAGGTGGGATTAGATGTTCCGACAACTTCAGATGAACTGTACAAAGTAATGAATGCGTTTACTCATAATGATCCTGATGGAGATGGTAAGGACAATACTGTTGGCTTCGTAAGTTATGTTGGTGATACAGGCATGGGGGGATTTGCAAGTTTTGAGGGAATGTTTACCGGTGTGAATGGAGAGTGGGCATTACAAGATGGTAAGCTGGTACATAGTGCTTTCCTTCCAGGAACACGGGATGCAATTGAATATTTGGCTAAGGCTTACTCAGATGGATTAATTGCTGCAGACTTTGCCTCATTACAGATTAGTCAGACAAAGGAAAATTTCATAGCTGGTAAAGCAGGGATCTTCATAGAAAAATCTGGTGCGCTTCAAGAGGTTTATGATCCAATTTCACAAATCGAATCTGGTTTTGATTTTAAAAATTTACTGCCATTAACTAGCATCAATGGCTACAATCCAAAAGGTACCGGGTTTTCAGGAGGAAACGCAATTCCTAAATCAGTTCCAGAAGAAAAAATGAAAAAGATTTTGGAGATGATCGATCGCTGGATGGAAGATGATGTATTTACTTATCAAAAACAGGGTATAGAAGGAATTCATCATACAGTTGAGAATGGTAAAGTTGTTATAGATACAGAGAAGACAATAAAAGAGGCAATTGGTGAATATAACCAAATTGTTTATGTGTCTGATCCGTATGCAAGTACTGTAAAACCAACATTCCCGGAAGATGTGCAACAATTATATAGCTATATTCAAGATGAACGTGCAAAATCAAGTGTTGTAGATATTGGGACTGGTCTTGAGTCTGAAACAGGAGTAACGTACTTACCAGAGCTTAGAAAAGATCTTACAGATTTAAAAACGAAGATTATCCTTGGCAGTGAGCCAATTACAGCATGGGATGACTTTATTGAAGAGTTGAAAAACGATCCTAAGATGCAACAATTAACAAAAGAAATAAACGAATCTTATCAAAATAGATAAGCTCTTATCTTTAAATAAAACACCCTCTAAAGATTTATGACTTCCTTTTTAGAGGGTGTTAAATCTGTTATAAGTTATTTGAGTGGAAAGTATATTATGGTAAACTACTAATAAAACGCTTTCATATATCCGGGGTGGTCTAGTTGAAAGAAAGATTGCAAAAAAAACTGCCACGTTTTTTACATATTAGTGGTAATTACCGAAAGAATCTAGTTATTTTTCTCTTACTTGCTAGTTTTCCAGGAATCATCTGCAGTTTTTTACTATTTTTTGTGAGTAAATCACAAATGGAAAAAGAATTACAAACGGTCCATCAAAACCATTTGAACTACACGATCGATTCAATTAAAGAACAATTTTCTGATTTAGAAAAATTAATGGCAAACTGGGCTTACCAAGCGAATATGCAAGATTACAGCGATTTAGATGTTGCGCGTGACTATAAGAATATTAGAGACATCTTTGATACACTTAATGCGATGGAAGGGTATAATCCGTTAATCGGTCGAGTGGAGTTATTTTTAAATCGACCGAACCCAACAGTTTATACTAATACTGGTTATAAGATTTTAGAAGATAAAAAGCTGATAGAAAAGTATAGTCAATTATTAACAAAGAATCAAAAAATGTTTTGGGATCATTCCTATACAAGCATTGATAAAGACTACAAAGAACGCTATGCACCATTAGTCATGGTTCATAAATTAGATAACAATTTATTCGATCCATTCGGTTCGCTGATTGTTTTTTTAAATAAAGAAAAGCTGGAGCAAATCCTATTATCCCCTTATGAGGATGGTTCGGTTTTCTTATTAAGAGATCATGATCAATGGCTGTTTGGTAGAGAGAATCAAACACAACCCAACGAACTGCAGACTGCAGTAATGGATAAAATTGTTAAACGGCCAGACAACCCTAAACCGTTCGTGTTTGACTATGATGATATAAAATACTCAGTTACGTATGATTATTTTTCAAGACTTGGCGAAAAGTGGTACTACGTATCGCTTGCTCCGATGACAAATATCACCGCTCCAGTCGTTTTTATTTCTAAGATATTTATATACTTAAGTTTGTTTGTATTTATGTTTGCGATCTTCCTTTCATTATTTGCATCAAATAAGTTATATGCTCCGATCGAGAAGTTAACGCGTAAGATCAGTGGGAACAATCGTGTTCACTCCAATGAGTTCAATTTGATTGAAACACATTTGAACCACCTGTCTACCGAAAGTGAGGACTTACAAAATCGTTTAAAGCAGCAACTTCCCCATTTGCGAGAAGGATTTATCCTTCAATTGGTGCAAGGATATTTGTATTCATACAGAGAAGAGGACTTACAGGACCGGATGCAACAGTTCGGCTCTGATCAGACCAACAAAAAGCACGTTATTGTATTTGTGCAATTACTCGGATTTTCAAAATTAAAGGGAAAGTTCATGGAGGGGGACGAAGGGCTGGTCACTTTCATAGCTGTTAATATTGCTGAAGAATTACTTCAGTCCTCTGAGTCGGAAGCAGATGTCATTAACTTTCACGATTTATCACTGGGAATCTTGTTTTCTTTTCCTAATCAAACAACTGTTGAGGAAATAGATGAAAAAGTGATTGGGTTTAGCGAAGAGTTAATCGCTTATATAAACAAAATTTGTAATATGAAATTATCGGTTGGGGTAAGTAGAATTGCCGATTCGCTGAAATCTGTTCTCAGTTGTTTTGAGGAGACAAAGGCATCGTTAAGCTTCCGTAACTTGCAGCAAGATAATCAAATTATTGAGATGAAGAAGATTGATAGTCTTTTTTATAGTCATCATAACTTTGAGTATCCGTTTGATTATGAAAAAGAAATAACTCATGAGATACGTTTAAAGAATCAAGAGGAAGCTATCAATCTAGTTAATAAATTCTTTACGACGCTTGCTGACCAAAACGTTAGCGAATCAGTGATGAGGCAGGGAGCTCTGAAGCTATTAGGAAGTATCTTTCATATCGTGCTCCAATCCGGTTTGATTGAAGATTTTATAAAAGAAGGTGCAAACCTTTATGATGAGCTATATAAATTAAAAGATCCTGAGGAAATTAGTCATTGGTTTGAGAAGAAAGTAGTCATACCTATTATTGAAGAGCTTTCCAGTAAGCAAGATCAACGACTTCGTTTCATTGTCCAGAAGGTAATGGACATTTTAGAAGCTAAATATATGGATGATATATCTCTAGATTTTTGTGCAGATGAAGTAAGCTTAAATCCCTCGTTTTTGAGTAAGGTATTTAAAGATTTTTCAGGATGGAATTTTATTGATTATTTAACACATATTCGTTTAACAAAAGCGAAGGAACTGCTTATGGAGACTGACACAAAGATTAAGGATATTGCTGAAGGCATTGGCTATAAACACAGTTATTTCAATCGTATTTTCAAAAGGCAAGAAGGAATTACACCAAGCGAATTTAGAGAAATGAACCGCAGAAATATCATATAGCTGGGATAAGGGTTAGGCACCCTTGTCTTTTTTTTGAAGTTTAAGAACGTATAACTTTTTTACTTAGTTTTTGTGTCTAACTCCAGGCGCCATCGGCGAAGCACAGGACGTGCAAGTGCAGTCAATGCGACAGGACGTCGCGTTTTGGCTGCATCTAGGGTCTAGTCAAATAGGAATTGAAGGTAAAGAACACCTGCTATTCCTATTCGCCTTATGCTTGTCGCCGAATGCTAAGAGCCTTGCGTTTTTCTTAGTGTGCTTGTTAAGTGCCTAATGATTTTTCAATTCAACTAACAATTCCTCCACAAACCTAACAGTTAATCTTCGAATATAAAAAAGTATCATCTATTTTATAAAATATTACCCCTTACAAACCTTTTTCAAAAAAGTACTATTGTCGGAAAGTCATCAAGATATTAAGGTAGGAAGAGAGAGCATACTCCATTCTGGTTTTTTAGGTAACTATATTAAGTCATAAATCCAATAAATGAGGTGAAATGAGTTGTAATAGAGCAAGACTTTTTTCAGAATATGAAAAATAGAGAAATCAGTGAAAAAATACTCGAATTTTTGAAAGGGTTTACAAGTGGAAGGTAGAATTTTGTATTTGCGATACAAAGGAATTGATTCCTTAAAAAATCAAAGGGGAGAATAAAATGAAAAGATTTGTATTAGTAGGAACTGGTGGTAGAGCTGAATTTTTTTATCGAGCAATTGTTAGTGATTTTAAGGATACTTGTAATCTAGTTGCATTCTGTGATTTGAATCAAACTAGATTGAATTATGCAAATCGTTTACTTGAAGAACGATACAATCATCCTAAAATTAACACATACTTACACACTGATTTTGAAAAAATGATCTCAATCGAAAAACCGGATACGGTTGTCGTAACGACTGTTGACCGCACACACCATACCTACATTATTAAAGCATTGGAGCTAGGGTGTGATGTTGTTACCGAAAAACCGATGACAGTGGACGCTGAGAAATGCCAAGCAATTATTGACGCAACAAAAAGAACTGGAAAAGAAGTTCGTGTTGCTTTTAACTATCGTTATGCCCCGCATAACACGAAAATTCGCGAGCTTATTATGAATGATGTCATTGGTCAAGTAAATTCGGTTAATTTTGAATGGGCGCTGGATACGCAGCATGGTGCGGATTATTTCCGCAGATGGCACCGCGATAAGCGCAATAGCGGAGGATTGCTTGTACATAAGTCTACCCACCATTTTGATTTAGTTAACTTTTGGTTGGGAACAACCCCCGAAACTGTTTATGCATCAGGAGGACTTCGTTTCTACGGTAGAGAAAATGCCGAATCGCGAGGCGTTACACAATTTTATCAACGTGCATATGGCAGTGATTATGCAAAGGATGACCCATTTGCAATTGACCTTGAAGCAAATGAGCATTTGAAAGCAATGTATTTGGATGCGGAAAAAGATGATGGTTACCAGCGTGATCAAAGTGTGTTTGGAGACGGAATTAATATTGAAGATACACTAGGTGTTTTGGTCACGTACAAAAACAAAGCAATCCTAAATTATTCGTTAAATGCTTATTTACCATGGGAAGGATATATGGTTTCCTTTAATGGAACAAAAGGAAGAATAGAAGTTCGCATTCGTGAACAGTCTTATATTAATTCAGGCGGCAGTAAAGAAGACGAAGGTAAAGTAAAAGAGAAATCAATCATGGTGATGCCGATGTTTGGCCAGCCTTATGAGGTTGAGGTTGTTGAAGGAAAAGGCGGACACGGTGGTGGAGATCCTATCCTTTTACAAGATATTTTCGGGATTCCAGTTGAAGACAAGTTCAAACGTGCAGCATCCCATGTTGATGGAGCGATGTCTATTTTAACTGGTATTGCAGGAAACATTTCGCTTAATACAGGCCAGGCAGTAAAAGTAGACGAACTAATTAAGTTTTAAGGAAACATAACAATACATGTACAGATAGGATAAGGGAATTATTCCCGAATTTACGCCATGGAGAAAGGGGTTGTGGTAAAAGTGGTTAGCTCGTTGCATCAACAATTCTTGCATCCTTCAGAGGAATTCACTCCAATTCCTTTCTGGTTTTGGAATGATCACTTAACGAAAGCGGAAATAACAAGACAAATTAATGATTTTTATGACAAAGGGGTTACAGGATTCGTTTTACATCCCAGAATTGGAATTCCCGAGGAAATCGTATATTTATCGGATTATTTTATGGAATTGGTTCAAACTGCTGTAGAAGAAGCAAAACGATTAGGAATGTTGGTTATTTTATATGATGAAGCAATGTATCCTTCTGGTGCAGCAAAAGGATTCGTTGTTAAAGATAATCCGGAATATGCCAGCAGAGGATTAAAAATGATCGAATATCCTTGTAACTTGGATAATGAAATTAGGATAGATCTTTTGGACGGAGATTCAATCGTTTCGGCTCAAGCCGTGAAAAAAGATTCATCCAATACTACAATAGACTTGTCTGCATCCAACTTGTTAAATGTCCACAATGGAAAGGTATCGTTTCGTCCTCCAGCTGATGGGAACTGGTCTATTCTTGTATTCGTTGAAACCTATTCAGGAGGAAACATCCGCGGTATCCATTTTGGTGAAGACGATGGTGAAGAGAATGCACCAGCATCTGCTGATTTATTAAATCCTGATGCAGTCGCAAAATTTATACGAGTCACACATGATCGATACTACGATCAATTGAAAGACTATTTTGGAAATACGGTCATTGCTATGTTTACTGATGAGCCAGATATTTTGGGAAGAGGGTCAGCTTCAGGTTTGAAGCCTTGGACCAGAGATTTTCTCTCCTATTATAAACAGCATGGAAACGAAGAAGAGCATTTAGCTTCCTTATGGTTTAATACTGGTGAAGAAACAGAAACACATAAAAGTAACTTTAGCAAGACCGTCAATAAAAGACTAACTGAAACTTATTATAAACAAATTAGTGACTGGTGTGTAAGCCGCGGTATTGCGTTAACAGGTCATCCAGCGAAAAGCAGTGACATTAGCTTACTCGAACATTTCCAAATTCCTGGTCAGGATGTTGTGTGGCGTTGGGTTGCACCAGAGGATGGAAAGGCGTTAGAAGGAGAACATTCTACAGCTGGAAAATGCTCAGCCGATGCAGCAAGACATAGAGGAAGGCGGAAAAATTTGAATGAATTTCTAGGAGTTTGCTCTAAAGAAAGTCCATGGGCACTTTCTCCAGGTGACATGAAGTGGTATATGGATTGGCTGCTGGTCAGAGGGGTCAACCTCCTATGTCCACACGCCTTTTATTATTCAATTGAGGGCGAACGGAGAAGTCACGAACGTCCGCCAGATGTTGGTCCGAATAATTTATGGTGGCCGTATTACAAACAATTTGCTCAATACATGAAGCGCCTAAGCTGGTTAATGACTGATTCTACGAATCAAACAGCTGTGGCTATTTTATGCGGAGAGGACCATTTGCCATGGAAGGTTGCAAAGCCTTTATTTGAAAATCAAATAGAGTTCAATTATTTAGAGGAATCTTTGTTTTTATCACCAAGTCAGCTTATTGATGGGGAAATTAAGATTGAGAGTCAATCTTATCAAACTGTGATTATTGAGATTAGCTCCAAACTAGGATCCGATGTCATAGATAAGCTGGAAAGTTTTATTCAAAGCGGAGGAGAGGTTATTGTTTTGAAGGAAGAACATGAATCTTCTCCGATTATTGGAACAAAAGTTATTCAGGGACCTGAAGATGTCGTTGATACACTATCTAAAAACCATCGAGAAGAAGTGATGATCTCGCCTGTCAGCAAGGATATTAGAGTCAGTAAAATTGTTAAAGCTGGAAAGCTCTTTTATTTTTATGTAAATGAAGGCGAAGCAAACTATACAGGGTCCTTTTCTTTAAAAGAAGAGGGGAAAGTAGAAAAATGGGATGCTTGGACAGGAGAAATAGAACAAGTAAACCTTCAACATAAAAATGGTAAAATGGTTGCTCCATTAAATATCGAACGAAGATCTTCGATTGTGTTTGCTGTTGATATGGATCAAAAGCCTTTCGTTGAGGAAGAGGGAATATCTGGATTTAAAACAGAACGTATTGAACTCGATCATAATTGGTTGATTAATAACAAAAGGAATCTTCCATTGGAATCATGGCTTCGTTGGAATGGCATGGAATCCTTCTCGGGAACTGTAATCTATGAGAATCAGTTTACGATAGAAGAGATGGATTCAATCACAAAAGTCTCTCTAGACTTAGGTGAAGCCTATGAAATCGTAAAGGTGACGGTAAATGAACATGAAGTTGGTGTGAAAATGTGGGCACCTTATCGCTTTGAAGTTAACCCAGCTTATCTTGTAATGGGTGTTAATAAACTGACTGTGGATGTGACTAACAATCGTGCAAATGAAATGGATCATGCACGACTAAGCTCAGGGTTACTTGGTCCAGTTTCACTTGAACTTTTGCGTGAAAAAATAAAGGAGTAGAAAGTGTAAGATAAACAAAATAGGATAACAAACGAAAAAGACTTATTTTAAGGAATGGATTCCATGGCATGGCAATGGTTATAACAATTAAGTAACATTTGCAAAAATAACAAGGTAATTATTTCTTTTTCTCGAATATTAAATTAATAGCTTACAAGATGAAAAGGAGGATTTTTTCAATGAATATGAAAGCGAAGGGAAAAGACTTGCAAATTGCCTACATAGGAGGCGGCTCACGAGGCTGGGCATGGGGACTAATGAGCGATCTTGCCCTTGAAGGTAGTTTATCTGGAAAAGTAAAGTTGTATGATATTAATTATGAGGCTGCATGTGCAAATGCAACAATAGGAAATCGCTTATACGACCGTGAGGATGTTGTTGGCAAATGGAAATATGAAGCCGTTTCCACAATGGATGAAGCGCTGCAAGGAGCAGATTTTGTCATCATTTCCATTCTTCCGGGATCGTTTGCTGAAATGGCTTCTGATGTTCATGAGCCTGAAAAATATGGAGTCTATCAATCTGTAGGCGATACGATAGGTCCAGGAGGATTGGTCCGTGCATTACGTACGATTCCGATCTTTGTAGATATTGCACAGCATATTAAAAAGTCGGCTCCAAATGCATGGGTTATCAATTACACAAATCCAATGAGTCTATGCGTCCGTACTTTATATGCAACATTCCCGGAAATCAAAGCAATAGGCTGCTGCCACGAGGTATTCGGTACGCAAAAATTGCTAGCTTCTATGCTTAAAGATATGAAGGAAATTGAAGGTGTCAGCTACAATGACATTAAGGTTAATGTACTTGGAATCAATCATTTTACTTGGATTAATAAGGCTACCTATGAAGATATCGATCTATTCCCATTATATAGAGAGTTTGTTGATAAATATTATGAAGAGGGCTATGAGGGAACAGAAAAAGGGCACTGGATGAACAACCATTTTGCCTCTGCTCAAAGGGTGAAATTCGATTTATTTAAAAAATTTGGTTTAATTGCTGCAGCGGGAGATCGGCACTTAGCAGAATTTATGCCAAATTCATGGTATTTGCACAGTCCTGACCGAGTAAAAGAATGGAAATTCGGGCTGACAAACGTTCAATGGAGAATGGATAACAGACAAGAATTACTTGAAAAAGGCAAGAGACTTTCAGAAGGCAAAGAAGAATTTGTTCTTCGTTCAACAGGTGAAGAAGGCGTTGATATGATTAAAGCATTACTTGGCTTAGGAGATTTAGTTACAAATGTGAACCTGCCAAATAGAGGGCAAATCCAGGGATTGCCTTTTGATGCTGTTGTTGAAACAAATGCCTTATTCAGAAATGACAGCATTCAGCCTATCTTTGCGGGCCAATTGCCGGGACCAATTCAAAATATGGTCTCGCGACATATTCATAATCAAGAAACGACCTTGCAAGCAGCCTTAACAAAAGATAAAGATCTTGCATTTCAAGCCTTTGTCCAGGACCCGCTTGTTAGTCAGCTTAGTCCGGATCAGGCAAGCGAACTATTTGAACAAATGCTTGTAAATACCCATAAATATTTACCGGGCTGGAACTTGGAGCAAACGGTTACAAGTTAAGGTTAGATAAAAAATGAAAACTCAGGGACAGTCATCTTTAAACATAATATTTAGAATAGAAACTATAAAACTATACTTCTAAATAGGAATGTTTGACGAAGGGACTGTCCCCTTTTAAATGCTTAAGGAACAAGTTCAATAGCCCGCAATCTTTACTAATCGCCTAATTCCTTCCCTAATCTGGATCTCATTTACATATGAATAACTCAAGCGAATCCAGGATGATGATTGTTTTAATGGATCACAAACCACGCCTGGCACAAAGGATATTGACTGCTCAATGCATGGCTCCACCAGCCATTCAGTTGACAGGTGCTCAGGAAGCTTTACCCACAAATTTAAGCCTCCGTTCGGACAGGTCCATTGCCAGCCCGTTGGTGAAAGTTCTTCCTCCATGATTTCCTTGCGAATCTGCAGAGCAATTCGAAGCTTCTCCAAATGCTGCTGCATCCGAAGAGATAAAAAATAATGAAGAAAGATTTTTTGATTTAGAAGCGGTGAGCCGTTATCTGCTAATGATTTTGCTGCCAGTAATGATCTGATTAATGGTGATTGGCAAATAACCGCAGAAATTCTCAACCCAGGTGAAATATATTTGCAAAAGCTGCGGATATAAATCACTGTTCCTGCCGTATCATACGTGTAAATTGGCGATGGCGGGGCCTGGGTAAAATAGATGTCATGGTAGGCATCATCCTCAATTAACAAGCAACGATATTTTTCAGCTAAGTCGACTAATTTTTTTCGCTGCCAGGCAGGAACTGTATAACCAGTCGGGTTATGAAAAGTTGGATTTAGATAAAAGAGACGTGGTTTATATCGTTTCATACAGGCTTCCACCTGCTCTAAATCATAGCCCTCTGCATGAATATCTACAGTTACGATATGGGCTCCTTGTGCTCTAAAAATATCAATTGCCGCACTATAGCTGGGTCTTTCAAAAAGAACAGTGTCTCTAGGTTTAATAAAAGCTTGTGAGATTAAATGAATCGCTTGCTGTGACCCAGATGTAATCATTACATCCTCAGCACCTAAAAATGTTTTATACTTATTCATAAAATAGTTCGTTAGCGCTTCCCGAAGTTCTTCATCACCCTGCACAGTTGAATAGGTTGCAAGCACTTTTGGATACAAGTCAAACACTTTTTTCACATAATCCGATAAAAAATGATTCGGCAGGAGATTTGGATCAATCAATGCTTGGGAAAAATTAAATAATCCTGGTGTCTGATGAATGTCATATAAATGATTTTTCTGTACACTTGCAGCAAGAATCGGAGGGTCAATCATTTCAGGAGTGGTTTTTTCACATGCTTGGACAAAATAACCTGATTTATCCTTTACATACACTTTTCCATGTTCCTTTAGCAATTGGTATGCTTTTAATACTGTTAAGCGATGAACTTTCAGATCAGCTGCCATTTTCCTTACAGAGGGAAGCTTATCATGTTCCTTCCATTCTTTGCGTTCAATTCTATGAATCACATAATCATAGACCTGTTTGAACAGAAAATCACTTTGATGAACCGCCTTGCTCACATTGACTCCCCCTTTTATTCCTTTATTGTATCATCGATGATGTCTAATCTGTTCTATAGAAATCAAACTGTTCTATTCTCTACCTTTTATGATGGAATAAAAGGAGGAGTTTAGATGATCATAATCAATTATGTACTTATGTGTTTTATTTTTGGAACGACATTTTTAGCCATTAAAATTGGTGTGGATGCAGGTTTGCCGCCTCTCTTTTCTGCAGGACTCCGCTTTTTTTTAGCTGGATTGCTGTTATTTAGCTTTATGACATGGAAAGACAAAGCGACATTTCGACTGTTATTTCGGAAAGAAATGTTTTTAACCGGAGTTGGCTTAACCTTTGGAACATTTGCTACATTATATTGGGCTGAACAATATGTAACCTCAGGAATTGCTGCGGTGTTATCAGCAACAGGTCCGATGATGATTATGATGATGCAGTCATTCGTATTAAAACAAAAAGCAGCAGGAAGCTCATTTTTTGGCTGCATGATCGGGGTAGCTGGTGTTTTGCTATTAATTATCCCCAGCTTTTCCATTGAAATTAGCGTGTTCTGGGTGATTGGTTGTGCTGCAATCATAATTGGTGAAGTCTTTTATGCTTCTGGAACCCTGTATTCGAAGAGTGTGATTCAGCAATTTACAGCTTCATCACCGATCGCATTAAATGCAGCACAAATGATGCACGGCGGGTTATTATTGCTCTTTTTATCATTATGTACTGAGACGATTCAGCTTGATGCATTTTTAAGTTATGCCTCGTTGGGCTCGCTTCTCTATTTAATTTTATTTGGATCCATGGTTGGCCATACTCTGTATTATTGGCTTGTGTCACGAACAAATCCGGTATTTCCGTCTACTTGGCTCTATATTTCACCAATCATTGCGGTTATATTAGGTGTCATTGTGTATGATGAATATTTTTCGTGGATTACTGGGTTAGGTGCCTTAACAATCATCGCAGGTACGGTATTGGTTAACTATGAAACAATAAGGGAACTGGTCAGAGGACGGCGGCTGCCTTTTCAGGGTGTGACCGCTTTGACGTTAACGAAAGGTTCTGGAATCAATTTAGTCATAAAAGCAAGAAAAACAAAAAGATAGGTGCAGAACCCCTCTTAAGTCATATTCTTTATGAGAGGGGTTTTTAATCTTCTCTATTCTGTTATATCATAAAGATAAGGAAAGGGTAAAAACAGCAGCTTTCTTCTTAGACGAACCTTTATTAGCCCTTAAATGATGAAAGGGAGAGTGGGTAATGGTTAGAAAGTTGATTTTTACATTTGTCGGAATGTCCTTTTTGCTGCCGCCATTAAGTCATGCAGGCTCTTTTGGAAAAGATGATCCTTCGGGAATCCCTGGGCAGTGGTATGTTGGCACCAAACCTTCTTATGTATCACCTTCAAACTATCCAATTCTTTTTATCCACGGACTAAACAGCTCATCAAATACCTGGTGGAATGAAAATAATATGTATGATACTGCCTATCAAAATGGTTATGAGACTGTATTCATCGATCTTTACCCAACGAAAAATATGTGGGATAATGGCAAGCTATTAGCTGAAAAAATTCATGAGATGTATGATTATTTTGGTAAAAAGCTTGTAATTGTTTCCCATAGCAAAGGCGGGATTGATGCTCAGTCAGCTCTTGTTCATTACGGGGCCTTTCCGTATGTAGAACGAGTGATCACCTTGTCAGCACCACATTATGGTTCACAATTGGCTGATCTTGCTTATAGCAGCTGGGCAGAATGGTTAAGCGGAATAATCGGCAGTAAAAATGATGCAACCTATTCCTTGCAAACAGGGTATATGAATTATTTTCGCTCTCAAACAGATCAACATGCAAATGTTCATAGAAACTCCTTTTATACGTTAGGCGGAACAAAATGGGGAGATTTTGGCACCTCGCTTTATTGGGGTGGTCTATATTTAAGTGGGTATGGCCCAAATGATGGAGCGGTCACGGTAAACAGTTCGAAGCTAACTTATGGTACTGAGTTAACAGTCGGTGAATGGAACCATACAACCATAAAAGAAGGCACTTCCACATTCCACTTATTTAAACCGTATTTAAATGACCTGGATGTAGCAGCAGCCATTAGCCCTCAAGCAGAGGATGAAGCAGCCGCCGCTTTTAATGAACTAGCTTCCTATACTAGGGGAGGAGAATATACAACGAAACAGCAGGAATCATTTGTTGTTGAAGAAGGGGTAAAAGAAATCACAATGAATTGGATCAGCAGCGTACCAGTAACAGAGCTGTCGCTTAAAGATCCAACAAATAAGTCATATGCGTCATTTACGATAGAAAAGGATGCAACAGGATATTTTAGCAATGCCTATCATCATTCACTCAGTATTAAAAATCCTCAGGCAGGACAGTGGTCGATAAACGCAGAGTCGGACCAGCTGGCACACTACTTGCTAAACATCACATTTGATAGTCCCCTTCACGAGAATCTAAAAATTGACCTAACAGACAATAACATAAAGCTTAAAGCAAAAGACTACAGTTTACAGATAAAATCAACGATGACGATTGAATACTATAAAGATGGGAAATTAAAAATGGGAAACATCATGATAAAGGAGGAACAAGATGGAAGCTTTAAACTTCCTAAAATCGGTGAAGGGGTTTATAATATAACGATCGATATGACAGGGATTCTGAATAAACAAAGGTTTCAAAGAACGATGATCAAAACGGTTTATATTGACGCTAAGGGTCAGGTTCATTTTTATCAGTAATTGCTATATGGGGCTTTCCCTTTATTTAGCCAAGCGCCTTCTTCATCCCCAATACAAATGAAAGAGATTTATATGTCTCTTAATGGGTAATAATATAAGAAAACAGTTCCGAACGACATAATCAGGAGGAAGGATTCATGGTAAATAAAAAAGTGACATCTATCTTAGAAGAGAAAATCAATGTCATCAAAAGCGGCGAGAAATCGATCTATTTAGTCGGCCCAATCAAATTGCCTGTTAATCTGGACGGTGAAACAACGCTCTTTCAATGGTACTGCTGGCTGCGCTGCGACAATATGGCAGGTCACTTTTGTGATGACGGGTCATATAATACGGAAAGCATCATTGAAACCTTAGCCTCCTCCAATTTAGCAGAAATGCAGCAATCGAGTGTGCTCGTATATGGAGATTTTCAACACTCTGAAGATGCCTTAATTCGCATGCACAGCATCTGCCATACTGGGGATATTTTTGGCAGCAAGCGCTGTGACTGCGGTTTTCAATTAAAGCAGGCAATGAAAATGATTGCTGCTCACGGATCAGGTGCTTTATTTTATTTAGCGAATCACGAAGGCAGAGGGATTGGCTTATTTAGTAAAGCAATGGCTTATGTCCTTCAGGAACAAGGCTTGGACACAGTGGAAGCCAATCTGGAACTCGGTTTTGTCGATGATGCACGAAATTATGATGATGCGATTCGCGTCCTGAAAACGTTGCGTTCAAACCCGGTAACGCTCATTACCAACAATCCGAGGAAATTAGATGCGCTGCAAACATCTGGCGCAAATGTCGCAGGCAGGATTCCATTATGGGGGGATGTTTCTGAGTTTAATGAAAAATACTTGGAAACAAAGGTTATTCGTTCTGGTCATTTAAAAGGGGGATGTCCAGATGAGTAAAAACGATAAGCTGATAGGGAGAGCAGAATGCAATCTCCCTTTGTAAAAAAATAAAAATTGATGTTCAGTAATTCCTACTTGACGCATTGGAATAATTGACTTATAGTTTTATTTTGTAAAAGCAAATAGAAAGGAGAATTAGAATGAATACATTTCTAGTTATTATTAATATCATAGTATTTCTCTTACTCTTATTTGGACTGTACACTATGCAGAAAAAACATGTGTCCTTTTCAAAACGAGTGTTCACTGGTTTAGGCTTAGGCCTTGTACTTGGTCTTATTATTCAATTAATCTATGGAGCAACATCTGAGGTAACAACGACTACCATAGATTGGTTTAACGTTGTCGGCAGCGGTTATGTGAAGCTATTGCAAATGATTGTTATGCCGCTTGTATTTGTTTCCATTGTTGGAGCATTTACGAAGTTAAAGCTGACAAAAAACATTGGGAAAATCAGTTTTCTGGTGATCGGAATTTTACTTGGAACAACGGCGATTTCTGCGGCAATTGGAATTGGCTCTGCTTTAGGCTTTGGCCTTGATGGTATGGAGCTAACAGCAGGTGAGGCAGAACAGTCCCGAAATGCAGAATTAGAAGAAAAAGTTGTTGGCGTACAAGATATGACCATACCGCAACAAATCATTGAGCTGTTCCCTGCTAATCCGTTTCAGGATTTAACGGGTGCCCGTCCGACTTCTACAATTGCGGTCGTAATTTTTGCATCAATCGTAGGAATGGCTTATCTAGGGATAAAGCGTAAGGAACCGGAGCATGGTGAATTTTTTGCCAAGATTATTGATACGCTGTACAAAATGACGATGAGAATTGTAACACTTATTCTTCGTCTGACACCTTATGGAATTCTTGCAATTATCACAAAGGTTACAGCAACAAGTGATTATGCAGCGATTGTGAAATTAGGAAAGTTTGTCATCGCATCCTATGTCGCGTTAATCGCAATGTTTATTGTACATCTTCTTTTAATAGCACTTGTTAAGCTCAGCCCGGCAAAGTATGTGAAAAAAGGGTTGCCAACATTAACGTTTGCCTTTACTTCACGTACAAGTGCAGGTACTTTGCCATTGAATATTAAAACACAGACAGAGGGTTTTGGTGTATCAGACGGAATCGCTAACTTTGCAGGTTCTTTCGGACTATCAATCGGGCAAAATGGCTGCGCAGGGATCTATCCAGCAATGCTGGCGGTAATGGTCGCTCCTTCAGCAGGTATCGACCCGACAAGTCCTGGCTTTATCGCAACTCTTATTTTAGTTGTAGCCATTAGCTCATTTGGTGTCGCAGGGGTCGGCGGCGGTGCAACATTTGCTGCTCTAATTGTTCTATCGATCTTAAACCTGCCAATTGCGATTGTTGGTCTTTTAATATCAGTTGAGCCATTAATTGACATGGGACGTACTGCATTAAATGTCAGCGGAAGTATGACAGCAGGGGTTCTAACAGCAAAAGCAACAGGTGAGTTAGATAAAGAGACTTACAAGCAAGAGAAGTTAGCTGAAGCTTAATCAGATAAATAATACGAAAAGAGGCTGTCTCACAAGGGTTGACCCTTTGGTTTGGAGATAGCCTCTTTTTATAGAGTGAAAAAATTTTATGGTAACAGATCATGTGAACTCTTTCTAGCCGATTGCTAACGTTAATTATTTTTGTGATTTGATACAGGGTTTTTGTTAGGTTTTGGAAGCAAATTCTTTAATTTATTTTTTAGATAATCCTTCACGAGATCACGTTTCCGCTTTTGTCTTTTGTGACGATTTCTCAAGTAAGCCACCACCCTAAATAAGTTTACCTATTTCTCTTATTATAACGCTTATTCAATAAATAATCTAATGGCCCTAAATTGATAAGAGCAATTTCTGTATGCTGCAGTCTTTAGAGAAAAGACGATCTCTTTAATTGAATGAGAATTTCATCATAGGATAATTGGATTGAATTAATAAAAAAGTAATCAAATCTATACTCTTTTTTACATAAATGCAATAATGGCTATGAGTTCATTTGATATTCTTTTTTTGAAAAAGCTTTTAATAGGAGGAGAATAGCTAATGAGAATACGTAAGAAGAAAAGTGGTAAGGGGAAAGTTGGAAAAATATTGTTTATTGCGGTAATTGCGTTTTTGATGAATTCCCAGTTAGATCTAGGCAACAAATCATTTGCCAAAGAACACGATAACTCAGTAAATGTAAAGGTGATGTCCTTTAACATCCATCATGCTGAAGGAATTGACGGTGTTTTGGATTTGGAACGAATTGCTAAAATTATTGAAGAGTCAAATACGGAAATTGTGGGCTTACAGGAAGTAGACAACCATTGGTCAGAACGCAGCGACTTTCAAGATCAGGCGAAATGGCTGGCAGAACGTCTTGGAATGTTTTATACATATGCTCCAAACCTAGATCTTGATCCATTAAATGAAGGTGAGCATCGTCGTCAGTATGGGACAGCCATTTTAAGTAAATATCCGATCATTTCATCGGAAAATCACTTATTAACGAAAATAGGCAATACAGAGCAGCGCGGCCTGTTGGATGCAACGATCAATGTGAAAGGGAATCATCTTCACTTTTTTAATACTCATCTTGCCTTAACTTCAGCAGAAAGGGAAATACAGGTTAACGAAATTCATGCAATTGCCAGTAAAGTAAAAGGTCCGAAAGTCATCATGGGGGATTTAAATGCAGTTCCGGAAAGCAATGAAATGAAGCCAATGCTGACAAATTATCTCGATGTTTTTGCAAATGCAGCCAATGCTAACACGTATCCTGCAGAAAATCCAACGAAACGAATTGATTATATATTTATATCCAAAGACGTTGAAACAGTCTCTACTCAAGTGATTGAAACCTTGGCTTCTGATCACCTTCCAATCACGGCAGAAATTGTATTGGATCGTGAAGAACCGTCTTCTAATGGAAATAAGTAATTAAGTTATAATAAAATAGGCATTCTCACAAGGGTCTGACCCCTTCATCTAACATCAATATAAAGGACTTCTGCAACTTGTCGTTCCTATATTGTGTATTTGGGGTCAGATCCTCTTTTTGCGAGAATCTGTCTTTGATCTTTTGTTAAAACCATGAATCGTCTTTTAAGATCTTGTAAACTAGCAACTTTAGTTTTTACTTATATGTAAAAGAAAATTAATACTATTTTGGTATTTTTGAAAAGTAGTTTATAAGAAGAAGGAGATGCGAAAATTGAAAAAAACAAAATGGTTATCAGCGATTGGAGCACTAGCAATTGGAGTTAGTTTAACGGTAAGTGCTGGAACGGTATCAGCAAAGGAAAAGTATAATGAAATCGTCAATGTTTCCCATCGCGGAGCTTCTGGGCATGCACCAGAACATACGATTACCGCATATAAAATGGGAGAAAAAATGCACGGTGACTATATCGAAGTTGATTTGCAAATGACTAGCGATGGAAAGCTAATTGCCATGCATGATGAAACAGTTGACCGCACGACAAACGGAACAGGACTTGTAAAAGATTATACATTAGAAGAAATTAAGCAGTTGGATGCGGGCAGCTGGTTTAATGAAAAATACCCGGAATATGCAAACCCTGATTATGCTGGATTAAAGGTGCCAACACTTGAAGAGGTTTTCCAAACGTTTGGAAAAAACAAAAACTATTATATTGAAACGAAATCCCCTGATGTTTATCCAGGTATGGAAAAAGAGCTTTTACGTCTAATCAATAAATATGACATCAATAAAGATACCCTGCTTGTTCAATCATTTAGTGCAGAGAGCCTGAAAACGATGCACGAGCTCGATCCATCTGTAAAACTTGTTCAGCTGCTTTCATATCGAAGCAATGCAGTTATTACTGATTCTGAAATTACAGCGATAAAAGAGTATGCAATGGGCGTGGGGCCAAACCATACTTATTTAAATGAGGACTATGTTCAAAAGGTAGTTAACAGCGACCTGGAAATTCACCCATATACCGTAAATGATAAAGAAACAATGAGTAAGCTAATCGACTGGGGTGTGACAGGAATGTTTACAAACTTCCCTGACAGGCTTCATGAAGTAAAAAAAGGTAAATAAATCTGCGAAACTCATTCTATTTAAAAAAACTCAAGCATACCCAGCTTGAGTTTTTTAATCTTTGAAACTGATTGTTGAGTAGATCATTAGAGTTTCTCCCAGCTTACAAGGTATAATCATATAGACAGAATGGTAAAAACTGAGAAGGAGAGGAAGTAGAACATGACAAAGCAAACACGTATTGGAAAAACAGATTTAGTTGTGAATCCGATTGGACTTGGGACAAACGCTGTTGGCGGTCATAATCTTTATCTTAATTTAAATGAAGAAGCGGGAAAGGATTTGGTTCGAGCTGCGATTAATCACGGTGTAAACTTCCTGGATACGGCTTTTATCTATGGACCGGGACGTTCAGAGGAGCTAGTAGGAGAAGTGGTAAAAGAGTCAGGAAAGCGTAATGAACTCATCCTTGCAACAAAAGGAGCACATAAGCTTGTCGGTAATGATGTAATAATAGATAACTCGCCTGCATTTTTAAAACAAGCTGTTGAAGATAGTTTGAAAAGGCTGCAAACCGATTACATAGATTTGTTTTATATTCATTTTCCGGATCAAGATACACCAAAGGATGAAGCAGTTGGTGCACTAAAACAGCTAAAGGACGAAGGGAAAATTAGAGCAATTGGAGTTTCTAATTTTACAATTGAGCAATTAAAAGAAGCAAATAAGGATGGCTATGTCGATGTTCTCCAGGGAAATTATAATCTTCTTCAGCGAGAAGCCGAGCATGATTACTTCCCATATACAAACGAACATAAAATCTCATTCATCCCTTATTTTCCGTTAGCAGCAGGTCTGTTAGCTGGTAAATACAACAAGGATATGACATTCAATGATTTACGGAAAAATATGCCACATCTCCAAGGCGATGAGTTTGCAAAGAATCTTGAAAAAGTCGAACAAATCCGTAAAATCGCTGATGCAAAAAATACAGAAGTGGCCCATGTTGTTCTTGCTTGGTATTTAACACGTGAATCTATTGACGTCGTGATTCCAGGAGCCAAAAGGGCAGATCAGGTGTTAGATAATTTAAAAACATTAGATGTTCAACTAACTGAAGCAGAAGTAAATGAAATCGATCGAATCTTTAAATAGAATGGTTATTTATACGTAAATTAGATGTAATAGCTGCCGGTAAATAGGCAGCTATCTTGTTTATTAGGTCAAAAAAGCTTCTATAAAATAGCGTCTGAATTTATTAAAAGGATAAACTTTTCGTGTTTTCTGGCAGCTTAAACGGATTTTCTCTATTAATACGGTCATAAAACATGATTCCATCTAGATGATCTATTTCATGTTGTATCACGATTGAAGGATACCCGCTTAGTTTTACGATAATCTCTTTCCCGGAAATAGTATATCCTTTCACTTTAATTCGCTCATATCTGGGAACAAACCCTTCAATATCACGGTTGACAGAGAGGCAGCCCTCGCCTTGCGGTAAATAAATAAAAGATACGGAATGGCTGACTATTTTAGGATTAATTAGGGTATATTCATGCTTTTTCCCTTTCTCATCTGTTAAATAGGCTGCAAACATTCTCTTGTTAACACCAATTTGATTTGCTGATAGACCTACACCTGCACGTAATTTATATTTTCTTGCTAGAACAGGATCCTGACTATTTATTAAGAAGTTCAACATACAAATTAACATTTCTTTATCTTCTTCAGAAGGGGGAATCATCACTTCTTGTGTAGCTTGATGCAGAATTGTCTTACCTTCCTTTACAAAATCCTTCATCGTAATCATATAATTTGAATGAAATTTACTCATAAATAAACAATTCATCTACCTTTATGTTTAGTATCTTTGATAATTTGAATGCCAGCTCCAACGTAGGGTCATATTTATCATTCTCAATACCATTTATTGTTTGGCGAACGACCCCGCACTCCTTGGCAAGCTCCTCTTGGGTCATCCCTAATTTCTTCCGTATTGTTTTTATTTTATTTTTCATCCTATCACCCGTGTCAAAAGAATTGGACATATTCATTTTAATTATTCAAACATGATTGTCAATCACTTTTTGCATAGGAAAGAGAGAATAACATGTTTTTACTATTTTCCCATGAGGTTAATAAGAAGATAGACCTAGTAGTTAAAAGCGAAATTGTGGAAATATTCCTATTCTTACCTATTCAGAAAAATGAGATAATCATAGAAAGAAAGCGTTTGCCCAATATCGAAAATTGTAAACGCTTTCCGAAATGATTGTCGAAAAGGGGGATGTAGATGAGAAGTAAGCGAAGGATGAGGTTAAAAAGGAATATTAGTTTTGCCGCTATTTTTTTCTTATTTGCGCAAACGTTTGCAGGGATAGGAGTGGTCAATCCAATGCCAACAAAAGCAGAAGAAAGAGTTGTAACACTAGTCGGAAATTTACAAGATGAACTTGGGGCAGCAGGAGAATGGAGTCCGGAAGATCCAGCTACAAGAATGACGTTAATGGAGAACGGTGATTATAAACTAACTGGAACATTGCCTGCTGGAAACTATGAATATAAAATTGCGGTTAATGGCTCCTGGGAGGAAAACTACGGACTAAATGGGACGCCAAATGGCGAGAATTACAAGCTGACCCTTGATAAAGAGGAACAAGTAACCTTTATTTATGATGATTTAACACATAAGGTATCCATTCCTGTTGAACTCCCGGATGAACAAAAGCCACGAATTGTCGGTGATATCCAGCCAGATCTTCAAGCTGGCGGAGAATGGGCGCCAAATGAATCAAACGCAATCTTAAACGATGAGGATCTTGACAATATCTACTCATTTACGGCACATGTTCCAAAAGGGAAGCATGAATTTAAAATTATGTTGGGGAACAATTGGGAAGCACCGGCATACCCGGCGAACAATTTTGTTTTGAATGTGGTAAATGATGCAACGATTACATTCTTTTATAATCATGATACAAAGGCTGTGTACACAGATTATGATTCTGGTTTGCCAGACGGCAATGTACAAGGAGATAAACTGGTACATGATACATGGGATCAAGCTTTCAGGTCCCCATTCGGAGCTGTGAAGGCGGGAGAGTCGGTAAAGCTTCGTCTCCAGGCGAAGAAAGGCGATTTAACAGGAGCCAAAGTTGTTCTTAAAAACTATAATTCTGGGAACACCATGATGGTTGAGATGATAAATGCTGGATGGGTAGAACTTAGCGGCACGCCTGTTGAGTTTTGGGAAGCAAAGGTTAAAACAGAGGAAAAAGGGGTTTACGGCTATAAATTTATTGCCAGTGACGGAGAAACACAAAAGGAATACGGTGAAGATATTCAAGAAGGCGGGAAAGGAACAGCATCTGACTCAAGTGCAGGTTTCTTCCAAATGACCGTGTTTGATCCCGCATATAAAACGCCAGATTGGATGAAGGAATCCATTGTTTATCAAATTTTCCCTGATCGCTTTTTCAATGGAAATAAACGGAATGATGAGGAAAAAGAAACAGCACGAGGAATGGAGCCGATTGAGCATCAAGAGTGGAGCGAGCTTCCTGATAACCCCCGTGAAGCAGGTACTGAAGGATATGAGGGCGATGAAATCTGGTCAAATGATTTCTTTGGGGGAGACCTTGCGGGCATTCAAAAAAAACTTGATTATATTCAATCATTAGGGGTAAACACGCTTTATTTAAATCCAATTGCATATGCAGCTTCAAATCATAAGTATGATGCAACTGATTATAAAGCCATTGACCCAATGTTTGGTACACCAGAAGAATTCAAAGCATTCACAAAGGAATTAAAGAAGCGAAAAATGCATTTGATTCTGGATGGTGTATTTAACCACGTCGGAGATGATTCGATTTACTTTGATCGTTATGGAAAATACAAAACAGTTGGTGCGTATGAATATTGGTCAGCGATTTATGATCTCGTTAATAAAGGTGTAAAAGAAGAGGAAGCAAAGAAGCAAGTTGAGGAAAAATTTAAGGCTGAAGGACAAATTTTTAGCCCGTATGGTTTTCATAATTGGTTCAACATTGAAAATCAAAAGGTAAATGGTGTATATAAGTATCAGGCATGGTGGGGCTTCGATTCTTTGCCTGAAATCAAATCGATTCCAGGGGAAGCGGTAAACTATGACTCTGAGCTAAACAATGAACAATTTGCAAACTATATCATGTATGACGAAAATTCTGCTGCAAAATCATGGCTTGAACGTGGAGCATCAGGATGGCGTTTAGATGTAGCAAATGAAGTCGATCCCGAGTTTTGGCGGGAATTCCGTAAAGAACTAAAAAGTGGAGAGAAAGAGGATCCGCTCATTCTTGGCGAAATTTGGGATGATGCGTCCAAATACTTCCTTGGTGATTTATACGATTCCGTAATGAATTACCGTTTCCGCGGCGCACTAATCGACTACTTGAAAAATGGCAATGCGGAAGAGGCACACAATCAGCTGAATGCTGTTTATGAGGATTATCCAAAAGAGGCATTTTACGCCTTGATGAATTTAATGGGTTCACACGATACACCGCGTGCAGCGTTTGTTTTAGGGAATGGAACAGATTCCTTTGAGCGTGCTGAGCATGATAAAAATTATGATCATAAATTAGGATTAAAGCGTCTTAAGCTCGCGGCAATCCTGCAAATGGGCTATGCCGGAGCACCTACTATCTACTACGGCGATGAAGCGGGAGTAACCGGCTCAAAAGATCCCGATGATCGCCGAATATATCCTTGGGGAAGTGAGGACAAGGATTTAATCAAACATTACCAAGCGATTGGTAAAGTGAGAACAAACTTTCATCAATTATTTAGCTATGGTGATTTACAACACCTATATGCGAAAGGAGATGTTCTTGCATTTTCTCGTTCAGACAAAAAGAATGCTGCTATAGTAATCACCAATCGCAGCAATGAGGAAAAGACGGTTGAGCTTAAGGTAACCGACTTACTGGTTAATGGTATAAGATTAACTGATCAGCTTGATAAATCATATAAGGCAGTCTCAAAGGATGGAAAACTATCATTAAGTATTCCAGCCATGAGCGGCCGCATGCTTGTGACAGATAAAGGGCAAAATCTGAAAAAACCAACTTCTGTTACAAATTTAACAGCAAGAGAGGGAAGTCATTCGGTTAGCTTAGAATGGAAAGGTGATGCAAAGAAATATGTCATTTACCAATCAACCATTTCAGGTGCTTTTTATGAAAAAGTGAAGGAAACATCTTCGACAAAGGTAAGCATTAATGACTTAGATAATGGGCGTAACTATTATTTTGCTGTCGTTGCGCTTGATAAAAACGGCAATGAATCGGTAAAAACCGAAACGAAGAATGCTGTCATACCGCATGTTCCATTAACAGATGGGAATTACGCAATTGATCATCTAACAGAGCTGGAAGCAGGTATAATTGATCTTGCAAAGCCGCAATCTGTTTCCGCTGGGATGTCTATTAAAGGTGAAACAGAAACAGGCCATGCGGAGGGCTTACAGGCAAAACTCGAGGTAAAACAGCCTGGTAATGAAAACTGGAAATCCTCTCAGGCGGTTTATGCAGAGCAAAACGATATATTTAATGTATTTAATGCAAGCTTTCTGCCGTTAGTGGAAGGGAAATACGAATACCGCTTCGCCTTCTCAACCGACCTTGGTCGTAATTGGGTGTGGAGTGAGACGAAGTCTGTGACCTATGCAAAAGGTGACGATATGACAGCGCCTGCTGACAAAGTTATCCTTAAACAGCCTGCACAGGAATCAGGCCAGGTCAATCTTTCATGGCAGGTTGAAAGTGAAAACGACCCATATATGGCTGTCATTGTCCGGGATGGTGAAATGATCGATCAAATCATTGATCCTGCAAGAAAGTCATACAAAGATACCAATGTTACAAATGGAACTTCATATAGCTACGAGGTTCATTTGTATGATCAAGCCGGAAATGCAGTAAAATCAAATGCCATTTCTGTAACACCTGACCTCGTAACGGTTAAGGTAACATTTAAAGTAAATGCGCCATCTTACACACCACAGGGCGTTACTATAACGATACCAGGCAGCAAAAACGGCTGGAACACTGGGGCCTGGACCATGACTCGCGCCGGTGCCGTCACGAATGACTACGAATATACCATTGAAGCGCAGGAAGGCGAAGTGCTCACATACAAATATGTAAAAAATGCATCCTGGGATCAAGAGGGTTTAGCTGACCACACACCAACCATTACAAATGATGATGATGTCAGCTATTACGGATACGGTGCCCAAGGAACAGATTTATCGATCGTCGTAACAAACCAAGGCGGGAATCAACTGATCATTCAAGATAAAATCCTTCGCTGGATCGACCAGCCTGTCGTTGTAACTTCACATACCGACGGCCAATTCGTTGCATCTGACAGCATTACCCTGCAGGGTAATGCAATAAAAGAAGGTGTCCTTACAATAAACGGTGAACCGGTAACGATTAAAGATGATATGACATTCTCTCATACTATCGCTTTAAAAGAAGGTGAAAATAAATTAACCATTCATATTGAGCCTTCAGAGGAAAATAAGTCGGACATTTTTAAGAATGATGGCGGGGCGATTGCGAAGAATACAAAAACGATTGAGTTTACGGTGGTTAAGAATTGATGGGAAAATTCACTGGTTGAGATTTAAAGCTTGTAAACGTAGTCCTTTTTTAAGGACACGTTTACAGGCTTTTTTATTAATACTCATGTAAAATAAACTTAGGTAGGAAAGAATAGGAAGATAAATACGTAATTATCTTTAATTTGTTTCAAAAACTATAAGAAAATTTCCTGGGAATAATTTAAAAAATGAAATAAAAAGGAGAGAATAATAATGGCGAATATCAAATATGAAATACAAGAAAAGGTTGGTATCATTTCCGAGGGTGCTAAAGGGTGGAAGAAGGAACTGAATCTAATTAGCTGGAATGGGCGAGATCCAAAATATGATTTGCGGGATTGGGATGAAAATAATGAAAAAATGGGAAAAGGGATTACGTTATCGAAGGATGAGCTGGTTCAATTAAGAGAGATTTTAAATGGGATGAATTTATAACCAAATATATTGATAGATAAAAAGCGCGAATTGCCTATTTGTAAGCTTCGCGCTTTTTGTCCATCAATTTTTCACTATCGCTTTCTTCGGTTGCGGATGAAAGCTGGAATCTGAAATTCTTCCTCTGAATCAAGTTCTTGATTATAAGCGGGAAGAGGTTCTCTAGTACCTCTTTCCTCTGGTTGTACATGCTGTTCCTTTTGATAGTCAGCAGGTTTTGCTTCTGCTGCTGGTTTTTGTCGTCCTTTGTCTGTCGGTGAATCCTGTTCCGTAAAACCAGTAGCGATGACCGTGATGATGATTTCATCCTTTAAGTTTTCGTTGATGACCGAGCCAAAAATCATATTTAAATCCTCGTGTGATGATGAAGAAACCAAATCCGCTGCCTCTTGAACCTCATATAGGCTTAAATTTTGTCCGCCGGTAATGTTCATAACAACACCTTTGGCTCCATTAATAGATGTCTCTAGCAACGGACTGTTTATCGCTTTTTTGGCAGCATTGGCAGCGCGGTTTTCACCGGTAGCGATACCAATTCCCATTAAAGCAGTACCTTTTTGAGACATAACTGTTTTTACATCAGCAAAATCAAGGTTAATTAAACCAGGAATCGCAATTAAATCAGAAATCCCTTGAACACCCTGACGAAGAACACTATCAGCTTCCCGGAAGGCATCAAGCATATGTGTTTTTCGATCGACAATCTCTAATAAACGGTCGTTCGGAATAATAATTAACGTGTCAACAGATTCTCTCATTTCATTAATTCCTTTTGAGGCATTGGCTGCGCGCTTGGTCCCTTCAAATTTAAACGGACGCGTCACAACTCCAATGGTTAAAGCACCAAGATTACGGGAGATTTCAGCAATGGCTGGAGCCGCTCCAGTGCCAGTACCGCCGCCCATTCCTGCCGTAACAAATACCATGTCGGCCCCTTGTAACACTTCTTCGATCTGCTGTTTGCTTTCTTCCACGGCCCTTTTACCAACTTCCGGATTTGCTCCCGCTCCGAGACCTCTGGTTAAAGCTGCACCAATCTGCATTCTAACCTCTGCTTTTGATTGGTTTAGTGCTTGTGCATCTGTGTTTACCGCAATAAATTCTACCCCTTCAACTCCATCTTCAATCATACGGTTGACAGCATTGTTCCCCCCGCCGCCTACACCGATCACTTTAATCGTTGCGAATTGGTCAATAGCTATGTCGTAATCCAACATGTTTATTCCTCCTCAATCATCCAAATGCCTTTATTTCATACTTTTTCAATGGAAAAACGTAGACTCTTAATAGTATTCGAAGTTTTTTGGCTATTTTTGTATGGTTTGCAGACTAAGATACTAGATATTTTCCTATTTTATTCTGAGTATATCATACCAATGAAAATTAAATGCAAATTGATAGAAGAAGAACCATGTAAGATCCTTAAGCAATGTATGTTTTTGGTTAATAAAATTGGTCTATTTTTACAATTTCTTTAGAAAGCCATTACATTTAATTAATAGAAATAGATTAGGATTAGGGGGATGTCAAAAAATATTTTAACGAAAGGAAGAGGGAGATTGATTCATTTCAGGAAAAAATTAATGGTTATGGCAACTGTAGTGACTTGTGCATTATTTACATTGTTTGGTACAGATTTTGGTCAAGCTTATGCAGAGGAAAAGAAGCATAGTGATTATTGGGTAGCTGTTACAGATCAAGCTTCAGAACAAATTCTTGTGTTTGATACGAAAAAAACTAATTTAAACGCTAAAAGCGCCTTGAAATGGTCATGGGCACCAACAGAAGAGAACGGATTCGATGAAGAACTCATATCCGCATGGGGAACACCGAGCGGCGTTAAGCTACGCAAAGCGGAAGATGGCGGCAAATATATGCTTGTAACAGACTCAGAAGGATTAGTAGCAATGGTAAGTTATCCTAATGGAAAACGGGTTTGGGGTCACAATGTTGGAGGGAATCCGCATGCAGCGGAACTGCTTCCAGATGGAAATGTTGCAGCTGCTTCAAGTCATGGGCACTTCGTTAGAGTCTATACTGCTTCACAAGGACCAGATTCATCCAATTACACAGAGTATTACCTGCAAGGTGCGCATGGGGTATTATGGGACCCAAAGCGGGAAGTACTTTGGGCATTGGGTGACCTCTACTTGGTTTCACTAAAAGTCACAGGTACTCCTGAAGCTCCAAAACTAGAAGAGATTAGTAGAAGCAGTTTACCAACTTTTGGCGGGCATGATTTGTCTCCGGTATATTCAGACATAGATAAATTATGGGTGACAACAAACACAAATGTGTATCAATACAGCAAATCGACGAATACGTGGTCGGAGAATTACGAGGGAGCAAGCGAAATTAGCAGAAAATCGGTAAAAAGCATAGGAGATCAGCCTTCAGGTCAGGTCGTGTTAGCAGTACCAAGGGCAGGAACGAAGTATTCATGGACAACTGATACCGTTGATTTTTATTTACCATCAGATAAGCGAGTGCTAAACGGTGGGTCATTCTATAAAGCTCGGATTTGGAATCCCAATTATCAGTAATGTTCCGTTAAAGATTTGGAGTCTACAATAGTAATAGTTTTGCTATTTTAGGCTCCATTCATGTCAAAAAAATACTTTTTCATGATTGAATATGAACCATCCTTTATCAGTCCAAAATGGTTTCAATTAAAAAGCGGTTGGTTATTTAAACCAACCTAAATATTAATAGGAATTCGATTCTTCACTGTGCTGCTCGCTTCTTGCAGAAAATGAAACTCCCAACGTTCGCAAGGATTCTTTTGCTTGATTTAATGAGGATTCCGCCTGTTCTTGCCATTTGATAATGACTTGAATAAACCTTTTGTATTGTGGACTTGCATTTTTCTCCATTGTTACTAATCCTTCACGTACTCCTTTATCTTGGTTTTCAGCATTTTTTATACAGGCAACCATTGTTTCGATAATGGTTTGCTGCTGCTCGCCATTTACAAGTCTTTGGGCAGAACCTACTGCCGTAACTCGGTGATAGGAAGCAGGAACGAGATGATTATGCATCTCTTGATTTCCCTTTAAATCTTTGGTTTCGGGTATATGAAAAAGTTCCGAACTCATCGCACATACCATCTCTTCAGCATATAAACTTTGAGATAAAAAATGAAAAGTCTGTCCCCAATTGTTAACACGATAATCATAGTAAGTGTACAAAAGAACAACTCCTTTTTAAAAAATGGAAACTCTCAATTTTATTGTTATGATTTAATATCGAAAATAATGTCAATGCATGATCCTATCTTAATTTTAAAATGCATATGAAACGAAACTTCAGTTATTCTAAAAACAATCAATTTTCTCTCAAATAAACAGGGTTTACATTGAACTTTTGAATTCTTGTCGTTCCATTTAAGGAAAAAAATGATAAAGAAAAATACCAATAATGGAATAAGGTCTTTGAAAGGTCTGATTTCAAAGACCTTATTTTAATACTTTATTACTGCGTTAAAATATATCAAACAATATGTGATGAGGAAGCGCGAGACTTCCTTTAAAAACTTTTCAATTCCATGGCTGCGCCATATTTTAATTCAACGTGAATCGGTTTTTCCGTTGTGAAACAACTTATAGGTGTTAACCCAATTGTGAATTTATGGTAAGCAAATTTTACATGAGTGTGGGTTAGGAAAGAAAGCAACGGAAGGTAAGCGATAAGTCTCTCGATTATATGCTCCGTTCTTTTATTTTCCCTTCAACTCTGCGTATAACATTTGACATATCACCGTTAATATCACTGCCGGTAAATCTTAGAACGCTCCATCCATTCCTGCGTAAATAGTTATTCTTTGTATTATTGTGTTTCTCTTGTTTTGGCAAAGAATGATACGCTATACCCTCGCACTCTATAGCTATCCTGTAGGCTGGTAACGTTAAATCTATCCAGTACGGTCCGCAGCGTACCCGTGTTCTTACGCTATACCCTCGAAATGTAAGAGCGTTAAATAGCCGGCGTTCTATCGGGCTTTCGCATTTATTGCGTTGATATACGATAAAGGCTAATTGACCCGGCTTTGGCGGCATCGATTGAAGATAAAATAGAATAAATGGAAGAATGACAGACATAAAGACGAATATAACAACCATAGTCCATTCGGACATAAAAAATCACCTCTAAACGATATGATTGACCGTTTTAAAGGTGTTTAATCGATATTTAAGTTTTACATAACCCGGAAATTACTCCATTTTGCACTAGGATGGATCTTCTAAACCGCCTTCATTATCTTCTTTATCGTTGGCAGCTTCGATTCAGAATCCTTATCAGACGCAATTTTACTTATATTCGTTTGTTTTCTTTCAAGGTAACTAAGGATTAAACCGTAGAATGTCGAAAACTATATAACGTACTTTCCGCAAACCCTTCCGCAGCCTTTACGTTATAGGCTTTACCTAATAACGAATCTAATGCATAAAGACCCTTTCGAGTACCCTTTTATTACACGGCTATTATTAACCGACTTACTTCTTCTTTTTTTCGAATGTAATAAAATAAAAACGCCTCCTAATCGATTAATTAATATATCGATTAGGAGGCGTTATGCAGTCGATAATTGCACCGTTACATTGAACGGAAATTTAGCGGTTATAAACGTTTATATATCTCGGTATGGAGCATAGGGGGCTCGAACCCCTGACCTCTACGCTGCCAGCGTAGCGCTCTCCCAGCTGAGCTAATGCCCCGTATATATAAACTCCGTTAAGCTAAGTTGTACAGGGCTTAACGATATGAAAATATTATACCGTATAGCAACGTAACCCTGCAACGATTTTTTGCGAAACTTTGACGAATAATTTATCCAAAAGAACGCACTCAAAATCCTTCTTCAAATCCTCAATAATTAAATAACAAAATAGTTCAATAGGTTAATAAAACCCACTATAATAGAATGTATAAACTAAGTATCAAGAAAAATTTACATACAAAAGAAGGTGACCAAATGCTACAAATGCTTAAACACCTAAAGCCATACAAATGGCAGCTAACATGGGTCTTTCTATTTTCATTAGCTGCAATACTTTTTGAACTTTACTTGCCAACCTTGATGGCGGATATCGTCGATGTAGGGATTGTGAATCAGGATGTCCCTTTTATCTTGAAGACAGGGGGCTGGATGCTGCTATGTTCGTTAATGGCGATCCTTTTAATGGTAGGAGTCAGTTATTTTGCTTCAAGAGTCTCATTAGGTTTTGGCAGGGATATGCGAAGAAAGCTTTTTGTACATATTGAACATTTCTCCTTGCAGGAATATGAGAAATTTGGTTCTGCTTCATTGATTACAAGAACGACCAATGACGTAAAGGTTGTTCAAGATGTTATTAATATGATGCAGCGGATGATGACAAGGGCACCGTTAATGTTGGCTGGAGGCGTGCTGCTTGCTGTCTCGCGTGATTCCCAATTATCACTCGTTTTCCTAGCTGCATTGCCTGTTTTGGCATTGGTTATTTTTATTGTGGCCAGAAAAGCGATCCCGCTTTTTTCTGCATTACAGAAAAAAACAGATCGTCTCACGCTCATCCTTAGAGAGGTGTTAACTGGTATTCGTGTAGTAAGGGCGTTTAACCGTGTCGAGTTTGAAAGAAGCCGCTTTAATGTCGCGAATGAGGATTTCTGTGATACGGGGATTAAGGTTGGAAAATTGATGGCATTAATGTTTCCGATCATGTTGATTATTATGAATTTTACTAATATCGCCATTGTTTGGTTTGGGGCCATTCGGATCGACCAAGGTGATATGCAGGTTGGGAATTTAATGGCGTTTATTCAATATGCAGGGATGATTTTAATGTCTCTGATTATGCTGTCGATGGCATTTATTATGATTCCACGTGCCCAAGTATCTGCGAAGAGATTAAATGAAGTGTTAGCAACTAATCCGATGATTCAAGATCCGGAAAAACAGGCAACAACTAATCATGGCAGAGGAGTTGTTGACTTTAAAGGAGTTACATTTCGATATGAAGGGGCGGAAAAACCTGTTCTTGAAGGGATTTCCTTTACAGCATCACCTGGTGAAACAACAGCGATTATTGGAAGCACCGGTGCGGGAAAATCAACCCTCCTCCAACTGATTCCGCGTTTTTATGAGACAGATAACGGCGCAATTTTGATAGATGGCGTAAATGTTAAAGACATGCAACAATCCACTCTCCGTGGAAAAATTGGTTATGTTCCGCAAAAGGCGAGCTTGTTCAGCGGGACAATTGCAGAAAATATCCGCTATGGAAAAGAGGATGCAACAGAGGGTGAGATATACTCTGCTTTGGAAACCGCTCAGGCTATTGAATTTGTTGAAAAGAAAGAACAAGGGATCAATAGTAGTATTGAGCAGGCGGGGGCAAATCTATCAGGAGGACAAAAGCAGCGTCTAGCAATTGCCAGAGCGCTTGTCAGAAAACCGGCAATCTATCTATTCGATGATAGCTTCTCAGCACTTGATTACAAAACGGATAGCAAACTCCGCAATGCTCTTAAAACGGAAACATCTGGTGCAACTATTATCATTGTTGCGCAGCGGGTTAATACAGTAAAGGATGCTGAAAAAATCATTGTTCTAAATGAAGGGGAAATCGTGGGTATTGGAACACATGAAGAATTATTAAAAGAAAATACCATTTATCAAGAGATTGTCGCATCTCAAGAAAATGGGGAGGTGAGTGCATGAGCGGAGTGAGACGTCCAAGCGGCCCGCCAATGGGTGGAGGAATGCGTCATGGACCAGGTCCTGGTATGGCCGTGGAAAAACCTAAGGATTTTAAGAAAACGTTCAAACGGCTGCTTGGTTATTTAAAACCATGGAAAAATCAGATGATTCTCGTTACAGTTGCAGCGGTTTTTTCAACCTTGTTTAATGTAATCAGCCCTAAGCTGTTAGGTGATGCAACCTCATCTGTTTTTGAAAGTTTTACATCTGGTACATCAATCGAATTTGAGTTCATTGGAAGAATTCTTCTCCTATTAATTGGTTTATACCTTCTTTCTTCCTTGTTTGCATATGTTCAGCAATATGTAATGGCGGGAATTTCACAAAAAACTGTTGCTGCGTTGCGAAAAGAAGTGAACGAGAAGCTAGCAAGGCTGCCACTCAGTTATTTTGATCAGCAGGCTCACGGGGATTTGTTAAGCAGGGCAGTTAATGATATTGATAATATTAATACATCGCTTCAGCAGGCTCTAAGCCAAATAATCAACTCTGTGATTTCGATTATAGGCATTATTATCATGATGCTTCTCATCAGTCCTTTGTTAACGTTAGTTGTTTTGATCACGATACCATTAAGCTTAATGGTCGCGCAATTTGTAACAAGTTTTTCGCAAAAGCACTTTTTCAAGCAGCAGGAGGAGCTTGGAATTATTAATGGTCATATTGAAGAAATGTTTACGGGTCATCAGGTTGTTAAGGCATTTGGCCATGAGGAAAAATCAATTGCTGAATTTGATCTAATCAATGACCGTTTATATCATTCCAGCTGGAGGGCGCAATTTATTTCAGGACTAATGATGCCATTGATGGGCTTTGTTGGGAATTTGGGATTTATCATTGTATCCATTTCAGGCGGTCTTTTAGTTTTAAATGGAAGCATGCGAGTTGGTGACGTACAGGCGTTTATTCAATATACACAGCAAATTTCACATCCATTGGCACAGGCAGCAGGCATTGCCAACATGATTCAAGTAGCGATTGCTTCTGCAGAACGTGTTTTTCATCTTTTAGATGAGCCTGAAGAAAAGCAAGAAGATGCTACAACTATTGATATAGAGGAACTTCGAGGTAATGTCGTGTTTGATCATATACGATTCGGGTATGAAAAAGATCAGCCGATTATTAACGATGTGAGTCTTGAAGTAAAAGCAGGGCAGACGGTTGCCATTGTTGGTCCGACAGGTGCCGGTAAAACAACGATTGTTAATCTTTTGATGAGATTTTATGAGATTGATGAAGGTGCGATCAGAATAGATGATGTCAGCCTAACGGATATGTCCAGGGAACAGGTTCGCAGCCTCTATGCAATGGTGCTGCAGGATACGTGGCTATTTAATGGAACGATTCGAGAAAATATTGCCTATGGCCTCGACGGAGCTACAGATGATGAAATAGTGGATGCAGCAAGAAAGGCCTATGCCGATGATTTTATCCGGACCCTGCCAGAAGGCTATGACACGGTGCTGGGAGAGGATGCTGCAAATCTATCGCAAGGACAACGACAGCTGTTGACGATTGCCCGGGCAATCATTGCAAAACCGAAAATCCTTCTTCTTGATGAAGCAACGAGCAGTGTTGATACACGGACGGAAATGAAAATTCAAAAAGCGATGACAAAGCTATTAGAGGGAAGAACAAGCTTCGTTATTGCCCATCGTTTGTCAACGATTCGCGATGCAGATCTTATTCTTGTGATGGATCAGGGGGATATTATTGAAAAAGGGACACATGAAGAGCTCCTTGCTCAAGGGGGATTTTACGCTGATTTATATGAAGGTCAGTTTGCGCAAAAAGAGACAGCATCCTGATCTTTTTCAAAGGTATGGTACAATAAATCAAGAGCCAGCATCTATAGATGCTGGCTCTTGATTTATTAGATTTCATTCTATATCTATGTTTCTAGTATAGCTAGTAAGCAGGATAATATTGATATAGATAAATGTAAGGTAACAATGATATGGCAGTAAAGCGATACGATAGGGAAAAATCTCCGTCTAAATCTTCTTTTTGGACAGCCTAATCATATCCATAAATAGGATATTAAGTGCAATCTCCAAAAAGTTAGAACTTTTGGGGATAACTTCTTCTATCCTCTTTTTAATCCCATATATTTGCTCTGGGGACACCAGCGCTTCTTAAATAATCAAGCAGCTGGCCGGTATGTATTGATTCATGGTAAGCAATCCGTAAAAGCATATCACCTAAGCTCCGGATATACCCTGCATCAGATGATCGATCTATTTTTATTTCAGATAATTCCACTTCATTAAATTCACTTATAGTTTTCAAAAATTCCTTCCTAAAAGGTTCTGCAAATGCTAGTTCATTTTTCACTGATATAAGAGGCTGGTTTTCGAATGGAGAGACAAATTCAGTCAAGCTTCCTCGATTATTTATCGCCAAGTGGTAGTAATGTTCACTTTCCAATATATGACGGATCATCTCAATGCAAGACATAGCTTCTTGATCGGGTCTCCAATTCAAGTAGTCATCAGGTATAAGTGACCAAACTTTTATGCTTCTTCTTCTTACTTCCTCTAAGTTGAAAATAACAAGTTCTATTGAATTCAAAATCATTCCTCCTGGTGCAAAATGTTAATTAGATTATACCCGAAAATACGTTCGTGAAAAAGAGTGAATCAACTAGTTGCAACAGATTGAAACATAATGCTCAAAGAATCTATTTCGGTCTACGGATGATGCTATTTCACAGTTGCCTCTTGTATTTGCTAAAAAACTCATCATTCCAAGCTTACGTTTATTGTAGCTATCTACCTCGATAAAACCGCGCTGATAGTTGCATAGCTGTGGCTCAAATAAACAGGCAGCGACAAGTGGATCGTGAAACGTTATCTCGTTTTCCTGAAGCCATGGAGATCCGAAATCTTCAACTACTCTCATTAAATGGGTGCTAAATATATTTAGCCTATCCTCCTGAGTGAGTACAAGCTTTGATGTTACATTGAGACCAAATGTTTTGTGAATGGGTACATTTGTATTGTAAACAATCGCACTTGCATGAGGGTCAATCCATGAATTCCAGTTTCCCATAGGCATTTCCATACTAGCTTCCAGCTCGGCTGAAAACACACCGCTCATGATGTAAATCTCTTTAAGTAAGCTGGGGATTTCAGGATCAACCAAAAAAAGCAGGGCAATATTAGTAAGGTGACCTATCGCTAAAAGAGAAATTTCATTCGGGTTTTCCCGAATGGTTTTTCGCATAAAGTCTACTGCTTGATTCTTTTTAAAGGTCGTTTCATGGGGCCAATTGGTTAATTTAACAGCTCCATCTGGTGTAGGATAAAGACTGTTTGGGAGCAACGTCTGATCGGCACCTGCATAGATCGAAATGTTTTTTCCAGCTGCTTTGCAAATGGCGTCCGCTATCATTGCCCTTTTTTCTACTTCACCTCCTACCGTTGTGATTCCCACTATCTTACATAAAGGCTGCTGCAACAAATAGGCCAGGCATAACGCATCATCAATGTCCCCGCCGATATCTGTGTCGAGCAATATTTTTTTTACCATGATTGATCTCTCCAATCCTTTGGATAATAGACTTGTTTTTTTATTCCAATCCTAAAAGACAAAGCTCCACTGATGGAAGTTAAACGCGCAGTAGAATTTAACTTCGAATTCAAGTGAAATAAGAAGGAGTAAAGGTTAACTGCCCGTAAAGATCCGATAAGTTTCGCTAACCATCAGAGGGGATGAAGAAAACCCCACTGATGGAAGTCTCACTTTATATTTTCGACTATAACTTTATACATCCTCTATTTCTTAGAAATACAGCTGTAATACCTTGTATTTAATAAATAAGAAATAGATTGTTCATCATTTATTCATATTTTTTGGAAATGCTACCAAATGGAGGTGACAGAAAGAAGAAGGTTAGGGACATTTCTTGGCACAATCTAAGCGTCAGGGTCAAAGCAGCTAACATAAAATACTAGATGTATGGAGGTTAGGAAGATGAAAAAACAATTACTTACGGTCGTCCTCTCAGGGGCATTGGCAATGGGAGTTATATCGGTTAAGCCTGTTTTTGCAGGAGTAAATCAATCGGTTGAAGGTGTACAAAGAGAGGCAGAATTTGCTGGACACGGACATATGCATAAAAACCCTGAGAAGCATTTGGAATTCTATAGAAAGCAAGCGGAAAAATTAGGAATTGAAACTGAGGGAAAAGATGCACGAACACTGGCAGAAGAAGTTCATTTGGCATATTTAAAACAAGAGGCAAAGAAACTAGGGGTTGAAACAAAAGGGAAGGATTTCAGATCATTAGTCAATGAAGTAAGGAAGATTCGTCTTCAAAATAAAGCAAAAGAGCTTGGCATTTCAATTGAGGGCAAAGACTTAAATGAACTGGCATATGAAGTAAGAGAAACTCTTATTGTGAACAAAGCCAAGGAATTAAAAATCGATACAAAAGGCAAAGATTTAGAAGGGCTTGCAAAAGAGGTTCGTCTTGCTATCCTGAAAAAAGATGCTGCGGAACTAGGGATTAACCCAGATGGAAAGCAGGAGCAGGAGCTAATTAAAGAAGTTATTGGTAAAAAAATCCTGCAAACTGCTAAAAAGCTTGGCATTGAGACTAGGAATAAATCAACCCATGAAATCATGGAGGAAGTGTTAACCAATCATGCTGAAGAAGCAAAGAAACAAAAGCTTTTCCCGTTCGATGGGGAAAGGGGCTTTTATTTTGGCGGACATAAAGGGGATTTCCATAACGGGAAATCAATTGAACATAAAAAGAAAGAATAAGAATAGTGTAAATAAGCACAAAAAAGCCCTTCTCAGGCAGGGCTTTTTGAGCTTACAATCCAGTAACATGCTGAAAAAGAAATCAACCAGTATTGACTGTTTTCTCTGTCATTATTTCTGCTAAAAAATTCTACATATTGTGTTTTCAACAACAAAAATTCGCTCCTACATCTCGTATTTTTCATGGTAGAATAAGTAAGGTTTATCATAAATAAGTAGGAGAGACAAATCATGAATTCTTCTCGTTTCTATCCATATATCGCTCTTGTTATTGGAGTTATTGCTGTCTCGACTTCGGCAATTTTTGTAAAGCTTACATCAGCTCCTGCACCTGTTGTTGCCTTTTATCGCTTGCTTTTTTCTACGATCCTTATTGCTCCGCTATTTTTTATTAAATGCATCGGTGAGGTAAAAGGCATGGCAAAAAAGGATTGGATATATTCGGCAATTGCAGGTGTTTTATTAGCATTTCATTTTATCTTATGGTTTGAATCCCTGAATTTCACTTCTGTCGCAAGCTCTGTTGTGCTTGTTACACTGCAGCCGTTGTTTTCGTTTATCGGAACTTATTTGTTTTTTAAAGAAAAAGTTTCAGGTATTGCAGCAGCAAGCGGTATAACTGCCATTGCAGGCAGCGTGGTTATTAGCTGGGGTGACTTTCAAATCAGTGGCCTTGCGCTGTTTGGGGATATATTAGCACTTGCTGCATGTACGATGATAACGGCGTATTTACTTTTTGGCCAAGGAATTCGAAAGCGTCATTCTTTAACATTATATACCTTTATTGTTTATGGAATCAGCTCTCTTACATTGCTCATTTATTGCTTGCTATTTCAATTTCCATTAGCACCGTACCCTGTGACTGATTGGTATTATTTTTTAGTGCTTGCACTTGTTCCAACTTTATTAGGACATTCTCTTTTTAATTGGTCAATTAAATGGGTGAGTACAAATGTGGTTTCAGTCATGATCTTATTTGAGCCTGTAGGGGCCATTATCCTTGCCTATTATTTCCTTGGCGAAAAAGTGATTCTATCCCAAGTGATTGGCGGATCTATTATAATGGTCGGAATCATTTTATTTTTACTAGAAAGTCGTCTTAAGAAGACTTCAAAAAATGAATTAAAGCCTGCCAGCTAATAGGCTGCAGGCTTTTTATCTTTAGTTGATTTCTTCGCCTCTTCTAAATAATTTGTTTGTAAATCATTTACTGTAATCCCGGTTGCTCGAGTAAATCCCTCATTAAAATCGTTCACTTCAGCGGTTTCGACAATTATTTTTTTAATCATTGTTTTTCCGTATGTATCTACTAAATATTTAATTGCATAATAGCTTTGCAGATAGACATCGTAATCATCCAAACGGAATTTCTCCCACTCATCATGTGTATCAAGCTTTGTAAAAGACGTTTCATGAAAAGGATAATATCGATGTGTTACATCATGCATGCCGACGTATTCGGCAACACCTTCATGAAACCAAAGAGGAATTCTATTAACAAAAAGGCCTTTCTCTTTTATAAATGCTTGTAAGCGGTAATGGGTATACTCATGCATTATGGTGCTCTGGAAATAAAACGAACCGGGCATACGATTAGCCAAAATTTCTTCTTTATCAGAAATAGCCACACCTACAGTATCATTTGGATCGTCAAAATACCCCATCGTCTCGATAAGAGCGGTTTTTTCATAAAGATCCTCTGAAGAAGAGTGAAGGATCAGGTCAATCTTATTATCCTTAATGCTTCCAAATAAACCCGTCGTTATGGAATCAGCCTTTTTAAGAATACCCTCAATGATTGGCAAAAGCTCTTGTTCTTGTGGTTGATAATAGATATTCACATTTCGATATGTTTTTATTAATTTATTTTCCTTCATCGCTCGGTAATTAATTGGCTGCGTCTTATTTTCTTGAAACGGAAGCATATAAAGTCCGATTTTTTCTTCTATTGTAATATTTTTGCCGAGCTCTGTAGAAATCATGAAATTAATGGAAAAGAAGAATACGTTCATTAATGTAAATACGATTGATAAACAGCTAAGGGAAAGCAGACCGCTAATTCCTTTTAGGGAAAGAAAATGGAAATCCTTCTTCAAGCTGATAAATGCATAGAGGCAGTAGCAGAAAAGCGTAAATGAAAGGAGTATCAAGATTATGCTGAACATTAGGCTTATCTTAATATTCATAACTAAAAACAATCCTATTAAACTAATAAAAATCACGAAAAATGAAATAATGGAGTAAATCAGGTTTTTTATAAAAATGATAAATATCTTCAATGTGACCTCCTAAAAACGGTGCATCTTTACTCATATTTATGAGGCAACACGGGAAAAAATCATGATATTTGCTATTTAATTTTCAACTATTTAAAAAAAGGCAAAGAAAAAGACGTTTTACATAATGCATAACGCCCTTAGACTAGTAGTTATTAAGCTTGCTGATAAAAAATGGATGATAAATAAGCAAAAGTAAAACCGAGAGGCATGGAAACAATCACAGCTAATCCTTGGACAGGCCCCTCTTCATTACTAATCCGGATCGCTTCTTTATAACCGTAAGAGAAATGGAATAATGATAAGAAAAGTGTTAGTAACATGAGTGCAAATGAAATATTCATCATCAAGTCCTCCGCTTTTTCGTTCTATTCTTTCTATTAATACATGCTTTAATAACGAAGAATATGATAACTTTTTAGGGTTTTTCTTATTAGGTGTACTCTATTATTTATATAAAAGTAGAAGGGAGATGAACTTAATAGGAATGGTAGGTAAGCTGCTGCTAGTGCAAGAAGGAGGGGAGATGCTCTATTGAGACAGCTCCCACTTTAATAGGTAACGTTATGAAGCCTTTTTTATAACAGAGATTCTGCTCCATCAATAAAAATTTCAGTCCCGGAAATATGACTTGATTCGTCAGAGGCAAGAAAAGAGACGAGCTTGGCTACTTGCTCCGGTTTTCCTGGACCATGTTCCAACGGCTGGCTTCCCTTAGGGTATTTAACAGGAATTTCAATTTTTTTAACCTCTGGTGTTTTCTTAGTATTCTTTCCAATATTTGTTTCGATGGCACCGGGACAAATGACATTGACTCTTATTTTATATTGCGCTAATTCTAATGCAGCCATTTTTGCAAAAGCAACCTGACCTGCTTTAGATGTGCTATAGGCAGACATTCCAGAGGTTGAAAAGACACGGCTTCCATTAATAGAACTCGTAATAATGATGCTCCCGCCATTTTCTTTCATTTTCGGAATAGCGTATTTAACCGTTAGAAAAGTGCCTTTTAAATTTGTGTGAATCGTTTTATCCCAGTCTTCAGGATTTAAATTTTCAATTGGAGCTAGAACTCCGTTTATCCCAGCGTTTGCAAACACTATATCTAATCGTCCCCATTTTTCTATCGCTTTATTAATTCCTTCCTTTACACGTTTATAGTCGGAAAGATCGACATCAACTATGATAGCCTCTCCTTGAAATTCCTCGATTTCTTTTTTGACCTTTTCAGCATTCTCTTCTTTAATGTCCATAAGGCATATCTTAGCTCCCAGCTTTGCTAAATGAATGGCAGCTGCACGGCCTATTCCTGAACTTCCACCAGTAACTACTGCTACCTTGTTATTGAATTTGCTTTGGTCAAAAGTATTCATAGTTTACCTCCCAAAAATTATTTATTACTAGTATCTCTAGAATTCTAACTTTTACTTAGGTTGTTTTTCATAAAATTTATCGTTATTTACCAAGTCCTAAGTGGTGGGGGGAATAAGGCACTTCGGAATAAACGCCTGTTTTACTTAATTAAAATTTTGTAGTAACAACTCAAAAAAGGGACTGTCGCTTAAGAGCGTAAGTCCCTTTTCATTATTATTTTCTTGTAACTAATCGAGGTGCGGTTAACAATAAAAAGCTAAGAACGATTGCAGAAACGATAATCGTCGGAATCATATAGGATGCATTATACGTAATGGAATAAAGTAATACTGGCGTTCCTTCTGGAGTAAGAGATGCAAAAAAGAAAACTCCCGCTATGACATGAATAATCAGTCGTAATACCCCTCCGAGCAAAGTACCAAGAGTTATATGCAATATCGCCGTTTTACGTTTTTTATTTAGTAACGCTTGTCGAACCTGTTTTAAGAATAAACCGCTAAAACCAACAACTGTGAAAGCTAAATAGTAATCAAGAAACCCTTGGACCGGATGTATAATATATGGGTTTCCTAGAACAGCTTGTAGGAATCCTAATAAAAGTCCAGTTAATAGACCTCCCTTTATTCCCCAGCGATAAGCCATAATAAAAACAGGAATCATCCCTAAAGAAATCGAACCACCTTGTGGGAGTTTTCCGATTACTCCTGATAATAAATCTAAAAGGAAGGCCAACGCAGATAACATTGCCACTTCAATTAAAAATAATAACCGTTGATTTACTTGCAAACTAAAAACCTCTCTCCTTGCATAAAACCAATTAGGCTGCCAAAGGCTGCTGCTACTATTATATAGTAGATAGTATGATTACTTTTTGAATGGAAAAACAAAAAAGCAATGAGTGGAATCGGATTGATGGTTCCACTCATTGCTTCTAATTATGACCATCCACATCCCTACACTAGTGTTAACTAACAGGTTCAAAGGGTCAGAACAATTTCAATATGTTCAATCTCAGCCACTGGCTCCCCTTGTGGTAAATATGCATTATTTTATTTTGTTATTTACTATACCTTAAACTATTTAAATTAAGCAAGCTTGATTTATTGTACTAAATGTACTAAAAGCACATTAGCTAAATGTAAAGTTGAATTATTTAATGAAAAAAATAAAAAAGTACTTGATATTGTATTTTAGCCGTGATATATTATTAAACGTCGCTGCTGAAGTAGCGGACAACTTCTCTAAAAAGATGTTGACAAGCCATTGATAAGGTGGTATATTAAGAAAGTCGCTTCTGAGGAAACGACGTAATAAATGATCTTTGAAAACTAAACAAAACCAAGCGTGCCAACGTTAATTTCGATTAACAAAAAACGTACTAATTAGTACATTTTATGAGCTATATCAACTCTTTATTGGAGAGTTTGATCCTGGCTCAGGACGAACGCTGGCGGCGTGCCTAATACATGCAAGTCGAGCGAATCTGAGGGAGCTTGCTCCCGAAGATTAGCGGCGGACGGGTGAGTAACACGTGGGTAACCTGCCTGTAAGATTGGGATAACTCCGGGAAACCGGAGCTAATACCGGATAATATTTCGAACCGCATGGTTCGAAGTTGAAAGGTGGCTTTTGCTACCACTTACAGATGGACCCGCGGCGCATTAGCTAGTTGGTGAGGTAACGGCTCACCAAGGCGACGATGCGTAGCCGACCTGAGAGGGTGATCGGCCACACTGGGACTGAGACACGGCCCAGACTCCTACGGGAGGCAGCAGTAGGGAATCTTCCGCAATGGACGAAAGTCTGACGGAGCAACGCCGCGTGAGCGAAGAAGGCCTTCGGGTCGTAAAGCTCTGTTGTTAGGGAAGAACAAGT
>NZ_LATZ01000011.1 GCF_000981385.1 Bacillus sp. SA1-12
AGACGCTTTATCATAGACTTTTCTTTCCATTCCCCACAGAGTTCCGGCCTTCAGACGCTTTATCATAGACTTTTCTTTCCATTCCCCACGGAGTTTCGGCCTTCAGACGCTTTATGAAGGACCTTTCTATCGCTTCCTCACGGGGTTTTGGCATTCAGACGCTTTATGAAGGACCTCCCTTTCTAATTTTGTAAGTAATCACTCAATATATTTCGGCCAATAGGGATCGCCGCACTGCTTCCGCCTTTCTCCTTTACATCTTCAAGCACGATAGCAAGAGAGATGGCAGAGGAATCGATATCTGTGGCAACGAACCAGCCATTTTCAGTTCCACCCTCATCAGCTTGCGATGCTTTTATTTCTGCCGTACCTGTTTTTCCGGCTAATTGAACTCCTTCAATGTTGGCAGCGCTCGCTGTTCCGCCTTGCTCTTGAATAACGGCAGAAAATGCTTGCTGCATTGTCGCTAGATGCTCAGCAGAGATGGCCGCTTCCTTCCACACCTCAGCCTTATGACCTTTTGTTTGAATAAGTGATGGTGCCATGATATGCCCATCGTTTGACAAAGCACTATACGCAAGAGCAATATTTAGGGATGTTACCATGATTTCGCCTTGTCCATAACCTGAATCAGCAAGCAGGATCTCACGGCTGATGCTTCCATCATTTGAAATTTGGCTGGTGCTTAATGGATACCCCACATCAAGCTCTTCCCCAATCCCGAATTGTTTCGCTCCGGCAATGAAAGCATCACTTCCCAAATCAAGTGCACTCATTGCAAAATAAATATTATCTGAATGCTTCACAGCCGCTTTTAAGTTGACAGCTGATTGGTTATTCACTCGTGTAATGCTATAGTTGCCCCAAGAACTGTCTTTCTTCCATGATCGTCCATTGATGGCGATTTGCTTTGCCGGATCGATTGTTCTTTTTTCAAGACCTGTTGCAGCTGTCATTAATTTAAAAACGGAGCCTGGTGAGTACAATTTACTGAATCGATTTTCTTCATCCGCAAATTGGCTTTCCTCACGCCCTTGTTGTTCCTTTCTTGTTATATAGGTTGTGTAACGATTGGCATTATAAGAAGGCGAACTAACAAGAGCCAGAACCTCACCCGTCGTTGGCTGAACAGCTGCGGCCGAACCTTTTGCTCCCTTCATTTCATCATAAATATTCATTTGCAAATCAAAGTCAATGGATAACTGAAGATCCCGGCCATTTTGCGGCTCTTGTTTTGCAATGATCCCTTCCCTTAATCCCTCTCTTTCTATATAAATCTCCGCGCCATCTATTCCTCTTAATGTATCTTCATATACCTGCTCAAGGCCTGCTTTTCCAAGAAGCGAAGTCGAATGATACCCTTTTTCTTTGTTCTTTTCCAATTCCTCAGCCGTAATGCTTCCTATATAGCCAACCAGTCTCCCGAATGCTTCGTGATCTGCATAAACCCTTGAATTTTTACTGTTAACGAAAATGCCGTCTTCCCCTCTTTCTTGTAACATTGCTGCTTTTTCATCATCAGGAAGAAGATCAACAATTGGTACAAAATAGTTTGGATTTGAATTTTCATCTAGTTTTTTCTTAATATTTTCTTCACCAATATCTAATACAGCTGCCAATTCCCTTATTTTTTCTTCTCGATTGTGTTTGTCAAATACAGCGGGATTGATGCCAACTGTTTTAAGTTCGCCATCCTTTGCAAGAGGATAACCATTTCGATCAAGAATACTTCCTCTAGTTGCTTTTATTGTCCTAACCCTGACCTTATCTCCTTTTTCCATCGCAGGGAAAATCAAGCTCTCATCCCATTGGACCTTCCATTTCCCATCCTCTTTTACTAACATTAACTGATAATCAGACCGGTTCACTTGTCCAGCTGCTGTATCCATCTCCACTGAAAAAGGAATCACATTGTTTTTGTTTTCCCTTTCAATTTCATTTTTTACGACCTTAAGATCTCTTGCTTGGATACCAGAGTAGATATTTGTATATTTGGTCACAAAATCTTCTTCAGTTATGTACTCCTTTGATTCTGTTGATAATAAATCGTACAGTTTATGGTATTCCTGATTTGATAACAGATCAGAAAACTGTTCAAATGCTTCTGCTTGTTTCCTCTCATTTGAGCAACCAAACAAAAGGATGGAACAAACCATAATAAAAAACAGCAGAAAAATGAGCTTCTTCTTGTTCACTTGATTACCTCCTTACACTTGCCATTCTATTTAATGAATACATTACACTTTTAAAACTTACATTTGTAATCTTTTAGAATTATTACACGCGTAAGTTTTAAAGTCAATATTTTTCTTACAAACGTAAGTTTTAGGATAAAATAAAGGCAGGCTAGTTTTTGTTGTTTTTAAGATTCATGTTCTTTTGGAAGGTAGAATTAATGAACGAGTCTTTAGCGGTCAGTGTGGGCAATTTTACTGTTACTTCCTGAAAATTAACTCTATATGAAAATAGCTTTATTCTCTACTCCAGAATATTGTTCTTTAAACATGCTCAGGTCTTTTGAATCGGCTACCCTTCTTCCTATTTAAATAGTATCTTATTAAAAAATATAGGTTGTTAGCATTATTTAATTTGGAATGTATTGCCAAATATTTTTTTTTGTAGTAACCTGTCAGCGATTTAAATCGCACTGATTTAGAGTGGACTAGTCCATTGGTAGTAAACAGCTGTTATCATTTAATAAGGGAGGAATTGTGATGTCTATGTTAAACAAGCGTTTTTTATCAATTGTCCTTGTTATGCTTATGACCCTTGGCATTCTTGCCCCTGCACAGACACAAGCAATTACAGACGGCGGAGCATATTGGGTTCCAGACGACAAGATCCAGAAAGCAACCGAACTGATGAAGCAAGGAAAATCCATCGAAGAGCTTGAAATCAAACAAGATCAAATCCAGCAAAAAGAAGGCATTCAGACATTGGATAAATTAATGGAGATAGACCAGCAAAGTAAAGCGACATACAGAGCGGACTTAGCCCCTCCGATCAAGACGGCAGCCGGTTGGGTCCCCCCGGAATTTGACTATGATCACATCCAGACTGTAGATGAATGCCGGAGAAGTCCTGACAGCAGTTCAGAAACAGGGTTTATCAAGAATCGTTATTCCTTCTGTTGGTCACATGTGGCAACATATCAAGTACCGATCAAATGCGTCGCAGGGTTCTGTATAAACGCCGGAGTTCAATTTCAATTCACGGAAATAGGGTATGGTTCCAACCAAAGCCGGAACATGAGAGTCTATTATACTCTTGATGATATCATCGTGACCCATCCATCTTTAAATGGAGCCAAGTTGGAAATCGATATGGTATGTGAAGCAAAAGTAAACCCTGGTGATTGTAAAGAGGATCCCGACTATCCAGCTACGGAACGAACGATCGCCCAATGGAAAAATTCAAACTTCAGTACAGAAATCTTCACCTCAGAAGCGCCCCCGGCAACTGATGAAAATCCTGACCAGTTGGGATACATGGAATTTTGGCCGAAACTCACCCTTACCCATTCAGCAAGAAAATTCAAAAAAAGCATAGATGGCATCAAACAGACCGTCCGTTTTGATTCTGCAAAATACATGTTCGCTTTCCCTAATGAATATTTCCCGCAAGGAGCCGTATTCAGCAAAGCGACACCGGTCTTCAATGTCCCGGTCACAAAACCGGAATTCGAAATGCTAACGGAAGCCGGCCAGCATTGGAAATACGCGATGGACAACCCGGAACAGACTAAGCCTCAAATGATTGGAAAGAAAATCCCGGGTGCTGTAGGAGACAGTACACTGACACGTATGTATCCGAGACGTCATCAGGAGGAATACAACCAAAACAGGAACAAAACAAGAAGGATTTGTGACCGGGAGTTCGCAGGTGAGGATCGGACAGGCAAGCAGTGTGACGAATTTCCTTTCGCTTCCACCTGGCAAGGTTCATCGACGAACGGATCGGATAATTTTTCTGTCAGAATGATTTCCGCTGATTCAAACGGTGCTGCAGGAACATGGCTCGGTGCCTGGTACGCCTATGACCGGATTCTGGATGGAGACGCTTTTCATGTTGAGGTTGAGGCCCCTGAGAAAATCGCGACGATCCGTTCGGAAGGTCAGCCTCAGGAAGGCCAAGATAACCGATCAAGTGATAATTTTACGATCGGAAACATCCCTTCTTACGCGACCAAGTTACAATGGAAAATCGTCGACGGTCCTAAAGATGCAAAATTCGATGTCATGAAGGACATCAGCCTCGGTGTCGACGAAACAATCTTCTATGATCTTACAGACGGATCTGAGACAGAAATCAAAACGAGCGAAGATTTTTACATCGCCAGACCGGAAAACACCAATGGAAAAAGCTTCACAGTCGAAGTCTATGCAATCCCTTAATCATAATAAAAAATTTAGTTGAATAAAATTGTCGGAAGAGCTTGGGGGCTTCAATCTAAGCTCTTTTGACTATGTATATACTAGTAACTAATACCAATTCCCCCTATAAAAAAATCTTCTAGCACTCTCTCTTTCAGAGATCGGTAAACCTTAGATAGGACCATACTCTCGTTGACTTAAAAATAGCCCAACGTTATAATCAAACTATTACAATCGTAAGTTTAGGATGGTTGATATGAAAAAATTACCGCAAATATCTGAAGCAGAATTAGAAGTTATGAAAGTCATTTGGAAGCACCCTTCGATTAATACGAATGAGGTAATTGAAAAATTATCTAAAACAAGTAAATGGAGTCCTAAAACCATTCAAACGATGCTGCTTAGGCTATTAAAAAAAGGTGCCTTGAGTCATCATAAGGAAGGCCGTGTCTTTGTTTACACGCCAAATGTAGCTGAAAGTGATTACCTGGAAGTAGAAAGCCGCAGCTTTCTAAATCGTTTTTATAATGGAGCACTCAACTCAATGGTGTTAAACTTTCTCGAAAACGATAAGCTGTCAGATGATGAGATTAATGAACTGTATCAAATATTAGAAGAACGAAAAAACAGGAAGCAGGAATAATATGGGAAACTCTTTCTTCTCTCTCTTTTTCATCTGTAATATCCTACTATGTGTGATGTTTGGTGTCATCCTGTTCATTAAAAAACTAGGAAAAAACCATATTACGGCTAGAACCCAATATGTGATCAGTGTCATTTCCCTTTTGCCATTGCTGATTCCATTTGTACCCTATCAAACTCTTAACACATCCACCTTTTTTGACTGGGTGATGAATATAGGAGAACAGCAGTCTTCATTATCTGAAATCAATTCTGCGGGTAAGGCAGCAGAGCCAATGACACAGAATGGTAATGTACTGCAGGATTTTTCGATGTCTGTTAACCAATCGCCATTTCAATTAATGGATACTATTTTTTTCATTGTCTGGATCCTTGGAATTGCTGGCATGCTGTTGGCTACATTCTTCAGCAACCGAGAAATCAGCAAAATCAAAAAGAGTCTTCACATCGTTTCCAATGAAGAATTAACAGCGCTTTTTAAATCATGTAAACAGGAATTACATGTACAGAAAAACATCGTTCTCGGAGCATCATCATTAATTCGATCACCGATTACCTTTGGTCTGTTTCGTCCATACATTGTCCTGCCAAAGGATTGGCCTTCTCTATCAATAGATGAGATGAGATGTGTCCTTCTTCATGAACTGTACCACTGCAAGCATCGGGACATGATCGTAAATTACTTTAGCTGCCTGTTTAGAGCGGTGTATTGGTTTAATCCATTTGTGTGGTATTTTTTAAGAGAATTAAAGACAGAAATGGAGATTTATTGTGATCATGCCGTGTTAAAAACACTGGATCAGGAATCGCAATTCAAATATGGTGAAGTTATTTTAAAATTTGCTTCTCTTAAGCAACAAAGCTCCTCTTTGATAGCTGCTTCGGAAATAAGCAGCTCATACAAACAAACGAAAAGACGGATTGTAAATATCGCCAATTTTCAAGCGGCATCACTGCAGGTGAAAATAAAAAGTGTGTTCGTATTTATTCTTGTTTTTACAGTCATTATAATGAGTATTCCTTCTTTATCCGTATTGGCTGTTAACAAAAATACCCATGCTTTTCCTAAAACAAATGTTGTCTACAAAGATTACAGCAGCTTGTTTGATGAATTTTCTGGAAGCTTTGTTCTCTATGATTCAAAAAAGAACATGTATACCATTCACAATAAAGAAGAGAGTACAACGAGACTTACACCTAATTCTACTTATAAGATCTACAGCGGCTTGTTTGCCCTTGAATCCGGGATTATTACAAAGAATAATTCTGCATTGAAATGGGATGGGACACAGCATGAGTATGATGAGTGGAATCAAGATCAGGATTTATTCTCTGCGATGAAACGCTCCACGACATGGTATTTCCAAAATCTTGATCAACAACTAGGTAAGAAGAAATTAGAGCAGTACGTTGAAAGAATCGATTATGGCAATGGAGATCTCTCAAGTGATATCACCACGTATTGGATGGATGGAACGCTAAAAATCTCACCTATTGAGCAAGTCGATTTATTGAAAAAGTTTTACCAAAATGACTTTGGATTTGGGCAAGCAAATATCCAAACGATAAAAGACGCAATATATTTAGAAGAAGCAAATGACAAACGATTATCAGGTAAAACAGGAACCTCTATTGTAAACGGAGAAGATATTGATGGATGGTTTGTCGGCTATGTGGAAACAGCAGATAATACGTATTTCTTTGCAACCCATATTCAGGGAGAAAAGCAGGCAGGCGGAAGCTCTGCTGCGGAGGTTGCGCTTTCGATTTTGACGGAGGAAGGGATTTACGACTCAAGTTCTGCTAGGAAAAATAAATAAAGATTTTTATTCATTCTTAATCCGCAGATGTGTGTCTGCGGTTTTTTCTTTTTAAAAATATCAATGGACCTTGATTAAGGTTTCTCCTCCGATCTCTCAACTTAGGTCCATTTATTAAATTTAGATATATCATTGTTAATGATATACTCCAGCAAATAAAATCAGGAAAATGAGTAAAATGTCAAAAAAGTAGTTACTATTAATGAAAACTAGTGTATCTTTTGCAAAACAAAAAAAAGCTTCAATCTTATTAAAAAGAATGGAAGCTTTTTCACCTTTTTTTAATTCACTTTCCTACTGTCTATAAAACCTGGAACGACCATCCCCCCAAAAAAAGAACCACCTTTAAAATACGGCGGTTCATATGAAATGAAAAAAGCTTTTGGGGCACAGTCCTTCTTCTTTCTTTGTCTCTATCCCAATCATCATTTTGGAATGAAATAACCTTTATTAAACACTTACAGTCTTTTCTGCCAAAGGTAATAGACGCTTTTTGATTTCATCTGCATCTACATGCTTTTGCGCAACACCCGATTCTATTGCAGCTTCAGCAACAGCTGCCGCTACATAAGCAGCCACTCTTTTGTCAAATGGATCTGGAATGACATAATCGCTATGAAGGTCTTCCTCATCAATTAATCCAGCAATCGCATAAACAGCTGCAAGCTTCATTTCTTCATTGATTTCTTTCGCGTGAACATCTAAAGCTCCCCGAAAAATACCAGGGAAGGCGAGTACATTATTGACCTGGTTCGGAAAATCCGAACGTCCTGTTCCTACTACCAACGCCCCCGATTCTTTTGCCTCCTGAGGCATAATCTCGGGGACAGGATTCGCCATGGCAAAAATGATTGGATCTTGATTCATTGAACGAACCATTTCTTTTGTAATAGCACCTGCTGCTGAGACTCCCACAAATACATCTGCCCCCACAAGTGCATCTGCTAATACACCTTGTTTTTGTTCGCTATTGGTCATGCGGGCCATTTCCTCTTTAAATAGGTTCATTCCCACATGGCGACCATCATAAATGATTCCTTTTGTATCACATAAAACAACATCTTTTACACCCATGTGAAGAAGCAGCTTTACAATGGCCACACCTGCAGCACCTGCACCATTTACGACAACATTGATATCTTCAATCCTTTTATCTGCTAATTTTAAAGCGTTAATTAACCCCGCAGCTGTTACAATGGCTGTACCATGCTGGTCATCGTGAAAAATTGGAATCTGACATGCTTTTCGTAAACGATCCTCAATTTCAAAACATTGTGGTGCTGCAATGTCCTCTAAATTGACTCCGCCAAACGTCGGCTCCAATAATTTAACCACTTCAACAATTTTATCCGGATCAGTTGTATCTAGACAAATAGGGAAGGCATCCACATCAGCAAATGACTTGAATAACAATGACTTACCTTCCATAACCGGCATGGCTGCTTTCGGACCAATATTGCCAAGGCCAAGTACAGCTGTTCCGTTCGAGACAACCGCAACAAGATTTCCCTTCATGGTATAGTCATACACTTTGCTTTCATCCTCATGGATTTCTATACAAGGCTCAGCTACTCCTGGTGAATACGCTAGACTTAAATCTTTTGCATTTCGTACAGCCACTTTAGAGTGGACACCTAGCTTTCCTTGATTTTCTTTATGCATCTGTAATGATTCTTCACGTAATGTGGACATCTTATGCCTCTCCTTTTATTAGTTTAGTAGATATCGATTTTATATATGAAATAAGGACTCTTCGCACTTTATTAACCTGGAAAAAGGCGGAACAACTACACCGCTTTTCCTTACACCCAACCTGGATTATTGATAAAAATGAGCTAGGTGAAAAGGAGATATATCTTTGCATTTCAATCCGTTTTCCTCTTTTATCATGCAAAATTTATTGTCATCATGATGATTCAACACCAAACTGATTTCTGCCTTAGCCAAAACCATTACCTGATATGTAAATCCCACGGCTGATTTGTTGTTAAAAACGCAGCTAATTCCTTACTCTTTTGTTTTCTTTCTTTACGCATTCTCGCTCTCTCTGGCGCGGTTTCATGTAACTTTCTCTCTTCTTCTGTTTCCGGAATCACTTGTGGAACCCGGGTTGGACGCTTTTGTTCATCAAGTGCGACAAAAGTTAAGAGGGCAGTCGCTGCTATTTTACGTTTACCGGTTTTTAAATCTTCTGCTATTATTTTTACAAATACCTCCATAGACGATGTACCTGTCCATGTCACATAGGATTCGAAACAGACTGAATCTGTTGAAGCCGTTACACATTCTCTCCTGCTGTGACGCGCTGCAGAAATGGAAGCGATTTGGTCCACATCACTCATTAGCCTTCCTCCAAATAACGTATTATGATTATTTACATCATTTGGAAACACCCGACTTGTTCGTATCACTCGTGATTCTTTGCAATATTTTGCTTCCATACATACATCCCCTTAAAACATATCAATCGATTGACGCTATGTTGCACCCCGCTTATGACATGGATTGCTTTGAAAACTTATTTTAGCTTCCCTATTAGAATCAAGCGGTCCTTATAGAGAAGCTAAATTAATCTATCATTTTATATAAATTTTACCCTTCTAATAATAAAGATTCCGGATCCTCCAACAGCTCCTTTATCGTAGCCAGGAAGCTAACAGCTTCTTTTCCATCGACAATGCGATGATCATAAGAAAGAGCAATATACATCATTGGACGGTTTTCTATTCGGTCATGATCGATAGCGATCGGTCTTGTTTGAATCTTATGCATACCGAGAATCCCTACCTGCGGAGCGTTTAAGATCGGAGTTGACATTAATGATCCAAATACTCCGCCATTTGTAATGGTAAATGTACCGCCTTGTAAATCTTTTAATGACAGGGCATTGTCTCGTGCTTTTTTGCCGAGATTGCTAATATCTCTTTCAATTTCAGCGAAGCTTTTTTGATTCGCATCACGCACAACCGGCACAACCAATCCCTCCGGAGCTGCTACTGCGATTCCAATATCATAAAATTTCTTGACGACAAGCTCATCCCCTTGAATTTCAGCATTCAAAAGCGGATATTTCTTTAAAGCGGCTACAACGGCTTTTGTAAAAAACGACATGAATCCTAGGCGAACATCATGTTTTTCAAAAAAGGCATCTTTACGTTTTTTGCGTAAGTCCATAACGGCCGTCATATCGACTTCGTTAAACGTTGTTAACATCGCAGCAGTATGCTGGACTTCAACGAGACGTTTGGCAATGGTTTGACGACGGCGTGACATTTTTATACGTTCCATCGGTTTGTTAATTTCAGGATAAGCTTGTTTTGCAGCTGGATTTGAACCGGTCTTTTCTAATTTTGGCTCTTCTTTTGCAACAGGTGTCTGCGTGTGTGCTTTCACATCGTGCGGTCTGATTCTGCCAAGTGGATCACTGCTGACGACTTGTGTTAAATCAATGCCTAGTTCTCTTGCTAATTTTCGTGCCGAAGGCGAAGCAATCGGTTGGGCTGCTTTTGGAAGTTCTGGCGTTGGCGGGGTACTTGCAGGCTGCACCGCTTCTGGTACCGATTTTTCCGGAGCTGCTGGAACAGCTGGTGCTTCACCTTCTGCAACTTTGTCTTCTAAAATGGCGATTACATCTCCTACTTCTACTGTATCTCCAGGCTCCTTTAGTACCTTTGTTACGACACCTGTGTATTCTGTGTTTACTTCTAAATTGACTTTGTCTGTTTCCAGTTCTACTACACTATCACCTTTGGTCACTTTATCACCAATCGTAACGAGCCATTCTAAAATGGTTCCCTCTGTAATGGATTCTGCTAGATCTGGTACTTTGATTTCAAACATGCAGCTTCTCCTCCCGGCCTTCTTGTCTGCCTTTTTTATAATGTGTTTGCTTTTCTGGTTTGTGTTGATTCGTTTATAACATCTATATTCCTTGTTTCTGTGTATCTGCTAGACTTTCAATTGTCAATGATTGTTGGACAATGCGTTCCTGTTCTTTTTTATGAACCAGCGGGTCACCGCCTGCAGGGCTGGAATGGTCCGGACGTCCGATATACCCTACTTTTAAGTTTCCAGAAGCGAGCTCAAACAGGATAGGAGCGATGTAATGCCATGATCCCATATTTTTCGGTTCTTCCTGAACCCAGACCATTTCTTCTAAGTTCGGATAACGCTGTAAGATTGCTTTCACTTCTTCATTAGGAAATGGATACAATTGTTCGATGCGAATGATGTGTATCTCATCAAGGCTTTGATTTTCTTTTGTTACTTCCAATTGGGAAGCCAAATCAATTGCCATTTTACCTGTTGTTAATACTAGACGCTTCACTTTGTTTACTTTAGTACCAAGCTGAGGCTGTTCCACCACCATTTTAAAATGACCATCGCTAAGCTCAGTGCCAACAGAAGCAGTTAGTGGATGACGCAACAGGCTTTTCGGTGTCATAATCACTAATGGCCGCACAAACTCGGTTCCTAAAATAGCAGCCTGACGACGTAAAATATGAAAATATTGCGCCGAACTTGTTAAATTCGCCACTGTCCAGTTGTTTTCAGCTGCCAATTGTAAAAAGCGTTCCTGACGAGCACTGGAGTGTTCAGGTCCTTGGCCCTCATAACCATGAGGCAGCAGGAGGACCAGCCCTGATTTTTGTCCCCATTTCGCTCTCCCTGCGGAAATGAATTGATCAAAGAACGGCTGGGCGGTGTTGGCGAAGTCACCGTATTGCGCTTCCCAGATTACAAGTGTTTCAGGTGCAAATACATTGTAGCCATATTCAAAACCGATAACTCCCGCCTCAGACAGAGGGCTATTGTGAACGGCAAACGAAGCCTGAGCTTGCGGGATACGGTGTAAAGGTGAAAAGGTTTCGTTTGTTTTGGTATCATGCAGTACGATGTGACGCTGCGCAAACGTTCCGCGCTCCGAATCCTGACCAGTTAGACGAATTGGCGTGCCCTCTTTTAGCAACGTCGCGAATGCCAGGGTTTCCGCTACCCCCCATTCTACTTTTCCGTTTTGTTCTAGTGCATTTTCACGACGTTCCAGAATACGTTTTAATTTTGGATACACATGAAAGCCTTCTGGCCATTTCAGCAAATCCTTATTTAATTCACGAAGGGCATCAAGCTGAACCTTTGTTTCAATACTTGGAATTCCTTTGGCAATTACCCCTGGTACCTTTACTTCTTCAACTGGTTCCTCTTGCTTTTTCCCTGACGCTTTTTCATATTCGGCTTTCAAGGTTTCTTGCACGCGGCGATCGAGTTGTTGTATTTCTTCTTGATCGAGAGTGCCGTTTGCTATTAATTGATTCGCATATAATGCTCTTACGGTTGGATGTTTTGTCACTTTTTTGTACACCTGCGGCTGGGTGACCGCTGGATCATCCATTTCATTATGTCCAAATCGCCGATATCCGACTAAGTCAATCAAAAAGTCTTTTTGGAATCGTACCCGGTATTGATAGGCAAGATAGACGGCTGCCAGACAAGCTTCTGGATCATCGGCATTCACATGTACAACAGGTATTTCGTATCCTTTCGCAAGGTCACTCGCATATCTTGTGAAACGGGAATCATGGCTGTCTGTCGTAAAGCCTACCATGTTGTTGGCAATAATATGGATGGTTCCGCCGGTTCGATATCCTTTTAACCCCGCTAAATTCAAGGTTTCGGCCACAATCCCCTGACCAGGAAATGCCGCATCACCATGGACTAAAATCGCAAATGCTTTTGAAGTATCCTGTTTAGGGTAGCCGGCTTGATGACGTTCTTCTTGAGCGGCTCTGGCAAATCCCTCAACAACCGGATCGACAAATTCAAGGTGGCTCGGGTTATTCGCTAAGGTAATGCGGGTACGAACTGCACCGGAGCCTTCCATGAATCGGTTTCTGCCTAAATGGTATTTCACATCCCCCGTCCATCCCTCACTTATATCGAGCAAATCTCCTGACGGACCTTGTGGTTTTGCGGAGGAGTGCTGAAATTCAGAGAAAATCATATGATAAGGTTTTTCCAACACATGAGCCAGGACACTTAAACGTCCGCGGTGGGCCATTCCAATCATGACATTGTGTATCCCCTCCGCTGCCCCTTTATTAACCGCTTCCTCGAGCATCGGCACCAGCATGTCGACCCCTTCAATCGAGAATCGTTTTTGACCAACAAATGTTTTGTGTAAAAACTGTTCAAATCCTTCGACTTCCGCCAGCCGCTCTAACAAGTTTTTACGTTCTTCTTTTGAAAGCGCACGTTTTAAAGCACCGCTTTCTACCATCTGAGTTAACCAATTTCGCTCTTCCATATTGTGTACATGACCGAACTCGTAGGCTAAAGAGCCCGTGTAAGCATTCTTTAATTGGCTTACTGCATCAAATGCGGTGTGAATACCTGTTGGAGCATCTGTCCATACCAGTTCAGCTGGAATCGCTTTCAAATCTTCCTCAATTAAGCCATATTGTTCAGGAGTTGGTACAAGGTCATCATTTTCATTCTTTTCTAAAGGGTTAATTCGCGCGCCTAAATGTCCATACGAACGGATGTCATCAAGCAGTTTTACTGTTTTTATTATTTTTTTTGTACCTGCCAGATCGCTTAAAACAGGACTTGAACTTTCTGCACGTTGTTGAATCTGTTTTTCTCCAACAAATAAAGGAGGACCCCAGCTTACAAAAAGCTCCTTTAATTCTGGACTAACGTTGTCAGCATCTTTTACATAAAGCTCATATTGTTCCATGACATAGCCAAGGTTCGGACCATGGAAATTATCCCAAGGATATTGTTGATTTTTTTGTATTGTCAATTACAATACCTCCATTGATTCGTTACTTCTTATATTTTGTTTTGCATGATTATAAAATAAGTATTCATTGCTTACGGATAAGGATAATGCAATAATTGAAATAAATAAAATACCGAAAATTTATATATAAATATAAAAAAAAATATATCGCAAGGATTGGGGAAATAATGGATTACCGTGATTGGGAAATACTGAAGGTTCTTTATAGCCAAAAAAATATAACAAAAGCAGCCAGGCTTTTATTTATTACCCAACCTGCATTAACAAACCGTTTAAAGCATATGCAGGAAGAACTGGGTGTTAAAATCGTAACCCGTGAAAGCAGAGGAGTTCATTTTACTCCTCAAGGAGAATATCTTGTCCATTGTGCGGAGGAGGCTCTTGCTCATTATCAAAAGGTCAAAGAAACTGTCCAAAATATGAGTAATAATGCCAGTAATGAAGTAGTAGGAACATTAAAATTAGGTGTATCTAATTTTTTTGCAAACTATGAGCTTCCCTATATTTTGAAATTATTTAAAGCTCAATATCCCCATGTAGAATTTAAGGTGATTACAGGATGGAGCAGAGACGTCACTCAACTGATCCACAATAAAGATGTTCATATCAGCTTTATTCGAGGAGACTATGGTTGGAGAGGATTATTGAAACATCTATTATTTGAAGAAACAATCTGTATTACATCAAAGGAAGAAATAGATATTTCGGAACTCCCACATCTTCCAAAGATTGAATATAAAGGGGATTACTTATTAAAATCAATAGAAGATCATTGGTGGGCTGAAAACTATGCTCAAGAACCCTTTATTAGTATAGCAGTCGACCAAGTTGATACCTGTAAGCAAATGGTGATCAATGGTTTAGGGTATGGGATCTTGTCCAGCAGGGTACTTACTGGGATTGATGACTTATATAAAATAGAATTAACTGATCAGAATGGAGATCCTATCATGCGAAGAACGTGGATGTATTACCACGAGGAATCGCTAGAATGGAATGTTGTTAAGGCCTTCGTAAATTTCATTAAAAATTTCGATTGGAAAGAGAAAGGAATCATTGGTTCTGATTAAAAATACTATAAAACAAAGGGAAAGATGAAAATCAAAATTCACCTTTCCCTTTGTTTTGTGCTTGATCCTTATTTTCTATTACTTATAAAGGATTAGGGTACACAGCGATCTTACACTTCTGCTGTTTGGAAAAACTGTGGTAAATGCTCCTTATGTGCTTCTAGCATTTCATCCAAAATCGCTTTACCCACTTTATCAGAAGGAACTAGTGGTTTTATTGTCATGGCTAGTAAAGCTGTATCGTAGTTTCCTTTTACTGCTCCCCGTTCAAATGATTTAATTTGTTGCACTAACCCTCTAACAGCAACTGTTATTTCATTACCTTGGCCTTGTTAGAAACTTGGCTTATATTGCAAATGAATTATTTAATAGCATCCTCTGTGAATGTTGTGTGCTCTAAATATTTTTCCCGATAATTCTTTCCCCATTCATACATTGACTCAAGAATAGGCATTAATGTCTTCCCCTGGTCGGTGAGGGAGTATTCTACTTTCGGAGGTACCACTGGATATACTTCTCGATGGACAATCAAATCTTCTTCAAGTTCTCTTAATTGATTGACTAACATACGTTGAGTAATTCCTGGGATTAATGATTTTAATTGGTTAAAGCGAAGTGTTCCATCCTTTCCTAAATGCCACATGATTAACATCTTCCATTTTCCGCCAATTACATTTAACGTTAATTCTTTTTCACAATTAAATATTTTCTCGTCAAAACGGCTCATCTGTTCCTCCTTTTGTCTCACTTTAGCAATAAGTATACTTTTAGACACTATATGATTTAAAAGTGCGTACTTTTTTTCTTGAACAATTCAAATATAATTGAAACTGTAAGAAAATTCAAACAACCTAATTGAAGGGGGAATAAATAATGGAATTACAACTAGCATTAGATTTAGTGAATATCGAAGAAGCAAAACAAGTAGTAAGTGAAGTTCAAGACTTCATTGATATTGTCGAAATTGGTACACCTGTCGTTATTAACGAAGGACTAAGAGCTGTAAAAGAAGTAAAAGAGGCATTCCCTTCCCTTACTGTTTTAGCAGATTTAAAAGTGATGGATGCTGGAGGCTATGAGGTAATGAAGGCTTCTGAAGCAGGTGCTGGCATTGTAACTATTCTTGGTGCTACAGATGATGCAACCATTAAAGGTGCTGTTGAAGAAGCAAAAAAACATGGAACAAAAATCCTAGTTGATATGATTAATGTGAAAGATATTGAACAACGTGCCAAAGAAATTGATTCTCTTGGTGTCGACTATATTTGTGTACATACAGGATATGATCTTCAAGCAGCAGGAGAAAATTCCTTTGAGCAATTACGCACAATCAAACGTGTTGTTTCGAACGCAAAGACTGCAGTAGCTGGTGGTATTAAATTAGAAACACTGCCAGAAGTCATTGCCGCTCAACCTGATTTAGTTATTATTGGCGGTGGAATCACCGGTAAAAATGATAAAAAAGCTGTCGCAGCTGAAATGCAAAAATTAGTAAAAGAAGCTACTTTAGTATAATAAGGGTCAGCATTATGGAAACATCTTATTATTTAACTCAAGTACTGGAAGAATTAAATCATTCTGTTCAGTATATAGCAGATGCTGATGCTGAGAATCTAGTTAAAGCAATTAGGTCCACGAAAAAAGTATTTGTAGCAGGTGCAGGTCGATCAGGTTTTATGGGGAAGTCATTTGCCATGAGAATGATGCATATGGGGATAGAATCATATGTTGTCGGTGAAACAGTTACTGCTAATATCGCTGAAAATGATTTACTTATTATTGCTTCAGGATCAGGAGAAACAAAAAGCTTAGTTTCGATGGCTGAGAAAGCAAAAGGTTATGGGGCTAAAGTGGCTGTTGTAACAATTAATCCTGAATCCACAATTGGAAAACTAGCTGATATTGTTGTCAAAATGCCTGGTTCGCCTAAAGACCAGGAAACCAGTAAGTATCACACCATTCAACCAATGGCATCACTTTTTGAACAAACTTTGTTACTGTTTTTCGATGGTTTAATATTAAGATATATGGAACTAGAAGGGTTAAATTCTAAGTCCATGTTTAGTAAACATGCTAACCTCGAATAACAATGTGTTTTTATAAGCAGAAAGGTATATATTTGATACCTTTCTGCTTATACATTCTATTATCCCCATTCCGACAATACAAAGTAATCGTCTTTTTCCTATATCTATATTTCTACTATCATAAATGCTCCAGCTTAATAAATGACATAAAAAGTTAACTCCTCAGTTATCTTTTTTCCGAGTTTCTACCTTTCTCCACTCCTTTTAGATTTCATTTATAATTTTATTAATTCTTACAGGTATTTTCTGCTTTCAATTAATTTTGAGAATTTCAATAGATAAACATTAAACTCTTATTCTATAACTAATAATAGAAGATAGAATTCTTCCATTGTAGTGAAAAAACCAAAATGTCTATTTGCCTCACTAAACACTTGTGTTAATAGGACATAATGATTTCGTATTTTTTGCTTGAATTCCTTCGTCTAACGCTGTCCTTTCAGTTGTAGTAACTTGTTTAATCATTACAGTGTCTATTATTCTTTATTCTCCTTATTCTACCTTTGTGAAAGTTCTTTCAAATGCGCCACAGCACGAACCAGAAAATCTGCTTTACCAAAACTCCCCGATTTTAAAACAATGTACATATGACGCCCCCAGGCCAAACCAGAGGGTAAACCTGTCTCAATCTCTTTTAGTACATAATTTCCCTTTATACCAAGTTTTCGACTGACAGTTCCAGAAGTGTCTCCGCCCGCTACGACCAATCTCTTTAAGTCGGTAATCGTTACAATCTTTTCTGTAGCATCGGCCAGCATTGCTGATACCATTTTACTTATTGTTAAAGTATCGATATTTAGGTTTAATCCAATTTCTTTTGTTTCTAGAATCACTTCTTCTCGATTATCAGCCATAATTAATACGTCCTTGCCTTGCTTTAAAAGGAGAAGGGCTTCCTCGAAAACACGTCTTATTTCTTTCTCACGTTCATATTTAACAAATACTTTACGAGAATCTAGTACAACACAGGGAACACCAGTAGAAATAAGCTGAGCAGTCTACTCTCTAGTCTGTGGAGTTAAACTCCCAGAGATGACTAAAACGCCTAGATGATCAGTAATATCTAATTCTGTAAAAGAACTGCTTATAGGTTGCACTGGCAAAAACTTAGGTAACTCCTCAGCAATTGCCGAACTCCCGGCAAGAACCTTATAATCATGAACTGCTTCTGCTACAATTGTTAAATCTGCTTGTGTTTCGCTATCAATATTGCAGTAGTGGAAGTCTCTCCGTTTCTTCTCAATCTCCATTCGTAAAACAGAAGCTCCTTGTCTGACGATGACCAGTTCGATAAACGTGACTTTTCTATTCGTTTGTTCTTGCAAAATCGCTACAAGATTAGATTGAAGCATAGGGTGCACTGGATCATGAGCAAACTCAGATTCTTCCAACAATTTTCCATGCACGGTATGGACAGCATTCTTCGTTTGTCTTCCGTTTTTAGGAAAAGCCAGACTCTAAAATTGGCTGAACTGAGTTCATGGTTGCATGAATAAGCCCAATTTTGTAATCCTTTGTTGACAATTTACTACCTCCTGCCATTCTGAACACATCCTGAATTCGCTTTCAAATGTAAATCGAAAAAATCACCGTTCTTGAGGTTTTTTAGAAATTCATTTGAAAAATGTTATGAGATTAATGTAATATAAACGGTATAATTAATAAAATATTTAATTTTTATAAATTCCGATAGATTTTTTCTATTTCAAGAGAGGAATCATCTCATGGACAAAAAAGACTGGCTTATTTTACAAATGGTATATGCAGAAAAGAATATTACAAAAGCAGCCGAGCGCCTCTATATTTCTCAACCAACCTTAACGTATCGTTTACAACAAATTGAAAAAGAATTTGACATTAAATTGTTTTATAGAGGAAGAAGGGGCGTTGATTTTACCGAACAGGGAGAGTTATTAGTAAAATATGCAGAAGATATGCTTAAACAGCAGAAAGAAATGGAAGAAATGCTGTGGAATACAGGGAATGAAGTACGCGGTACATTGCGATTAAGTGTATCAAGAACATTTGCTTTTTATCGACTTCCGCAAATCCTAAAAGAGTTTAATAAACAGTTCCCTAAAGTTGAATTCCATGTTAATACTGGGGTAAACATAGATGTCGTTCAAACGATTTATAAACAGGATGCACATATTGGTATCGTTAGAGGTGATCATAGCTGGCCAAGTAAAAAAATCACGATCACAGAAGAAAATATTGCTGTTCTATCATCCCAAGAAATTAATTTAACAGAACTTCACTCTATGCGAAGAATTAGTTATAAAACTGATCCCACCTTGGAAATGGTCATCGATAACTGGTGGAAAGATAATTTTACTATTCCACCAACCAGCACGATGAATGTTGACAATGTAGAAATAGCTAAAAGAATGGTTCTTAACGGATTAGGTTACTGTATTGCACCAAGTATTGTATTAGAAAAAAACGATAAATTGCATAAAATTTATCTTAATGATACAACTGGCTCTCCAATTGTATGGAAAACACGCATCTTATACCGTGAAGAACTTCTAGAATTAGCGATGGTAAGAGAGTTCATCCAGTTTCTTCAGGATTATCATCGTCATTACTTTGAGGAATAATATCCCGATTGTGAGCTTTAAATGGGAACTTTCTAATATAGAGCTTTACTAACAACACAATAGATGCTTCCCGTATAGTAACAGTAGCATTTCAAATATCATTCTCCTCTTCTTTTCTGAAATGGTATTTGAAATGTATTATTTAGTAATCATCTATTTTGATCTTAAATTTTAAAAAAGAACAAGATACTTCTACTTATAAAAAGAATTATCCTTCACCTTACTAAAAGGATAGAGAAGCACTTCATTTTGCCCTCAAAGCTTTAACTTTACGACTTTAATATGTAAATTGAAAGAAATAGAAAAATTTAATCAATTAATATAAAAAAAACAATATTTTATTAATTTCTAATTTTATATTACATTATTGATATAAAGTTCATGCTTTTTTTAGGAACTATTAGATCATTGGCATAATATAACAGAGAGGGATGACAAAAAATGACTGTTTATCGTCTTGGTGTACTAGCTGGGGATGGAATTGGTCCGGAAATTGTAAGCGCTACAGTTGATGTATTTAAAACGGCTGCACAGAAAGTAGGAGTGACGATTGAATGGATTGACCTGCCGATGGGTTGGGAAGGTATCAAAAAACATAACGATCCTCTTCCGGAGATCACGACAAAAGCATTGGAAAACACTCATGGATGGATACTTGGTCCACATGATTCTGCTGCATACCCTCCAGAGCATAAAGTGAAACTTAACCCAAGTGGTGCGCTTCGCCATACACTTGATTTATTTGCAAACATTCGTCCAGCTAAAACAATGCCTGGCATTAAGAGTGTAGTTGGAGAAGCAGATTTAGTGATCTACCGCGAAAATACGGAAGGATTTTACGCAGATCGGAACATGTTTGCCGGCCATGGGGAGTGGCAAATTACAGAGGATGTGGTTGTCACATCTGGTGTGTTTACAAGAAAAGCAGCAGAACGAATTGCTCAAGCTGCCTTTAAAATGGCTATGAAGCGACGCAAAAAAGTAACAATTGTCCATAAAGCGAATGTTCTCCGTTTAAGTACAGGACTGTTTTTAAAGGTGTGTCGCGAAGTGGCTGAACAGTATCCTGAAGTGGCAGTGGATGATTATCATATCGACGCAATGGCTGCTCACTTAGTCCGCCGGGCAAAAGACTTTGATGTCATCGTCACGGAAAATATGTACGGAGATATCCTTTCTGATTTAGCTGGCGAACTTGTAGGAAGCTTAGGATTGGCACCTTCTATCAACTCAAATGAAAAACTGGCTATGGCTCAGGCAGCCCATGGTTCTGCACCAGATATTGCGGGATTAAATATAGGAAATCCAACAGGCATTATGCTGTCAACAGTCATGTTAATGGAATGGCTTGCTGAAAAACATAATGATTACAAGCTTGAAGAAATCGGTAAACTGGTGGAGCAAGGTCTTTACCAATCACTTAAAGATGGTGTGAAGACAAGAGACTTAGTCGGCAATGCCTCTACTTCTGAATTTGCAGAGGCTATTTCTGCGAGAATCAATCAAACTGTTTTAAGTTAATGGCATAGGCTATCATCCCGGATTTTTTCAAAGGTACAGCTGGAAAAGTAATAACACCCTGCATCCGTTTGCAGGGTGTTATTACTTTTCACTTTCCATCCCAAACTTAAATTTCAACTTACATAAAGCGATTCGATCACTTTAACAACATCCGAAAACTCTTTATCTTTCATACTAGTTAATTTTAGATGAATATTTTCAAATAAAAGGTTTTCTGTTATTTTATTTGGCACGATAACACAATTTAGTCCTGCTGCTATTGCTGCCATTGAACCATTTGCAGAATCCTCAAATGCAATGGCTTCTGATGGATCTATTTTAAAATAATGAATGACATTCTGATATAATGCCGGGTCAGGTTTTACCTTTTCCACATCATCTTTCGTTTGGATAATATCAAAGTATTCTAGGAGATTTAATTCCTTTAAGAAAAAAGTAACCCATTTTCGATCAGAACTAGACGCCAATCCAATTTTTAATCCTAAGCTCTTTGCCTCTTTCAGATAATCTTCAACTCCATCCCGTGCAACAGGATTTTTCAGGTTATCTTTATGAAGCAACGAGGATGTTTCGATTACTTCTTCCAGAGTCATCGTTCCATTTGTTTTTTCCAAAATAAAGTCATAGAGTGCTTTAGAATCAGTTCCAATATAAGAGGCATAATCAGCAATAGGAAACTCACTTGCATGAAGTTTTAGCATCTTACGAAATGCTTCATAAAGGGCAAACTCCGTATCAATAATTAACCCATCAAAATCAAATACAACTGCCTTTATCAATTTTGTCACCTTCTTTTATATTGTTGAGATCAAACTATCACTATCTCTTCCATATTGGCTCGCCCATTCTTCGCTGAATTTTTTGACATCCTTCTCTACCGATGGATGATTAAGCATTTCCTTAATTAACTCCGGCGAAGCTGTAATTCCATGTGTCCCGGATAAAAATACACCATGTAATTGTTGTACATTTTTAAAGCTTGCAGCTAATACTTGGCATGAAAGGTTATGAGATGAAAAAAGTTGTATAATGTCAGAAACCACCTTTACTCCATTACCTGTCAAGTTATCAATTCGATTGACATATGGTGCCACATAATCAGCACCTGCTTTGGCAGCCAATAAAGCGCTCATTGGAGTATAAATAGTGGTAGCTAAGGTGCGAATCCCGTCTTTCTTTAACATTTTTATAGCCTTTATTCCCTCAATCGTAACTGGAACTTTCACTAGGAGATTTCCTGAAATTGCATGACATATATAATGTGCTTCTTCTCTGATATCCTCTGCTTTTTCAGAAATCGTCTGGACAAACAACTCTTTTTCCTCACCGATAACATTTCTTATATCCTTTAAAAGTGGAAGAAACTCTTTTTTTTCTTTCACGATGATACTTGGGTTTGTAGTAACACCATCAATTGGTAAATACTCATGCAATTCATTAATCGCATTACTATTAGCTGAATCAATAACTAATTTCATAAATTTCTATCTCCTTTTAAAGAAAAAACGATCGCTTAACCCTTGCTATTCCTTACTATTCATAAGGTTTACCTAAAAAGTTAAGCATATCGTTTTTGTTTTTTTATTTAGTCACGACTTGAATGAAATCTCCGGACTTTGGTAAGATAATCTCACTGTCTTCAAGATACAATGTTCCAGGTAACTCTGGAGTTGCAGAACCATCAAATTTTAATGTGATGTGTCCAAGGGATGATAAATTTTTCTTTACCGCATCGCCTACAGCCGTTACATTATATTCCTTTTCTCCAAGTTGAAGAGTATCTCCTGGTACAATATCGCTTTCTAGATTTTTTATATCAATTAATAAGCAATACTCTGCTAATTCAGCTGGAGCATTATCTCCAAATAGAATCAACATTTTTTCGCCAAGGAAATCCGCGATTGATGGACCAATTTTATTAATATGTGTTTTATATTTTGTTTGCATTGGGTAAATCTCCTTTTCTTACATTGTTTAAATGAGATGTTTCTTGAAATTAACTATCATACATTCCAAAGCTTGCTAGCCATGCAATAAAGACGGTTGGTGCTCCGGTCAAGAACCTTGAATAAAGAACAGATGGAACTCCTACCTCTACTGTTTCCACCTCAGCTTCTGCAAGACCTAGCCCTACTGGTACAAAGTCAGCTGCAGCTTGTGCATTAATAGCAAATAGCGCTGGTAATGCTAAATGAGCTGGAATATTTCCTTTTCCAATTTCAACCCCGATTAATGTTCCAACTACCTGAGCAATAACGGCTCCAGGTCCTAAAAATGGTGATAGCAGCGGGAATGAACATACTAACGCAATAACCATTAAACCCCAAACATTACCAGCAAATGGTGATAAGATCTTTGCAAAAAGATCACCAATGCCAGATTCTAGAATGACACCGATCAAAAGTGCAACAAAAGCCATAAATGGAAGAATTGTTTTTATCACTGTATCAATTGCTTCACGGCCCGCTTGGTAGAATATGCTTGTAACAGAGCCCAAAGCCATACCTACTCTAGCTAATAATCCTTTTGGTGCCGTTTGTTCACTAATTTTCTTTTTCGTACTATACTTACCTTCTTGTTTTTCCTCTTGCTTAACAGCAGTTTCAGCAGTAGTTGTTTCGTTTGAAGCTGCTGCATCACTTAACTGAATGTTCTCAACTTTAACACCTGAAACATAAATATCTTCTGTAATATGTTTTGCCAATGGACCACTTTGTCCTGTAGGCATAATATTAATAGTAGGAATTCTTTTTTGAGGATATAATCCACAACGCAGTGTTCCACCACAATCGATGATCACACATGCCATTTCATTTTCTGGAACTGACGTCTTAAAACCATCAACTAGTTCACAACCAGTTAACTCAGCAATTTTGTCTGCAATGTCAGGTCTTTGTCCGCCTGTAATATAAACCACTTTGTTTTTCTCTGCTGTTGGTGTAATTACTAATGGACCACCAAAACCACCGGATCCTTTTGAAACTTTTATAGAATGAAATGTCGTCATCATTTCCACCGCCTATAATTGAACTGTATCTTTTAATTTTACTTTTTGCTGTTTAGCAACATATGCTGTCGTTAAATCGGTAACCCAGCCTCTTAAAAAGTTTGTTGCAATACCAACAAGGAAATAGCGAAGTGCTAATTCTGTTGTGTCGTGACCTAATGTTGTAATTCCCGCAGCAATGCCAAGGAATACAAACAATTCACCTGGGTTTACGTGTGGAAACAATCCATTATGTGTATGACAGGAGTATGATGCTGCTGCATAGTAGCTTGGTTTGTATTTTTCAGGTAAAAATCTTCCAAGTGATAGTGTCATTGGATTTGCAAAAACAAATGTACCAATTACCGGCAATATGAAATATCTTGTAAAGGGATTTTTCCCTGATTTTTTCGCAATTCTTTCTACTCTTTCTTCTCCAACTAGACGAATAATCGCATTCATTGCAACTAATAACATAATTAATAATGGAACAATGCCTGTTACAAGATCGATAAATACCTCTCCGCCATGGCGGAACAAATCCATAAATTTTTCTGCACCTTTAATAACGATTTCCATATCATTTCACCCTTTTCTATTTCTTACTAGGAATTAAATAATCGATCCAACCTTTTTTAACCTTTAGCTCTCCGCCTTTTGAAATAATGTCATAGCTTCTCAAGGCATCAGCAATTGCTAATCTTGTTAATTTATCGACACCATTAAAGTCATCGTCAGAGATCTTCAACAAATATTTTCCTTCAAAGCCTTTCAGATCCCTCACACGAGTGAAAACTGTAACTCCTTGCATCTTTGCTGCCTTTATAATTTTATTGCGTTTATCAATACAGAACATGACAACAGTACCCGCACGAAACATCCCTGTCTTTTTCCCAATAGCTACTCTTCCTAAAGATCTCATCTCAGCATATTTTCTATTAAAGTGCCGTATCTGCAAAAAGCCGAGTATACTCTGAACAAGCCATGCTGCACCTATTAATATGATTAAATAGAAAATCATCTCTTCATCCCTTTTCCTTGATGTTATTTTGATTGTTTTCTCTGGCTCGGAGTTGGTTAAATATTTAAATGCATAGAATAGACCATCACATGATTGTCCTTTCAATCATAAACTCCAATCACAGATTAAAGTCCGCTATCTAGAAGATGTGTGATATCACTATATTTATTTAATGCAGACATTTTTTCTATTAATTGCTTATCGTTCGCTATACGGATAATTTCATCATATATTTTCACAATTAAGTATTCACTCTGATCTGTTTGCTGTTCCGGTAACCCCAATAGGAAAATCAGTTTCAGCTCTTTCCCATCTGCTATGACCGTATCAGGGAAGATGCCAAGTGCTAGTTCAATTTCATCTGACAGCTTATTAAATGTATGTGGCAATGAGATATAATTATCAAACACCATTGACCCCTTATTTTCTCTTTCCTTCAGCCTGTCTTTAAAACCGTGATCCAAATATCCTTTTTTCACAAGAGAATCAACCATATGCATGACATTTTCGTGATAATCTTTTGAACTATCTAAAATAAAGAATTTCTCCTCAGTAACTAGCTCTGCAACAACAGATAAGTTTACACTTTGATTCTTAAGCTTATTTTTTTGCTTATAGAGAGTCTTCTCGATCTCCCTTTTCACATTTATTTCGTCAAATATTTCATTGATCATAATAAATGGTTTTGTTATCTCAAAAGTTAGTTTTACAGTAGAAAAAACAAGATCATACTCGTTTAGAACTTCTTCTTTCACATCCATATCTGAATAAAGATCGATTGTGGCCTCTTTATTGAGAATTCGCTCCAATTGTATGGCAATTAATTTTGCCGTACCTCTTCCCGTTCCACACACGACAGCGACTTTTTGAAATCGCTTTACTTTATCATCGCTAAGTGTGATGAAGACTCCAAAATAAAAAGCTAAGTATCCTAATTCATCTTCATTTACGTTAACACCAAATTTACTTTCAATAACCTGACCCGCCATTTCAGCCATCTTATAAGCTACAGGATACTTTCTTTTCACATCAACTAGTAATGGATTTTTCAATCGTAATCCAAATAGCAAACGGTTTAGCATAAACGTGAGATGATATTGTAAATCAACAAAAAGCTGCTTATTCTCGTTAATAATTTCTTTATGAAATCCTAGCTGCTCAACAATTTGTTCTAATAGCTGTTTCACATCATCTGTTATGGTGATATCGGCCATAGTACGATTATTAGTAGGTGTTCGTCTCCCTGCAATCGGGATAGTTATAAACAATAATTCAGGTTCAGGAATGTTAATTGGTAATTGACGTTCTAAAGCTTTCACAATTTCTTGTGCAATTTGATAATCTTGAGTGTTTAATAGTTGCCTATGTTTATGTTGTATTTCTTCAATTGGATGACCTTTCAAAAGGCGATCTAACATAATAACAATAAATTCCATTAACCTCGTTTGCGTTGTCGATTCCAAGTCATACTTATAAAAGATTTTGAACAGTTCCTCTGAAATATCTTCATCAAGAGGATATGATTTATACAACACATCGAAGATATTATCTAAAATGAACAGCCTTAAATCGAGCTCTTTTCCACTTAGGGTCATCCCCATATTTTGTTTTCCTTGAACCTTCAGATTGTAGGTTTCAAAAGAGACAGACGCTTTTTTCAACTCATTGACAAGGGTCGTTCTGCCAATGTTCATCTCATAAGCCAAGTCATCTAATGTATAAACTTCTTCACTGCTTATTAATCGTTCAATAATAAAAGCGATTCTTCGTTTTGGAGTATCAAGCAAATCATTTTCAGAACGATTTTTTTCAATAAGAAGCTGAAACATTTGTTCATCTACAATATCCAGCCTGTATCCTTTGCCCTTTTCTTTTACTAGAGCTGCAACATCCGTTAAGTCATCATTTATCTGTTTAATATAATTACGAATAGTCCTTGTACTAACTCCAAGTGATTCTGCAAAATAATCCAGGGAGCAGTAGGGTTGCTTATGAGCTATCTCAACGATTTTAAAAACCTTTTCATCCATTAATAGATCAGACATGTCATCACCTCTTTATTCAAAAGGATGTCATTAGAATAAAGTGAACAGGGAAGCGGTATTTACTTAACAGAGTTCCCTGTTTCTTCGACATCCATAAGGCATGATCTGTCTCTATTCTTAGTAACGCTTTCTTTACCCTCGGGACTTCCCACCTGAGATATTTATCGTTGTACCAGTAATATAACTAGCACGATCAGAAGCGAGGTAAGAAACTAGATCGCCTATTTCCGTTAGTTTTCCTTCTCGTCCAAGAGGGATTGATTTACTATAGTCTGTTGAAAGACCATCTACTGTTACTCCGCGAGTATATGCTAGTGCTTCGTTATATGCATCTGTGCGAAGTCCAGTTGTTTCAATGATTCCAGGTGCGATGGCAACAACTCGAATATTAAATTTACCTAGTTCTTTCGCCCAGGCACGAGTAAAAGCAATGACTGCTCCTTTGGTGGCAGAATAACAGCTTTGTCCAGCAGATCCCTCTTGTCCTGCTTCAGAAGAAACATTTATAATAACACCTTGGTTTTGCTTTAGCATTTCTTTGGCAGAAGCTTGCGCAAAAAGATAAGGGCCTTTTTGATTAACTGCTACCATAAAATCAAAATCTTTCTCACTTAACTCATATTCTGGTCTTTCTCCCTGATCATCAACCAATAATCTTGGCAGGTTTACACCAGCATTGTTTACAAGAATGTCGACTTTGCCAAATAACTCCACTGTTTTAGCTACTGCTCTATCTACGCTCTCTTTATTTGTCACATCGCACTTCACAAAATACGAACCATCTTCTTGTTGTCCTTCCTCACCATTTAAATCAGCAACAACAACTTTAGTCCCGTTCTTTTTTAGTTCATTCGTGATATTTAAACCGATTCCAGATGCCCCACCGGTAACGATCGCCACTTTTTCTTCTAAACCAAGCCAAGAATTGCTCATGTCTTCTTCCTCCTGTCCATTTATCGTGAAAGCATTTTCAGCTATGTTGTTAGTATAAGATTGAAATATTAGAAGATTAATACATACTTTTTCACAAAAAAATGAAAAGAGGTGAATGATTTTGGAAGATTGCGAACGATAATGATTGTAACACATTGTTAAGTGGCCTTTTTCAGGAGTTTTTACAAAACTAGTGAATAGAATGAAAATTAACTGTGATTTTACTTTCTTTTACGAAATTATCGATTGGGTCAGAGAGTTCAGTTTATAAAAAGATTATTAACCTTCCTTTTATATCAGGCCTAGCTTAATTACAGATCGATAGGAGGCCTTTCCTCTCATTATACTTTCTAAAATGAATGGGAAAGAAAAGATTTGGGTAAGCATACTCAGCTGAGTATTTAAAATTTAGTAGAAAATTAAAAACGCCAGAAACAGTTAAACTGCCCCTAGCGTTTTTCATTCGGTGATTCGAGAGGGATTCGTACTCCTAACCCTCCTCTGTAAAAATACATTTCATTTTATAAAATCTAATCAACTTCTTAAGCGTTACATAATCCAAATAAACAAGTCCCTTATCTTTATACCCTTCTGTTACTTTTCAAAGTCCTAAGTAGACCTATTCCCTCTATCTAACACAGTATTCCGTTCAATAAGTTCCCCTTTTACCGTTTTAACTTGAGGTTCACTAAGATCTTCGTTAATTTGATTTAATAAAATATCAACCGTATTTTCTACCATTTCATCTACTGGTTGTCTCCATGTGGTTAAGGAGTAGTTCGTCCATTGAGACATCTTAACATCATCAAAACCAACAATGGAGATATCATCCGGAATCAGTAACCCCTTGCTGCGAGCGGCATCAATTGCCCCAAAAGCAGTAATGTCATTCCCGCAGAATATGGCATCAATGTCTTTGTACTGCTCTAGTAGGCGAAGAGTCGCTTGGAAGCCGCCATCGTAAGAATAATTTCCAAGTTCAGTGAAATTTTCTGCAATCCCACTCTCATATAGTGCTTTCTCAAAACCATTTTTACGATCAATTGTTGTAGATGTATCTGTTGGTCCGGTAATAAAGGCAATCTTTCGGTGTCCTTTGTTTACTAAGTACATACCGATTTGATAGCCGGCGGAATAGTTATCACAATAAACAGCATTATAGGTATCATCGTTTATATATCGGTTAAAAAGGACAACTTTAATATCATTTTGGATGAATCTCTCTGCAGCATTTGAGGATAAAAAGGCATCTGTAATAATAACACCCTCAACATTGTATTCGATTAATTGACGGATTTCTTTTTCTTGAATTTGATTATTGATCGAGCTTATAAAAATGATGTGATAGCCTTTGACAGAAAGTTGTTCATAAAATTTTTGAAGAACTTCAGGATAGAAAGGGTTTTGAACATCTCTCATGACAATACCAATCATCTTCGTTTTTCTAGTCGTCAAACCTCTAGCTAATGCATTAGGCTGGTAACCTAATTGTTTAGCAGCAGCCAATACTCGCTCTCTTTTGCTTTCTTTTACATTCGAACCCGAGCTAAAAACTCTGGATACTGTAGGTTGTGAAACACCTGCTAATTTTGCAACGTCAAATGCTGTTACCTTTTTCTTAACCATATGACATTCCTCCTGCACTCTAAACAGAAAGATTATATCATATATTATGATCGTATTTATAATTAACCATTTCTATATTGATACATTCTTAAAGGTTTGTGATACATTTGTTTGAATGGCAGCTTTTTCTACAGCTTCAGCAACGATAGATGCAACTCTGCTGTCAAACGGATTCGGTATCACATAATCTGGGTGAATCTCGTCTTCTTTAATGAGATTTGCAATAGCATAAACAGCAGCCAGCTTCATTTCTTCATTAATTTCTTTTGCTCTTACATCTAATGCCCCTCTAAAAATACCAGGGAATGCTAAAACATTATTTACTTGGTTAGGGAAATCAGATCTGCCTGTACCAACTACAAGAGCCCCCGCTTCCTTTGCTTCTTCTGGCATAATTTCAGGTATCGGGTTAGCTAAAGCAAAAATGATAGGATTCGTATTCATTGACCTTACCATTTCTTTTGTGACAGCGCCGGCAGCAGAGACACCGATAAAAACATCTGCACCAATTAAGGCATCTGCAAGAGATCCTTTTCTATTTTTCAAATTGGGCATACAAGCTAGTTCCTCTTTAAAGCTATTCATACCATATGGACGATCCTTATAGATAATGCCTTTCGTATCACATAAAATGATATCTTTTGCTCCTAGAACAAGAAGTAATTTAACAATAGCTACCCCTGCAGAACCTGCACCATTTACGACAATTTGAATATTTTCTAGTTGTTTTTCAGCTAATTTAAGGGAATTTATTAATCCAGCCACCGTTACAATTGCTGTTCCATGCTGATCATCATGAAAAATTGGGATATCACAGATTTCCTTTAGCTTAGCTTCAATTTCAAAACATTTTGGTGCTGCAATATCTTCTAGATTTACTCCGCCAAAAGAAGGTTCTAATAACTTTACCGTTTCAACGATTTTATTTGGATCAGTGGTATCTATACATATAGGAAATGCATCCACATTGGCAAACTCTTTAAATAATAATGCCTTACCTTCCATAACCGGCATCGCAGCCTTCGGACCAATATCACCAAGTCCCAGCACTGCTGTTCCATCTGAAATGACAGCAACAAGATTACCTTTCATGGTGTAGTCATAGACTTTCCTTTCATCCTCATGGATCTCTATGCATGGTTCTGCAACACCAGGTGAATAAGCTAAACTTAAATCTCTGGTATTCTTTACTTCAACTTTAGAATACACCCCGATTTTGCCTTGATTTTTCCTATGAAGATCAATAGCTTCATCTCGTAAAGTAGACATTTATTTCCTCTCTTTCCTCTGATTCAAAACTCTTCTATTAAATCAAAACCGAAATCTAATAGATTCCGGCCATGATTTTATTTAGTAGAAAATGAAATAGAGTTATTTATTTTTTTGAAAAACAGAGCTTATTTTTTTCCGTATCTTCGTACACGAAGCAATGCTTGCTCTGCGTGACCAGCAAAATTTTCTAATTGGCAAAGTCTTGCAGCGTATTCCCCAACATAAGCACTTGCCTCTGGTGTTACTTTTTGGTAGGTACATGTTTTTAAGAATTTCCCTACCCAAAGACCGCCGGTATAACGTGCAGCACCTTTTGTTGGTAGTGTGTGATTTGTACCAATTACTTTGTCACCGTATGCCACGTTTGTCTCTGGTCCAAGGAATAAACAGCCATAATTTGTCATGTTTTCTAAGAAGTAATCTGGATCTTCTGTTAAAATCTCTACATGCTCATACGCTAATTTATCTGCCTCTTTTAATGCTTCCTCTCTTGACTCTACAAGAATAATTTTTCCGTAATCATTCCAAGAAACACGTGCCACATCTGCAGTTGGTAATACTTCAAGCTGACGCTCAATCTCAGCAACTGTTTCTTCTGCTAATTTTTCAGAGGTTGTAATAAGCGCTCCTGGTGAAGTTGGACCGTGTTCCCCTTGACCTAAAATGTCAGTTGCAATCATTTCAGCGTCTACTGTTTCATCAGCGACTACTAAAGTTTCAGTTGGTCCTGCAAAAAGATCAATCCCTACACGGCCATATAATTGGCGTTTTGCTTCTGCAACAAATGCATTTCCCGGTCCGACAATCATATCGACAGCTTCAATTGTTTCTGTTCCGATTGCCATACCTCCCAATGCTTGAACTCCGCCAAGGATATAAATTTCATCCGCTCCTGCAAGATGCATTGCAGCAACCGTAGCAGCAGGAATTTCGCCATTAATTGGAGGGGTACATGCGATAATGCGTTTAACACCTGCAACTTTTGCTGTTAGCACACTCATATGAGCCGAAGCAACCATTGGATATCTTCCGCCAGGGATATAACAACCTACACTATTAACTGGAATATTCTTATGTCCTAAAATAACACCCGGTAATGTTTCAACTTCTATATCTTGCATAGACTTACGTTGTTCATCTGCAAATCTGCGAACCTGAGTTTGGGCGAACTTGATATCTGAAATCGTTTGTTCAGGTACACCGCTTACAATTTCCTCAATTTGTTCTTTGCTTAATTTGAAATTTTCTGGAGACCATTTATCAAATTGCTCTGATAAATCTCTTAATGCTGCATCTCCCTCATTTTCAATTCTTTTAAGGATCGAACTTACAATCTCAGTTACCTTTGCATCATTTTGGGCAATTTCTTCTATGCTTTTTCCTTGTTTTAGTATTTTTGCCATAATATCTGCTCCTTTTTAATTTTGAATACGTATTCAAAAACTTTATATTGATAGAATAGTAGTAATATTCAATTATGTCAACAATAAATCTCCAAATAAAATTTCCATTTTTTGAATGACATATCAATGTGTGTTATTAAAAATATTCATATTTATCATTTCAAAAGTGTACAAGGCTTTGAAATAAAAATAGACTGCAAAGCTTACACGAAGGTGCTTTGCAGCCTGATCAAAAGATGTTGAAAAAAGACAAAATGAGTATAACTTACTAAAGTCTTTAAAATTTTTCGCAAATACAACCAATTGTATTTATATCAGACTAGCCCCGTTAAACTGTAAACTAAAATGACAAAGAAACAAGCCAATGTTTTAATGATCGTCACCGCGAAAATATCCCGGTAAGATTGTTTATGTGTTAATCCTGTTACTGCGAGTAAGGTGATAACTGCACCGTTATGAGGCAGGGAGTCCATCCCGCCTGATGCCATCGCAATAACACGATGCATGACCTCAGGAGGAATATTAAATTGTTCAATAGCCTGTACATATTTGTCTCCCATTGCACTAAGTGCAATACCCATTCCGCCTGAAGCTGAACCCGTGATCCCTGCTAATACATTTGTTGTAACGGCTCCATTAACAAGCGGATTAGAAAATAAATTGGAAATGCCATCACGTACCACACCAAAACCTGGAAGGGAAGCAATAACTCCTCCAAATCCATATTCAGAAGCTGTATTCATAGTAGCAAGTAACGCTCCGCCTATACTCACATTGAGACCTTCCTGAAAACCTGCCGTAACACGTTTCCAATCATAGGAAACTGCTGCAAGAATACCTAATACTAAAGCAATTTCCACTGACCAAATTCCTGAAACTGCCGTAAGGTCTACTTTGCCAAAAGAATCTAAACCTATTTTGGAAAAATCAAATCCCTCAGGGTACCATTTTGGGATAGAAAGTGTGAGAAATTTATTCGCAACACCAACAATAATAAGCGGGATAAATGCCAGTACTTGACGGCAAATAGACTTGTTCCCGGCATAAGATATAGAAATATCCCCCATCTCTGCAGTAGCTGCCATTTCTTCTCTTGCATCTCCAAATCCATAATACCCTTCCCCTGAAGCTTGTGCTTTTTTGCGGCGACTCTCTAAATATAAGATTCCTAAAGCAAAGACAAATATTGATCCAATAATCCCTAGGATAGGAGCCGCATAAATATCAGTCTTGAAAAAAGTAGTTGGAATGACGTTTTGAATTTGCGGCGTTCCCGGCATCGCATCCATCGTGAATGACAAGGCACCTAGAGCAATCGTTCCCGGAATCAGCCGTTTCGGAATATTTGCTTCTTGGAAAAGATGCCTCGCGAACGGATAGACGGCAAATACAACAACAAACAGACTTACTCCGCTGTATGTTAAGACAACACACATTAAAACGATCGCCAAAATAGCTCTCTTTTTGCCAACGACTTGCACAATCGTTTTTGCAATCGATTCGGCTATCCCAGACATTTCAACTATCTTTCCAAATACAGCACCCAAAAGGAAAACAGGAAAATAATTTTTTATAAACCCAACCATTTTTTCCATAAAGATATTTGAGAAAAACGGTAATGCATAGCTCGGTTCAGTAAAAATCACAGCAAGCAGTGCACAAAGCGGTGCAAATAAAATAACCGAAAAACCACGGTATGCGATCAGCATAAGAAGTCCTAAAGCTAATAGTATTATGAATAAATCCATTGTAACTCCCTCCTATCTTTCATTGAAACAAACTATTTCTATTAATAATGTGTTATCTTGCTATAGTCATTTAGGAATCGCTTACATTTTCCATTTTGAAAAAACATCTTACATTACTGTGTGGTAAACTTGATGTCTTCCATGTTTTTTCCCAGTAACTTCTGATAGTCTCCATTCCCAATTGTATTGAAGGTAATCTTAAGCATTTTGTTGACCATCCTCAGTTTCAATCCATTTAATAATTTGACCTGCTGCTTTAGAAACTTTAGCATATTCTGTACTATTTCTTTCCGACTTTTCCCTTTCTTTAATCTTATTGCCTTAGACAAGTCCTTTTTTGAATACGTATTCTTTTTTGATTGAATGCGTATTCAAAATTTCATATTACTAGATTAGTTTAATTCTTATACTTTTGTCAACCATTTTCTGAAAGGGCTTTAAAATGAATGAGCTTGTTCATCAGGAAATAACAAATCATATACATTCATTAGGTCTTATTCTCAAAATTTTTGTCTGGATACATTTTTATTTGATGTTTATAAAATCATTAGAAGCAATTCTTATGATGCTAAATTTAGTTTATATAAGATATTAGATTATAATACCATGGTAAACTAGAATGAGAACGTTCTAGTTTATCACTATAATTTTTGATAAAGTGAATGGAACTATAACATGCGGTAATGAGTTATAAAAAATAATCCTATAGTTTTACTTTAAAAATGCACGAATAAATTTAATAAAACATAAAAGCCCCAATCCCATATCTAACATGGGATTGAAGCTTCTTATTCTGATGATTCTAATGGGATTCAGACCCCGGCTCCAATTATGTTGGAATAAATAATACTAAATCAATCAATGTTTTCTGCTGGTGATAAATTGGCAGCCTTCCTCATTTTTATAGCTGAAGTTGAAGTTGAAGTTCAGACTGTTTTTGTTCAAGTCTAATTTTGGCCTGTGCCGCTGCAAGACGAGCAAGAGGTACACGGTATGGTGAACAGCTTACGTAGTCCAATCCTACATTATGGCAGAATTGTATGGAATCCTTTTCTCCTCCATGTTCTCCGCAAATACCTGTTTTTAATCCAGGCTTTATTTTTCTTCCAAGATGTACGCCGGTTTCGACAAGTTTACCTACTCCTTCTTGGTCAAGGGAAACAAATGGATTTGATGGAAGGACTTTGTTTTCAATGTAAGCTTGCAAGAACTTGCCCTCTGCGTCATCACGGCTATATCCAAAAGTGGTTTGCGTTAGGTCATTTGTTCCGAATGAGAAAAAGTCTGCTTCCTCAGCAATTTGGTCTGCTGTTAAGGCTGCCCGCGGTACTTCTACCATCGTACCAATGAGGTAGTTACATGTCAGCCCTGTTTCTGCCTCAACTTGCACGCCCGCATTGATGACTAATTGCCGCATTTCTTTTAACTCATTAACATGGCCAACTAATGGAATCATGATTTCAGGTTTTACATCCATTCCTTTTTTGATTACCTTTGAAATGGCATAAAAGATTGCTTTCGCTTGCATGACGTAAATCTCTGGAAAAATCATTCCTAAACGGCATCCACGATGACCTAGCATTGGATTAAATTCATCCAGTTGCCGTACTTTTCTTAAAAGCTGCTCTTTCTCCTGTAACTCCGTATGATTTGAATTTGTTAGTTGAAGTTTGGTCACCTCAACAAGCAGTTCTTCCTTATCAGGTAAAAACTCATGAAGAGGCGGATCTAATAAACGAATTGTTACAGGGTTGCCTTGCATGGCTTCAAAAATTCCCTCAAAGTCCTCTTGTTGCATAGGTAATAACTTAGCTAAAGCATTCTCGCGTTCCTGGTTTGTTTCAGCAAGTATCATATCTTGAACGATTGGGATGCGACTGGCATCCATAAACATATGCTCCGTACGGCATAATCCGATACCGCCTGCGCCAAATTCAAGAGCTTTTCTGGCATCAACCGGATTGTCAGCATTTGCTCTTACACCAAGTTTTCTTTCCTCATCTGCCCAGGATAGGAGCAATTGAAATTCTTCTGAAAGCTGCGGTTCAATCATCGGAATATCTCCTAACATGATTTCACCAGTTGAACCATCAATCGTAATGATATCTCCTTGTTTTACGATCGTATCTCCTACTTTAAATTGCTTTGATTTTAAATCAATTTTTAATGATTCACAGCCGCATATGCAGGCTTTTCCCATACCTCTTGCCACAACGGCTGCATGGCTTGTCATTCCTCCGCGGCTTGTAACAATTGCCTCTGCAGCAACAATTCCATGAATATCATCAGGTGTTGTTTCTGGACGAACAAGAATGATCTTCTTTTTCTCATCTCTCGCTAACCTTTCAGCTTCGTCAGAATCAAATACGACCTCTCCAGTAGCTGCGCCAGGAGACGCTGGCAGACCTTTCGCTAGCTGTTTTCGTTCATATGTATCATCAATTCGACGATGAAGAAGTTGATCAAGCTGCTCAGGGTCTACGCGAAGAATCGCTTCCTGCTTGCTAATAATTTGTTCTTTTACTAATTCAACAGCTATTCTAATGGCAGCTTGAGCTGTTCTTTTTCCGGTACGTGTTTGTAGAATAAAAAGTTCACCCCGTTCTACAGTAAACTCAATATCCTGCATGTCTCGATAATGCTTTTCAAGAAGTTGACATGTTTCAATAAACTGCTGATAGACGTTTAACATCTCTTCTTGAAGTGAAACAATTGGTTGGGGGGTACGGATTCCAGCAACGACATCCTCCCCTTGGGCATTGATCAAATATTCACCATAAAGCTTTGCTTCCCCTGTAGATGGATTACGTGTAAAAGCTACTCCGGTACCGGAATTACTGCCCATATTTCCAAAAACCATGCTTTGAATGTTCACTGCTGTTCCTAGATGATCGGGAATATTCTGAAGGCGGCGGTAAACAATAGCACGTTGATTATTCCAAGAATCAAAAACAGCACGGATGGAAAGGAATAACTGCTCTTTTGGATTCTCAGGAAAGGTTCTTGCCGAATGTTTAGCGACAATCTCCTTGTATCCTTTAATAACCTCTTTCCAATCTTCTGCAGACATTTCCGGATCTGAGTTGTATCCTTTCTCGTCCCTGACTTCTTCCAAAAATTGCTCAAAATAAAAGCTATCAACCTTTAGCACAACATCACTAAACATTTGGATAAATCTGCGGTAAGAGTCATATGCAAAGCGCGGATTATTTGTCAGATTCGCAAGACCCTCGACTGTTTCATCATTTATTCCAAGATTTAAAATGGTATCCATCATTCCCGGCATCGAATGGACTGCACCAGATCGTACGGAAACCAGCAATGGATTAGAAGGGTCTCCAAGTCTTTTACCTGTTTTTTCTTCGAGAATAGTAAGTGCTTGTAAAATTTGAAATTCAATCTCTGGTGAAAGTAATTTCCCTGCATCATAGTATTTGTTGCAAGTCTCTGTTGTAATGGTAAAGCCGTAAGGTACAGGTAAACCAATCTTGGTCATTTCAGCCAGATTAGCTCCCTTTCCTCCTAATAGTTCCTTTTTTCCACTATTCCCTTCATCAAACATATAAACAAATTTATCCATGGAATACAGCCCCTTTCTTTTTTAACATTGCTAATATTAAATCAGCTGTCTCTTCAATTGCTTTATTTGAAACATTAATGACAGGACAACCGATTCGTTTCATGATTTTTTCCGCATATTCTAATTCGTTAAGGATCCGATCAAAATTCGCATAATTCGCTTGCGTTGTTAACCCTAAATTTTTTAATCGCTCCATACGAATTTCATTCAGCTTATCTGGTGTTAGAATTAAACCAACACATTTCGTTTTAGGAATAGTAAAAAGTTCATCAGGAGGTGCGATCTCTGGTATTAAAGGTACATTTGCCACCTTAAATCGTTTATGGGCCAAATACATCGAAAGCGGTGTCTTTGATGTTCTAGAAACGCCAATTAAGACAATATCTGCATGCCTAATCCCTCTAACATCCTGACCATCATCATATCTTACTGCGAACTCAACCGCTTCTACTCTACGAAAATAGTTTTCATCTAATTTCCTCATTAATCTTGGCTGCAGTACAGGTTCTGTATCAAACTTTTGAATAAATGCTTCCATAAGCGGATTCATTAAATCAATGGCAGGTATTCCTGATTCCCTTGCCCGCTCATCAAGATATTGCTTTAAAGACGGTATGACAATCGTATAGGCAATGATGGAATGATGATATTTTGCAGCTGTTATCACATTATCGAGATCTTTAAAATCCTCTACATAGGAAATATGGTTGATTTCAACATCTGTCCTATTAAACTGAGATGCTACTGCTTTTACGAGCAGCTCAGCTGTTTCACCAACTGAATCAGACACTACATAAACAATTTCCTTCCTATTCACTTACGCCCTCCTATACATTTGCCTATTTTTATTCTTCATTGTCCAAGTACGTTATACTATTAACCTACAAACAAATAAATGTGTTATACTATTTGTTAAATAGTATATTACCACCTGTGATCATTCGATTCAATCCCTTTCTTTGAATCCAGTTCAAAAAAATTCAATGAATCCCCAAGTCAAAAGCCAATTTTTTTAGTAATATGATAGATTCCAATTTATGTCGTATGTGGATAAAGATAAAAACATTTATTCTTAGGGACATCTCATCTAAAACTATTGGATTCTTCCAAAAATCAATACGTATCATTCGATACTTTGCCATGTTAACCACTGCATTTTCTACTAAAAACTCTTTCCATAGTAATATTAGGAAAAATAAGGCAGAGAGTAGCGGATGATTCAAAAAAAGTTGTGATTGGTTTGTGAAGAGATCATTCTCGGTGCCTTAACTCGTCTTTTAAGCTAATCTGGTTTAATCACCATATTCGAGTTAAAAGCTTTTTGTTGTTTTTTTCTTGTTGTTGTTTTTCTTTTTGTCCACGTATCGTCTAACGTCACGTATCTTTTCATTACAAAACAGGTTATAGAATCATATACACTAACATTGGACATGTTTTTCGAAGCGAGGTTTATTATGTACGATACACAATAAACCTTTTGTAACTCTTTCCTTTATGTTGGTTAACAGGTAGTTTAAATAATTTTCCTTTTCGTTGAGTAGGGTGAAATTACACATTCATTGATATTTATAAGAAAAGGCTTATATAGTCTAACTTGAAAAGATGTACTTAATACGACGAAAACCAATCATTTTTAGCCATTTACCATCAAAATAAAAAAAGCTCCAATTCCTTCTCTAACAAGGAACTGAAGCTTTTCACTCTGATGATCAGAGAGGGATTCGAACCTCAAACCCTCCCCTGTAAAATAGGCAACAACTTACCTAGCAAAAATTTAATCAAATCTCATTCAATCGAATCGAGTCTCTTAAGCGTTACATAATCCAAATCAACGAGCCCTTCATCCTTTAAAAAACTAATCCGATTAACCCCTTCCTTTAACTTCACTTTAACAGAAGCAAACTCCCAATTGTCCCAACCCGTATGTTGATAGGAAATAGAGCCGGCAAGTTCATCATTTGCATATACTTGATGTGTACTCGGTGAAGTTGTCCCATTCGCATATCTTACCTGCAGCTCATAAACCCCAGCTTCAGGAACCTGAATTGGAAAAGTGATCTGACTATCCTCATCATCCATTTTTTCTACTTTTTGATAGTTAGAAGATGTTGGATCGTTAGCAATCTCCGCATTTTCTACTTTCGCATGCTCTGCCTCATACTTATACACAGATTGTTCTTTCGGAATTAATTCAATCGAATCAATTTCTGCATATAGCTTGCCTTTTGAAAGTCGGATCTTGTTTTCCTCTTGATTTAGCGTTAGGTCCATTTCGACTTCTTTCCAGGAATCCCAGCCAAAGCTTTCATATGTTAATTCTTCTTGATCTTGTCCGTTAATCGTAACGTAGTGGCTTGATTCTGCTCCCATCCCGTTTGCATAGCGAACCTTCATCGTGTATTCGCCGGCAGGTACTTGAACATTGAACTCTATAAAACTGTCTTGAAAATCAATATAGCCTACTTTTGCTCCACCTGAAGCAGAGGTATTATCGACAATCTTGGCATTATTAACAGTTGCTTGTTCTGCCTCATACTTAAAAACAACCCCTAGCAGGTGCGGAGTCAGCCTTCCTGTTGACTCTCCTGAAGGGACACGCAGCAATGTATCGGCCGCTACAGGGACTCCAAAGTTGGGTGTCCCATCTTCATTCCATGAGAACTTTTGCATCCGAACATTTCTATTCCACCCTGCCCCTTTGAACTTAGCTGCATGATAAACGATCCAGTCTTCTTTTCCATCCGGAGATTTAACAAAGCTGTTATGACCTGGGCCATACACTCCGAGTGCAGGATTCTTTTCAAATACCGGTGTCGGGTTCTTCGCCCAGGAATCAGGATTAAGCGGATCCTTACCATTTAATGTTAACATCCCTAAACAGTAATCATCTGTCCAGCTTCCGCTTGCTGAATACACGATAAATACCTTTCCTTGTTTGTTTTTTAAGATTTGCGGACCTTCATTGATGAGCGGAAATCCATTCTTTTCCCATGAAAGCTCAGGTCTGGAGATCTCTACCCTCTCCCCGCTGATCGTCCAAGGATTCTCTAATGGGGCTATGTATAAGTGCTGACTGACATTGACGTCGCCCTCCCATCCTGACCAGACAAAGTATAATTCATTTTTATACTCTAAGATTGTGCCATCGATGGCCCATTTGTCGGAAGGGTCGGTGATTTTCCCAAAATCAGTTCCCTCAGGATGGTGATATGGTCCAAATGGGTCAGAGCCTTCTGACTCCAGCACATACATTCTTTGTTTGCCCATATCACCAGCTGATCCCGCAAAATAGATGTACCATTTTCCATCAATAAAATGCATTTCCGGAGCCCACATATGGTGTGCATTCGGTGCATCTGGATCAGGTGTCCACACAACCTTCTTTTCAGCCTGACCCAAATCAGATAGATTTTTCGATTTCCAAATCGTAATATTATTTCCCGTAGTTTGCGTGTAATAATAATAGCCATCAGTATGTTTGACAACCCAAGGATCTGCCCCTTCGCCAACCACTGGATTTTTAAACAATTCAAATGCCTCCTTTTTAGAAAATGCCGAGTTTAAGCTGGTATTGTTAGCAGGTTCAGAAGCTAGTAACTCCTGTGGTGAACCTCCGAGAATGAAAGGCAATAGGAGTGCTGCTGTTGTTAACTTATAAAGTTTCTTTTTTTTCATTAAATCCTTCCGTCCTTTCCTATTCAGGTTTATAGAATCTTCCTTTTTAACTCTTGTGAAAAAAAAAACTTTTTTATTAGGCTGTTTTCGTAAAATTTGTTGATATTTAACAAGTAGTGGTGAGTGGTTGATTTCCGCTCCAGGATGCTCGCTTTCCGCGGGTCGTGCGGTGAGCCTCCTCGGCGTAAACGCCTGTGGGATCTCACCTGTCCCGCTGCCCCCGCAGGAGTCTCGCACCTTACACTCCAACCAACCTAATCAGTTATTCTACAAGAAACCTAAAAAACAACCTTTAGCCTTTTATAAAAACGGCTACTTTAAAGAATTCATAGATAGGCAGATACATGGGTACTACCTATCTATTGTTCTTTCTTAATAGTTCTTAATAGTTCTTAATAGCCTTAAAGCATCTGCCTCTAGTACTTGTCTTACATCTTCAGCTAAATCCCTTTCTTTTTCTGCGAGTCTTCTAAAATCATGAAGATGTTTGATCGCTTGGTCCGTTTCACCATTGTTAAAATGGTGCTCTGACTGCTCCAACTTGTTTGTTAATTTTTTATATCCACTAAACGTAACTTCACCTGACTTTCTCATCTTATCAAGGTCGTTTTTCATGGATAAATGAGTAATCACGATTGGTTTTACAGCAACGTTATCGAATTTCGTATCATTATAGTGGGATCTTAATCCTGCCTTACCTTGGGTAAATGCCGTGCTGCTGTTATCTGTGAAATCGATTTTCGGAGTATCCATATCACCGACAAATACCTTTATATTCGTGCCCTTTGCTACAACCTTCATATGCTGCCATGAGTTTAATGGTTCTTTCAACTCAGCACCTTTTAAGTAGGTCCAATCATAATTCATTTTTCCTAAATGAACGCCATCTTTATTGATATATGCCACATATCCTTGCATAAAATCAGGATTGTTTTGACCAAGCTCAATTCCATTGGCCGGGTTATTGACTCTAAAAATCAAACCGCCGTCACCTTTTCCAGAGCCCAGATTGATATCTGCTTCAACAGTATAATCCTTCCACATGCGATCTCCGATGACAGCTTTCGCAAAGGTGCCTGGTGCTGTGCTGTATTCTCCTTCAATTGCCGGCGGCTCTTCCCCATTATCCTGTGTAAAATTAATGCTTCTAAAGTCAAATTCTCCTTTGACCATTTCCACTTTAATGGTGTGCTTTCCAGCTGGTAAAGAGACATTTTCTTTTATGACGCTTTCCCAGTTATCCCAGCCGCCTGTTGCTGGGACTTCAATAATACCAGTTAAATCAATCGTATCATCAAGCCAGAGTCTGATTTGGCTGCCCTCTATTTGAGTTGCGACTTTAATATCCACTTGATACTTGTCCTCTTTTTCAATATCAACATGATAGTTTAACCATTCTCCAGCCTGATTCCAGCCAACATTATAGCCGCCCTCTGGATTCACACGGATATCGACAGCATCTCTCCTATATTTGCCGCCAATATTTTCAGGAGAAAGATCATGATAACCTGCACCTTCCCCACCGGTTATATAATCAGACGCCATGATGGTACCTGGAAGCTTTTTAGGATGGTCAAATCGGTGCAGCGTAAATCTTGAAAAATCAAATTCTCCCTGTACCGTTACAAGCTTTAAAGTATGTTTTCCTGCCGGCAATGAAATGCCCGGTAATGAAACGGTCTCCCAGTTATTTAAATCACCTGTATTAGGTATACTAATTTCACCTGTTAACTCTATTTCATCATCTAATATTAGCTTTACTTTTCCTCCATCTTCGATTGCCGATGCAAGCAAATCAAGGCCATATGTGCCTTCTTCTTCGATGTTTACGTCATATGCAAGCCATTCTCCCGTTTGATTGGAGGTAACAGCGTAACCGCCTTCTGGATCCTTACGAAGATCAACAGCATCTTCCCTGAATACATCTCCGGTATTTTGAGCAGTATTGTCATGATAGCCTACCCCTTCACCGCCAAGATTGTATTCTTCGGCTTCGATAATTCCAGGCACTGGCTTGTGAATATCAAATGATGTAAACTCAAGACCAGTAAAATCAAATTCTCCTTCCACGATTTCTATTTTTATCGTGTGCTCACCCTCCGGCAATGTGATTCCTTTTTTGATCACTGGCTGCCAATTATTCCAATCACCTGTACTAGGAACATCAACCACACCGGTTAAATCTGTTTCATCATCAAGCCACAATCGAACCTTTGCTGAAGGAAACGTTGTTGCCGTATTTAACTGAACATTATAGAGCCCTGCTTCTTTTATTGATACATTGTATTTAAACCATTCTCCTGTTTGATTCCATCCAACTGCCGTACCGCCTTCTGGATTGTTACGGATATCGACGGAATCTCCCCTTAATACACCGCCGATATTTTCAGCTGTTGTCTCATGGTAAGCTACTCCTTCTCCTCCGGTAATATAGTAAGCTGCACCTACCGTCCCTGGGATTGGTTTATACGCATCAAATGGGCTCGGTTTATTTGTTTTGACCGTCCAATATCCTTCGATTTCTTCCCATCCATTACTAGTGCCATCATTAAAGTCTGTAAATAATTCTTCCACTTGTTTATTTTCTTGGAAATGCATGTTGGATAAATCAAATGTTCCATTTTCAACGACAACTTTAAGAGTATGCTGACCCTTAGGTAGTTCAACTCCCTCAATCGAGAGTGTTTTCCACTCATCTGTTTTTGGAATATTTATGGCACCTGTTAAATCCGTCGAGTCATCTACCATTAATTTCACTTGTGCATCAGCGCTTGATGCCGAAACTCTTAGATCGACATTATAAGTACCGGCCTCTGCAATATTGACATTGTAATGAAGCCATTCAGAATTATTTAAGCTTACGTGATAGCCGCCTTCAGAATTTTCTTTTAACTCAACAGCATCACTTCGATATTTCCCGCTGGTACTCTTAGGTGTTGTATCATGATAGGCTGCACCTTCACCGCCTGTATTATAGTGAACAGCCTCAATTTTCCCCGGTACTGGTTTGTAGGCATCAAACACATTGCTTCCGTTCACTTTATTGCTGAATGCCGTATACCCGAAAGCTGCATGAAGATCAGATGCTGCATATCCGATTTTACCTCCAGCTAGCCCAGGAATTTCACTGGTTTGCTTTTGCATTCCATCAACAAAGATTTTAAACGTTGATGAAGACTTTTCTACCCGTATTTGATGAAGCTTCGAATAATCATAGCCATCAGGTAAATCTGTAGCCTCCCTTTTTAGTTCAACGCCGTTTACGAAAAAGAAGGTTTCTATTTGATTTTTCTTAGGACTTAATAATGCTAAGCCGTAGTTGTTTTCATCTTTATAGGAGAATACGGCGCCAAAAGTTGGATTACTGCTCGAGCCTTGCTTAATGGTCTTCATATTGAATTCTGCTGTGTAGTCTGAAGCAGTGGAAGTTTTGCTCACTTTTTTAACCATTTGCGTGTCATCGATGGTTGTTTGTTGAAGCCACCCAGGCATTTCCGAGGCAATACTCCAGCTCCCCCCGTTTACCGTTTCCCAATTTTCATCAAGTGATGATGGTGAAAAACGTTCACTAAAATCAGGCAAATCCGGGTTTGGCTGTTCCGTTGTTGTCGGTCCCAGAACGAGCATTTTATCTCCATTCCACGCAATCCGATCAAGATTCATATACCTTCCTGGATTTGCATGACTATGGTAAACCATATAGTCGGAATCAAGATCCGGCCCCCGAATAATTGAATTATGGCCTAATCCTACATTCTCCCCTTCAGTGTTCAGCAAAATTGGATTTTGTCCATATTCATGTGAAAAATCAGCAATAGGAGAAGTACTGCTGGCATAATCAACACGGTATGCTTTATTCCACACGTGATTTCCTGTATAGGTCATATAATATTTATTATTTCTTTTTAAAATCGTTGGTCCTTCTGTCCAGCCATTCATTTCTGCACCGGTGTTTGAAGCTTGTCCAAACGTATAGGGATCTGACATAGGACGGGCATCAATTCGTTGAGCACCCGTACTATAGAAGTACCATTTTCCGTCATCATCAATAAAGACATGTCCATCAATACCCATTCCCAGGTTAGCAGTTTGCTTTACGAACGGTCCTAGCGGCGAGGAGCTTTTGTACACATAATGCCCATTTCCGCCAGGCGATGTGTACATATAAAAATCGCCATTCCAATACACAACCTCAGGAGCATAGGCAGCCTTCGTTGTAGGCTCCTCTGTCACTAATCCACCGTACTCCCAATTTACCAAATCCTCTGATTTCCATGCTTTTACTCCATGCTTATCATCTACTGTACTTACATAAAGATAATAAGTACCGTTATGCTTTAAAATATAAGGATCTCCTTCTCCATAAAATACCCCTGTATCCCACTTCCAGGAATCCGGAAATTCGAAGGGATTGCTATAGGCTAATGCGGATAATGGGACGGTTAAAACTAAGCTAATCACAATAACCAATGATAAAATCTTTTTCAAAAAATCTCCTCCTTTTTCTCCAACGTGCAATTAGACTAGAATTCTATTAACAAATGGCTCAAGTTCCTCCCTTCATAAATGTAATCGCTAACATTCTTTTATACTAAAGCATCTATTTTTTTGATTCACACAGCCAGCTATGTATTATAGATGCATAAGTAACCAAATAAATCGGAAAAATACACAAAAAAAAATCAACCTATAACCAAAGGAAATGATAAGTCCTTTCCTTTGGTTATATACTATTGATTTTTAATGGGCCGATAGTGACTAAAACAGCACGACGATTATGTTATTGATTTTGTAAATGATAGTTTCCAAGCTTTGCGATCGATTTATTTTTAGCTAATGCCAGAACCCCTGCCGAAAGAAACATGATGGATCCTAAAATGTCCATGACGAAATAGGAGGCCACCCCTAATACAATAAACCAGATTGGCCTTTTTATTTCGACTTGATCATCTTTCAATGATTTCGCTAGAACAAAGTTTAAGATTCCTAGAATAACAAAGATCATCCCAAAGGAAACAGAAAACATATACAAGCTGCCAAATACGGACTGTGCGGCCTCTAGTTTTACAATCGTGTTATAGGAAGAATTCAGCCCTTCATTTTTAATAAAAGAGGCATAGACAAAAATCGTAAGGAGACCTGAAACGATTTGCCATATCGCTCCGATCCTAATGAATCTTCTTTCCAGCTTTCTATTCATGCTTAAACCTCCTTAATAAACACTCATCCTTTATTACCCTTTTACACCTGATGACAAGGAGAGGGATTCCATAAAGTACTTTTGTGTGAACAAATAAAGGATAAATGTCGGAACCATTGCAATCAGTGCCCCAGTTAAAGAATGAGCAACCTCCAGTCCGCCATATATCCCCTGAAGTAATTGCAATCCCGGTGTAAGCGGCAATTTTTCAACTTCATTAAATACAATCGATGGCCATAGGAAGTCATTCCATGAACCCGTAAAGGTAAATAACGCGACAACGGTTAAGACAGGTCTTATTAACGGCAAGATTAGCTTCGTAAAAATTTGAAAGTCTGAAGCGCCGTCCACTCGTGCCGATTCATCAAAATCCTTAGGAATTCCTTGCATAAATTGCCTTACGAGGAAGATACTAAAAACTCCGGCTGTCCCCGGAACAATCGCTGCCAAATAATTGTTTACCCAGCCAAATGTATCAATAATTTTGTAAAGCGGAATCAGATTTACAACGCCAGGGAACATCATCGTTGCCATTAAAAAGGCGAAGATCGCATCTCTTCCCTTAAATTTCATTCTTGAATAGCCATAACCAGCTAATGAAACAAGCACTAATACTAAAAACGTTTGTGCTACTGAAATAATCATCGAATTTATAAACCACTTCGCCACAGGGGCGCTAGTATTCTCAAAAAGAACATCCTGATAGTTACCAATCACCCAATTAATCGGTAAAATAGTAAAGGCGCTTGATTGAATATCAGCCTCACTTTTGAACGTCGATAAGGTTGTATACAATAATGGACCAATCCATATAAATGCCATAAACAATAAAAAAATGAATGAAAATATTTTAGAAATCGGATTTTTCTTCAAAGTAGGCACCTCCTAGTCACGTTGTCTTAAAAAGAAGAATTGAATGGCAGAAACAACCATAATACATAAGCCCAGAACAACAGCCATTGCTGCTCCAATACCCGCAATCGATATCCCAGAGCCAAATGCATTTTCTTGAATGTACATTAACAGGACTGTAGTCGAGCTTGTTGGTCCGCCCTTTGTTAACATAAGCGGCTGCCCGTATACATTGAATTGAGCAATAGTCGTGATTACAACGGTATATAATAGCTGTGCTCTTATACTAGGAAGTGTAATTCGAAAGAACTTTTGAACACCATTTGCTCCATCTATAGAGGCTGCTTCATATAAATCCTTTGGAATACCGTTAAGAGCGGCTTGATAAATGATCATATTTGCACCGATTGTCCACCAAACGGTTACAATCACTAATGTTATCCAAGCGTATGGCTGATTAGATAGCCAGTTTGTATCCACATTTAGATAATGATTAATCGGTCCGAATGAAACGCTGAATAGCATGGAAAATACAATCATAACCGCAGAAACAGAAAACAATGTCGGCATGTAAAATAATGCCTGAAAAAAGGTCATTCCTTTTGGTTTTGTATTAAGAGCGGCAGCTAAGAGCAACGGTACAATAATACAAGCAGGTACAGTATACAAAACAAATTTAAACGTATTCCCCAAACCGATCCGCAATTGTTCATAAAAGGTGGAATCTTTATTAAATAAAATTTCTGTATAATTTGCCATTCCTACAAATTCAGGTTCCCCAATGAGATCCCAATTCGTAAATGAAATGTAAATACCATATAAAGTTGGAAATAGAAAAAAGATGCCAAATAAAATGAGATGTGGCCCAATATAAAGATAGGGAGAAAGGTTCAGCCGATTTTTATTCGGATATTTATCTAATGCAGCGGACACATTTACTTGCCTTTTAGCTCCAGTATTTATCATAATTTTAGCTCCTATTCTTTCGTTCTCGAATAGAGGAGGCTGCCTCAAAGGGACTGACCCTCATGTGCGCTGGGGGTTGTCCCTTTGATGTTTAGACAGTCTCAGACGTTCCTTTGCCAATCATAGAAAAACGTTATTTTTTATTATTGCTAGCGATTTTGTCTTCAACTGCTTTTTGAGCATCTTCCAATCCTTTTTCAATTTCAAGCTTTCCAAAAATCGCATCACCAGCTAGTTTATCAACCTCTTCAGCTACAAAGCCATTATATTTATAGTCAAAGATTTTAAGTGACTCTTGTAATTTAGGGTCTGCGAGTAAAAATGATTGTGGCAGTTCCTTGAATTCAGGATTTTCTAATGTCGCTAAAGCAGCTGGGTTTTGTCCTGCTTTTGCCCATGGAAGTGAATTTTCTCTCACATAATCAAGGAAGTCCAACATTCCCTTCACTTTCTCATCAGATCGGTTTTCGTCTTTAAACATGACGAATTGGTGAGAGGATGTCCAGTTGACAATTTTATCAGGTGACACTTGCGGGAAGCTTGTCAGTCCCCAATTTAATTTTTCTACTTCATTTAAGCTGTTTTGCATCCAAATTCCTTCAGGATAGAAGATCGCTTTATTTGATTTAAATAATTGTCCTGGGTCTTCTCCATCCTTGTTGGCAATTTTGTCATCAACCAACCCTTTTAATAACTCTAGGGCTTCTTTTGCTTCTGGCGTGTTAAGTGTTGGCGTTTCTCCGTCACTTGTAATATCTCCGCCTAGTTGATTGTAAATGGATAAGAACATCGGACGTGTCCACGTGATACCAATCGCTTTAATACCGTCTTTACTAGACTTTTCTCCAGCTTCTCTTACTTCATCAAATGTAACCACATTGTCATCAAGTGCAGTTGGCGCGTATTTTTCTAGTAAATCTTTGTTGTAATACATAACAAAACTGTGTACATCTAACGGAACACTGTATCTGCTGCCATCAATTTCCCCAATATTCCAGCCGGCTGGTACATAGTTTTCTGCTTTAATTTCTGGATGATCAGCTAATAAATCATCATATGGCAGCAATAAATCATTCCCTACAAACTGCTTAATTCTTTCAGCATGAACAACGGTGAGGTCCGGAATCCCTTTTCCCGAGTTAACAACCGTCGGGATTTTTGCATACATATCATCTGCACCAATCGATACATTCTTAATCTTGAATTTTGGATTTGTTTTATTATATTCATTGACAATTTGCTTCATATTTTCTCCATCAGGACCTGTAAATGGATTCCAATAAACGATTTCATTTTTTGCGGAACCAGAGCTCGAGGAACTACTGCTGCAGCCTGATAAAGCCATTACAAACACAAAAAGGATCGAAAACATTAAGAGTGCTTTTTTCTTCATTTTGTTACCCCCCAAATAAATTAGTTAGTACATGTACCCTTTCTTTTAAAGCGTTTTCACAAGATGTCAGACTCTCTAGTAATTTATATAAGATGAATCTCTTGGCTGAAATCAACTGTCTTCAGCCAAGAGAAGTCTAATTCATTCAGATATTCGAGTTATTTTACAACCTCTGCATGCCACATGTCATTTATGCGTTTAATTTCACGCAGTTCACATTTCGGCTTGCGATCATATGTCAAAATCCCATTAATCTCCTGTTCAACATCAGTTAGCTGTGTATAGCAGAAGCCATGCAGTGAGCTAGATTCATAGACTGCTTTCATCACTCTTTCATAGTCTGCGAGATACTCTTCCTCATTGGTGACTGTCGTGTATCCCCAGCCATTTTCTTCTCCCGCTTTATAACCAATTCCGCCAAACTCAGTTAAGAGAATTGGCTCACCGTTATGTTTAAATCCTTTCGTGTAGATGCTCCAACCTGCTGATTTTGATTGAAGGATCTGTTCGACGGTTGCTAAAGAATGGCGAAACTCATTGTATTTTTCGACTTCATCCTTGTGGCCATGGCTATAATTGTGGACCGCACAAATATCTGTTTTCGTTAATTCCCATCCATCATTTGAAATCACTAATCTGGTAGGATCGAGTGAATGGATCAGATGATACATTGCCAGCGAATGATGCTTTTGCTGGTCATTCGTGCTGATGGAAGGAACTCCCCAGCTTTCATTAATAGGGACCCAGGTAACGATACAAGGGTGATTGTAGTCTCTTTCAAGGATTTCAATCCACTCTTTTGTAAGTCGGGCAACAGCATCCTCACTAAAGGATGGAGAAGCAGCACATTCTCCCCATACTAGAAACCCCAATGTATCTGCCCAATATAGGAAACGCGGATCCTCAACCTTTTGATGCTTCCTGCACCCATTAAAGCCCATTTCTTTTGCCAATTCGATATCTTTCTTTAAATCCTGATCCGTTGGTGCCGTCAATAAACCGTCCGGCCAGTAACCTTGGTCGAGAACCAACTTTTGATAATACGGTCTGTTGTTCAGATAGACCATGCCATTTTCAGTGTGGATTTTTCTCATCCCGAAGTATGAAGTGATTTCATCAAGTATTGCAGCTTCTTCTTTCAAGCGAATCTTTACATCGAATAAATTTGGTGTTTCCGGTGTCCAGTTCCATCCGACACGATGGAATCCTGTTCTGAATATTTTTCGATTATAGAGATTGATAGATCTTTTCATAAAACTTTCATATAGTTTGACCGTTTCTTTTGCTACATGTTCACCTTTAAAGCTGATCTCAATTTCAACATCTTTATTTATATATTCACCTGATACCTCTAGATCAATGGTGATATCGCCATTATCAATATCCGGAGTAAATCTGACTTTATTTATATGTGTTTTATCCACTGCTTCTAACCATACCGTTTGCCAAATGCCAGTGGTACGTGTATACCAGATTGCCGCCGATTTTTCAATCCAATACTGTTTTCCGCGAGGTATTGTTTCGTCTCTTGAAGGATCTTCTACTCTGACAACAACTGATTGTTTCCCTTCAATTAAATAATTTGTAATGTCGAAGGAAAAGGCAGTGTGGCCTCCTTCATGAGATCCAACTAGATTTCCGTTAATAAAAACCATTGCTCGATAGTCTACAGCACCAAAATGCATGATGATCCGTTTGCCAAGCATGGAATCAGGAATCTCAAATTCTCTGCGATACCAAACCCAATCATGAAATGCAGGATCATGAATTCCGCTAAGCTTCGTTTGGTAAGCAAAGGGAACATTGATTTTTTGCTTATATTCTTTTCCTTTTTTAAACCATTTTTCTTCTAACCCAATATTCTGGTCATCAAATTGAAAATCCCATTCACCATTTAAATTAAGCCAGTCTTCTCTCATTAATTGCGGGCGCGGGTATTCTTGTCGAAATGTCATAGCTTCTCCTTTTATCCAATCTGAAATTATTTGCGGTTAATCTCTTTAATTTTCTTAAGTTCTATCTTTGGTGTTCGATCTTCATATAGAAGACCATTCACCTCTTGCTGTACATCTGTTATTTGGGTATAGCAAAAGCCGCAAATATATGGTGTATCTTTAATAGCTTGTGTGATCGATTCATAACGAGCCAGAAAATCCTCTTCACTTTTCACTTGATTTCCATAGCCCCAGCCTTTTTCTGACTGGAAGGCAATGCCGCCGTATTCAGTCAACATAATCGGCTGACCTTTATATTCATATCCTTCAGCAAATGCATACTTATGACGGTTATGAGGAATCTCATTGTTTAAGATTTGATCCTTATTTTGATAACGTTTTAAAAATACTTCGCCTAACTCCTCATAATCATGAAGAGCGATGATATCCGAAATCGTATGCTCCCAGCCGTCATTCACAATAACCGGTCTCTCGGGATCAATCGATTTTGTTAAATAATAGATTGATTCTGTAAAAGCTTGCTGTTTTTTATCTGTAAATATATTAGATACTCCCCACGATTCATTAAAAGGAACCCATGTAACGATCGATGGATGATTATAATGCTGTTGAATAATTTCGAGCCACTCTTTTGTGAAATTCTCTACCGCTTCATCGGAAAACTCATAGGTTGCTGCCATTTCGGACCAGACAAGCAATCCCTTTTTATCACACCAATATAAGAAGCGTTCATCTTCAAGCTTTTGATGTTTTCGAACACCATTAAAGCCCATCTCAAGTGTTTTCTCAATATCCTCCAGCATGGCTGCATCTGAAGGAGGAGTAAGCATCGTATCCGGCCAATATCCTTGATCTAATAAAAGCTTTTGGTAAATCGGAATATTATTAAGCAGGACCTTGCCATCTTTTATCGAAATTTTTCTCATCCCAAAATAGGATTGCACTTCATCTGCTACTTCTCCATTTACCGTCAATCGAAACGTAACATCATATAAATGCGGATGTTCTGGTGTCCAGTACAACACTTTCCAATTATGTACCTCTGAAAGAAGATTAACCTCTACCCTCGTATTCGCACGGTCAGGAACAGTTGTGAATTGCTTTATTTTTTTGCCGTCATAATTTATAGTCGTTTCTAACTTCCAACTATCATTTAGATCCCCATTAAGCTTGTATTCAAAAGCTACAGAGTTCTTATCAATATTTGGAATCATTTTCACACTTTCTATGCTTTCATCGTTTAAAAATTCAAGCCAAACAGTCTGCCATATCCCCGTATTTTGCACATACCAACATCCAAAGTTTTCATCTATCCACCGTTGCTTGCCCCTTGGTTGAGCACAGCTTTGGCTATCTTCGACTTTCACAACTAATTCGTTTTCTTTCGTGTTATCAACTGTATTCGTAATATCAAAAGAAAAAGCCGAATTTCCGCCAATATGTTGGCCGATATAGTTTCCGTTAACCCATACCTTTGTTATATAATCAGAAGCTTGGAAACGCAAAATGGTTCGTTTTCCTGCTTCTTCATTAGGAATTTCAAATGTTCTTTGATACCACACATTTGGATGAAAGGTTTCATCTCCAATTCCGCTAGCTTTCGTTTCATAAGTAAAAGGAACTTGTATTTCTGTCGAAAAGGCAGAATTTTCATACCATAAACCTTTTTCTCCGATGTTGTTATCATCGAATGCAAATTTCCAGGTACCATTTAAATTCTTCCACGAATTACGTTGAAATTGCGGGCGCGGGTATTCTGTTCGCTGGTAGGTCGTTATAGTGGTTGAAGTCGTTGTCATATTGATACTCTCCTTTTTCTGTCTTTGGTTAACGTTGCTTTTTTGAGAAATCTACTGTTTAAAATGTAAGAAAATAATAATGTCATAGAAATCAAAATTACTGAAAATGTGTTTTATTACAAGTTTTCTGTAACTTTAATTAAAAGATAACGCTTCCACAACTATTTTGTCAATATCTTTTTTATTATAATTTGTTTAGATACGGATTTTGTGTAATAATAAAAAGCCTTCTTGGAACAAGAAGGCTTTTCTTCTGTACATATAAAGTTAATAGAATGATATTTTTAATTTAATATCCTGCGGGTGATCACCTAATTCACGGCCAAAAAGATTCATTCCGCCTTTGTGAACCGCGTCTTCTTTAATACCAATTCGAAAGGATAAAAATTCACGCTCTAATATACCTAAATCCTGGATCGTAACGTTCGAAAGGTAAACGTCATCGATTGTTGCTCTTTCTTCAGTTACTTTCCAAGTTTTTAAGGTCCCATATTGTGTCCGGGTTGTTTCTCCCCACGCCTTAGGATTCAGCTTTCCAGGTCGATCGCCAAAATCACCAGGGCTTGTCCAGGTCCCAATTTCTACCCCATTTAACCAGACGGTGATATCAGACGGCCAATTATGATCATAATTTGGAGCCTCTGAACAAACCTCTGCAGAAACCTGAACTGACTTTACTTTGGCTCCAGACGGAATGACAAGTGGAAACTTATAATCAAAGTATCCCTTTCTTGTCCATATAAGCTGTGCACTTGAACGGACAGGGCTATAGAAATGAACCGGTTCATCTTCCGGGATGATCAGCCCGCCTTGATCTGCAATACCACATGTTGGTGAAACAAGGAAGTCGGTATATTGCCCAATCGGCATTTCAAGCTCATAGTTTGCATAATCATTGATACTTTTTGGAGCATTCAAACTAATATGAATGTCATCGAAATTTCGTGTACAAACTTTCATCGCACCTCTGCTGGCAGGGCGAAGCTGAGTTAAAATCAACCCTGCTTCTTCAAGTACCTTTATGTGGGATGCTGCAGTTGAAACAGGTATATCCAACTTTTCTGACAGTTGATTTATATTCACATTCCCTGTATTTAATAGATCAATAATTTTTAATCGAACATCTGATGATAAAGCATGCGCAACCTTACGCAGTTTTTCCGGCTGTTTAAGCGATAATTCTAACAAGGCTGTCCCCCCAAAACTCCTATTTGTCCAAAAAAATCGTTCTATAACTAAATAATAACAAAATATTTGTAATAATATAAGTTTATTGTAATAGTCTGCCTTCGTCAAGAAAGCGATCCACATTCGGCTGTTCTTACCATCATTTTAATACTTTCCTATACCTATTACAATTTTGATTGCTAACCAATGAAAATCAATTTGAGAATAAAAAAACCTTGCCAACACAAGGTTACCAAGGCCTTACCTAATGATTTATTAATGTTTTTTAACTAATTCATCCCTATCCAATGCACGTGGCGGCTCTTCTAACCAACCATTATTAATCATTAGATTCGCTCCATCTTCTGCATATAATGCAACATCCCTTCCGAGGCTTGCGTAGCTAACAGCTATATCTCTTCTAGGGCTTGAAGAAGTGCCCGCTCCGTAATATGTAAGACTAATTGCTGTTAAAGCTGTTGTATAAAACATCATTAATTTATCTGAAAAAGTAAAGTTTGTAGAGGCTGTTACATCTGCATCCCAAGTGGTGGGAGCAGGAAGATCCTCTTCTTTCAGAATATTCCCTAACTTTTCACAGTGTTGTTTTGCGATGTCTTTCCCTCTTATGAAGTATTGTCTTACCTCTTTTGATTGAGCGACCTGACTAAATCCCATTAAAGTCGCAAGCCCTAAAGCATTTCGTTCATAATTTCCAAAAATATTTGTAATCTCTATTGCAGTTAATGGCCTCTTATCAAAGTAACCGCTAAGAAATTTTTGCTTCTTTACAAAGTCAATTTGCTCAGGAAATTCTAAATAAGGAGATCTAACGTATAAACCTTTTGCTAAAAGGACTTCATTCGTTTGGCGAAGCAATTCAGCAGATTCCTTAAAACATTCATTAAAGAAACTGAAAACATCAGCCCGTACAGCCAGCGCTATCCCCATACTATAGGCATTTAATCCAATTCTGCCCATCTGGAGTAAATATTGCAAGACATAACTATCTGAAAATAAGCTAGGTGCATTTACATCCACATCTTCTTCTAATTTAAATGCAGATGGGATCGGAAATTTTTCTTTATTCATGATTTCCGTTAACGTCATAATATGTGCTTGTGATAGCTTTAAAGCATGCTCGATTACCGGTTTAACTTCTTCATCTTCGGCTTTGTTCAAAAAATAAGATAGTTGGCAGATTGCTGCACGATCATTCATATAAGCTGACCAGAGCTGTGAAATTTCTGCAGCTGTCAGCTTGATTACTTTTCCGTCTATTTTCATGCAATCAGGTCCCCCTTTACTTTAGAGTGGCTCCTTAAAAAAATATTCTAATTAAATTTTTCCGCTTATTTTAATAAGTTACACATATAAATATTTACCAATATCTAAATAATCATTTATTCTTTATAAGCAAAAAAAAGACTTAACTCTCAAAGGTCAACCCTATCCTGACTTCAGACAAAAAACCTGATAACAAATTGGTTAACAAGCCTTTTTCTTAGTGGGATGAACTTCAAGCTCTATAGGGATCAGCCTTTTTGTTTACTGCGAAATGTCAGGATCTTTTTTATCACCAATCCCGTCACCACACCTGGAATAACAAATAACATTGGTAAAAAAATAGGACCTAACAATACACCAAAAATTTTAACCTTCGTAGAAAGAATCACTCCTACAGTTACAAAATACGCAGCAAAAACAAATGGCAAAAATAACAGTGAAGAATCTTCTTTTCCGTCAGATACATCCTTAACAGCATCCCACATCGAAAAAAAATATAAACAAGGGTAAAACATAAGCCATTGAAAATCGATTTGTTCAATGGAGGTATGAATATCTCCAAGAAAACTTGAAATGATTGCAATATTAAAGTTGGCTTGGATATTCACAAAAAGCTCTAAAAATATAAACAATATCCCTTTTAGATATTGGCGATTCAAAAGCTGACCAAACCCAGGGAAGGCTATAGACCAAAACAATCTTTCAAACATTTCCTTATTCACATTTTTAGCATCCTTCTTTCTTTTTTATCAAAACAATAAATGAAGAAATCATTTTAACAAAAGAACAAGTTATATTACATTTGATTCCCTTGTGAGGATTTAGAAAGTTCTTTTCTATCAGGGGCGGTAAAAGGTTCTTCAAACCATCCAAGCTCGATCATCATATTTAATCCATCATTGTTAAACTTTCCGATTAGTGGAATAAGCTTAATAAACTCTGCTGCTAAGTCATGCCGTAACATTTGTGAAAGAGCAGCACCAAAGTTTTGTACAGCAATGTTTCCTGCTAATGAGCAATGATACATCATTAGTTTATCTGAGAAGGGAGAAGTGGTTGAATCCGTTATATGTGCAGCCATTAGCATAGGAGCAGGCAGATCTTGACTTGTTAAATGCTCAGAAAAACTCTGGATTTGATTCCCAGCTAATTCAGCTCCTTTTTGAAAATATTTTCTGATTTTTTCCGAGGATGCAACCTGACTGAACCCTAGCATTAATGATTTACCTAAGATATTCGTATTTATGTTATATTGCAAATGCTTGATTTCATTTGCTGTAAGCGGGCGGTCTCTACCTGTAATAATGGATATGAAGCTTTTTTTCTCTACAAAATCAACTTTTTTAGCATATGGTATAGTCGGGGGACTAATATCAACGCCTTTTAAAAGTAATAAATGCACTCCTCTTTCATAGGTTTCAGCTGAATCATTCATACTGTTTCGAAAATAATTCATCGTATCTTGCCGTGTTGAACAAGAGTAAGCATTTCCATATGTTAATAGAGCCGCACTCGCCATTTGAACAATATAAAAGACCATGAACATATCACTGAAGATACGAGGAGCGTCTTTTCGAACATCCTGCTCCCCGAAACCGACAGGAACAGGTATATTCTCCATCTTAAAAATACCTTGAACTTCCTTTACATGTCTACGTGAAAGAGCTAATGAAAATTCAATATAATCTTTAATTTCATCATCCTCCACTACTTGGAGATAGTGCTCAAACATGCAACAAAATAAAGTATCCCCAAGATAATTACTGAACAAATCAGCTAATTCCGAGGAAGTTAACTGCTTGTTTTGCTGATGTTCCTCTAATTCCGTTTCAACAAATGAATTTCTTTCCATTTTGCCCCTCCTTTATCTGTTTGTATTATCTGTAAATATAGGGAAAATATTAGAGTTGATTTAATTGGAATATTTTAACAAATAAAAAACGCGTAATCAAATGTTCATTGACGCAAATGAATGAGTAATCACTATGATGAGGAAATGATCAGGAGGTTAACGTAGCAAGAATATCTAATCCTATTGATTCAGATTAAAGTAGTTGGCGCCGCCGCTGGTCAGCTTCAGGTCTGTTGTAATTATTTCTAAAAAGAAAAGCGATTCACACTGGACTTTTTCCTTTTTGAACATTTAATGAACATTTCGTTACACATTTTTGTCATTTCGACAATATAAAACAGGAAGAAAATCTTACCATTTATTAGAATACAATGGATTTCTATTTTAATATGAATACAAGATGTTCTTACTCAAGGTACAAGGATCAAAGCTTCTCACATTCCCCTGTGTGTTTTCATAATCCTTGTACCTCTTTTTTATAAAGGATGGTGTTAATAATGAAACATTTTGTCTTTACTATTGATTCAGATGAACTTGTCATTAAAGCGAATAGTATTCTGGAAGCTGTTGAACAAGTAAAGAAAATGGTTGGGGAAAATCAACACTTGGCCTTTAAGGGAATTAAGTATTGATCCACTTACATTTTGAATATTCACCATAGGTATACGATTCAAGGGTGCAAGGAGCTGCTTCACTCTCCTCTAATATGTTTTGTCCAGCGGCAAACGAGCCTTCCTTGTGCCCGTTTTATTTTAAAGACCTTTGAGGGACTATACCCCCTGACCCCTTTCTTGTCAAAATTGGTTTCAGAGAGATTTTATCCTTATATAAAACTTGGGTTCATATTATCATCTTGCCTGTTGCTGAAATTTTTTAAAAAAACTCGTTGCATTCTAATAATATAACCGAACTGGACCAAGTAAACCACTTGGTTCTTGTTGTGCGAACTGTGATAGAAAATCACGTTGCGCTTTTACAAGAGTGTTAGTAACCTCTATGATTAAAGTATTAACCCCTTGTTTAACGAATCCTTCAATATCTAAGCGATATGGTGGACAAATACGTATCCCTACATGATCTCCGTTTAACCATACATCAGCGGTTTCGAAAACATCTCCAAGATCAATCTGAATAGGCATTGCTGTTTGATTCCACACAAACTCTATTTTGTAACGAAACGTCCCAGTAAAGGATGGAAGTTCTTCAGAAAGACTCAAATTCTTTAAAGTATTCATTTCTTTCCAAACCTGAAAGGCAGGATATTGCTCGGACGTTGTAATACTAACTTCCCAATTCCCCTTAACTTCCATTCCCCGGTCAACTTTAGGCTGTTGAACGACTGGAATGTTTTTCATTTCTTCTCCAATTAACATAATGACAGACTCATAAGGAGCAAGACTCAGATTAATCTTCATCCCTCCTTCAGTTTCAATTACCTTCGGTTCCTTCATCACATTGTTAATTGGATCGTAAAACAGCACTTTTCCTTGATTTTGCAACGTCACTGTTGTCTCAACTGAATTGTATGGATGTTCATTAAAAAACATGTACCCATCAACATCACTGTATTCTACATGATAATATCGCAAATAAGGTTGATAATTTTCTACCTTCACCTCATAAAACCCTTTTTCTCTCATAAATCGTATGAGATGTTCAAGTTCAATCTTCCAAACCATAGGATGTGTTGTAAGTTTCTTAAGTGTTTCGGAAACATGTTCTTGTTCGCATGCCCGAACAGGCAATTCCGCTATAAATAGTACAGGCAATCCCTCATCAGCTAGGTCCTCTAGCCGCTTTAGTAAAAGAATAGGCAAGGCTTCACTATAAGGAATAATTAAGCAATCGAATGACTCTTCTAGTACTTTTAATTTTCCTTTTGAAACAGAAGCCGATGTTAAAATAGTATCAATCGGCAAAATATCACAATCAATTTGATTTTGTAATAGTTGCTTAACAGGTTTTTGGAAAGGCATATATTCACCTGACCATTCAGCTTCTGCATGATATAATACAGCGGCACATGCAATATGATTGCCTCCAGAGAGAAGATGACTAACACGATTTGTATATTGATTAAGTACTTTATAATAACGGTATTGCGGGTTTTTCCCGCGTGCATACATATGTGGAGGACAATCATGATCTGGAAATTCCTTCGGTGAAAATGCGTGTGGTACAAAATAGTTCACACCACGCACAAGCATATGATCTGTCAGCCATTTCATCAGCTTCAAGCCCTCAGCCCAACCATATGCACCAAAAACTTCTGCCATTGTACGTCCCTTCTTCTTTGGATCAATATGACTAAGTGAAACCGCCATTTTTGCCATACCATAGTGAAAAAATTCACTATCTGTTTCACCGGCAATCCATGTAAAAGGTACTTCATCAAATCCAGGGACAATTTGCCATAAAACAACATCAAGTCCTGACATATCTTGGCCCCATAAGGCGCGGAAGAAATGTCCGGCACCGCTCCCCAAACGAGTATGAACATTATTATCTTCTAGTACATGCCCAATGTATTCTACATTCCGCTCACGGCACCAATCTCCAATTTGCTGTGTAAATCTTTCTCCATAAAGTCTAGTAATGATACTCATGTATGTATAACGGACAAAAGCCGCTTTTTCTCCATCATGCCATAAAAGTGGTAAATACAGTCTATAATCATCACCAAGCTCTTTCTCTAAGAGTTCTAATAAATCAGGGCTCCATGGAAGAGGAACGTTCTTTTTACCAAGCTTTGAATCAAAATTAAAGGTATCCTTATCATTATAAAAACCAGGTTCGTCTGAGAAAAATCCTGCAAACGTAGAACCGAAGTCTTCTCGGTAACGCTCATAAAATGCCTCATGTACCGTATCTATCAACACTTTCACGGATTCAGCAACTAGTGGATTAAGATAATTTTCTTGCTGTTTACTTCCACCTGTTGTGGTCTCAATTAGCAAAAAGATTCGCCAATATCCTCCTGGCAGATCCCAATACAATACACCGTCTTGAACAAATGACGTAACATCAATATATTCTTTATCTAATTCCCCTGTTGCGTGGTCACGTTTTACCGCTATTACACCTACTAGAGTCCCTTCTCCTTTACTAACTAGAAAAGATGCATGTTTCATCGGACCAACAGCATCGATATGTGCTTCTGTTAAGAACAAACGTCGAAGCTCTTTCGGTGCATCTACTATTCTTCCTGCAGCATGACCGGTAGGAAAATGATCATCATCAAGGAACCAAACCTTCATTCCCCTTCGCCTAGCTTCATCCATAATCACATCTATGTCCTGCCACCACTTAGGTCCTAAAAAATCAGGATGTGGTCTTGCTTCAACACATACAGCTTTTATGCCAGATTCATCTATTTTTGCCATCTCTTCACGCAGTACCCCTTCTTCTTCGCCATGTTGCCAAAAAAAGGGTAAAATATAATTTGCTTCTTGTCCCTCTAAAAGATCCTTGATACGCGAATTCATCCTTTCACTCCTTCAACTGCAGAAATATCCTTCCTCTTACTTGCTACAAAACGAGAAAAAGCGAGATTTGGAGATGGTATTGCTTTTGTTTCTGAAGTAAGCTTTAAAAATTTCAGGTTTGCAAACCAGTATGTGATAAATGCTGAAACACTAAAAAAGAAGAATACTAGAAAGAAAGAGTAGGTAATAGATAAATAGAGCCAGCATAATAAGATAATGAAGTTTGCTACTGTAAGGGAAAATCGGTAAAGCCCAAACTTACATGCAGTTATAAAAAGTTCTTTAAATGTATACGGGCTATTCACCATTAATGGGAAGATATAGAAAACTGTGACAATAAAAAAAAAGCTAATAAAGCTCACACTACTAAAAATCAATAAATTCATGCTTGTATCAAATATGGTTAGTAAATAAAAATCTCCTAATAATACGAAAACAATAATCGTAATGGACAGCCCAACAGAAAAACTTTGTTTCAAGTTCTCCTTAAACAGTCGTACATAAGTTTGAAAAATTGGCGGTTCTTTTTTATTAACCCACTCTCTAACAACACCAAATAGAGCTGCTACAGCAGGAAAAATCGTTATGATGGCTAAACAACTAACTAAAAATAATAAATTTAGTAAAAAGAAAGAATAGATCCATAGGCAAATTCGATATAGCTTTCCATCAATACGAACCATTTCAATCACCTCTTTGTCTCTAATACACTGACTTTTAAAAACGGTCCTAATGGCTTTAAGCCTTTAGGACCCTTTTTAGATTATTTATTGTTCATTGCCCATTCATCTAACTGCTTTTGTTTTTCTTCAATCACGATGTCAATTCCGGCATCCTTAAGTGCTTTAAGAAACTTCGGTAAATTGACTTCAGGATCGAGTGTACCTGTCTCAAGTCCCCGCTGGTATTGTGTTGTGACGTTATTGATTGCAGCTAATTCTGTTTTTACAGGCTCTGGATTGTATGTGAATCCAAGTGCTTTAGATCTCATTGCACTATTATTAAACTCTTCTAGCTTTTTATAAATATCTGGATCTTCGCCATTAAATGTATAAGATAATAATTGGTTACCGAACATCCAAGCTTGATTGATTCCATAGGGTGGTTTTGTTGGATCTGTGCCTTCAGGATACTCAATAACATTGTCTGATTTTTTTACATAGTGTTTTCCTTCTACTCCCCAGTCCATTAAATTAATAATCTCTTTGTCGGTGTAGAGCAGATTTAAGAATTTCATTGCTTTTTCAGGATTTTTTGAGTTTTTGGCAATCGAAAAGTTAATAGCCGCAACCTGGCTGGTTGTCATAACTGGTGCTAATAATTCTGCGCTTGTCATTGGCTTTGTCGTTATAACAGATTCCTGTCTGTCAGCCCCAGGTTTTAAGTTAGCTTGCCATGCAAAGCCTGTTTCAGCCTTTACAAAAGTTGCTGCAGGTTTTTGGTTTGTTGCAGCATCTTTAACGATATATCCTGCTAAATACCATTTTCTCATCCGGTCTAATAGCTCTTTATACTCTGGTGTTTCAAACCAGTTTACTACCTTTAATCCATTATCAAACCCAGGCAGCACACCAATCCCATCACCTAAGCCATCATACATACCAGGCATAAGGCGGGTCAATGGACTATTTGTTCCATCCATTACAAGCGGTGTCATATTTGGTTCATTTTCTTTGATCGTTTTAAACACTTCTTCAACTTCATCAAATGTTTTTATTTTTTTCGCATCAATCTTATATTTTTCCAGAATATCTTGACGCATCATAAATCCATACGATGCTGCCATATCACGAATACTTGGAAGTGCATATACTTTTCCATCAACAGATGCAGCCTTTAGATAGTCTGGGTCCATTACATCCACAATACCTTGACCTTGATTTGCTAATAAATCATCTAGGGGAAGTAAGAACCCTTTCGAAACCTGAGTCCCCATCGTGCTGCTTGTAGTCATAATAATATCTAGCTGATCACCACCAACAAGCGCTAAGTTACTTTGCTGAGTCCATGCTGCCCAGCTTGTTGTTTTAATCTTTACTGTTGCATTAATTTTTTCTTTTGTAATTTTATTGATCTCCGTTACCACTTCATCTAACCCTTGTTCAGTCCCATTGATAGGGAATAACATGGTGATTTCGTATGGCTCATCAGAATGACTGCTGCTGCTGTTACTCGAACTAGATTTGTTTGAACAGCCTGCTACTATCATAGATAATGCCATAACTGCTACTAATAAGTATTTAAAGCTTCCCCTTATCTTTCTCATTTTCATCCCCCTGTATGTTTTTATCTATGCTCACCGGTTTTATACCGGTATAGCCTATTTTACGGCACCAATGGTTAGTCCCTTTACAAAGTATTTCTGGAAAAATGGATAGGCAATCATAATCGGCAATACTCCTACAAAAGCCATTGCCATTTGAACAGTTTCTGTCGGAATACTGGATAGTGCCTCACTGGCTGCTGTAGAGCCCATACTACTGCTGCTTAAAAATTGTATATCTAATAAAATCTTATTTAATAAAAACTGGACGCTGTAGAGATCGGGATTGTTAATATAAATCAAACTATTAAACCAGTCATTCCAGTATAAAAGTGCTTGGAATAATCCTACTGTTGCAAGTACTGGTGTAGACAATGGCAGAATGATTTTTGAAAATATCTTAAATTCACCTGCTCCATCCATGTATGCTGATTCTATTAGCGAAAAAGGTATGGATTGCTCAAAGAATGTTCTCATCAAAAACACATAAAAGGCGTTCATCAGGAAGTTTGGCAAGATAAGCGCCCATATCGTATCCTTAATATCTATTAATTGTGTGTAAACTAAATAAGTAGGAACTAACCCGCCATTAAATAGCATCGTAAAGAATACAAACATCGCAAGATAGTTACGAAGCGGTAAATCTTTGCGTGATAACGGATAGGCAATGAGTGATGTTAGAGCAAGCCCCAAGGTTGTCCCGATAATGGTAACTAGTGCTGTAACACCGTAGGCATTTCCGATCATTGACATATTGGTAAATAAGAATTCATAGGCATCCAAACTTAGTTTACTAGGAACAAATGAATACCCTTCTTTCAGAAGTACCTTTTGATCTGTTATAGATGACATGAACAACAGAATAAATGGTAAGATACATGCAATTACAGCGCTGATTAACACAATATGTGCTAACCAAGGTGTTTTATTTAATTTGTTCAAAGGGATCACCTCCTATTAAAATAAAGCATTTTCCTTGCTTCTTTTCCGGACAATATAGTTAGAGATTAAGACAAGGGTAAATCCAACTAATGATTGATACATACCTGCTGCAGATGACATACCAATATCACCTGTGTTTAACAATGCGCGATAAACATATGTATCTATAACATCTGTCGTTGACTGGATTGCACCAGCGTTAAGCGGCACTTGATAGAATAATCCAAAGTCTGCATAGAATATGCGACCAATGGCTAATAGCGTCATAATCGTAATAATCGGAACAATCATTGGAATCGTAATATAACGTATTTGCTTCCACTTACTTGCACCATCAAGATCAGCAGCTTCATAGTATTCCTTATCAATTCCAATTATTGCTGCTAAGTACACAACACTTAAGTAACCAATGTTTTTCCACATATTGACGATCGTTAAAATATATGGCCAATATTTGGATTCACTGTACCAAGAAATAGGGTCCATTCCCATCATCGGTAAGACCGTTCTATTAATGAATCCATTTTCAACACTAAGCAGGGCAAATACTAAGAAACCGACAATAACGGTTGAAATTAAATGTGGCAAGATTACTACACTTTGATAAAAGCGAGCAGCGATCTTATTCTTTATTTCATTCAAGAAGATTGCTAACCCTAAAGCAAAAATAGTATTAAGGATAATAAATAGAGCATTGTAGAATAACGTGTTTCTTGTAATAATCAGGGCATCCTTTGTTTTAAAAAGATATTCGAAATTTTTTAGGCCCACCCATTCACTACCGAAAAAGCCATCAAGTGCATTGTAATTTTTAAATGCAATGACAATTCCAAGCATTGGCAAATAGTTGTTAATTAATAGATAAATGATTCCTGGTAAGGTCATTAAAAAAAGGATACTGTAGCGCTTCATCTTTTTGGATTTCGTTCTTCGGTTAACACCGACCTCTTCTTTTGAAGTAGACATCCCCATCCTTCTCTTCTTAACGATTAATTCTGCCATATCAATACTCCCTTCTTATTAGTTTGCTATCCTCTTACTATCCTTATCATACAAGAGATGCAAGCCCTTACCTACCGTAGTAATGACATCTTACTAACACTAATCAGACCTAAATATCGGGAAACTCTTCGTTTTTTTCCGACATATTAATAGAGATGAATATGTCTTTTTTCATAGGCTTTTCCTAAATTTCTGTTTCTAGTTTTCCGTATCACAAGCTCTTAACAGATTTAACCATATATGCGGTGAATTTCCCATAGAATGCTTCTTTGAGACAAAACCTTGGAAGGGATTTGTTGAATAGTCCCATACAATCCTCCTAAGCAATTGTCATAATAGTACTGGTATTAAATGTTTTTTCTTTTCATTTAAAGAAAGAACCAGCTTATGATCGGAATACATATACTTTTATAATTATGGGTATTCAGGAAAAATTTAACGGCCTTTTCCCAGTTGAATACCGAGAAAAGGCCGCACCTTAATATACTCTTTTTTTCATTGTCTACTAGAAAGGGTTATGTGCAATCTCAATCATTTTTTCTTTTATCTATTCACATCATGGTGTAACAGTTTGTGTCTCAAGATTAAATTCAACTGTTTTTCCGGTTCTTGCCGAGGTATAAATTGCTTCTAAAATTTGTGTGACAACGAGTGCCTGTTCAGGTTTTACTAATGGTTCAGTATCATAAATAATACATTCTAGCCATTGCCTTGCCTCTAATACACCTGGATCCTCTGCACTTGAATCAAAATAGGCGATTCCTCCGCCAGTAGCTGGTTTTGTTTCAACTAATTTTCCATATTTCGTACTGTTAAAAACTAATTCCCCTGCACCGGCAGAAGGATTTCCTTTCATCTCTGCACCGCCTTCTGTTCCACACAGCGTGGTCATGGCTTCCTTGACGTCGGTGGTATTTAAAGCCCAAGAGCATTCAAGGATAATCGTTGAACCATCCTGCATTTTAATAAAGCCAAAAGCTGAGTCTTCCACACCAAATGTATCTACGTTCCAAGAACCGAAAGCATTTCCTTCATGCTTATCAGCAAGTTTATGAAAAACGGAACCTGTCACTGATTGAGGTTTATAGTTATCCATGCACCAGAGAGTTAAATCTAAAGCATGTGTGCCGATATCGATTAATGGCCCGCCGCCTTGTTGTTCAACATCTAAAAATACGCCCCAAGTCGGTACAGCTCTTCTGCGAATAGCATGAGCCTTAGCAAAATAAATTTCTCCGAATTCACCAGCACGTGATGCTTTATAAAGCACTTGTGAATCATCGCGGAATCGGTTTTGGTAGCCAATCGTCAATTTTTTCCCCGTCCGTTTCGCTGCATCGATCATTTGTTGTGCTTCCGTTGAGTTAATGGCCATTGGCTTTTCACACATTACATGCTTCCCAGCCTCAAGGGCAGCTACAGTAATAAAGGAATGTTGTAAATTTGGGGTTAGAACATGAACTACATCGATCGATTCATCCTTTAACAGTTTTTTATAATCTGTATAAACGTTTGCGTCACTTGTTCCAAACACTTTTGCTGCTTTTATTGCTCGTTCTTCTACAACATCACAGAAAGCTGTCATTTCTCCTAGATGGCCTAGTTTCGCTAAAGAAGGCATATGCTTTTGATTGGCAATTCCTCCGCAACCAATAATACCGATTTTTAAATTCCCTTTTACCATACAATTCACTCCTTATTTATCGGCTTTTATATATTCTTGAACATATTTCTTCATTACTTTTAAGTCGCTAGCAATACTTTCAAATTTATCTCCAACTGTACCCTCATTTTCTACAATCGCATATCGGACTGTACTCATCTCGTTAATCTTTTGATATGTACTCTCAAAATCTACGATACCAGTTCCAAGATTAACAAAATCGGTTGGCTTCACAACCTCACGATAAATTTTCATCGTTTCCATGTTTTCTTCCGAGCTACTAGCAGAAAATACATTCACGAAGTCTACGTGCAGACCTAAATCCTTTTGATGGATCATATCACAACGTTTTCCTAGGCTTTTAAGTACGCTAATTGGATCATTTCCACCTCTTGTTACCCAGACAAGATCAAGTTCAAATTTAACCATTTCAGGGTCGGTATTTTCTACTAAAAGATTAAATAATGTTTTTTCTCCTCCTCTTCTAAACTCATGCGCATGGTTATGGTAGTAAAAATCCAGTCCTGCTGATTTACACTTTTCAGCAATGATATTCAACTCTTCCGCTGTTTTCAGAGCTTCATCACGACTACTAATAAAAGTCATTGGCATAACAATGGACTGCACCCCAAGCTCAGCGTTTTCATGAATAATTTTGTCCCAGTTCCCATCAACTAATGCCATTCCTGGTGCTACGCCTTCATGTGCTGCAAATGCATGAAAGCCAAGTTCATCAAATTTTTTTTTAATCGTCTGAACTGTAAACACATCTGTAAACCTTTCTCCTGTTGAAAAATTTGCAGAAATTAGCTCAATATTTTTGTAACCAATTTCAGCTACCTTCTCAAGCGTTCCAAAATAATCTTCATTTAACTCCCTAAATACTGAAAATAAGTTAAGACCAATATTGATACTCATTATTTATCCGACCCCTTTCTTTTCCTTTGAATATGTCCAAGTTAGGTATATTCCTCAATATAAATAATAAAGCGTTTTCATTTTTGCTGCTACTGCAATACCGACTGTTTTCTAGCACAATTATGACTTTCATTTGTATATAAAAAAGACACGGCTTTTAGAAAAAGCCGTGTCTTCACCATCATCATGCTTGCTTTTGTCTTCCATGTCTAAACTCCTTCGGGTTTACATTCATCGACTTTTTAAAAATTTTTGAGAAATGGGAAAAGTTAGAGTAACCAACTTCCAATGCAATTTCTTTAACTGACATATCGGTTTTTAATAATAATTCCTTGGCAATATTCATCCTCGCTTGAATTAAATAATCTGAGATCGAAATTCCTGTTTCTTTTTTAAATAATCGTGATAAATAGTCGGGGTTTAAATAAACGGAAGCAGCAAGATCATCTCTTGTTACTTCTTCATTAAGATGCTGATGAATATATGCTTTTACTTTACCAACGACAGAAAGATTTGACTCGGAATCTACTAAATAATCAACTGTCTTTTTGACAACATCCTTCACCCAATTTTGAAGATATGTGGCAGAACGTGTGACTCCCTCCGTTGAACCATTTTCTGAAAAAATGATATGTGCGGGAATGCCTTTAATTTTCAACACATAATAAATCATTTGCAGAAAATTTTGTTTAAATTGATATAAGTAATCCGAAGTTAAACCATTCTTTTGTCTTGCAGCAGCAAAACACTGATCAATTTCATTTAGCAAACTATCTTTACACCCTTTTTTAAGCATATCTGACCATACATTCATATCAGGTAATTGAATACTAATTTCTTTATCAATTCTTTTTCTTAATAAAAGAACTTGGTTGATACATGAGACATTACACCTTTCATAAGTCATCAGCATATCCAACATCTTTGGCATTTCATGGATTGCAACAAGCTCGCCAATATAACAAGATAAGTCACAATATAAGTCTTGGCGGCAAAAATCAATATAAGCCTGACAATCCTTTTTCAACGTGCATAATGCGGCAGATTTTTGATCCTCAATCGGCAGAATGGCACATAAGCTTCCTTTTTTTATTTGAATAAGCTGAATTTGTTGATCTCCTTTGAGCAGACTTCCTGCTACATCACGTAAAGCAAATTCCATTATTTGCTCATCTTGTGAATTTAACTCATTATGCCAGCGCTGCACACTAATTAATATCGGTAAAAACTGTACTGTTTCTGTGTAAGGTATTTGCTGTTCATTTACTATTTGTTTGATTTCAGTTGGGTTTGGTGGTATTTTTTGAGTAAGCAAATCCAACCAAAACCGTTCAATTAATAGTGGCTCGGACAACGACCAAAGCTGTTGATAATGTTTGTACTTATTTTTATACTCATCAAATTCCTTTGTCTTTATTATCTTGTTAATCGCCTTCAATACAACACTTTCGATCTCATCAAATCTAGCAGGCTTTAACATGTAGTCAAGGCTTCCTAGCTGTATCGCTTTTTTTGCATAATCAAAGTCAGCATGACAGGTTAAAAAGATCGACTCTGTCAAAGGATGTTGATCCCTTACCCATGTTAAAAGCTCGAGACCATTTCCCTCCGGCATTTCAATATCACAGATCATAATATCTATCTGATAGTCTTTAAACAGCTCTTTAGCCTGACGAATATTATAAGCAACATGCACTTTTGATATCCCTAATTTTCCCCAATCAACACCAGCTTGCAGTCCCCTGGCAGCATATATTTCGTCATCTACAATTAGTAATTGAAACATCACTTATCCCCCTTTTTACCGCTACTGTTGCAACGGAAATTGAATGTCTACATTTGCCCCTCCATGAATACCATTTGAAAATGTGATAATTGCTTGCTTTTTGTATAATAATCGTAATCTGCGCTGAACATTCCAAATGCCAATATGCTTTCCTTCTTCCTTATAAATCCCTTTCTCTGACTGCAACTGCTCAAGTACTTCAACTGGGAAACCTTTCCCTGTGTCATGAACTCTTATCTGCAACGAATTTGGATCTTCATCTGATAACTTAACTAGTATGCTGATATGAATTGGTTCATCCATCGTCACAGCATGTTTCACTGTATTTTCTACAAATGTTTGAATAAGCAACGGTGGCACAGTATATTCCTTCAGAGATTCTTCAATTGAAAGTTCAAAAGTTAAATGATCTGGAAATCTCATAGACTGAATTTTCAAGTAATTTTGAGTATGCTCTATTTCTTCTTTTAACAAGACAAAATCTGAGTTGCTCCTGAACATAAAACGAAAATAGTGAACAAGACATAGAGCCATTTCTTGAATTAACTGATATTGTTTTACTTGGGCAAGATTATAAATGATATTTAAAGAATTCAAAAAGAAATGAGGGTTTATTTGCAATTGCAAATGCTTCAATTCTGCTTTTTGGCAATTTAGCTGTTCTTCATAAACATTAATTTTTAATTCCTTTATTTCAGACGCCATACTATTAAATGTGTTATTCATCATATCAAATTCATACGATGTATGGGACTTTGAAATTACTGCCCCAAAATCTCCATTTTTTACTCTTTTCATCGCTTCCATTATTCTGTTCATAGGAATTAAAATCGTTTTCCGTAAAAAAAGATATAGAATAGGTAATATGACAAGCAAACCAAACGTAATAAACCAAATAATTTTTTGTAGATATGGCAGTCGTTCTAATATCTTTTCATCTAGTATAATGGATACCAGACTAAAGTTTCCTTTAGTAGATTTAGCCCCTACCACTAAATAATCGTTATTGTCCCCGGTTAAATTATAAATGCCGCTTTTATAGGATAAGTTAATCTTATTTGTCTCAAAAAAGGAGGCTTCATCCATAGGTTGTAACGTTTCATTTGCGAGAACTGATTTGCCCTTTCCTGCTAAATCAACAGCTTCCAGCTTTCTTGTCAGCCTTTTGGCATCAACCCATGCTCCAATATAAACATTCCCTATTTTTACAGTACGGTATAGAATATATTGTTGGCCTACTATACGAGAATACCATTTGTCGTTCGTCTCTTGAGAGTTTTCTCTGTTTTGCAGCATGTTGATAATATCTTTTTGAACAACATCTGTATCAAAAGATAATTCTTTATAATTTTGAGCAGTTAGCACTTCTTGATTCGTTACGGAATAGATAAAAAGACCATCTATTATCTTAAAATCATATACATCTTTAGCAATCCTCTCATTTAATTGGATTTTTGAATAATAATACTTTTGGTTATTTCCTTTTTCTACCAGATCTAAATTTAGCAAATCAAGATCTTTTGCTGCCATGCTATATAAGTAATCATCTACTACTCCCAGACTATAATCAATTTGATCCATGTAAAGTGAAACCATGTTTTCATGAGACTGAGCAATTTGATTTCGTACTACATGGATTGCATAAAAATTGTTATAGATTAAAAAAGCAATAATTGGAGTTGTGATAATGAAGAAGCCTGCTATTAATTGAAATTGAAGAGATTTTAAAAATGGATATTTCTTAACGTTGTTTCTCATTTTCTATAAGTCCTCCACAAACAACATTTTAGAATGTCCAATCTATTATACTAGTTAGTTCGAAGTTTTAAATATTAGGTAAACGCTTACAAAAATACTAATACTTTCTCTTTCAAATTTCTACCCTGAAAATGACTTCTTTCTAGCATTTTAATGACGTTTTTTAGAGTTAAGTAACATCATTGTACACGAATGAAGCCTTTACACAATTGTTTCCCTTTCTTTTCATCAAGTTTTTCTTTCCTTTCAGCTAGTATTGGGATATGATCATAGCTAAAAAAACCATATTCATTAAGAGAGGTTTCTATAATGGACTACAAATACGAATTGGTAAAAACTGATGAGCATTTGCCTATTAAACTTATCCTTCATACCTCAGATAAACAACTTTTCATCCCAAGACATTGGCATGAGAATGTAGAAATTTCTTATGTTCTAGCTGGAAAGATCGATCAAATTTATACAGATGGAAGGGAATACACATCCAGACAGGGAGATATTGTTTTAATAAACTCAAATTCTATTCATTCTTTTTCCGTTAGTATGGGAAAGGATCGGAAAGCTGTTACACTTTTTATAAGCTATGAATTTATGAAATCTATCTATCCAAACTATGATCAATTCGTTTTTGACTGTGTTTCAATTAATGAGAAAGACCCTATAAGATTAGCCAAATTTGAAAAGTTACGTCTGCTTTTAGACTCTATTGTTACCGCTTACCTTACTAAGAAAAATGATTCTCTAGCCCACATTAACCTAACCGGGCTATCCTATCAATTAGCATATTTCTTAATAAAAAATTTCAAAGTTACTAAAAGAACCAGTACAAGAATTAAAACAAACAAGTACTTAGAAAGATTAACGGTTATCACCAATTACATAAAAGAGAACTACAATCAGGATTTATCTATTGATCTGCTTTCAGCTAAGTTTAATTTATCTGCGGAATATTTTTCGCGATTCTTTATCAAGCACCTGGGTATGACGGTACTCAATTATATTCATACCATTCGTCTTGAGAAATCGTATCCTGATCTAATGAATACAGATTATCCTATTATTCAGATTGCATTAAAACACGGCTTTCCAAGTGAGAAATCCTACACGAGAGTGTTTAAATCTATTTATCACATGACTCCAAATCAATACCGAAAAAAACATCACTCTAAAAACATTACTATGAAATAGCCAATATTTTAAAACTATTATTTGATCAGAAATTGACTGTTTTTAAGCTAGAAAAAGACATGTTTTTAAGATGAAAATTATATAAACTATTTTTTGTAAGCGTTTTAATAAAACTACAAGGAGGTCATCCATTTGTTTGAAGGAATGAAAAAGCATGCAAAAACAGCTTTGTTAAGCACTTTAGTAGCCGGTACATCACTTTCTTTTATGTCAGAAGCAAATGCAAATGAGGTGAAAACTCAACCATCATCCTACAGAACCGTAACAGAAATTGAAGATTGGGGAGCAGCTATTACGAAAGTAATTGTTGATTTAGGAAAACCAGTACCAAAAGACTCTGTTTCAAAAGACACTTTTGAGGTGCATGTATCAAGGAGTGATAGACGTTTAGCTAATCTGTTTTTAGAAGAAGGGAATCGGAACGTCACGAATGCCTATGTAGCTGATAAAAATGGAACCCCAGCTGTTAAAACGGGAAAATACGCTGTGTTAGAAATGCAAATTGGCCCGGACATTTCCTTAGGTTCTGCAATCAACTATGATTGGGCGGGTTCAGGATATAATGACTGGAATGAAAATAAATATACCATTACTCAACAAAAGGATATAGAAACTCCTGCTGGGACCATTTCAGGACTAGTCGTGGATACGTTTCAAGGTGGGGTAAGAGAACTGGTTGATGACTTTTCAACAGGAAAGGCTACATATGATGATATCACATTGACTTACGCTGATTATACTCCAGCAAAAGATATTGGGAAAAATCCTTTAATCATTTGGCTACACGGAGCTGGTGAAGGTGGAACAGACCCTACAATTCCTATCTCCGGAAACAAAGCAGCCAACTTTGCATCAGAGGAAATTCAATCTTATTTTAATGGAGCGTATGTGCTTGCCCCACAAACACCAACTTTCTGGATGGATGGTTTCACCGGCTTTGGTGACGGCACTTCAAAATATGAGGATGCATTAATATCCTTAATCAAGGATTATGTTGCCAATAATAAAGATATTGATCAAGATAGAATTTACATTGGAGGGGATTCCAATGGCGGCTATATGACAATGCTGATGATCCGTGATTATCCCGAATATTTTGCAGCTGCTTTTCCAACCTGTGAAGCACTTAAAGACACTCTTATCACAGATGAAAACATTGAGAACATAAAAAACCTGCCAATCTGGTTTGTTCATGCCAAAACAGATAACGTGGTTCCTGCCGATCAATATGTAGTTCCAACCTACAATCGCTTAATCGAAGCCGGAGCAAAAGATGTTCATCTTTCCTTATTTGATAAAGTAGTAGATACTTCAGGGTTATACCAAAACGCTGATGGCATACCATACGAATATCATGGGCATTGGTCATGGATTTATGTGTATAACAATGATGTTGTGAAAACCATTGATGGCAAGACGGTATCACTTATGGAATGGTTAGCTAATCAATCATTAAAAAAGTGATTCCTTTTATTTTTTAATATAATAGATAAGAAGTAGTTTATAAAAAGCTTCGGTCCTCTTAAATTGGATTGAAGCTTTTTATATTTTATTACAGAGTCACTCTGTTTGCCTAATTCCGGTATCGATGCTCGTACTATTTATTTAACGTTTTAAGAACAAAAGGCTTCCAACCATCGATTGAAAGCTTTTGTATCTCATTTCATCTAAGGATGTAAGATAATTCCCTTTAATTCATTTAAATTTACATTTAAATCTTTTTTGACCGTAATTGATACATGTTCTTCCATAGATTCATGATTCACGTGTTTTTGCATATTTTCTAAATGGATGACCGCCTGCTTCTTGTGACCTTTTTCGAACTGCCCTTCCAATTGTTTAAAGCTATTGGTTATTTTAGCGAGCAGAGGCCCTTTTAATTGTCCTGTATCGCTGTAGCTAGTCAGTAAATCTGAGATTTTTTGAAACTGTCTTTTTTCTAAATAGGTAGTCAAGTCAGGTAGTTCATCTAGTGTTACAACATAATCATGGTTATATACCTTTTTTAAATGCTCAGGAGAAGTGTGTTCTTTTAAAACGCTTCCATTCCAAGTGTTAAACCAACTATAATTTACATGATGCAGCTGAAGAAGGTCAGGGTCTGGGATTGGGCCATTTTCAGCCATCGCGACAACTTTCTTGTTGCTGGATAGCTCAACCAAAGCTTCATACTGGCTGCTCATAGAGCCGTAGTTATGTGCTCCTGGATAAGAATCAAAGCTAACAATATCAACAAAATCATCACCTGGATACCACTCTTCATCAATTGAATTCCATACCCAAATTAAATTATTTAATCCATGAACATTTGTCATGCGATCATACATTAATCTCCACAATTCCTTAGCAGGCTCAGGTCCTTTCGCTCCCCACCAAAACCAGCCGCCTTCTGCTTCATGAAGCGGTCTCCATAATACAGGTACACCTGCATCTTTAAGCTTTTTTAATTCTGCTGAAATAACATCAATATCACGTAAAAGTAATTGATAATCTTCTGAATCTGGATTGTTTAAGGCATACTCAACATCAAAAGTGGTTGCTCTTGTATAAAAACCACTCCACCATTCATTTCCAGGTTCATCAATGAGATCTTTAGGAGCGTTCCAGTGCCAAGTAAAAGTAACAATTCCGCCCTTTTTCCACCAATCAATTGCTACAGGTGTTTCATCTGCTGAAGCACCTCGCTCTTCTCTTGAAGGACTATTATCAATAAAATCGAGTCCTAATATTGCTGGGTATTTTCCAGTCGTCTGATATATATAGTTCAAATCACCAGGCCGTGTACTTGGATAATCCTGCTGTCCTGAAAGAATCTTTTCACCAAACTGATCTACCAAATAGCTAAATAAAGCCCTAGTCTCTTTTGAAGCATTAAGATTGATTAATGTCTTCTCTACCTCATGCTTCACAGGTTCAAGTACAGGTTTCAATTTTATATAATCAATGGCAAACCATGTCCAATTCGGTGTAATTTGAATGGTGTTTTTTCCAGCATTTAAAAGTATTTTCCCTCCCGAAACTTCACCAAATCCATTACCCATTGTAAAAGTACCTTGATTGTTACCATTAATCACAATATTAGCCACTTTGCCGCTTCCATATATTGAACCGTAACCGACTGTCAGGCTATATAATGCCTTATCAGGTACCTCAACCGTAAATATCACAGCATCTGAAGCATTAGAAAAGCTAGCCACATAGCCAGACCCCGAATAACCCTGCTCAGAATTTTCGACCGTTACACCCATCAGGGAGGCATCCTCTGCTTCAAGCTTTATTTCTTCAGCAGCTTTTACAGGCATTCCTGTTATCGGAAGGACACTTACTATAAACGCGATCATAATAGATAAAATAAACATATTTTTTCTTAGAGGTTTTAGGAGATACATAGTTTCCATTAGCCATCATTCCTTCTGCCTGTATTTAATATCGTTCAAAATAAGTCTCATTTTGATCTTAATAAATAGAATAATAATGAATAGGGTCCGTAAGCTTGGACCCTATTCATTCAAATGACAAAATAGTTTACTAATTTAACATTTGAAGCACTTCTCTTCATTTATGTTGAATTACTCGCTCCACAACTCTACTGTATCTTTAACAATTTTTGTGAATTCTTCTTCAGCTTTTTCTACCCCAGCATTCTTGAGATCTTTCATAAATTGATCCCACACTCCATCAAAATCTTTAGGATCCGCTAGAATCGCTTCAGGAACTCGCTTAAATGTAATATCTAACATTTTTTTGTTTGTTACTTCAAGTTTTGAACCAGCAGGGATTGAAAGGTTATAAGCAGCACCCCATGGTTTTACTGGAAATTCATCAGTAGAAGGGTATAAATCTTTCCATAATTCTGCATCATAATTTTTTAGTACTTCTTTTTCTACATCTGTTAGTCCTTCAATCGCTATTTCACGAGTATTCACGGTATATGTTTGGCCAGTTGAGTCTAAGGCACCGTCACCATAACGCGGTGCAAATCTCTGGAAGTTATAACCAATACCTGTTTTCTTTAAATAATCTTTATCGTTTCTGCGTTTTTCCCATTCTTCTTCTGGAATAACTCGTTTGCCGTCTACATTCTCATAATGTTCTCCTTCAATTCCCCAGTTCAGCATAATTTGTGTTTCTTCTGATACTAAATAATCCAGAAACTTTATCGCACGAACAGGATCTTCACAATCAACTGTAATTCCAATGCCCCAGCCTACTTGAAAACCAGGGCTTTGATAGGCAAAGTGCTTATAGTCTTCATTTAAAGTAATCGGATAAAAGCCATACATTCTCTCGAGTTTTCCTGCATCACGCAAAGCATTTTGCGCTTCATAGATCATCCAGTCCGGTGCAATAGTAGCTAATGCACGTCCTGTAGACAATTTTGCTATCCATTGATCATGCTTTTGGACAAGCGAATCTGGATCAAGCAGTCCTTCTGCATTCATCTTGTTATACCAACGAAAAACTTCTTTCTCTTCTGGACGACGATAGTGCAATGTTGCTTCAAATGTTTCTGGATCAATATAATATTCTCCATCATCTGAACCGCCTGTCATCATAAACGCGCTATTTAAAGTAGAGGATTGAAAGCGCCAGCCATCTGACTGAAGAGTTAAAGGGATCGTTGGCTGTCCATCGATTTCAGGATGTCGTTTATAGTATTCTCTCAATACATTTTCTAAATCTTCAAGTGTCTTCATTTCTGGATATCCTAATTCCTTCACAACATCATGCTGAACAAGAGCAGCAAAGTTAGGTGTCATTGCTTCATTATCCACTGCAGAGTTTGGTAGTACATAAATAGATGGATCTTCCTTACTCCATTTCAATCGATTGATTTCATCACCAAGCATTTTTTTTATGTTTGGTGCGTGTTCTTCAATGAGTGGAGCAAGGTCGATTAAAGCTCCAGCCTCCACAAGTTGACTGGCACCCTTTGATGAAATCATATCTGGATATTCTCCGCTAGCAACCATTAAAGGAATTTTTGTTTGTCCCCCTTCCAAATCAAATTCCGGATCAAGTGTTACTCCAGTATCCTCTTTTATTTTCTCCCCTACTGGACTCTCCATGTTCTCCCAGTCACGATTCGCATCCGAATCAAAGACGGTAAAAGTGATTGATTCACTTTCATCTGAGGTGCTTTCAAAATTAGATGATGTATTTTCGTTTGAACATGCAGCCGCAAGTAATAAAGTTGCAGCTAAAAAGAGCAAACTAAAAAATCTTTTCATTGACTTCATTTCATTTTCCTCCCCTTTATCTGTTTATTTACTGCCTAAACAGGATTGACTTGTAAATACCTACTTACTAGATTTTTACTGTTTTACTGCTCCTAATGTCATCCCCTGAATAAAAAATCTTTGCACAAAGGGATAAACCAACATGATTGGTACGACTGTGACCATGGTAATCGCCATTTTTATCGACTCAGGTGACACCATTTTTGATTGCTGCTCAGCATTTGGCCGCATTTGGTTCGCATCCATATTTCCGCCCATTGAGGTATTATCTAAAATCTTCATAAGTTCGTATTGTAAGGTTGTTAAACTTTCATTCATACTGTTATATAAATAAGTATCAAACCAACTATTCCATTGACCAACTGCAATAAATAATGCGATAGTTGCTAAAACTGGTTTGCAGAGCGGAAGGATAATTCGATAAAAAATCGTAAAATCATTTGCCCCATCCATTTTTGCAGATTCTTGAAGAGAGAATGGAATACCATCCATAAACGAACGAATGATAATGATATTGAAAGCACTAACTAAACCAGGTAGAATGTAAACCCAAAACGAGTTCATCATGCCTAAATCTCTAATTAACATATAGCCCGGAATTAAACCTCCAGAAAAATACATAGTTAAAACAATAAAGGTAGAAACAAACTTTCTTCCTTGGAAATCAGCACGACTCAGTGTATAGGCTACCATTGCTTGAACAAACACACCCAATACAGTACCAATGACTGTCCTAAGCACGGAGTTAATGAACCCAGTTACTAAGTTTTCGTACTTCGCAATTTCCAGATAATTACTGAAGGTAAACTCACGTGGCCATATATAAATCCCCCCCCTTACCGTATCGGTTGATTCATTCAATGAAATAGCCAACACATTTAAAAAGGGATATAATGTCACAACCATAACAATTGTTAAAAAAGAATAATTAAGGGCGTCAAATATTCGGTCATTCTTCGTTTTTAAGGCACTATTTGTAGCCATGTCACTTCCTCCTTACATAACACTTTGGTTAGAAAAGCGTTTGAAAATCCCATTTGCAAGGAACAATAGGATAATACTAACAACTGAATTAAAAATGCCGATTGCTGTTCCATAGGAAAATTGACCTAATCCAATTCCATAGTTAAGCGCATACAAATCCAACACTTCGGAATAATCAACAACTAGCGAATTACCGAGCAGCATCTGCTTTTCAAATCCAATACTTACTAAATGACCAATATTTAAAATGAGAACAACTAAAATGGTTGGCCGGATCCCTGGCAATGTTACATGCCAAATCCTTCTTAGCCTCCCTGCTCCATCTACCTTTGCTGCTTCGTAAAGTTGGGGGTCAAGACCCGCAATGGCTGCTAAAAAAATGATGGCATTCCACCCCATTTCCTTCCATAAATCTGAAGCAACAACAATTCCCCAAAACCACTTACCTTCCGCCATAAATTGGAAAGGTTCATCAATAATACCAATCCTTAGCAGCAAATCATTAACAATACCGCCGTCTATTGATAACATTTTTGTCACAATGCCTGCCACTACAACCCACGAAACAAAGTGTGGTAAATAAGTTACCGTTTGGACACTCCGCTTAAAAACTGAATGGCGAACTTCATTGAGCAATATGGCAAATAAAATTGGAACCGTAAAGCCAACAATTAAACTAAGTAAGCTCATCGCAAGTGTATTTCGGAGAACAAGGTAAAAACGTTCATCCGTAAATAAAGTAATAAAATGCTCAGATCCCACCCACTCTTGTTCAAAAAATGACCTAGCAGGTCGATAATTTTGAAAGGCCATTGTCCATCCCCATAAGGGTAGATAATTAAAAACAAATACCCAGGCAACAAATGGGAGCGACATCATATACAAGATTTTTTGACTAAAAAAAACTTTCCAAAAACTTTTATTCTTTTCTTTTTTCATTACAAGGTTTATATTTGCAAACGATTTCTTTTTTATAGTTTCCACTTTACCCCCTCCTTTTCTATAACTTAATATTAATTAAAAAATAAACTAAAGGATACCCTAATAATACATACAAAAATCATATAAAAATGAGAAGCTAATTAACTAATAAAAAAGACTTCTATCAATTGGGATACGAAACCCAACAGACAGAAGACGTATTATGAGTAGATAATTTGAATTAACTTTTAAAAGATTTATTTTAATAAATATCATCCAAAAAGAAAAAACTCATTCCTTTACATTCTTTTTCCGAAAATCAGATGGGGACATTCCTACATATTTCTTAAATTTACTATGAAAGTAATCAACACTTGAGAAGCCAACTCGTTCGGAAACTTGATAAACTTTATATCCCTGCATTAATAACTTCTTTCCATTTTCTATCCTGACTTTATCCAAGTACGTATTGAAATGTTCCCCTGTATAAGATTTAAATAATTTTCCCAAATAGGTTCTGCTATAATGCAGGAGCTCTGACAGTGTTTCTAACTTGATGTTTTTATCGTAATTCCTTTCAATTAAATAAATCATTTTTTTAACCAGAACGTCAGTTTTATCAACATCCAGTTTGTCTAGTATTTTAGTAATTAATTCATTTACATAGTTTAGCAGCTGCTTCACGTCTCGTTGGTTTTCAATTTCATAAATCATTGATAAAACATTTGATATTATTCCACGAATTTCTTGATATTCATACATTAACTTGTGCAATAACGAAGAAACAATTTCAATAAATTTTTTCTTAAAGTCATATTCTGAATATCCTACTTTGATCATCTGCAATCCTATTTCCCTACAAATGCTCTCAATAGCATTCCTGTCTTCTATCTCCATAGCATATACTAGTTTTTCTACGGCATGAGATAAATGAAATTGATCAAATTCACTATTTGTATTATTATTTTCATCCTTTAATGCATAATCGGTGCTTTCAGTTAATAATGTTCCATTTTCTAAGAAAAATTTTCTTGAAATAAGCATGGTTGTTGATTGGAAATGCTTAGGTAATTCCTCAAGATCTTTAAAGGGATTTGAAAGCGCAGAAATAAAATCAAGATGATAATCATCCATTAGTTTTTTTAAATCTCTGTAGATTCCATCAGGATTCTTACTGAATTCAAGCTCAGCATTTAACAAGATCCCTAAATATGATTTGATAATAAAAACAACTCCACACTTGCTTTTTTCAAAAAATCCCCATATTTTTTTCTTTAACATGATTAGATCAATATTGTTTTTCTGCTCAGGTTTAATTAATAAAAGCTGATATGTTTGCAATTGGTCATAAAATTTGAAAGAATTTATGTTATTAAATGGCTCTCCTATTAAAGCAGCTTGAATTACACTTTCCTTATCTTCTTGCTCAATTTTCACCTTCATTTTTTGATATTCTGATTCCTGCTCAAGCGTTGATTTTATCTCTTTTAAATAATTAATGACTTCATCCTCATCAACTGGTTTTAATAAATACCCTTTAACATTATATTTGATTGCCTTTTTAGCATATTGAAATTCAGCATGTCCACTTAAGATCAAAAAGTGTACATTCTCACCCATTGCCCAAATTTTTTCAATAAGTTCAATCCCTGATAATCCAGGCATCTTCATATCAACGATCATTAAGTGTGGTGATGCATTATGGAATTTTTCTATTGCTTCGTTCCCAGTTGCAGCAGTATCGATTACCTTAAACCCATAATTTTCCCAAGGTACAATCTTGACTAAACCTTGACGAGTAGTCGGTTCATCGTCCACTATCATTACTCTAAACATCCTACTTCCTCCTCGCTAGGTATAAAAAAGGATATCTCAGTACCTTTACCTTCCTTGCTATAAATCATGAGACCAGAGTTTTTTCCGTATGAAAGTTGAAGTCTCTGATGCACATTTCGCAAACCAATGCGGTCTCCTTCTTTTTCTTGATCACTTAATAATAGAGAAATTTCATCAATTTTTTGCTCGCTAATACCAACTCCGTTATCTTTCACTTTAACAAGGAGCCCCATTTTGGTCATTTGAGTGTGAACAGATACAATTACCCCATTTTCATTATTTTCCATACCATGTATAACAGCATTTTCAACTAGTGGTTGGATAATCAAAGGAGGAAGCGTCATTGATTTAGAAAGTGGATCAATGACTATTTCAAAGTCTAACCTACTCCCATATCGAAATTTTTGGATTTCCAGATAAGATTTAACAACTTCCATTTCACTGATAAGCTTTACTTTACCTGAACCTACTTCAATACTATTTCTCATCAATTTCCCCAGTAGTTTTACAACTTGAGAAATCTCTTTTTCCCCATTTAAATAGGCTTTCATTCTAATCGATTCTAGAGCATTAAATAAAAAATGTGGATTTATTTGGCTAGCCATCATTTTAAATTTAATTTCATTTTGTTTTCTTTCAAGCAATGATTTCTGTCTGTTTGATTCGTAAACTTCATTAATTAGATGGTTGGTATTTTCCACCATTACCTTCAGCTGCTTTGATAACTGCCCAATTTCATCCTTTCCATCTATTGAAATATGAGTATTGAAATTTCCCTTTCCTACTTGATTCACTTGTTCACTTAATCTAATTAAACGCTTTGTTAATAAATTTGACATATAGTAAATAAGTAATAAGGCAACACATAGACCTACTACTGCCACAACAATTCCCATTTTTCCAAATTGCTTTGCGTTTCCTACAATTTCTTCATCAGGAGTGAAAGAGACAATTTTTAATTGATTAAGAGTTTGATCAACAACAATAGAATCCACAAAAATATATGTAGGTTTCCCCTCCAACTCCACTTGAAAAATGCCTGATTTACCGTTTGCTAAATCTGATGAATAAATAACTTTGTTTAAATACTTACCGACATCTCCTATTTGATTTGTGCTAATGATATTATTATGTTCGTCTACAATCATGATTGGCTGTGATTCCTGTGACAAAATTAAATCCAAGCTCTTGGGATTCACACTTATAACCAATACACCAAATGTACTATTTTCAGGATAATCAATTTTCCGAACTAAACTTACTAATCTTTGATCATTATAAGTTTCATCCTCTATATATAACCAGCTTGATAATCCCTTTCCCTCTTGAGCAATTGTATACCATGATGAGTCTTTTACCTTTTGACTAACAGGGATAATTTCCCAATTATTAAGTATTGTTTTATTCTCTATATAAAAGCGAATAGATGATATTTCCTCTTGATACATTTTACGATATTGTTTAAACACATTATATCCCCGATAGGATGTAACAACATCATACCTAGTTTTATATTCTTTATTTACAATTTGCTTTAACTGTTGATCAATTAAAATGTTATTTGAAATGTATACTGGCACTTTCAATACTTCTAAAGTTCGTTCCCTAACTCTTTGAATATCAGCAACTGCTTGTTGTTTTGCATCTTCAAGCGCTAATTTCTTTAATTCATTGGTTAAAAAACCTCCAACGATGATGACGGGAATAAAAACAATGAAAATAAATGAGAGTATCAATTTATTTCTTAAATGCATATCATTGATTTTTCTTTTAATCTTTATTATTAAAATAAACTCTCACCTCTACTAACTTTTATAGGTTATCCTAATCTTCAACATTGCAAAAAGCATATAAATTAAAATATTATGATAGAGCTATATGGTTAATTTCAATTGAGGATTTATATTCAAAGAACCTGCTATTTTGCTTTTGCCACAGTACAATGCTCCCAAAAGCTAAAATCATAAAAAATCGAAAAAAAACAATAAAGTTAACTATTATTGTTCTTTTCCGATTTTCACTAACAACTGCTCTTTATCTATTTTCTCTATCTTTCCAAACGGCAGCCTATTAAAAAGGTAAGAGCTAAGATTTAAAATACTGTTTCCAATAAACTATATTTCTATATATACACCCAGCTATTTTTTTAGATACTTCTATTCCAATTAAACTAAAAGAAGCATGGCTGCACCAATTACACCTGCTTTGTCCCCCAATGCAGCAGGAACAATTTTAACAGAAGAAGCTAAATTAGGATATACATATTCTTTTACCTTTTCCTGAAGCGGTTCTAGAATGAATTGCTTTGAATCCATCACACCTCCACCCATAACAAAAATGTCAGGATTAACCGTATGTGCTATATTAGCTATTCCCATTGCTAAGTAATCAACAACTTGATTTATGATACTGTATGCCCTGGCATCCCCATGAGCAGCAAGTTCAAATACTTGCTTTGCACCACCTGTCATACCATATTGTTCTGTTGCTACTCTGGCAATCGAAGTACCGCTGGCCACCCCCTCAAGGGAGCCTTTATTTAAATGTTGATGCTTGTACCCATTAGGCTGTACAATCATATTCCCTATTTCTCCAGCGTATCCTTTGGCCCCATTAAATAACTGCTTGTTAATAACGAACGCCCCTCCAATTCCAGTACTTACAGTCATATAGAATACACTCTCATAATTTGCACCACTACCAACTATGGCTTCCGCTAATCCAGCTACATTGGCATCATTATTCAAACAAACCTCTACATCAGTATGTTCTTTTACTATCTGGACAAGGTTTACATTTTTCCATCCAGGTAAATTTGGCGGACTCAAAATGACTCCTGTTTTATAATCCAGCGGCCCTGGAGCACCAATGCCGATTCCACAAATCCTATTACTATTTGATACTTCTTTAATCATATTTAACATCTTATCAATCGTATAATGATATCCTTTTTCAGCTTCTGTAGGAGACTTGCAAATTTGTACAATTTCTCCTTGCTTATTTACAAGAGCAACTCTTAGGTTGGTTCCTCCTAAATCAATTCCGATTCGTAAACTCATTTACAATCCTCCTTCTTGATGGCGTCCTGTTGAAATCGTTCCTATTATCTCATTCTATTAATCTGTAAAAATATTAGTTAAATATTTTTGCAATTAATAGATAGTTCTTCAGATGCCGTTATACTTTATAATGCTAAAACTTGCCAAAACCTATTTTTTAAGCAAACCCTTTGGCCCTACTTACACAATTGAGCTCAGCACCTGACCAATTTTAAACTTTTAAAAATAGAGATTCATGGCTCTGACTATCAAATAAAGAATAAGGATGATGGTTGTTTCATTTTATAGTTTAAGCAATATCGTACACGCTTCTTACTTTCAGCTTTTCCTTAAATGATTCAAGAGTAAATGCTTCACTTAAGCTTTCTTTATTTACCACAACTATTTTTTGATTTCCAGCAGACAAGTCGAAGTAATTATCACTAAATTTACAATCAGCTGTTGCTAAATCAAGCTCAATATATTTTGCTAAAGCAGCTGATGATAAGGTAACTTCAAACGTCTCATTTGTCTCTGTTACGTTTAGTGAAATGTTTGGATTTATGAATTTAAAATGCTTTGGTTTTGTAAATAAAAGTGTTGTGACTGTTTCCTGTTTGCCGTCCACAAATAATGTACATTCAAGGTAAGTAGTTCTCATTGTTGCATGAGTTAAAAATTCCCCAAAAGAAAGTCTCTCGCAATTTTTTGCTGTTAAACTGTCTACTTCACATTTTATTGTTCCTTCTTGAATGACTTCTGATGTATTCTTGCATAGCTTCCATTCAATGCGAGAATCTACTCTTGATAAGGAATCATTAGTTACATGAATCTCAACATCTGTTCCATCCTCTCTCAATGATAATAAAACCGGAGAATAAAATTTCTTCGCAAAATAATGCAAGGCTTTCCAACGTCCGTAATAATCAATGCTCGACCATGAAGCAACTGGCCAACAGTCATTTAGCTGCCAATATAATGAACCCATGCATCGCCCGCGATTTCGTCTCCAATGCTCGACCCCGTATTTAATCGCTTCTGCTTGCAACAATTGAGATGCATATAGTAAGGAATCAAAATCTTTCGGATATAAAAAGTTCTCGGAAAGATAAAATAAAATCTTGCCATTTGCAGCACCATTTTTCTGATGCTTTTCCATAACATAAGAGAAAATATTGCGATCCTCTGGTTCTGTAAAAGAATGAATCGTTTTCATAGATGGAAATGATTGAAATCCAAATTCAGAGCAAAAACGAAAATGAAACTTCTGATATTCGGTAAATGGTTTTAATCCGTGCCATACTTCCCAATAATGCATATCCCCTTCATCTGGATTCCGCGGTTCATTGAATCCCCCGCCGGAAGAAGGTGAGGAAGACCAGTAAAAGGTCTCTGGATCTAGCTCTTTTACAAGTTCAGGAACAATAAATTCAAATAGTTTAATATAGTCAGCTTTATGCTTGTAATCATTGTCAGGCATATTCCCCCAATAAACCCACGCTTCTTCTACTTCATTATTTCCACACCAAATACCTAGACTTGCATGATGGCGAATTCGCTTTATATTATCAATGACTTCTTGCTCTACAGTTTCTCTAAACTCAGGACTTAAATCATACATGCTGCAAGCGAACATAAAATCCTGCCAAACGATAATCCCTTTCCGATCACATAAATCGAAGAAATAATCTTCAGGATAGATACCGCCACCCCAAACACGAACCATATTAAAGTTTGCATCTACGCAATCATCAATCAATCTTTCTGTTCGTTCTATTGAATTTCTTGACAATAGGTTATCCTCAGGAATATAGTTTGCGCCCATCGCAAAGATAGATAAACCATTTACTTCAAACTCAAATGATTTTCCCCATTGATCTGGTTCATGCTTTACTTTTATTTTGCGAAGACCAATTGTTAATGTTTTTTGATCTAATAACATTGAATCATTAGAAATAAGGACTTCTATTTGATATAAAGGTTGTTCCCCATATCCATTTGGCCACCATAATTGCGGATCTGTAACTTCAAACGAAACTGTTTGTTGAGTATTAATTTTTGTTATCTTACTTAAAACCTTTTCGCCAGATGGACCAAAAAGATTAACTTCAAGATTTAATGGTTCATTGGATTCGGTTATACTTACACGTACTTGTACACCGACATTATTTTCACGATGCTCTTGACTCACATACACATCATCAATACGAGCAATATCCCATGCTGAAATAGAAACATTTCTCCAAATTCCTAAATCAGGAATTTGTGGTCCCCAGTCCCATCCAAACATACTATGTCCTTTTCGCAAATGAGGATAACCTTCGATGGCATCACCTACTCCTGCTAACTTTGTTTCTTTCTGTTTATCAGTAATAAAGTTAATAGGTGAAAATAAGGTGATCTTTAATTGGTTTGTTCCAACTTTTAAAAATGGCTTAACATCAAATTCATATGTACGGTGCATGTTGTTCGTCTTCGCGATTAAATGTCCATTTAAAACTATTTCAGAAATCGTATCTACTCCCTCAAAACGGATGACAACATGGTTATGATTTATAAACTCATCTTCAACTAAAAACTCTCGATAATATTCATAATCCTTTGATGCAACATTATATGCCTCGTTCTCATTATCACGGTAAAACGGATCATTAATTTCTCCATGACTTAATAAATCATTCATAACAGAACCAGGAACAAAAGCCTCAAGCCATTTGTTAGTAGTTGTGCTTTTCATTAGCCAAGATCCATTTAAATCAATCCTCTTCATTCTCTTCTCCTCCATTTAAATATTAAATAAATAAAATAACCAAGTTTTCAGCTCTAGAATAAATTACATCTATGCAAAAACATTTCTATAAAAGTTCATTTAAACAAAGATAAGGCATTATTTTTTAGTTATTTTATTAGTCGATATAAATATAATTTAAAACAATAGTTAACTAAAAGTAAAGTTAAATATTAACTAATGCATAACTTTATAATAAAAATAAAAAAAAGGTAGCTCTTTTTTAAAAGATAACTACCTTTCTATAAACCTGAATTACAAAAAAGAAATAAACCAAAATCCTTAGGCATTTATAAGATCATAGGTCCCTCTGTGTAAAAAGGACAAAATAAAAGCTTGAATGTAGTATTAATTGAACATCTAACAAATTTTAATGACAAAAAAACAAGGCATATTATGTCACCTTGTTTTCTATTTTTTTAACGGAATTTCTATATACAATTTTCCCTTTTACTAATATCCTGCCAAAGGACTTACTAGGATCCTTAATTTTTTCAAGAACAAAATTTACGGCGTTGTTTGCCATTTCCTTTGTATCGACTTCTACCGTTGTCAAGCCTGGTTCGGTGATTGTCGCGTATATGTCATTATCAAATCCTACAACCGAAAAGTCTCGCGGTATATTATAGCCTAGCTTTGTTAGCTTATGAACTAAATTGTGTGCAACCTGGTCACAATTACACACGAATGCTGTCGGGAGCTTATCTGGTAATTTGATATCAATAAATGCACCTTTTTCATCACGGTCATTTAAAATATAATCTTGCTTAAGTTCGATTTTATGCTCAAGTAATGATTTATAGAAACCTAAGAATCGATCTTGAATACTGCTTGTTGAATACAGATTCCCAACAAAAGCTATTTCGCGATGTCCATTTTGCATTAAATAATTCGTCATCTCATAAGCCCCGTAAAAGTTATCTGTAATAACTGAATCAATATCCGCATGTTCATCATAGAAGTCTAGAAAAACCTTCGGCAGCTCGATAGATTGGATTTTTTGTATATATCCCTTGCTGATTTGACCAAGGATAATAAATCCATCTACCTTTTTCTCTGTGTAAATTCTCGGTAGGTTTAATTGTTTTTCATCTTCATGATTTAGGATATAGAGAATTCCATAGTACCCTCTATTCTCCAATACTCTGGTAATTGTTTGATATACATTTAAATAAAAGGATGATTGCCCTGCATCTGTAAAACGCTCTGGAACGATGACTCCAATATTATAAGACAATCCCTCTTTCATTGATTTAGCTAAAGTGTTATAACGGTATCCCATTTCTTCGGCAAGGTTTTTAATTTTTAATTTAAGCTCCTCACTTACACCCTCTTTATCATTCAGTGCTTTTGAAACGGTTACACTACTGATTCCTAAACGATCTGCTATATCTCTCATCGTCACATTGTTTTTCATTTTATTCCTCCGAGATAACCAATTATCAATTTAAAATGATAATGAAATTATACCATAACAATTAATGCCACCTAAAGTTACTTTTCAACCCTATTAAGTAAATTTAAGTTCATCGTAATTAATTTTATCGTTGTATTGCACAATCTATTAACAGTATGGAATTTTCAAGTATATTGAACGTGTAATCCAACAAGCTTTTCTATCTTTGCTCTAGCAATGTAAACCCGCTTAACATTGAAAGTAGATAAGTGAGTATTATTTTTTATTTTTAACATTATCTGCCCATGTTAATGAGTTATTTAAAATAGAAGTTATATGATGTTACATTTATTCCTGACTTTTCCTTTATAAAAGTCAGCAATTATTTAGTTTTTTTACTTAATCATTCATTTAGTTTTCGGCCTAGTTCCAAGTATTTTTCATTGATTATTTCCCTCCGTCCTTTTCATCATTTCTAAACAGAATCTTGAATTATGATAAGGTGCTTTCCATGGCTCCCCAACCGCTCTTTCCGTAGGCTTACCATTATCCTCAACAGACCAATACCATTCTCCTTCTGGACGAGGATCCACAATATTTTTTTGTGTGTATCTCCATAATTTATCAACTATTTTTAAGAATCTTTTATCTTTCGTCCTTTGATAAGCGTTTTGAAATCCGACCATTGCTTCTGCTTGGACCCACCACACACGAGTTAAATCCACATGTTCAAAATGCTGTTCATTTGCAACAGAACCATCCTCAAGAATAGCAGTATCCGCAATATTATAAGCAATATCAATCACCATATTTATATAACGATCATCTTCAAGATTTAAAACCTTTATTGCTTCATCTATTAACCAGCTAGCTTCAATATCATGACCGAAGGACTTCAATTGGAGTAATGAATTCCACTCTCTATCAAAAAATACATGTAAAAATTTCGTTGCTTTGTTATAAATTTTTTCATAAAAGGTTTCAACTAGATTTGTTAACCGTTCTTTTACTAGAGGATCACCTGAGGCCTTGTATAGTGTTGTATAGGCTTCTAATATATGAAGATGCGTATTTGTTGTTATATCAGCAGTTATGCCTTTTTCACTTAACTTTTCATTAGGGAGCTCGTTCCACTTTCGAGTAAATTCTTCTTTATACGCATTATTTTCCTTATTTAATCCATAAGTTTCTATCAATCTAAAAATAAGCATAGCAAAATTTAATGCTTCTTTATTTTTGGTTGCAAGGTAATACTCACTCAATGCATAGACCCCAAAGGATTGTGTATACACGTGTTTTTGGCTTTCAACAGGATTGCCTTTGTAATCGACAAGCCAAAATAACCCGTGATGTTCATGATCATAAACCTTTTCAACTAGAAATCTATAGGCATGATTGGCATATTCTAAATACTCGGCTTTTTTTATCCCACTATATGCAGCTGAAAATGACCATAAAAATCTTGAAGCTGCAATTCCACCTTTATCCCCTTCCTTATCTATACTTAAATCAAAATGTACCCTTCCATAAAAACCGCCATGCTTTTCATCCTTTAACTTCATCCAAAAAGGCAATATATGCCCAATTAAATGTTGTTCCATTTCTTCTCTCAACATGTTTAATCCTCCTACAATTAGTTTATCGTTAACTTTATTAAATGTTACTTTGTAAACTACGTTATGTCAAAGTAGTTTGAAATGGCTTCATCACACATAGTCTTCTTTAACATAGTAAATTAGAAGTTTATGTTACTTATTAAGGGAAGAAACAGCCTATTAATTTGTTTAATATCACGAAACATGTTTATTACATTGGTCATCGTCCAATAAATGAATGTATAATTCATAAAAGTATGCCTAAAAGAGTCTAAGAAAATTATTACCTTTTTCGGAGAATGATGATATAATCATTAAGAAATTTATTAACTTTACGTTAACTTAATTTATTAACTAGCATATAGAAGTCTTATTGATGTAATTACAAACTATTAAACTTTAAAGTTAGACTTCTACCAACAAATACCCAGTTAGGATGGTGATTACAATGTCAATAATTGTAAATGAAGAGCCAAAAGAATTTCACTTATTTAATGAAAAAGTAAGTTACATTTTCAGAGTTTTAGAAAAAAGCAATCAATTAGAACACTTATATTACGGAAAAAAGATTAAACATCGTGAGTCTTTTCATCATCTTCTCGAGCGTGAAATAAGGCCGTCTTGCAATATGCTTGAAGGCGACCATACCTCTTCTTTAGAGCACATTAAACAAGAATATCCGAGTTATGGAACAACGGATTTCCGTTTCCCAGCACATATGATTACAAATCACATAGGAAGTCATATAACGGACTTTCAATATGAAAGCTATCAAATCTTCAATGGGAAACCGACTCTTGAAGCTCTTCCTGCAACATACGTGGATGAAGCACACGAAGCTGAAACGTTAGAAATTACGCTTGTGGATCATGTCTTACAAGCAAAATTAATTTTAAGCTATACAATTTATACTGATCGGAATGTATTAACAAGAAATTCACGTTTCATTAATGAAAGCGAAGAACCATTTTTTCTTAAGCATGCCATGAGCACTAGTGTTGATCTGCCTGATGATCAATTTGAAATGGTTTCCTTGTATGGAGCCTGGGCTAGAGAAGCACATATCCAGACAAAAAAATTATCCAAGGGCATTCAATCTATATCTAGTACTAGAGGAGCAAGCAGTCATGTGCATAATCCTTTTTTTGCGCTAAAAAGATTCGATACTACTGAGCATGTTGGAGAAGTTTATGGATTTAGTTTAGTTTATAGCGGGAATTTCCTTGGTCAGGTTGAAGTTGATACGTATAACGTTACTAGAGTTTTAATGGGAATTAATCCATTTTTATTTAATTGGAAGCTAAAACCTAGTGAATCGTTTCAAACACCTGAATGTGTCATGGTTTATTCTGATGAGGGGTTAAACGGCATGAGTCAAACATATCATGAACTGTATCGTGATCGATTGGCACGTGGATATTGGCGAGATAAAGTACGTCCTATTTTAATTAACAACTGGGAAGCAACATACTTTAATTTTGATGAGAAGAAAATATTAACTATTGCCGAATCAGCAAAGGATTTAGGAATTGAATTATTTGTTCTGGACGATGGCTGGTTTGGAGAAAGAAATGATGATTCAAGTTCATTAGGAGATTGGTTCGAAAATACAGATAAGCTACCAAACGGGATAAGAGGTCTCTCAGAGAAAGTTGAAGCTTTAGGATTGAAATTCGGATTATGGTTTGAGCCTGAGATGATTTCTAAAGGGACAAAGTTATATGATGAACATCCAGAATGGATTATTTCCTCACCTAACCGCAAGGCATCACATGGTAGGAATCAATTTGTTTTAGATTTTTCCAGAAAAGAAGTTGTTGATCATATCTTCATGCTGATGGATAACATTATTAGTCAATCAAGGATTTCCTACATTAAATGGGATATGAATCGTTATATAACGGAGGCTTTTTCTCATACCTTAGAAGCTGATCAACAGGGAGAAGTTTTCCATCGCTATATTCTAGGAGTCTATGATTTATACGAAAGGTTACTAGCAAAATATCCGAAAATCCTCTTTGAATCTTGCGCAGGAGGAGGAGCGCGCTTTGATCCAGGGATGTTATTTTATGCACCTCAAACATGGGCAAGCGATAATACAGATGCAGTGGAACGATTAAAAATTCAGTATGGTACCTCGATGGTTTATCCGTTAAGTTCAATTGGCAGCCATGTTTCCGCTATTCCAAATCACCAAGTTGGCCGCATGACTCCAATTGATACTCGTGCCAATGTTGCTTACTTCGGCACTTTTGGTTATGAATTAGATGTGACAAAGCTAACAGAAGAAGAACAGACAAAGATAAAAGAACAGGTAGCATTTTTTAAGGAAAACCGTGAATTAATCCGTAACGGAAAATTTTATCGATTGTTGAACCCATTTCATTCTAATGAAACGTCATGGATGGTTGTGTCTCTAGATAAAAAGGAGGCAAATGTCGGTTATTATCAGGTGTTAGCAAAGCCAAATGATCGCTATAGCAGGATAATATTAAAAGGCCTTGATCCAAACAAACTCTACACCATAAATGGAAGCACTACCACTCATTATGGTGACGAATTAATGAATATAGGAATTATTCTTGCTGATGATTATACTGACAGGGCCTCAGATTTTTGGTCACGTGAACACCCACATGACTATTCCTCTAGGTTGTTTGTCATAAAAGAATATGATAAGTAATTATTTTCTCTCTAAAAGAGGTATCTCCCTGATAATGAACATCAGGGGATACCTCTTTAGCATTTTCAACTTAATGTAAGAAACGAATATAACGTCCTCACTTCAAAGTGGATGGATAATCATTTGATAAGTGGATGGTCCTTTTCTTTAAGAACTTCTTTATGATAAGAAAGAATGCAAAGTAGCTTAATGACTACCAAGCTTCGAATTGTCCCAGGAACATGACAAACGTTTGAATATAGAAAGTAAACGGAGATGATCAATGATGACATGGACTTTTATCGTTATGTTGACTCTTTTTGCCCTTGCTAAAATAGTTGTGACATGTCTTCCAACAGGTGTTGTTGAATGGCTTATTAGCAAGTTCGAATTGCACCCAACACTTCATGACACATCTGTCACTGTAACCATTGACGGAAAGAGTTTGGAAGGTGATGACAAAAATCAAGTCATACACTCTTTCAACGAAGCACTCTTTATTGAGAAATATTATGGAAATCCTGAGAACAATGTGACTCCATTGGTCATAGATGTTAAAAACGGGAAAAACAAAGTTCGTTTCTTTGTGTACAGTTATACCGATCATGTTAATGTCATTAAAATATACAAAAGGAAGACAGTTGCGTATTGTCTGCGTTCTGAAGGCCTTCAAACGAACAATTTGCTTAATCAGGACATCATTTAAAAGATGGTGAGATTTACTAAAAGAACCTATAAATAATAACCTAAAAAAGGCCGCAACATTGTTGCAGCCTTTTTTACCTTTCATCTATCGGCATTAATCAAAGAAGCTTCCAAAAGAACTCCAACTTAGATCCAAGAAAGTGCTCTTACCGGAAAATCTTGCTTCTACCATCGTTCATTAACCATCCAGTTTTAAATGATTTAATGATTCAGCGAATCGTAAGACTCCTTCCCGAATCATGCCTAATTGTCCCCGTCCATAGGTAAAACGTATAAACCCTTTTTTAGAACCTAAAATACTTCCCGGTACAAACGCAACTCCATTTTTGATCGATTCTTCTAATAATTTATGTTCATTTATCGATGGATTTACCTTGCACCACAAATGGATGCCGCCTTCTGGGGTTAGGAAATCAATCTGCTCCCCCATAATCTCCTTTAGACTTAAGATAAGCTCATCTCTTCTATGCATAAGTTCTTTTCGAACAATATTTATATGAGAGGTAAAATAGGTTGACCTCAAAAATTCATTGGCAATCCATTGAGGAAATACACTATGCCCAAAATCAACTTGCTGTTTTCCATCAGCAAGACGCTGGATCACCTGCGGGGGACCAATAATCCAGCCAATTCTTAATCCAGATGCAACGATCTTTGATAACGAACTAATATATAGAACATTCCCATTGGTATCAAGGGATTTTAATGTGGCATTTACTTTACCGTTATAAGAAGTTAAACTGTATGGATCGTCCTCAATGATGGGGATACCAAATTCACTGGATATCTCCAAGAACCTCTTCCGTCTCGAAAGGCTTAGAATGGTACCTGTAGGATTTTGATATTCTGGATTCAAAAAGACCATCCGAATGCGATGCTTTTTATGCAAAGCAAGCAAATCCTCAGGATTTGCGCCGTTTTTATCAACAGGTAAAAGAAATGTTCTTAACCCGGCAGATTGAAAAACAGGTAAAGAATAGGAATATGATGGATCCTCAATTGCAACGGCATCCCCGGGTTTAAGCAGACACTCCACGATTAAGTGAAGTGCTTGTTGTGCACCAGAAGTGATGAGGATAGAAGAGGAATCCGTATCAATTTTCTTCGTTTCTTTCACATGTGAGACTAACGTATTTCTAAGGTCTTCATTACCATGCGGATGATCATATCCCAGTTTCCCATTGAAAACTTGTGAGGACAATATGTTTTTAAACTGATCATCTGGCATTAACTCAGGTGATAATTCTCCACTGGCTAAGTTTACCAAATGATTATTTTGAATTTCTGATCGGATTCGCTGGACAAGCGGAAGACTCGGTAAAAACGAGCCATCCTCTACATATCTGCCCCAATTCGGGATACGTTTATGGGAAATGCCCCAAATATCCGTACTAACACTAGTCCCGCTCCCCTTTTTTCGTTCCACAATCCCAAGTGACTGTAATTCCTCGTATGCGGACACTACTGTACTGCGATTAACATTTAGTTCTTTTGCCAATGTTCTTTCAGAAGGTAAAACACGATCAGCAGGAAATTGTCCAGTGCCAATCCCCTGTTCAATATATTCTGCAATTTGTTTATATATTGGTTTTTTATCTTCACGATCAGGTTTCCAATCCATTGCTTACACCTTCATCATTTTCATTTATAAAAATTTTCTATTGCTTATCTATAAGCGATATACAAACCAACCACTAACATAGAGAGTAAGATAACAACAGCATAGATTGCCGTCAATCGAGTTACATTCCCTTTTGTTTTCTTACTATAATTTGCATCCGTATCCTTGGCTGCAAGTATGGTCCCGACTAATGCCAATATAGCCAAAACAATAATAAGTATAACTGCAATTGCCATAAACATTTCTCCTTTAAAAAATAGATAAGGATCATTTTTTATAGACCATCCAAATTCCGCCTTTGGAGGCATCCACTTAAGAACTATCCTAAATGTAACTCATTTTTTTACTAAGTTAACCATCCAATTACAGATTATTCGAGCCATCCACTTTATAACCGTTTTTTAAAATAAATATTCTTTATAAAGGCTTTGGGTTTTACGAGAGTTCGATAACACACACATCAAAATCTATACTACCCCCAATAGCACTTTTTGAAAAGAAGTTTAACCAGGACTAAATGGTAAGGAATAATTTAATAAACCGTCACACAAGTTACATAGCAAATTATAATCACAATGATCACCAAATTAAAAAGTCCAATTTCTCAGTTTGATAAGAAATTGGACTTTTTACATATTCCTTCTATATAAACTAGCGTGAGCAATCAAACGAAATGCAGGTTCAATTAAGAATTGAAATCATATATTTGACCTTTTATTAAATAAGCCGCACTTTCTGCGATATTGGTGATATGATCAGCTGTTCGTTCAAGATAACGATTGACGAATAAATATTGTACCAACTTATTTGTTTCTTCTGGATGTTCACTCAAGTAGCTAGTGATCATTTTATATGTTTCACCATTATATTGATCAACCTTATCGTCCAGATCGCTTACTTCTCTAGCAAGAACCATATTTTCTTCAAAGAATGATTGTAAAGCCTTTTGAAACATTTGGATCGATATCTCTTTCATTTGCTCAAGATTTGTGATATTCACCAAAGATTTAGATTTTCCAATGATGATGGTAGATTTTGCAATATTTACAGCAAAATCAGCTATACGCTCAATCTCTGAGGAAATTTTTAAAGCCCCAATCACTTTGCGCAAATCCCTTGCAACAGGCTGCTCTTTTGCAATCAGCCATATTGCAAATTGATTAATATCAGTATCAAGTTGATCAATTACCGTATCTTCTTCAATAACCTTTAAAGCTAATTCGATATCTTGTGTTTTAAAAGCGCTAAAAGCCTTCTCTAATGAGAAAACAGCAAGTTCACCCATTTCTGCCATTTTAGCTTGCAATTCCAGCAAATTATTCTCAAATTTTTCACGAACGATCATATAATATCCTCCAAAATCAACCGAATCTGCCTGTAATATAATCTTCTGTTCTCTTATCTTTTGGCATGGAGAAGATCACGTCTGTTGCATCATATTCGACAATTTCACCATTTAAGAAAAATGCCGTCTTGTCAGATACACGTGCAGCTTGTTGCATATTATGAGTAACAATAACGATTGTATAGTCTTTCTTCATGTGTGCAATCAATTCTTCTACTTTTAAAGTTGATATTGGATCTAAAGCTGAAGTTGGTTCATCCATTAAGATAATGTCAGGCTTCATGGCAATCGCTCGCGCAATACAAACACGTTGCTGTTGACCGCCTGATAGCCCTAGTGCTGAAGTTTTTAGACGATCTTTCACTTCATCCCATATTGCAGCACCACGTAAGCTTTCTTCAACAATCTTATTCAATTCATTTTTATTTTTAATCCCTTGCATCCGAGGTCCATACGCCACATTATCGTAAATACTCATCGGAAATAGGTTTGCCTTTTGAAAGACCATACCTACCTTCGTTCTTAACTTTATAACGTCATTGGTTTGGTAAATATGTTCGTTATCAATGATAATATCGCCATTAATTTTCACGCCGTCAATTAAATCATTCATACGATTAAGAGTTCGTAAGAAGGTTGATTTACCGCAGCCTGAAGGACCAATTAAAGCTGTAACTTCCTTCTCTTGTATATCTAAAGAAATTTGATAAAGGGCTTGTTTTTCTCCATAGAACAAATCCAAATCTCTGACGCTGATTTTCGCTGTTCCTTCTGATTGCTGCTGCATATCTGAATTTCCCTTCTCTGCAGGATTACGTTCAAACATTGTTATCGCCATAATATTCACCTCATTTAATAGTCAGCTTTATTTAATTTCTTTGATATAAACGTCGCTGAAAGGTTCAAAACCAATATGATCACAATTAAGACAATCCCAACAGCAGCTGCAAGCTCTATGTCCCCTGACTCCTGTGTTACCAAATAAGAATGAACGGTTAAAGTCCTTGCCGAGGAGAAGATGCTTTCCGGCATGGCTGCCACTGTTCCAGCTGTTAAAAATATAGCAGCCGATTCACCAACAATTCTTCCTATTGAGAGAATAATTCCAGATAAAATACCTGGCATTGCGCTTGGTAAAATGACTTTATATAAAGTTTGCAACTTAGTCGTTCCCAAAGCTAACGAGCCTTCCCGATACGAATGGGGGACCGTCTTTAACGATTCTTCAGTTGTTCGAATAATGACAGGCAATACAATAATCGTTAATGTCAATGAGGCAGCTATAATGGACATGCCTAATTTTAAAGTGGTCACAAAAAATACGGCCCCAAATAAACCATAAATAATCGATGGGATTCCTGTTAAACTCTCTGTTGCAAAACGGATTAATCTTACCAATCGCCCTTGTTTGGCATACTCTTGCAGGTAAACAGCTGCCAAAATTCCGATTGGCGTCGCAATTAATAATGAGATGGCAATCGTATAGATTGTCGTCACAATCATCGGCCAAATGCCGCCGTCTCCTGAAGGAGAATAATCACCAAAGATAAAATCGATGTTTATCAATCGATATCCCTTATAAAATATATAACCAACTATTGTAACTAGAACGGCAACAGTCAAGAAAGCTGATAACCAGAGAAGTCCGCGTAACACATTATCTTTAAACTTTCTCAACTTAATTACCACCTTTCGCACTTATTTTTGCTAATACAAAATTCAATATTAAAATAAAAGAGAATAAAACAATACCTGTGGCAAACAGCATCTCTTGATGTGTTCCAAATGCATAACCCATTTCTAATGCAATATTTGTTGTTAATGGACGAACACTGTCTGTTATGCTAGTCGGTATGATGAGACTGTTTCCTGCTACCAATATAACAGCCATTGTTTCACCGATCGCTCTCCCTAAGCCTAGAACGATTGCCGCCATAATTCCTGACTTAGCCGCAGGTACAACTACTTTAAAAATGGTCCCTATTTGAGATGCCCCCAGCGCTAAAGAACCTTCACGGTATGTTTTCGGTACTGCCCGGATGGCTGTTTCAGCTACAGTCACGATGGTTGGAAGCATCATAATGGCTAGAACAAGAATGACTGCAATTAAGCTTTGCCCCTTTACTAAGTTCAAATTATTTTGTAAAAAAGGGACAATAATGGCAAGCCCGAATACTCCATATAAAACCGATGGGATACCCGCCAGTAGCTGTACGGCTGGCGAGATGATTTTTGCTATGCTTTTTGGTGCAATTTCAGCTAAGAAAATGGCTGTAAATAAGCCTATAGGGACTCCAATGATCAAGGCGCCAATTGTGGCATATATGGACGCTACAATCATTGGCAATATCCCAAACTTATCTTCACTTGGTACCCAATCCACTCCGAAAATAAAGTCGATAAAACTATATCCATCTGCAACAAACGGCAGTGATCCTTTATAAAATACAAATCCTATGATTAACAATAAACTGAAAACGGAAAGAAGTGCACAAAGCTGAAATATTCTTGCTGATACCTTCTCCAGTACATACTTCTTTTTATTTGATTTTCCGATAACCTCTTGTTTTTCAACAGAAAGGCGTGGCATACTGCATTCCTCCAAAATTGATTTTCCACATGATGGCATGTCTGAAACATCAAATCATCCATCAGTGAAAGGGTATTATTTTACTGGTATAGCTCCTGTTTCCTCGACAATCCCTTGTCCCTCTGGACTTAAAATATACTCAATGAATTGTTGTCCGGCATCAGTTAGTTGTTCTTTCTTATGTACAAACAAGAATGGACGTGACAAGCTATATTTTTGCTGGAGAACATTTTCTGCAGTAGCCTCGACTCCATTAATCTTTACCGTTGAAATAGAGGGATCAATATATTCAAATGAAATAAAACCTACTGCATGCTTATTGGTCGCAACGGTCGTTTTTATATTACCGTTACCGCTCGCAATGATCGAACTTTTTATTAATTCGCCTGAAGAATATCCTACAATTTCCTGAAATGCATCACGTGAACCTGATCCATCTTCCCTGGAAACGACTACAATTTCCATGTCATCTCCCCCAAGCTGCTTCCAGTTTGTAACCTTACCAGTAAAAATATCCTTTACTTGTTCCATCGTAAGGTTTTCAACTTTATTGCTAGGATGAGTCACAACTACAATCCCATCGTAAGCGATGATAGTCTCTTCTAGACCTTTTGCTTTTTCCTCTTCTTTTAAATCACGCGAAGACATTCCAATCTCTGACACACCGCTTATTGCGTTAGTTATACCCGCGGAAGAACCTATTTGATTGATCTCTATATTAATCTCATTTTTTTCCTTATATTTTTCTGCAATTTTTTCAGCCAGCGGTCCTACAGATGTAGATCCCGAAATAGCAATTGTATCCGAACCCTTTTTTAACGGTTCTGCTTCGTTATTACTATTGCCACATGCTGATAAGACGGCAACTAAAAATAGTACCAATAATCCTATCGTTGTCTTACTCTTAAACATCATTTCTAAACCTCCAAAGATGATCTATTGGCAACTTCTAACTACTTTCCCTTCATTTTTCTACTACTAACAATAAACACAAATTGTAAATTCACTATTAACCTTTTGTAAAGCTTTTGTAAATTTATAAATAAGTCGTAAAAAATGTGACATTAGTGTGAAGAATACAAATGGGTAATTAGTTACAATTCATAGAAAAACCATTCGTTTTCAGCTTGAGTTTCAAAAACATAAAAAAGCCCCTATTCCTACCTTTTTTAGGAATTGAAGCTTGTATCTTTGTATTGGAATCATTTGCATAGTTATAACTATTAATAAAAGAAGATTAGTAAAAAATAAAAAAGAAATGAAAAAAAGACCTCTCTTCTTCACCCACTTATTAGAGTGATATAAAAGGTCTTACAATCATCTCATTGCGATCGATAATTTCGACCAAAAGGTCCATTAAACAAAAAACACCCTCTTAATTAGTAGTGAGGGTGTTAAACAACAATAATATATTTTTTAGTAAACTCTATAAGATGGTCTATAAATATAACATTCGATAGTTAAACTATCTCAAATAATAGTTCAAGCTGGTTCGAGTTCGACTTCCATGACATTGATTAGCTTAATATCTTTCATATTAAATAGATGATAGATATTATCTGCATCTGTGAAGTCAATCATGCCTTCTTGGATTAAACCTTTTATCACACTTTCTCTAGAGTCAGACTCTACTATTTGCGATACTACAAAACCATGATCAAAGTAATAATTTATTTTATATTTATTCATTTTATCGACCCCCGAGCATAAAGTACGACACATAAGGGGAGTTTTTGACTAAAAAAGTCTTCAAATCACGAATTTTTTTATTTATAGGTGGTAATCGCATGACATAAAGAGCCTTTTATACAGAAAGAGAGCTAACAATATCGCTTCATTATTTTGTTTCCCATACTCTCAATAGAGATCTATTACCTAAAAGGATACATTTCAAGAGAATTACCTATTATTGATATTTATCATGATGTTGCTTTCATTTATAATGAAAGCACAACTTATAGGGAGAAAGCAGGAAGATCATGATTGATATTTTTTGGTATTGCTACTTAGGGTTTCTAGCAATAGCTGCCGTTGGCATACTCTTAACCAGTTTCAAAAGTCCTCTTGGAATATTAGATTTTGTAATTTCCATCATCACTTGGATTGGTTTATTTGGTTACGTAACGGATACCCAGATTTTAAATACACTCGTATGGAAAATTGTATTTGCAGGTGGTTTAATATGGGATGTTTATTTTAGTTTTAAAAAGTTCAATGAAGATGTAAAACTTGACGATGATACACCTCAATCCATTAAACTAGCATTTATCGGAATTACACTTATTCTCTTACTCGGACCATTATATCTCGGAGTATTTAATTATGCGTTTAGATAAGGGATTATTTTCTTCTTTAATTTACTAACCGTATCAATTATTTTAGAAGTAAGGTTTCCCACACCCAAGTACCAAAAGGGTACTTGGGTGTTCTTTCGAACGATCTATTGTTCTTACGAAATTTATGATACCTGTTGAATAAATTAGCAAATTTAACAGATTGTAGATTTTGACAGATATCCTACTCAAACCGCCTTCATCTACTCTTTTACCTTCATACCATTAATCAGTATCAACTTCCTTAGTAACGAATAATTTTTGAGAATAAAATTCAAGTTAACCAAATAGTCTACTTAATGTTATAACAGGTACAGAGAATTCTCTTCTTTAGGATTTATACATATTTCTTGCTTAGTTGGGAATTTTATTTGTATCCATAATGTTAGGAGATAATCTTTATGAACAGTAAAGTATTTAAGCTAATCACTCAGCTTTCTGGACGTTGTTCTCCAATTGATTTGCTGATGATATTGATTTCAAATAAGATTCGTTATGTGTTTATTTTCGTGTTGATTTTTATGTGGTTTAAGAATGATTCTTATAAAAGAGTTACTTGTAAAGCAACGAAATCTATGGGTGTTACTTTGTTTATTCACACCTTAATTAAATTGTTTTATTTTAAACCACGTCCCTTTGTGAAACGTCGAGTCGGCATACTTATTCCTTCAAAAATGGATTCTACATTTCCAAGTAAACATACCTTGCTTGTGTTTGCAATTTCTACATCTATTTTTCTTTATGACCGCGTCCTTGGTTCAATCATGTGGGTAATATCAGTATTGACAGGCTTCTCCCGTATTTGGGTAGGACATCATTATCCATTTGATATTATCGGTAGTGCATTTATCGGCACCATGACCAGCATCCTATTAGATAAAGCAGCTGGTGAATATTCAACTAACACTCAGTGAGGGATGAAGGAAAATCCCTCTGAGTGAATAATGTATGAAGTTTTGGACGGGATTAAGTTTCCACCATAGATAGCTGTACTACCTTCTATTGTTTCTTCTGCCAAAACCTTAATAAAAACAAAACATTTTTAGGTTGTGAAGATTTCCCCCAATTTTTCAAGTTCATCTTCATCCACTAATTTATTTTTCCTTACATAGAATTCTGTTTCAATTTTGAGATTCATAAGTACAGGTTGAGTTAAGCTCATAATTTGTTGATTTGATTTTCTACAGCAACCCTCCCTTTGATAAAAAGATTACATTCCTTCATATCTTTACTTACTCTTAACAATTAAACGTTTTCACCGAACATTATTTTTTTAATTTCTTCTATTGGCATATCCTCGCCAGTGAATAATTTAAATCCCAGAGCTCCTTGCCATAGCATCATGCCTAAACCACTGATTGGTATTGCGCCAGCTTCTTCAGCTTGTGCCAATAATTTCGTCTTTTTAGGGTTGTATACTACGTCCGTCACGACCAAGTCTTTGCGTAACACATCTAACATATCATCGACAATACTCAAGTGATCAAATGGTTTCATTCCTAAACTTGTTCCATTTGCAAGGACTGCACTTTCAGCCACTTCTTTACGGAATGTTTTTTTATCCTCTAACGGGAAGATGTTTGCTTTTACCTCAAAAGCTTTTAACTCATGATTGATATAGTTTGCGTTTTGGATTGCTTGATAAAAGTATGGATCATTACGAGCAAAGATGCTGATCTCCCGAACGCCTAATTGTGCTAATTGAATCGCCATTATTGTTGCTGCACCACCTGAACCAACTAATGTCACCTTTTGACCTTTTAATTCAACTCCATGCTCATTAAGGTTTTTCACATAGCCTAAACCATCTGTGTTGTAGCCAATGAGCTTGCCATCTCGATTGACTACTGTGTTACTTGCTCCAGCATATTTCGCACTATCATCCAGTTCATCAAGATATTTGATGATTTCAATTTTATTTGGCATCGATACGTTGAATCCTGCAGCCCCTATTGCTTTTAATCCTTCTACTGCTTCCTTAAGTGTCTCATTACCGACTTCAAATGCAAGGTAAGTATAATTCAAACCTTTTAATGTGTATCCTAAATTATGCATTTGCGGTGAAAGACTGTGTCCGATTGGTGTAGCCAGCAATCCGACTAATTTTGTTTTCCCGTCAATTTTTGCTAGGTTTTTTCTATGTTTATCACTCCAGGGAACTCCTTTATGTATATAAAATATTTATTTTTATAATTTAAATGCAACAGAAATAAAGATGGCCATCTTCTTTCGATTAACAGCCGCTTCTTTCCTTCAATTCCTCTATCAAAACTAAATTCAATGGTATCTTCTGCTATTCCTTCTTCGAAGAGAACAATTCTTTCTGATTGAAGCATCGCACACTTAACTTTCCAATGCGTCCATCCTCGTGTTTTATGTAAAGAGCAATATGTTCGATCAAACCACCCTATGAAGACACAATTTAGCCTGTCGGCTGCCACTTTCCTTTTAAATCCCTCAGCAAACATTTTAAGGGGCTTCACTTTAGGCATTTCGGCTGCTTTATAGACATATCTTTCTTTGATGAATTTAACATTCTGCCAGCAAAATTTTGAATATATGATTCTGTTAATTTTTGAGGTATATAACTGATTCGTTCACGGATAAGATTTTCTAATACAAAACATTTACGTGTCCAGAATTCATACTCTTTAAACGTATACTTCTCAGCCTCTTCATAACCAGAGGCACCTTCCTTCATTGCTTGGAGAAATAATTTACGCTGGCTATAAATGGAACCTCGCTCTGCTCTTGCAAATTTTAAAAGATACAACAACTCAATCGTATTCATGGTCATTAATTCAGTCGTGGTTCGATATAAGTCTTTATAAGAGGGCTGAGAAGCTGGGAGACAGTCCTTCCGTTTCCCGTTCTGTTGCACATCTTTCTTATCTAAAATCAATTCACAATAAAGACAAGAAAATTTATCGCCATATGGTTCAACTTCACTTCCACAATAAGGACACGTTTTCACGTTACTGCCTCCTTTTATGTTAACCTTTTGAATGACATCTACATAAGACAATCAATGCTTCTGTTTCCTTCGCTGGGATAACTATATTTTACAATATCCCCGCCAAACTGTTTCATGAAAGTATGATAATGGCTCCATCCACTTATATATCCAAAGCGAAATTGTACGGTATTATATCTAAAGTGATTTATAACGTACTATGGCATCTTTTTCTGCTTTAGCTTCTTTATTTTCATTCTCAAATGTATGGCCTTTCAAGCAAAAATCATACAATCGTTAGATATCTATATTGATAAATGGCACATTTAAAATGAAAATAGTCTTGTATACATAGCGCTTTCTATGTCACCCTTGTATCATTAAATGTGAGGTGACATTAATGACTTTTAGAGATGAGGCAAAAAATTGTTACGAACAATCAATGAGAAATTACGGCATTTCTGAACAGACGATTCGTATTGCTTTGTGGGCATTTGATACGGGATTTTCAGCTGGTGTCTTAAATGATTCAAATCGGCAAGCACAATTTGAAATGTTAAAAAAACTTCTTAATCAGAATGTTATTAATTAAAATAAATGGAGTTGGATAATAAGGTAATGGCGGCATCGAAAAGGATCTTCTAATGAAAATCCTCTTGTAGCATGATCAATACTAGTAGTAAGAATTTGCCTAATCTTAGCTCATATTTAAAAAACCTAATATTTGATCCACTACGCAAACAAACTGAAATCAATCTCCTTTAAAGAGCAGCAAAACCTTCTGCGTCAGATAATACGCAACAAAGAGTAATTTCTTTATAGTACAAATCACAATTGAGATTTCAAACTTACTGATTTTATCTATTCAAGAATCATACTCCATAAAAAATCAACAACATTAGTAAGACTTTTCCTCCCTTCTGTAACTCCATTCATAAATAAATGATCTTCAGAATCTTGTCACTCGGTAGACGGTTGTTTTGAAAATAAAAAAAGGTTCCACATTATAAAGTGTACCCTTTGTAAAGGACATTTTTAAAAAGGCTAAAAGTTGACTGAGAAAATGCTCTCTGTTCAGAGGTCATCTTTTCTCACTTTCTTTATATGTAACTATATTGCCCATCCTTGGCAGTTATTTGGAGATGGGGTCATTGCCTGTACCTATGTCGTATGACATAGATGTTACTGACTCAACCGAATTGGAAACTACGGGGTATCTATATCTGAAAATAACAGATATGATGATAGATTATTCCCGTTTAATGGCTGAAACTCTGAAGTATTCCGAGGATGATGCAAATATTATGATTTCACATGAGTGGTTAGAACAGCCACCATTTGCGCCTAACCGAAGAAGATTTGACAAAGGATTAGAACAATGTGGTAAAGGCATCTCCCAATCTTACCGACATGTTTACAAATGAAAAGATACAGCTTCCATTTGGTTTACAAACAAATAGGTTCATATAGAGGTTCCAGTGTTCTATATATTTGATGTTATGTTTATTGAATCTGTTCAAAATTGACTAGAAAAAGCTCCACTTCCTTATTGAAGTAAAGCAACAGTTTCTTTTAGCGAATTAGTAAAAAAGAGAAAGACCTAAATTTACTTCCAAGTAATTTCTTTCATGTCCTTGAGGATTACTAATTGAATCTTTTGCGAATAAATGCAATGCAAAGCAACAAAATCGGAACAATTATTTGTAAAAAGGTATGGACATATGGAACAAAAAACATAGAACCAATATTTAAATGTTCCATATAACTAGTCGCACTTAAAAGGGATAAAGAAGTGATAATTGTCCCAAGTCCAAGTATGACTGAACGCGTTTGTTTTAAGTTAAAGACATTAGCTATCCCAATAGCAGCACCGAACATAAACCCTCCTGTTTTAAAAAACACTCCAGCTACCATCATCAGAATAACAAGTACATCAAAACGTTCAAGAAAATCTGCAATTGAAACCATTCTAGTAGCTGTAAGAAAAGCAAAAATGTTTTGACTATATATTTCTGGTCCCAATACCAAAATGATCATAATAGAATTAACTGTTAAGAGAATGCCCCCAAATAATACGGCAAAAATTCCTATTTTTTTCAGTTTGTACTTATCATTTAAAAATGGAAAAAACATCATGAAAACAATTGTTTCTCCAAATGGAAAATTAATAGCAGCAGGAACCGCCTCTTTCAATACTGGGTTCACACCATTTGCTAATATAGGAGTTAAATTTGTAACATCATTTCCTTTAACACTAAGCAAAAGAATCCAGATCAGAATAAGAGCAAAAATATATACAGGAAATACTACTTCTCCCATTCGAAAAAAAGGTTCAATTCCACCCCTTAGACAATAAATGATTAACACCATGAAACTCCCGATTATAACAATTTGAGGGGTTTCTACTAAAATTGTAGATGCAAGAAGGTCTCCTAATTCTCTGCATGCCCTTGCTGCAGAATATGTAAAATGAAATATATAAAGGAAAATGATAGGATATGAAAGAAACTTTCCAATTATTTTAGGCATCATCTGAACCAATGAATCATTAGGATAAAATGCTGATAATTTCGTATAAATGGTCATTAAGAACATACCTCCTAACGTACCAATCAATATAAATATCCATGCATCCTGTTTTACTTTTAACCCTAAACCTAAAATAATGGCTGTCCCTAATACGTATCCAACCATTATATAAAACATTTGTATATTCCCTATTTTTACTTTATTCATTAAATCACCTGAAATAGTGCACTTTCTGCTTTTGTTATATTAGCTAGCTTGTCTTGTGTTCATAAAACGAATAACATATAAAATACAAAATAATTCCTATATTAAATCAAATATCATATCTTAAACACCTATTATTTTTCCAAATTATTATTTACTTTTTTTGAAAAGATATCCTTCCATTATTTAAAATCTATCTATTAATGAATTGATTCGTATTAAATAAAACTGCATCCGAAAAAAACATGAATACTTATTCCGTAAACCAAAACGAGGATACCGGTATGTAAAAGGATACTCAATCAGTACACTTGAAGATCCTTTTTATACTGTTTAACTGGTGATAAAAATTTTTGTAAAACGAGGTGAATTTTTTGAAAAGGAAAGATCTGAGGATATTCACTGAAATCTCATTCTTCACAGCATTTGTTACGATTTTGGTAATACCAATCTCCTTATACATATCATCAAGAACTTCGGAAGAAAGCGCAGGTTCAATCTTAAATCTTTTTCTTAACAACCATAACACCTTTTGTGTATGTGCCTTTCTCGTAGGGACGGTTCTAATTTTTTATCTTTCCTATCCAAGCTTCATTTTTTATATGATACTCAATATCATATTTGATCTATTTCAAGCATTTGTCATTCATCCTATATTCTTGTGGAGTGGGATTTATGAAGTAAATAACATTCATTCATTAAGGCTTTTCTTTTTAATGCTTTTCATAGCAGTCATTATTTATCTCTATCAAAAATGGCAAGATACTGTATTTAAACACGAAGTAAAGTAAATATGAGTGCATAATCCAGTATAGTAAAAAATAAAAAATGTGGAGTATATATAACTACTTCACAAATGATGGCATAAGCTCCTGACCTGCTTCTTCCTTTATTATGTATTTTAACTTTTTATCATCATTTCCTTTATTTCCCATACATATAATAATGTTAATTTTATTTAAAGGGGGAGATTACATGCATAAAACAATTGAAAATAATACTCAAACTATTTTAAAATTTTGTCCTCAGTGTAATAAAGATAGACCGTATTTAATTAATTATGTTTCTGGTTCCGTATTCTGTCTAAAATGCGGTTATTTTCATTCAACTCAATATTAATGTTTACATAAACCAGATTTTTTAATGGTGAGTTTATTTCTTGAAGTTTAAGAAATTAACAAGCTTTAAAGTTGGTTATTTTTTATGCAAAATTAATTTGATTACGTAAATAAGGCAGATATAACGTTAAAGATGATAATTACATTCATTTTTTCATTAGAAAGAAACTCATTGTTATCTTTGATTTAAATAAACTTAATAACAATTAGTTGTTAACCTATGGTAATGGTTAAATACGTTTAAGCATGATCCTTGTGATCCTGATTGTACCTGAGACAGAAATGATAAAGGAATATTTATGAGGTTGATGTAAGGAAAAAGGAAACAAAATAACAGTTGTGTTCATAAATCAGTTAAGCCCCTCCATTAGGAAGGGCTTTGTGTTGCAGTACCTTAGAAGCCTGTGCAAGTCCCTTATAAGGCAAAGTATTGCTTGATTTTTACTAAGTTTATATTTATTAAAAATGCCATTGTAAAAGTAGTCAGCCACTAGTAGAAACAAAAATTACATTATTAATGGTACAGATCCAGGTTATTATCTATCTTTTGCTAATGGCGGTCGTTGAAACCACCCTTTCCCAATCATAATCTTTGAAGCATCTTCAACAAAAGAAGATATTTTTATTAGAGATTTTGAATAGTTCATAGCTAAGTCATGTCTTCCGTTAACAGCTACTGAATTTCCAAATGCTCTGATCTTCATTGAGAACATGTCCATTTTATGAAATAGCATTAACTTATCTGAAAATGGTGAGAATGTTGAATTGGAAACTAAATGATCTAATGTAGATGGGGACGGTAAATTATTTTTATGTAGCAATTCGATATACCTTTCAACATTCTCAGTGGTAAGTTCTCTGCCTTTATTAAACAATTTTCTAATATTACTATCTCTTACGACTTGAGCAAATGCCATAATAATGGCATTACTAGTTACATTATTTTCAATATTATCATATAAATGGGTGATTTCTAAAGCGTGTAATGGCCGTACATCACCAAAGAATCCATTTAAAAAATTTTCATGAACATATTCCACTTTCTCCGGTATTGGAATAATATGCGGTTTTATGATCAAACCTTTACTCATTAATATTTCCTTAATTTGTTCCATCAAACGATTAGTGGAATCTAGGCAGTAAATAAAAAAATCCTTAACATCTTTTCTATACATTAAAGGTGATCCTACACTATAAATGCTCATTCCAGCTTTTGCAAGATATTTTAAATGATGAACATAGAAATCATCTTCAAATAACCGAGGTGCATCAATATTTACATCCTTTTCTGTAAAACCATCAGGTATTGGAAAATTTTCTTTTGTAAAAATTTCTTCGATTGTCAAAATAAATTCATTACATAATGTTAATGCATTTTTTAATAAATCTTTAATATCTTTGTCCTCAACATGTTGAAGATAGTAGTTTAACACACATGTTGACATACTGTTTCCCAGATATGTTGCCCAAAGTTTACCCATTTCGGCTGCAGTTAATTTTTCCTTTGGTTTTATTTGAATTATTTGGATTAATCGTCTCCATTAAGGTGTCTCCCTACTTAATTTTCCTTAGTATTTTTCCTTAGGCAATAAATTATTACACCTATATTATTTTCGTTGTTTCACCTTACCTTGAGGAGTGATTATTTTTGTTTCACCATGGAAGGAATTTTTGTTATTTAACTTTACCTTCGCAGAGAACAATGGCAAAACTCTCTTTAGGTTCCATTACATCAACCTCTAGTGTCTTTCCCCTGGGTCTATTTTTAATTCCTTTAACCTCAAAAAGACCCATCTCTATCGAATTATTTGTTTAGAGGGAAATTTTTCTTATATGAAACATTTATAGATCTTTAAATATGATTGGAGGTTTTTTATGAAGTATTTTTTAGGGATTCTTGTTGTTTTAGCAGCTGTAAAATTAATCCTATCATTAATAGGTATCGATACCTTTTAAAACGTCAGGTTGTTTTTATCCAAATGTTCCTTATCCTGTTTAGATTCCAAATAACCATTTATAGAAAAATGTTACAATAATACCATTTTTTAATTTTATTGGATATTGTACTATTTAAATTAGTAATAATCTATTTAGAAAAAGGCAAACCTTTTGAAAAATTGGGACGCAAAGCTACAGATCTAAGGTTTTAAACTAAGATGGCTGAGCTGCCTAAAATATGAAAATATTTTAGGAGGTCAACAGTGTTAAGAGCATTAATTGACGAAATGGGTTTAGACAAAGAATGGATTGACATATTATTACATGCCCTTGAAGTGGGTGTTACAGTTGAAGAAATAATAGAATTCTTTAACCAAGAATTCAGACCTTAATAGGTCTTTTTTTCTTTTTCCACTCTTTTTCGGGAAGACCGCTTTCTGTCATCATTTGAGACTATTACGTCATAGTTCCCGCTTTAAGATTTCGCAAAGTTCATTAATTTTATCTTTTTTTCCTCACAGCAGCACCAATAATAAGAGTAATTAAAATAACCTTTTAGGAGAGGATTTAATTGAATGAAAACTTGAATATAAAAAATTTAGACAATGAATGGATGAATCTTATTTTCCACGCTCTAGAATCTGGTATTCCTGCCTCAGAAATCATAGAAATATTATCTAAAATCAACACCTCAAAGAATTAACACATAATAGTACGAACTTCATTATACGTGTAAGTGCTATCATGTTTTTCATTATCGGCTTATGGTATCTAGAACCAAAACTATCAAAAATCATCGGTAAGTTCGGCCGACGTAAAATAAATGGACTATTATTTTTTGTGTCTCTACTTGTTATTTATTTTATTATTGAGTATTTTATTGAGTTTTAGAAAATAGTGAGACTATATATTTATAACAAACGTCAATAAACATTAATAAGCACCGTTCGAGCTAGAACGGTGCTTTTTTCCATTTAATTGGTTTATCACAAACTGTCTAGGAAAGAACGGATACATTTGATCCTCTTACAAGGAAAGAACTCTTAATGATCTCAAAGATAGGAAAAGGAAATAATACAATTCAGGGATGAGTTAGAACTAGTAAGTGGAACTTGTAAATCTTCTGTTTGAAATACTAATGGCCACCCTACTCTTCTTCATCAATTAGTCAAGTTTGGAGCAGAATTGTAAAACCATGCAATCTGAAGAACATCGCTTTCCATGATCTATGACATTCCCCTGCAGCTTTTTAGAGGATTTAGCAGTCAAAGCTATTCAAGAATGATTTTGCCATAAAGAGGTTTCAATCACAATGAGATTTTCTACTCACGAAACAAAATTGACTTGTACCTGTGCTTAAACTTGAGGAAATTAGTTTTAATTTAACGAGCATTAGGAAAGATTCTTTGAGTCATTTCAGTGAATTCTTCAAATAACCCCTGTACTGGTCTTCCATCTTGAATTTTATCTCCATAGTCAGTCATACGATCTACAAAGTCTGGGTTTGTTGAAACAAACACATTTTCTATATTAGGATCTGTTGATTTAACTTTATCAGAGATTTTATTCTCAACTTCTCTTCTAATTTCTCCTTTTAGCTGTTCATCTAACACAACAGCTACATAGGCATTTCTATTAGTAACAATAACATATGCTTGATTGACTTCCTCTAATTCATTTACTTTATCTGCTGCCTCATCAGCAACTTCCATACGTGGTTGATTGTTATTCCCATTGTTATAATTAACATTTTGAGCTTGCATATCATTTCCATTTCCTTGATTAGCTTGATTTTGAGTATCAGGGCCTTTATTTTCATTCCCCTGATTAGTTTGATTTCCTTGACCAACACCACAGCCAGTAAAAAGTCCACAAATTACTAATAAGAATAGTGATCTTTTTATTAATTTCATAACGATTCCTCCTTTGATTTAATTCATAGTTAAAGTGATCTTTATGAAAATTATTATTCATCACATAGATATAATTTTTAAAAAACAACATTACGATAATAATTCCCATTCCATATCTCAAGGCATTACTTTTCATTTCAATAATAACTATAAGATAAATTTACCATTTCTTCTTCAACTAACATTTTTTATAGTTTGTTCATAATGAATCTCTAATAAAAATTTGAATGTAAAATACACCAAATTGTTTAGCAAACCCTATTTAGAAACTGGTGCAAAATGTAAGTACATATTTTTAATCACACAGGAAACATTACTATTTGTACGATCCAAACACATCCCTCAGGAGGTTTTCAACATGGGCTTTTTTGATTTATTTAACGATGAAGAAACTCAAAAGGAAACTCGAAAAAAGGTACGTGAAGTAGATCGCACTGCTGATACAGAATTTGCAGCTGAAGACGCACATCTTAAACTTCGTGAGGAAGAATTGGACATCGACAAACATCGGGTAGAGACAGGTGATGTAGCGCTTCATAAGGACATTATTGAAGAAGAACAGACAGTTAATGTCCCTGTTTCACATGATCAAGTCATCATTGAACAAAGAGCCATTGATCACGTACCAACAGATGAACCAATTACAGAAGAAGAAACGGTTCACATTCCAGTAACTGCTGAAAGAATTGATGTAGAAAAGCATACGGTCGTAACTGGTGAGGTCTCTGCTCATAAACGTTCGGTTCAGGAAACAGAACAAGTACGGGACGTACTCCGTAAAGAAGTTGCAGATATTGAATCGCATGGTAATACAGATATTATCAAAGAGGACTAGTTGTTCCCACCTACTTAACTAAAAGTTAAGTAGGTTTCTTTCCATCCTCTTTACATAAAAAATAAATTCAGGAGATTCTATGGGAAAGTATATTACTATTGGTGCAATAATTGGTAGCATAATTGGATGGGTTACAGGTTTTACGATCATATTAGGACTTGTTATAGGAGCAATTGTTGGTGGCATTATTTATACAATAAATACAAGAAGGAACATCGACGTACTCTCTGAAAAAACTAATGAAAATAAAGAACAAACAATTCAATTACGAGAAGAGCAACTGGACATAAAAAAAGAACGAGTACAAACGGGTGAGGTAAAGATTCATAAAGAAGTCGTTGAAGAACAAAAAACGTTCACCGTTCCGATTAAACGTGAAGAAATGGTAATAGAAGTAGGAAACGAGGAGGAACTTCGAATTCCTCTAAAAGAAGAAGAAGTTGAAATAAACAAACACCCTGTGCAAGTGAATGAAGTATCGGTTACAAAACGTCAAATAGGAGAAATGAAACAAATAAAGAAAAAGGTAAAAAAAGAAATAGCTCACGTTAAAGTTGCTGGTCATGCGGATGTTATAAAAAAACCATCATCTGAAACAAATGACTAAACTTTTTTCCATCTTAAATGTGGTGGCGAGGAAGGCGTTACCACATATCTCTTATTCCTTGTCTGTAACCGTCGAGACCGCCATTGTCTGACCAGCATTATCATTTCAATCAACCGCATACCTGCCCCCTAGTTCAAGAAGAAAAAAGATATGCCTTTCTCTAAGCAGCGTATCCTTGTTGAAGAAGCTCCAATAATGGTCATGAATACAAATTGAGTCAACATACAATGTAAAAGGATCTTCGTTTGAAGCTTTTGTACTGCTTATTCTACCTAAATTCCTTTATCCTTTTAGGTTAATTTAGAAATTTAAATTATAAATATAAAAAGTAAACTTTGTTGATCCCCGTTGGCAAGACTAAATTGTTTACACAAATTCAATTCAAGGAAGAATTAGCTATGGAAAAAGAAACAAAAGTTATTAAAGAAAGAGTTAAATCTACAGAAAGTCTAAGATCGAAAGCATAGGAGCTACTAAGGTAGAAGAAGAGATCGATGAAGAGCTACTGCCATTAAAAAGCCAGTTTGGAGCAATACAAACTGCTTTAAATCAACTTGAATCAAGTGGGCAACATAATATGAATTCACCACAAAAAAGTCAGCAACAATCTAATCAACTTATACAACAAATGAACCAATTCAATTCACAAGCTCAGCAACAACTAAAAACTTTCCAACAACTACAACAAACCATTCATCAAGCAACATTAAATAAAACGCTTAAAGGCAGTCCCTACAGTAAGGACTTCCATTTTTAAAATATTGATTTATTATTAAATTCATAATTACGTGAACTTTTTGTGAACTATCGTAATTTTTTCAACTAACAATTTTATTGAAATTCCTAATAAAATATAGATAGGAAAGGAGTATATATGTTTCCATTTTAGTTCTTTATAGAAATTTATCCATTCGCTTAAGGGTTCAAAAATAAAAGAAAAAATAGCCGATAATATAATAGAAGCTACTATAAACGACTTCCATTCAGAGAAATATTGAAAGATTAACATATAAAAGAATGGAAATAAAGAATAATTTATTGGGACTAATGGTGTACATAACGCCAATAAAGTATTGGGATAATACCACATTGAATAATTCCATCCAAGAACATCAAGAAATGATGTAGTTAATATTACAAATAATCCGAATAGTAATATTTCTAAAATCCTCCTCTTATCTAAAATTTTCCACCATAAAAACCAAGGAACTATTGTTAAACCCAATAAAATCCACCATTCTCCTGTAAAAACAAAATTATTTTGCCAATCTTCAATCATCATCTGATTTAACTCAATAATGTGTTGTTGCATTTCAAGCTGTTTTTGACCGTCTTTCAAAAAATCACCTCTATCACCATAAATATTCCCCTCCAAACAGCTTGGCTATACCTGTAGGACTTCAACTAACTCTCCTAAATATCTAAGTCTTATTCCATTAATATGAAGGAAAATGGCGCTGGCTTGATCAAAGTTCGGCTTTTTTCTCTTTAAAGATTTATTAGATTAACGAATTTTGAATAGAGGAGAAGCTTGGAAAGTAACCCTGTAAATATTCACAAGAGATTGGAATATATTTATGTGTGAATGAACAAACTAATTAAGACATGAGAAATCCAAAAGTTCATGATTCTTTTCCTTTTGGAGATACCTTCTGAAATTAATTGGGAGGTATCTTTTTTTTGTTTATCTTAAAGGATTTTTTGAAATGTTTATTCATAATTTCTTCCAAAAGGGGAACGATAAGCAAAGACCTAAGGTCAAAAATAAATTAAGAAAGGAGAATGACCATGAATAAAAAATGGCTTCTCATGCTAACAAGTATATTATTAGCTGCAATGGTTTCAGTAGGATGTGATTTAAATCCAGATCCGGCACCTCCAGAGGATAACAATGGTGCTGATGAAAATGGCGCAAATAATGACAACGGCGCAAATAATGGCAACGGCGCAAATAATGGCAACGGTGCAAATAATGGCAACGGTGCAAATAATAATGACAACGACGCTAATGATATCATCGAAGGTGAAGAAAACATTCCTGGTGTTGATGAAAATGATAACATGTTAAAAGAGGATGAAGAAAATGGAGAGCCAGATCCAGAAGATCCAATTGAAGATCCAGAAGATATTGGCGATAAAGACAGAAAAGACGAGTAATTCAGATGAACTGTTCCACAAGAAGGGATTATTCTTAGTAATCCCTTAATAAAATTTCAATTTAAAAAAACCTGAAAATCAAAATGATTTTCAGGTTTTTTATGTCGTGAGATTTGGGGGCTCCAAATCATACTAAATCGTTTTCACTTCTAAATATTGATTATGATGATCATCAGGTAACTTGATTAACTGTTATAAAAGCAGTAGAAAAATTCTCATAATGATCTTTTATATGGTAATAATAACCACGAACGAAGATTGTATGATCTTGTTCGATCTAGTTTTTTATGAATTTTCTTGAGTTATCAAACCAGAAAAGTAGTTAGGAGTTATTAGGATGAAAAAGTGGAAATGGTTATTTTTTAGTCTTTTAATAATCAATGTGTTTTTTTTAATTGTTGCAACGATTATGGCTTTAATGCCATCAAGGGAAAGAGAGTATTCTATATCACAAGATATATGGGAAGAAAGAGAATTATTAGGCATTATAACGGAAAAGGAAGATTTAAATGTGTTGATCAATAACTACTTACAAAAAGAATTTAATAACTATACTTTAAACTATGAAATCCGATTAACGGATTTTGTTGAAGTATACGGTTCAATTAAAGCATTTGAAAATGAGTTAGATATCAGCATGGATTTTGAGCCTGAAGTTCAAGAAAACGGGGATATTTTACTGAAACAGAAATCACTTTCAGTCGGCAAATTGAGTCTTCCGGTTCGTACATTTTTAAAATATGTTAATAACAATTATTCTCTTCCTGATTGGGTACAAATTAATGCAAAAGATGAATCTGTATATATTGCTTTACAAGAGTTGAAAATGAAAAATGATTTACGTGTAAAATTAAAAAAATTTAATTTAGAGAGAAACGATATCCAATTTACCTTAATATCCACTAAGGAGAGAGGGTAGCTTGAAGGACAGGTGGAAATGCCACATGAAAATTATTAAGGAAGATTTTCAAATAAAAAACGCTATTGGAAAGCGATCTTAAGACAATAACTAATGTCTGCTTTAAGATCTATGAACCCTACTTTAAGCTAGTTGAAGAAACATTGAAAAAGATTAGAATAGAAGTTCGTGATATGAAAGTTGAATTGAGAAAAATTCAGATGAAAAAAGCGGACCTTTTTTTGGAAAATGTGGTTTTTTGGCAGTATGACTATTACATTCGGGGATATCATGGATTTAAACGATATTGGGAGCCAGCACTAAAGATGATATTCACAAAATTGTTGGGAGAATATTTTTAAAGTTCACTATTATTTTACCATTTCTTAATAAAAATACGTTGTCATGAATGCAAAATATGGTTTAAAGAAACAGACATGGTTTATATCAATGAAGGGCTATAAACTTAAGTTCACTCGAAATAACAATCATAGTATTACTTTATTGCAGGCTTAGAATCGAACAAATTCTCTTGCCACTTATAATAACCATAAATAATTATGGGAAAAATACAAAGAGGAAAATATTAAAATGTCTTAACGCCAAGTAAAATCTCTAGGTAGACTAAGAACAAGTGCTATAGATAAAGAACCTTTTAGATGCTAATTTTAGGTTTATCATATTGAATAAGCCTATACCATTTACCAAGCTTTTTCGTTCTTTTTACAAAACACTATTGCAACTTAAATATAGAAGAATTATTGTGATACAAAGTGATTTAACTATATAATCGCTTTAATTTGAATGTATTTAGTTATTTTAGGGGATTTTTAGTCTCATTTAAAGATTTACAATAAATACAAAACAGGAGTAGAATCATTATCAGTAATTGTATTCTTTATATCGGCCAAATCTCAGAAAACCTGAGAACGGAGGACCCACTTATTTTGGGGTTAATTCTGCATTTTGCAGAAGGGATGAGAGACTCTTTCGCCATCCTACCCGTCAGCTAACTTCGTCGGCTAAAGCGAAGGAGGTTTTAAGACCCCCTTTATTCAGGAGGCTTTTTTGCTATTCAAAATCGCTGCCTTAAAGAAATGGAGGTCTTTTTATTATGCCTAAATAAAATAGTACCCTTGAAGACAACCCTGTTTTTTTTGATTAAGTAATGGAGAAAGTAGAAATTGAGCATAAATTTTTTTATAAAGCAGTAAGGAGAAAACAAATGAAAAAAATAAAAATCAATCTTGATCCTCCAAAAATTCTTGTATTAGGGTTTGCAATTGTCATTCTACTAGGTACATTTTTATTAACTCTTCCCCTTTCCACGGAGGATAAAAACGGTCTCTCTTTTTTAAATGCCCTATTTACAGCAACATCCGCAACATGTGTAACAGGTCTTGTTGTCGTTGATACCGGTGACACATTTTCAACATTTGGTGAACTGGTGATTTTAACACTCATTCAAATTGGCGGATTAGGTTTTATGACATTTGCCACTTTTTTATTCCTTTTACTAGGGAAAAAAATCACCCTAAAAGAAAGGCTTTTATTAAAGGAAGCAATTAATAACATCTCCCTTGCTGGAATTGTAAAATTAGTAAAACGAATCTTAGTATTTACTGCACTAATTGAAATAATTGGAGGTCTTATTTTATCATTTCGCTTTTCTTTTGATATGCCAACCGGAAAGGCTATCTATTATGGCTTTTTTCATGCCATTTCAAATTTTAATAATGCCGGCTTTGATTTAATGGGGGAGTATCGAAGTTTAACTCCTTATGTTAATGATCCAATTGTTGTATTAACAGTTTGTACTATGATTACTTTAGGCGGTTTAGGTTTTATCGTAATGAACGAAATTTATGAATACCGTGAAACACGAAGGCTGTCTATACATACGAAAGTAGTATTGTTTACAACACTTATTTTAACAGTAGGTTCTACAATATTAATCTTCCTATTTGAGTATGGAAATGCTAAAACCTTAGGTCCTTTATCTGAATTCGGAAAATTTTTAGGTGCTTTGTTCCATGCTGTTACTCCAAGAACTGCTGGATCAAATACTTTACCAATTGCAGATTTAACACATTCTACTTTATTCCTGACAATCCTTCTAATGTTTATTGGAGCTGGATCGGGTTCTACTGCTGGAGGTATAAAAATTACTACATTTGCTGTTTTAATGGCAACTTTCTGGTCCCAAATTAAAGGAAAAGAAGATGTAGTTTTATTTAAACGACGCATTGTAATTGAAACAATATTAAAAGCATTTACTGTTGCCATAAGTGGTTTAATCATTGTTATTCTTGTAACCCTTTTATTGAGTATTACAGATAAGGGGCAAAATTTCATTATGTATCTTTTTGAAGCTGCTTCTGCATTTGGTACTGTTGGTCTATCCATGGGATTAACTCCAGAGCTTTCTCCTATCGGTCGCATCATTATAATTTTAACAATGTTTGCAGGAAGATTAGGCCCTCTTACTCTTGGTTTTGCCATTACCAAGAGACGTAGATCAGAAGCTTTTCATCATCCAAAAGGAAACATTATGATTGGATAATTTATTAACATTCAGGAGTGATTTAATGTGGCTATAAAACAATATGCTGTTATTGGTCTCGGTAGATTTGGCACAAGTATAGCTAGAAGACTAAATGAAGCAGGTCAAGAAGTATTGGGAATCGATGTGAATGAAGAACGAGTAGAAAATGTTGAATTATATGTAACTCATGCTGTTGTAGCAGATTCCACAGAAGAGAAAGCACTAACTTCTTTAGGGATTCGCAACTTTGATTGTGTAATTGTAGCAATTGGAAACGATATGCAAGCCAGTATTTTAACAGTTATGCTGCTTAAGGATCTAGGTGTAAAAAAAGTTATCGCAAAAGCTTTAAGCAAACGTCATGGAAAGGTTCTCGATCGCATAGGCGCCGATTGGATTATCTATCCTGAAAGGGATATGGGGGAAAGAGTTGCTAACCAACTCTTATCACCTAATATGCTTAATTACATCGAATTATCAAAAGAATACAATATTGAAGAAATCATGATTCCTTCACAAATGGCTGAGAAAAGTCTAAGGGAACTTGACATTCGTGCCAAATATAATATCAGTGTTATTGCCATTGTAAGTGATGGTGATATTATCATATCCCCTTCTCCAGATCATAATATCAATAAAGGAGATTTATTAGTGGTGATTGGCAGCAGAGATGATCTAGGCAAGTTTTCAAGTATTGAATAACAATGAACAGATTTTAATACTATATTTTTTATGTAGATATTTGATTACTGAAGCCGGATATATCAATATAAAAAAATGTCAACCAGAAATATTTTCTGGCTGACCTTATAATACGAAAGGGTGCATTTCTCCAAGAAGAGAAGTGCTATTTTCGGATACAATAAAGTCCAGATTATTTAAAAAGAAGACCTTCTTATCAATAGGAGGTCTTCATTCGTTAATTTAAAAGGATTTCCATAACGGTGATAGCTACTACGTAGAACTGGAAAAAGTTTGTGGCATACAGTATTATTAAACTGTTTGATCTACTTCATCCAGCAGATTAGCAAGAATCATACTGTTCTCCTGGTCTGCATCAAATTGAACGGTATCGTCAAAATGAAACAGCTTAAAGGAATTAGGAAAAGTTTCTTGCATGTATTTGACGAATCCTTCTATATCCTTACCTAATTCATCATTCCGACGAAACTCCATCATAATAGAACGAAACTTATGTAGTGGTAGATCACATTGAATATTATAAGATTGGCTTATTCCAAAATGCCCTTCATCAGTACTATAAAGGTTGTATAAATAAGACAAACATATCCCTCCTTTCTTTTCCTATTATCTTTCCTAATTTGGAGAAATTTATTTAAAATGTGAAGTTTAAAGAAGAAACTAATTCTAAAAAAAACTAGTCAAAGATCTTCTTGAACTAGAGGGTGCATAAGTTAAACAAGAATAGAATTTGCATGGTCCTATTATCACGACTTGGTGTCTTGTCTGGTCAATAGGACCATGCATTTTGCTAAACTAAGTCTAATTATTACTTATTTAATATAGAGTTTATTGTTGTCTCCTCTAATTGAATCTTTACTTTATTAATAAGACTTTACTCCCTAATACCTAGATTACATAATGAGGCATTATCGGTAATAAAAAAGAATCTTCAAACGAAGATTCCTTTGTGCTCTTATTCCTGACAGATAGGTAAGGGTTTGACGTTATCGCCCCCTTTTCCCCCTGTTAGCACCGTAGGTGCAACTTTCATCGCATACGGCGCCCTAACTAATCCAATTCATTCAATTCTATGCATTTAATGAAGCAAATTTATTATTCCAAAATCAGATTGCAGTATTTTTGCATTGTTTTCGAAGTTCATTGATCTTATCTTTTTGCTTTTTGTTTAACTGTAAGGTATTAAGTAAATCTCTAATTTTCTCACTGTCTTTTAGATGTACAAGTCGGTGAACATCTTCATGAAGAATTATCAAGTTTGAGAATCTATCATCTTTTGAGAGATGGTATGGATTTTTATGGTGACAGTGCCAATCAGATAAGCCAAGTTCTTTTTCTGTAACGGCACATTTTCCGTATTGGGTAATGAACTTGCTAATGCGATTATCGTTATACTCAATCGTACGATTTGGGATAAAGTGTTTCATGACATAGCTTAATACGTTTTTGTTAATCGCTTTTAGGCTTTGGTGTATTTTTTCTCTGCCTTTAGCAGTATAAATACACGTATCTTGCGAGAAACATAGATTTGTTTTATGCCGTTGGGCATAAATCGGGACAAACACCATTTCCTGTATCTTATAGTATTGTGGGTCGTATCCTTTGTAGCGTTTCTGTAACGTACTAGTCATGTCAGTAAATTTGGCTTCTTTTCTGACGTTCTTTAGTCGATTATATAGCGTCTTTTGGAGGTAAGAGTTCAACTCAATTAAGTTATTTGTGATTTGAGTGGCGGCAGAGTAATAATTTTGAATTCCCATTACAACTGTATTAAAATGCCAAACTGTTTCTTTACAAGGTTTTTTCTTAATGGCTTTAATAGATTCCTTGATTTTTATGAACGCATTGGACTTTGCTTTCTTCGTCATATTGGACTGAACTACATAGCCCATCCTTGTCTTACCTTTCTTAATAGCTCGGAAAGCAAACCCAAGAAATTCTGACGAATTTTTCTTTAGGTTTATTACATTTGATTTTTCTTCACTTGTATCAAGGTGTAATCTTGTATAGAGAAAATCTTTTAAAGCGTAGTTCATTTTGATCGCTTGCGAGCGTGTACGACATAAAACTTTAAGATCATCAGCGTATCTTACGATGTAACATTCTTTTAGATTAGATTTCTTGAGCGCTTGTATTTTACTTCCGTTGTGTTTATATGGATGGTTGCTTTTAAATGTTTCCCATTGGTTACTTATCCA
>NZ_LATZ01000012.1 GCF_000981385.1 Bacillus sp. SA1-12
GAGTTTGTGAATCGCAGACTGCACTCATTGCTAGGAGTAATTCCTGTAGGCCTCTTTTTAGTTCAGCATCTTGTTGTCAATCACTTTGCAACAAGAGGTGCAGAGGCATTTAACGAGGCAGCTCATTTTATGGAGATGCTTCCTTTTAGGTATCTTTTGGAAACTTTTATCATTTTCCTTCCGCTTTTATACCATGCTATTTACGGAGTTTACATTGCTTTCACAGCTAAGAACAACGTAAGCAACTATGGTTATCTGCGCAACTGGCTATTCATGCTTCAGCGTGTAACAGGCATTATTACATTTATTTTTGTTGCATGGCATGTTTGGGAAACGAGAATAGCTGCTGCATTCGGAGCGGAAGTAAATTATGATATGATGGCTTCCATTTTAAGCAGTCCATTTATGCTAGCATTCTACTTAATTGGAGTTATTTCAACCATATTCCACTTTGCTAACGGATTATGGTCATTTGCTGTTAGCTGGGGAATTACTGTTACTCCTCGCTCACAAGTTATTTCCACTTACGTTACGCTGGCGATCTTTTTAGCGCTATCAATCGTGGGAGTTCGAGCAATATTCGCATTCGTGTAATTTTTAGCAACAGCTATTAAAAGGAGTGGGCTTAATGAGCAAAAATAAAATAATCGTTGTCGGAGGCGGATTAGCCGGTTTAATGGCTACTATTAAGGCCGCTGAACACGGCGTTCAAGTAGATTTATTTTCATTAGTACCAGTGAAACGATCTCACTCTGTGTGTGCACAGGGCGGAATTAACGGTGCAGTAAATACGAAGGGTGAGGGAGATTCACCTTGGGAGCATTTTGATGATACGGTATACGGGGGAGATTTCTTGGCGAATCAGCCGCCAGTAAAAGCTATGACCGAAGCTGCTCCCGCTATTATTCACCTATTAGACCGAATGGGTGTTATGTTCAACCGTACTCCTGAGGGATTACTAGATTTTAGACGTTTTGGCGGAACGCAGCACCACCGTACAGCATTTGCCGGTGCTACAACCGGTCAACAGCTGCTTTATGCATTGGATGAACAGGTTCGGCGTTATGAGGTTGCCGGTCTTGTAACCAAGTATGAAGGCTGGGAGTTTTTAGGTGCGATCATTGATGATGAAGGTGTTTGCCGCGGAGTTACCGCTCAAAACCTTACTTCAATGAAAATTGAATCATTCCGTTCTGATGCCGTAATTATGGCAACAGGAGGCCCTGGGATCATCTTTGGTAAATCAACTAATTCAGTCATTAACACAGGCTCTGCTGCTTCAATTGTTTACCAGCAAGGTGTTTACTATGCTAACGGCGAATTTATTCAAATCCATCCAACTGCTATCCCGGGAGATGATAAGCTTCGTCTTATGAGTGAGTCTGCGCGTGGAGAAGGTGGACGTGTTTGGACGTATAAAGATGGTAAACCATGGTATTTCCTTGAAGAAAAATATCCTGCATATGGAAACCTTGTTCCTCGTGATATCGCTACACGTGAAATCTTTGATGTTTGTGTAGAACAGAAGCTTGGAATCAATGGCGAAAATATGGTGTACTTAGACTTATCCCATAAAGATCCTAAAGAACTTGATATTAAATTGGGCGGAATTATTGAAATTTATGAGAAATTCATGGGTGATGATCCACGTAAAGTTCCGATGAAGATTTTCCCTGCTGTTCACTATTCAATGGGCGGACTATGGGTTGATTATGATCAAATGACAAACGTTCCTGGCTTGTTTGCAGCTGGTGAATGTGATTACTCTATGCATGGAGCGAATCGTTTAGGAGCGAACTCTTTATTATCTGCCATTTATGGCGGTATGGTTGCCGGTCCAAATGCTGTCAAGTATATTAATGGCCTTGAAAAGAGTGCTGAGGATCTATCATCTACGGTATTTGAAGGTTTTGTAAAACAGGAAGAAGAAAAATGGAATACTATCATGAGCTTAGATGGCAGCGAAAATGCCTACGTTCTTCATAAAGAGTTAGGAGAATGGATGACTGATAACGTTACGGTTGTTAGACATAATGATAAGCTTCTAAAAACGGATGAGAAAATTCAAGAACTGATCGAACGTTTCGATCACATTAATATTAACGATACGGCTAAATGGAGCAATCAAGGGGCAACATTTACCCGCCAATTGAAAAATATGCTTCAATTATCACGCGTTGTAACCCTTGGTGCTTACAATCGTAATGAAAGTCGCGGAGCCCATTACAAACCGGAATTCCCGGATCGTAATGACGAAGAATGGTTAAAAACCACAATGGCCAGCTACAAAGGAGACCGTACAGCACCTGAGTTTAAATACGAAGATGTAGATGTATCACTCATAGAGCCGCGTAAACGTGACTATTCTAAAAGTAAAAAGGGGGATAAATAATGAGTGAGAATAAGGTTGTTCAATTTATTATTACTCGTCAAGAATCACCTGATGCTGCCCCTTATCAAGAAAAATTTGAAATTCCATATCGCCCGAATATGAACGTTATTTCGGCGCTAATGGAAATTCGCCGTAATCCTGTTAATGCTGAAGGGAAGAAGACAACACCTATTAACTGGGATATGAACTGCTTGGAAGAGGTATGTGGTGCATGCTCAATGGTCATCAACGGGAAGCCCCGTCAATCATGTACGGCTCTTGTTGATCAGCTTGAGCAGCCAATCCGTCTTGAGCCAATGCGTACATTCCCTGTTGTACGTGATTTGCAGGTGGATCGTAAGCGTATGTTTGATTCACTTAAAAAGGTTAAAGCATGGATCCCAATTGATGGTACGTACGATTTAGGTCCTGGACCGCGTATGCCTGAGAAAAAACGACAATGGGCTTATGAACTTTCAAAATGTATGACTTGCGGTGTGTGTTTAGAGGCATGTCCAAATGTAAACAGCAAATCTAATTTCATTGGACCAGCTCCATTATCACAAGTACGTTTATTTAATGCCCACCCGACAGGTGAAATGAATAGATCAGAGCGTCTTGAAGCTATTATGGGTGATGGCGGTTTAGCAAACTGCGGAAACTCACAAAACTGTGTACAGTCTTGTCCAAAGGGTATTCCTTTAACGACATCAATCGCAGCATTAAACCGTGATACTGCAATCCAATCATTCCGTAATTTCTTTGGCAGTGACCAAGGCTAACAGTTTTAGGAAGGGCTGACTTTTGAAGTCAGCCTTTTTCTTCGTTTTGAATAGTAAATTCCAAAAAATGTGGGTAAGTGCTCATGTCTCCGCTCTGATGCACAGGACGTGCCAGTACAATCATGGCGATTGACGTCGAGTTTTTAATTGCCAGCTCATAGAGATCATTCAGAATTGAAAGTAAAGAACGTCTTCTGTTCTAAATGGTCTTATTGCTCGAGGGTGACCATGGCGTTGTTTTTTGTTGCTGTCATTATTAAAAGTGGAAAGGGCTGAACATTTTGAAAAACATTTCATATATTGATAGTTTTGATGCTTCTTATCTAAACAGCTTTTCTTTTTATCACAAAATAAAAATTAGATTTTCAGAAACAGATATGTTTGGACATATGAACAATACTGCTCCTTTTACATATTTTGAAATAGGAAGGATTGAATTCTTTAAAAGAATAGGCTTAATGGAGCAGTGGATAGATGTAAATGGGGAGAAAATACCTGTCGTGGCGGATTTGCAATGCGATTTCTTAAATCAAGCCTTTTTTGATGATGAAATCAAATTATACGTAAAAGTAAACAATATTGGCACATCATCGATTGACTTGCACTATTTAGGGATCAATCAAACTGGCAAGAGCCTTTTTGTCGGCCGAGGAACGATTGTCCAAATCTCGAAGCAGACTGGAAAAGCTATTCCATGGACTGATGAGGATAAAAAACGAATAGGTCAGGCTAAATTGGCGAATCTGTAAAAAATAGACGGTTTTTAACATCTTTTCCTTCATCTTTCTGTCACAGTGACTTGCGGAAACACATAGTATATGTTGACTAAATATATACCCATCCGTTTGATCAGCTCTCACCTTAGCAAGGAGGGTTACAATACTTGAAAGAGAAAGAGTTTCAATCAAAGCCATTACTCACGAAAAGAGAGAGAGAAGTATTCGAATTGTTAGTTCAAGATAAGACAACAAAGGAGATTGCTAGCGAGCTCTTCATAAGCGAAAAAACGGTTCGAAACCATATCTCGAATGCGATGCAAAAGCTTGGTGTTAAGGGACGTTCTCAAGCGGTTGTTGAGCTCCTTCGAATGGGTGAACTAGAGCTCTAACCAATACCGGCTAACCTTTTCAGTAAGGAAGCCGGTTATTATTTATAAAGCAAATAGTGGTTTTAAAAAAAGGGAAGATTGACTGCCGCCGTCTAAGCAACTAACGAACACTACATAATGTAACTGTTCGTAAAGGTCCGATAAGTCGCACTTTATCCCATGTATTAGATGGTGGAGGCGAATGTATATCCTTAGAAGCTTAAGACAAATCAGGAATAGAAAATGTTTTACCTTCATTTCTTGATTGGCTAGACTTATGGAAATTGGAGCAGCAACCAGATTGGTTTTTAAGTCCCTGAGCAAGGCCCTTGGGCTTTTCTTCTGGATCATCATGATCATACCTCATGCAGCTTGCATTTTTTGTAGAAAACATGGAAAATATGAAATGAGGATGACTCAGATCGTATAAAAAACCTTGTGTAAGAGTCATCCTCACTATTTCATTAGTGAGGGTTTTGAATGTAATGACAAAACATGCAAGTGTGAATGAACAAACCGTAGCCGATCTAGAAAAAGCGCTGCGTCATATATCAGGCATCATTAAGCAAAAGGGCAGGGAAATATTAAGTGATTATGCCATTACACCCCCTCAATTTGTTGCTTTGCAATGGCTTTGGGAAAATGGGGACTTAACAATTGGTGAACTTTCTAATAAAATGTATCTTGCTTGCAGTACAACTACAGATCTAGTTGATCGTATGGAAAAAAATCAATTGGTTATTAGAGTAAAAGACCCAAAAGATCGTAGAGTTGTACGAATTCATTTATTAGAAGAAGGTGAACGAATCATTGAAGAGGTAATTCATAAACGTCAGAATTACTTAAAAGATATACTTGTTCATTTCAAAGACGATGAAGTGATCTTACTAGAAAAATCGTTAATTAAATTACAACAAGAAATGAGAGAAGAATGAGGCGATTATTTGAAAAGTCCTATTGGTGTTATTGACTCTGGAGTTGGCGGATTAACAGTCGCGAAAGAAATTATGAGACAATTACCTAAAGAAGAAATCATTTATTTAGGTGATACAGCACGTTGTCCATATGGCCCCAGACCAGCTGAAGAGGTACGTCGTTTCACATGGGAAATGACAAATTACTTATTAGAGAATCATCATATAAAAATGCTTATCATTGCGTGCAACACTGCAACTGCAATTGCCTTACAGGAAATTCAGGAAAATGTCAATATACCTGTTATAGGCGTTATTTTCCCAGGAGCTAGAACAGCTGTAAAAGTAACGAAAAACAATCATATCGGTGTTATTGGTACTTTGAATACCATTAAAAGTGCTGCCTATGAAACAGCGCTTAAAACGTTAAATAGTAGATTAACAGTTGAAAGCTTAGCATGTCCGAAATTTGTCCCGCTTGTTGAAAGCGGAGAGTATGAAGGAGAAGAAGCGGATATCATCATTGAAGAAACGCTAGCTCCGCTTAAAGGTTCTAAAATAGATTCGTTAATTCTCGGTTGTACACATTACCCAATTCTCCAGCCGCAAATTGAAAGATTTATGGGACGAGCAGTAAAAATAATATGCTCTGGAGATGAAACAGCTAGAGAAGTTAGTACAATCTTGTCCTTTAAAAAGGCATTAAACCAGTCTTCAGGTAAAAAACAGCATTTATTTTTAACAACCGGTCCCAGAGAGTTATTTGAAAAAATTGCAACAAAATGGTTTGAACACGAAATAGAGTGTGTCAATTCAATCACGTTGGATGGGCAACCGAAATTTTACTAATACGAAACAGTGAGGCTGTCTCTAATTGAGTAGCCTCTTTCCTTTTTATGTATATTTTATATCCCCTAAGGAAAGCAATAGCAAATCTTTTTGCTATGTAAACTTAAAATACCCCTTTCCATTGGTTAAGGGTTTTGACATACAGATAGCTCCAAACCATAGGATGTGAGCTTTGTCTAAAGTTTGTACAAAAAATCGGTCTAAAACAGATAATAGCTCGTATACATAGTAGTACAAACTGCCTTTGGAGGGATTAGAATGTCTATGTCTAAATACAACAAACAGATAGCAATTACGGTTATTGCATCATCTATGCTACTTTCTGGTTGTGGTTTATTCAATGCTGATCAAGCAGCAAAAGAAATTGATCCACCCCAGGATGTAACGTTAACAGATGACGTTGAACAGTTAAATTCAGATGGTAAAGCAGAAAATGTTTCAGATGAAGCAGCAGAGGAAAGTGTAACAAGTCAATTATACTTAATCGATAAAAACGGATTTGTTGTTCCCTATTCAATGAATCTACCAAAAACGAAAAGTGTCGCGAAACAAGCATTAGAATATTTAGTAGAAGGCGGACCTATATCAAATATGCTTCCAAATGGTTTCCGCGCCGTACTTCCACAAGATACTCAAGTTTTAGGAGTTGATATTAAAGACGGAGTTGCCATTGCAGATTTTTCTAAGGAATTCAATGAATATAAAAAAGAGGATGAAGCAAAAATTTTACAAGCCATTACTTGGACATTAACTCAATTTGATAAAGTGGAAAAGGTGAAGATTTGGGTAAACGGCCATGAGCAGAAGGAAATGCCGGTTAATGGAACACCAATTCAGGATGGTGTAAGCAGAGAAAGCGGCATTAATCTTGATTCGACAGATGTCGTTGATATTACAAATACCCATCCGTTAACTGTTTACTACACGGCTGAAGCTGATGGACAGCAATACTATGTCCCGGTCACAAAGCGGGTAAACAATACTGAAACAGATCCAATTGCTGCCGCAGTTAATGAGCTAATTGAAGGACCATCACCATCAACAGGATTAATTAGCGGTTTCCAAAATGATGTTGAATTATTAAGCGCACCTAAATATGAAGATGGAAAGGTAACTTTAGATTTTAATGAGTCCATTTTTGGAAGCTTTGATGAAGAACAAAAAATTATTTCTTCTGAGGTTCTCCAATCATTGGTATTAACGTTAACTGAGCAGGAAGGTATTGAAAGTGTTGCTGTAACAGTAAATGGAAAAGCAGAATTACTCAAAGAAAACGGAGAAAAGCTAACCGAACCTGTTACAAGACCAGCTAAAGTGAACACAGGTAGTTTTTAATAGCACGTTTTTGATATACTATAAAAAGGGTAAAAAGAGGTATGCTTATAAGAAAGCAGCCTCTTCTTTCTTGTGCATACATAGTGATACATTTTTTAGAATTTAATGGACTTTCATTGGAGGGAAATACAGAATGAGACATGATGGCCGCACTAAGGATCAATTGAGGAAAGTAGATATAGTAAAAGATTTTGTTATTCATCCAGAGGGATCCGTCTTAATCTCCTTCGGTAATACTAAGGTCATTTGCAATGCTAGTATTGAGGACAGAGTACCGCCGTTTATGCGCGGTGAAGGAAAGGGCTGGATTACAGCAGAGTATTCAATGCTGCCAAGAGCAACTGAACAGCGTACAATTCGAGAGTCTTCAAAAGGGAAAATCAGTGGTCGAACAATGGAAATACAACGTTTAATAGGGCGAGCATTGCGAGCTGTTGTTGATCTCAAAGAACTGGGTGAACGAACAATTTGGATTGATTGTGATGTCATTCAAGCAGATGGCGGAACAAGGACTGCCTCGATCACTGGTGCTTTTGTTGCGATGACGATTGCGCTTGGAAAATTAGTGGCAGATGGAAAAATAAAAGCACTGCCAATTACAGATTACCTGGCTGCTGTTTCAGTAGGGGTTGACAATGAGCATGGAGAAATCTTAGATTTAGATTATGTTGAAGATTCCCGTGCAGAAGTCGATATGAATGTCATCATGACATCAAAAGGTCAATTTGTTGAATTACAAGGTACAGGAGAAGAAGCAACATTTTCAAGACAGCAATTAAATAGATTGCTTGATCTGGCAGAACAAGGGATATTAGCTCTGATTGAACATCAGAAAGAAGCGCTTGGCGATCTCTCACTTATCGTAACGGAAAATATTAAAAAGCAGGTTGGTACAAAGTGAAGGAGATCATTATTGCAACAAAAAATCAAGGGAAAGTAAAGGAATTTGAAGCATTATTATCCCCATTGGGGTTCCATATTCAATCTCTATTAGATTACCCTGATTCTATTGATGTTGAAGAGACTGGAACTACTTTTGAGGAAAATGCCATATTAAAAGCAGAAGCGATTTCAAAGTCCTATCAGCGCATGACGATTGCTGATGATTCTGGCTTAGCCATTGATTATTTAGGAGGCAGACCGGGGATTTTTTCCGCACGATATGCTGGACCAGCAAAAGATGATCAAGACAATATCAACAAAGTACTTGAGGAATTATCAGGTGTTAAAAGCCTGGAGGACCGTTCTGCTAGATTTATTTGTGCGCTGGCATTATCAATACCTGGACAGCAAACGAAAACGGTAGTCGGGACTTGTGAAGGGTATATCTCAATGGAACGGCAAGGAGAAAATGGTTTTGGTTATGACCCAATCTTTATTGTGGAAGGGTTAAATAAAACAATGGCAAGCATATCGAAAGAGGAAAAAAATCGGATTAGTCATCGGGCAGAGGCTATAAAAAAGATCGTTGAAGTGATTAAACAATTTTAAAATGGGGCGCGTATGTATGAATGTTTTAATAATAAGTGATAGCCATGGCTTAACAACAGAAATCGAGGACATAAAAAATCGCCATAAAACAGAAGTGGACTTATTGCTGCATTGTGGAGATTCTGAACTCCCAGCAGACAGTAAAGAATTAAGCTCTTTTAAGGGTGTTAAAGGAAATTGTGATTTCGGGTCAGAATTGCCAAATGAAATTATAGAAGAAATCGATGGTTACACCTTGTATATGACGCATGGCCACCTCTATAATGTGAAAGCTACGTTAATGAATTTAAAATACCGTGCGTTAGAGAAAAAGGCGAAAATTGCTTGTTTTGGACATTCACACATCGCGGGTGCTGAGCTTATCGATGGCATTTTATTTATAAATCCAGGTAGCATCAGGCTTCCTGCGATGCGTAGACAAAAGACATATGCTATACTTAATATTGCAAATGATACAGCAAAAGTTACATTTTATGAAGTGAACGGTCAGGAAGTTGACGAACTTTCACAGCAAGTAACCTTAAATTAAATACTTGAGAGGGAGAGACCTCCCTCTTTATAAAAAAATAAATAAAAATATTGACTTTTAAATTAAATGTCAATATAATAAAAAATGTCGCTGGTGATATTTACGAGTAAAACCTGTATATTTATTTTATATCCCAGTAGCTCAGCTGGATAGAGCACGAACGAATATGCTTCCTTGAATTCACATCAGCGTACCGATTGAGCTGCATCTTGAATTATCTTTCTGAAATCGGGACGACTACAATTTAGTTATTAAAACTTCATAGTTAACTTATTATAAGTCCCAGTAGCTCAGCTGGATAGAGCAACGGCCTTCTAAGCCGTCGGTCGGGAGTTCGAATCTCTCCTGGGACGCCACTAAATGATACATACTATAACCTTTCATCTTGCATGAGAGGTTTTTTTGTATTTGTAAATGCAAATAAATTCATAATATTAATATCATTTTTTGAACTCTTCTGATTTTGCTTCTTTACGGACTGACTGGATACGTGAGACTCCTGCGGGAACAAAGGGACAAGGGAGACAAGCAGGCGCAAAGTTTGCCCCTGAAATCGCTAAAGAGATCGCGTGTAGTGGGCATTAACAGGCGAATGTAGCCTAAATAAAAAATAATGGGAGATAACCTAACAACTTTGTGTTTTTTCTTGTGTGTTCCTTGTAATATCATCTTTAACAAAAGATCAAATTGATTCCTATCAAGATCTCCTCCTTAACATAATTCCTGCCATTCATTCATTTAACCGATTTATGCATCTGCGGATTTTAAAAATTCTCCAAAAATTTTTTTGAAAAATCCATTCCAATCATATCAATAATGAAAGCGGATACAACTAATCCAATAAATCTAAATTATCAAATAATTCATAAAACACTGTTGACACTTGCTTTTCTAGAGCGTAATATAAGTTCAAATAAAGTTACACGAACATTTAAAAAAGTGTAGAAAATTCTTTAAATAAAATAAGAATTTCCTCTTTTCGTTCAAATGTTCTGATGCTAACTAATACATTTCTCTTTTAGTGGATTTACTCTTGCTAGAAGGGATTTAATTCAATACTAAAACAAATGGTGAGAACTGGGTGACTTTTCACCCTTGGATATTATAAGCACTTGAAGGATTATAACCTTCATGTCGGCTAATAAACTGCATATAGGAAAACGGTGAAGAGGATAAGTAGTCTTTGGTAGAGAATCTACAGAGAACCGGGGTAGCTGGAAGCCGGTGATGCTCCCAAATGATGAACTCGCCTCTGAGTGTTAATCTGAAACTATAGTAGGATTAACCGAGTCCCATTCTTCGGTACTCGTTATCAAAGTGAACAGTAATCTGTTCGTAAGGTGGTCATTTTTGGCCATGAAGAAGGGTGGTACCGCGAAAAGTTTATTAACCTTTTTGCCCCTTTGGCACACAAATTGTTGTGGAGTCTTATGAGGGGTGGGAAGGTTTTTTATATGCTGTTTTTAGTCAAGCAAGAACATAAAAAAACTAAAACATAGGGCTAAAAGTAGCCTGCTAAGGGAGGAAAGAAAATGAGTACAAATGTACAGTTGAACAGCTCAACTGCCAAATGTACAAACACAATGTCGGGATCTTTAATGCTAATTGAAGCATTAAAGCAGGAAAAAGTAGAAGTAATTTTCGGATATCCTGGCGGAGCAGTCTTACCAATTTATGATAGTCTCTATAATTCTGGCATGTTCCATGTATTAACCCGACATGAACAAGGCGGTATACATGCAGCTGAAGGTTACGCTCGTGTCTCTGGAAAACCGGGTGTGGTCATTGCAACATCAGGACCAGGTGCAACCAACTTAGTTACGGGTTTAACAGATGCGATGATTGACTCATTACCATTAGTAGTCTTTACAGGGCAGGTTGCTTCTAGTGTCATCGGATCAGACGCTTTCCAAGAAGCAGATATATTAGGAATTACAACTCCTATAACAAAGCATAACTATCAAGTTCGTGAGGTAAGCGAGCTTCCGAGAATTATTAAAGAAGCGTTCCATATTGCAACAACAGGTAGACCAGGTCCAGTTTTAATTGACATTCCTAAAGATATCGCAACAATTGAAGGGAATTTCAGCTATGACATGCCTGTCAACTTGCCAGGGTATCAACCAACTTGTGAACCCAATTATTTGCAGATTCGAAAATTAGTTGAAGCAGTAAGCCGTGCAAAAAAACCAGTGATCTTGGCTGGAGCAGGTGTTTTACATGCAAATGCTTCAAAAGAATTGACAGAATATGCTGAACAACAGCAAATCCCTGTTACTAACACGCTGCTAGGATTGGGCGGCTTCCCCGCTGATCATCCTCTTTTCCTAGGGATGGCTGGAATGCATGGCACATATACCGCGAACATGGCGCTTTATGATTGTGATTTACTAATAAGTGTTGGTGCAAGATTTGATGACCGGGTAACAGGCAACTTAGAGCATTTTGCTAAAAAAGCTACAGTAGCACATATTGATATTGACCCAGCAGAGATTGGAAAAAATGTTCCAACACAAATTCCAATCGTCGGTGATGCAAAGCTGGTATTAGAACAGCTAATTAAACAAGATGGCAAACAAGGTGATCAAAAGGAATGGAATGAACAGCTTGCTAAAAATAAGCAGGAATATCCTCTTGTTTATAATGAGGAAGACACTGAGTTAAAGCCGCAGAAGGTTCTGGAACTAATCCATGAATGGACTAATGGAGAAGCGATTGTAACAACGGATGTAGGTCAGCATCAAATGTGGGCAGCACAATATTATAATTTTAAAAATCCAAATAAATGGGTAACATCCGGCGGACTTGGTACAATGGGCTTCGGCTTGCCAGCTGCAATCGGTGCCCAATTAGCTGATAGAGATTCTACAGTTATTGCTGTTTTAGGTGATGGCGGCTTCCAAATGACGCTTCAAGAATTATCGGTTATCCATGAATTGAACTTACCAATTAAAGTAGTCATTTTAAACAATGTTGCTTTAGGAATGGTAAGACAATGGCAGCAGCTATTCTATGAAGAACGTTATTCAGAATCAAAATTTGTATCACAGCCTGATTTTGTTAAATTATCAGAAGCCTATGGTATTAAAGGAGTTCGCATTGAAAGAACTGAGGGCTGGGAAGAAAAATTGAAGGTAGCCATTACTTCTGACGGTCCGATCTTATTAGATATACGTGTATGCAAAGATGAAAACGTCTATCCAATGGTAGCTTCAGGAAAAGGGTTGCATGAAATGGTAGGTGTAAAGCTTTGAAAAGGATAATTTCATTAACAGTACTAAACCAAACTGGTGTTTTAAATAGAATTACAGGATTATTTTCTAAAAGACATTTTAATATCGAAAGCATTACAGTAGGTCATGCAGAAACTGAAGGGGTTTCGCGAATGACACTTGTTGTAAATGTGCAAGAAGAAAAAGAAGTAGAGCAAATCACAAAGCAATTAAATAAACAAATTGATGTAATTAAGGTTGTTGATATTACCACACAATCAATTGTAGCTAGAGAGCTTGCATTAATAAAAGTGATGTCAACTCCTGCTACAAGAATGGAGATTCAAGGACTCATTCAGCCTTTCCGTGCCACAGTGATCGATGTCAGCCGTGAAAGTGTTGTTGTGCAAGTAACCGGTGAGCCATCGAAAATCGAAGTTTTAATTGATTTATTAAAGCCATATGGCATAAAAGAAATTGCTAGAACAGGAACTACTGCATTCACTCGCGGCACACAAAGAGCTGCCAAGGAAGTTCCAATATCTATCGTCTAATAAAGGTAAAAATCTTACCTGATGCACAGGTTTTAAGATTTATATATAAGCAAAAGATCTACTATTAAACTTAATTAATTTTTGAAGGAGAGATTATACATGACAAAAGTATATTATAACGGAGACGTAAACGAAGCAGCATTACAAGGTAAAAAGGTAGCAATCATTGGATATGGTTCTCAAGGTCATGCACATGCACTTAACTTAAAAGAAAGCGGCGTTGACGTAGTTGTAGGTGTTCGCCAAGGCGGATCTTTTAACAAAGCTGTTGAAGATGGTCATCATGTTGTATCAGTAGCAGAAGCTGCACAGCTTGGAGATATAGTAATGGTTTTACTTCCAGATGAGCAGCAAGCAAAAGTATATGAAGAAGAAATCAAGCCAGGTTTAGAAGCAGGTAATTCATTAGTATTTGCACATGGTTTTAACGTACATTTCAGCCAAATCGTTCCTCCTGCAGATGTTGATGTATTCCTGGTTGCACCAAAAGGTCCAGGACACTTAGTAAGAAGAACATATGAAGAAGGTGCTGGTGTTCCTGCATTATTCGCTATCTATCAAGATGTTACTGGTACTGCAAAAGAAAATGCGTTAGCATATGCAAAAGGTGTTGGATCAGCTCGTGCGGGTGTATTAGAAACAACATTTAAAGAAGAAACTGAAACTGATTTATTCGGAGAGCAAGCAGTACTTTGCGGTGGTTTAACTTCATTAGTAAAAGCTGGATTCGAAACATTAGTAGAAGCGGGATATCAGCCTGAAGTTGCTTACTTCGAATGTTTACATGAATTAAAATTAATCGTTGACTTAATGTATGAAGATGGAATGGCTGGAATGAGATATTCAATCTCAGATACTGCACAATGGGGTGATTTCGTTTCAGGACCACGTGTTGTAGATGGCCGATCTAAAGAAGCTATGAAAGAAGTATTAAAAGATATTCAAACAGGTAAATTTGCAAAAGAGTGGATCTTAGAAAACCAAGCAAACCGCCCACAATTCAACGCTATCAATAACAACGAAACTGAACATCAAATCGAAGTTGTAGGTAAGAAGCTTCGCGCAATGATGCCTTTCGTTAAATCTAAACAAAACAAGAAAGAAGCGGTGAGTGTGAGTGCGAAAAATTAACCTATTTGATACAACGCTCCGTGATGGCGAGCAATCTCCAGGCGTCAACCTTAATGTGAGAGAAAAGCTGGAGATTGCTAAACAGCTAGAAAGACTCGGAATGGACGTTATTGAAGCAGGGTTTCCTGCTACATCAAAAGGTGATTTATTAGCAGTTCAAGAGATTGCAAAGACAATTAAAACCAGCTCTGTTACCGGACTTGCAAGGTCTGTAAAAAGCGATATCGATGCAGCGTGGGAAGCATTAAAATTTGCCGAGGAACCAAGATTGCATGTGTTCTTGGCAACTTCCCCGATTCATCGGGAATATAAGCTTAAAAAATCGAAAGAACAAGTTATTGAAACAGCTGTAGATGCTGTGAAATATGCTGCTAAGTTTTTCCCGATCATTCAATGGTCTGCAGAAGATGCTTGCCGTACAGAACTTCCATACTTAGCTGAAATTGTTGAAAAAGTGATTGAAGCAGGTGCAAATGTTATTAACATTCCTGATACTGTAGGATATATTACACCGAAAGAGTATGGAGAAATTTTTACGTATCTGCGTGAGAACGTAAAAGGAATTGATAAAATTATCTTATCCGCACATTGCCATGATGATTTAGGCATGGCAGTTGCGAATTCTCTGTCAGCAATTGAACATGGTGCCGGACAAATTGAAGGAACCATAAATGGAATTGGTGAAAGAGCAGGTAATGCTGCGCTAGAGGAAGTGGCAGTTGCCCTTCATATACGCAGCGATTATTACAAAGCAAAAACAGGCTTGACTTTAACTGAAATTAAGCGATCTAGTGAACTTATCAGTAATCTTACAGGAATGGTTGTTCCAGGAAATAAAGCTGTCGTTGGCCGCAATGCCTTTGCCCATGAATCAGGCATCCATCAGGACGGCGTATTGAAGGAAAAAACAACGTATGAAATCATTTCACCTGAGCTTGTAGGTGTCTCAACAAATTCAATGGTGCTTGGTAAGCATTCAGGACGACATGCATTTAAAAATAGATTACATGAATTAGGATATGACATTTCAGATGAAGAAGTTAATAAATTATTCATGGCATTTAAAGAGCTTACAGAGAAGAAAAAGGAAATCTCTGATGATGATTTAAAAGCCCTTCTTATAGAAGAAAAGGTTGCGAGCAAAGAAGCTGCATATGAGTTAAGTGCATTGCAGGTTCAATATGGAACCTCTCAAGTTCCAACAGCAACAATAACGTTAATCAATCCCGAAAATGAGATCATTCAGGAAGCTGCAACAGGAGCTGGAAGTGTTGAAGCCATCTACAATACATTAGAACGCTGTATCGGTACTTCAATTAATCTAGTTGACTACCGCATTCAGTCTAATAGTGGAGGTCGAGATGCACTTGCACAAGTGTATGTCAAAATTAAAATAGGCGAAGCAGAAGCAAGCGGAAGAGGCATGGCACAAGATGTATTAGAGGCATCAGCTAAAGCTTATATCAATGCAGTTAACCGGATGACATTACTTTCTAAATTACCTAAACAAACTCTAGAAGCAAGTCTGCTAATTTAAAATCACTCGAAGGGGGAAGGGAATATGAAAAAAACAATTGCATTATTACCGGGTGATGGAATAGGTAAAGAAGTAGTTGATGTCACAGTTGATATCTTAAAAGCTATTGCAGAACATTTTCATCATCAATTTCAATTTAATTATGGACTTATTGGTGGAGACGCAATTGATCAAAAAGGCAACCCACTGCCTGAGGAAACAATTCGTATTTGTAAGGAATCTGACGCTATTATTTTAGGTGCTGTCGGCGGTCCGAAATGGGATCAAAATCCTGTTGAATTAAGACCTGAGCGCGGACTATTAGCTTTACGTAAAGAACTGGACTTATATGCAAACCTGCGTCCGATTAAAACATTTGAAAGCTTGCTAGACTCTTCCCCTTTAAAGAAAGAGTATGTAAATGGAGTAGATTTTGTTATCGTTCGTGAGCTAACAGGCGGATTATATTTCGGGAAGCCAAGTGAGCGCATTGTTCATGAAGGTGAGGATGCGGTTGTCGATACATTGCTTTATAAACGTTATGAAATCGAACGAATCCTTGTTTCGGCATTTGAAATTGCTGCAAAACGCCGTAAACATGTTACTTCAGTTGATAAAGCAAATGTTTTAGAATCTAGCCGTGTATGGAGAGAAGTGGCAGAAGAGGTAGCAGCTAGATATCCTGAAGTTACACTTGAACATATGCTGGTGGATAATGCTGCTATGCAAATCATCCGTTCACCTAAACAATTTGATGTTATCGTTACGGAAAATATGTTTGGTGACATTTTAAGTGATGAAGCATCAATGATCACGGGTTCACTAGGAATGCTATCCTCAGCAAGTTTATCTTCAGGCGGCTTACATTTATATGAACCGGTACACGGATCAGCCCCTGACATTGCTGGGAAAAATATTGCAAATCCTGTAGCGACAATTCTTTCAGCGGCGATGATGCTTCGTCAATCCTTCGGTTTGGAAGAAGAAGCAAAAGCAATTGAAAAAGCTGTTGATAATGTATTAAATGCTGGGAACCGTACAGCTGATCTAGCTGAAGGTGGAAAGTTTCTAACTACTAAGCAAATTGGGGAAGAAATTAAGAATGCTCTTGCAGATGACCATGCTATTTTAAACATTATGGAAGCTTATTCTTAATAAAAACGGAACTGGCTGGTTTGGGGACAGTCGAAATAAATAGAGACCAATATATAGTAAGAAAGTTTTTTAGGACTTATTATTTATATTGAGTTTGAGGGGTCTGACATTTGCTTTTGTCAGCCCCTCATTTTCCATCTATAAAAGGAGGTTATGACTATGAAGCCAAGAACGATAATTGAAAAGATATATGACGAGCATATAGTTCAACAAGAACAGGGGAAACCGGACTTATTATATATCGATTTACATCTAATCCATGAAGTTACATCACCACAGGCTTTTGAAGGCTTACGTGAAAAAAATCGTAAAGTAAGAAGACCTGACAGAACGTTTGCGACAATGGATCACAATGTTCCAACGGTAAACCGATTTGTCATCAATGATGAGGTTGCAAAAAATCAAATTAGTGCTCTAGAACGAAACTGTAAGGAATTTGGTATTCGTTTGGCTGACCTTGAGAGTGAGGACCAAGGAATTGTCCATGTTATTGGTCCTGAATTAGGGTTGACTCTACCAGGAAAAACAATCGTTTGTGGAGATAGCCATACGTCAACACATGGAGCATTTGGAGCAATTGCCTTTGGAATTGGAACAAGTGAGGTAGAGCACGTTCTAGCAACGCAAACGATATGGAGACAACGCCCTAAAACGTTAAATATCCATATTCCAGGCAAGCTTCAAAAAGGAGTAACAGCGAAGGATGTTATTTTAGCTGTCATTGGTAAGTATGGCGTTCGTTTTGGTACTGGGTATATTATTGAATATACAGGCGAAGTTATTGAAAGCTTATCAATGGATGAGCGTATGACCATCTGTAATATGTCAATTGAAGCAGGAGCAAGAGCAGGGCTAATAGCACCTGATGAAACAACTTTCTCTTATATTAAAGGCAGAAAATATTCACCTAAAGGAGAAGAGTTCGAAAAAGCTGTAGAATATTGGAAAACATTGAAAACAGACGAAGGCGCTGGGTATGACAAAGTCATCACATTACAAGGTGAGGATATTGCACCAATGGTTACATGGGGAACAAACCCGGGAATGGCTGTTGGTGTTGATGAAAAAACACCTGATTTAAATAGCTTCAACAACGAGGAAGAAATCGACGAAGCTAAGCGTGCATTTGGCTATATGGGATTACAGCCAAATATGAATATTGAAGATATTACAATTGACCATGTCTTTATCGGATCCTGTACGAATTCACGTTTAACTGACTTGAGACAAGCTGCAGAAGTTATTAAAAGTTTACAAGGCCAAAGAGTTGCTCCTACTGTAAGAGCAATTGTTGTACCTGGATCTCAAACTGTTAAAAAAGTTGCTGAAGAGGAAGGCTTGGATGAAATTTTTAAAGAAGCTGGTTTTGAATGGAGAGAATCTGGCTGCAGCATGTGCTTAAGCATGAACGATGACGTTGTTCCTGAAGGTGAACGCTGTGCTTCAACCTCAAATCGTAACTTCGAAGGAAGACAAGGTAAGGGAGCAAGAACACATCTAGTCAGCCCGGCCATGGCAGCGGCAGCAGCTATTCATGGCAGATTTGTAGATATACGCCATATTCAGGAGAAAATTCACGCTTAATAGGAGGGGCAAAATGAAACCTTTTACAACACTTCAAGGAAAAGTAGCTGTTTTAAACAGAGCTAATGTTGATACTGACCAAATTATTCCAAAACAATTTCTTAAAAGAATCGAAAAAACAGGCTACGGCCGCTTTGCCTTTTTCGATTGGAGATATCTTCCTGATGGTTCTGAAAACCCTGATTTTGAACTAAACCAAGAAAAAAGCAAGGGAGCCACCATTTTATTAGCAGGTGAAAACTTTGGTTGTGGTTCTTCACGCGAGCATGCTCCATGGGCCCTTTCCGATTATGGATTTAAAGTCATTTTAGCACCATCGTATGCAGATATTTTTCATCAAAACTGTTTAAAAAATGGTTTACTTCCAATCACTCTAGATCAAGCTGTTTTGGATGTGATTCGCCAAAAGGCAAATGCTGAAGGCTACGAATTAGAAGTAAATCTAGAAGAGCAAAAGCTTACAGACAATGATAATCTATCGGAGTCTTTTGCCGTAGATCCTTATTGGAAGGATATGCTTCTACACGGGAAAGATGAAATCGACTTAACATTAAATTATGGTGAGAAAATCCAGAAATATGAAGTGGAAAGAAGAGCTACATTTTTATAATGCAGCTCTTTTTTTCTATATAAAAAGGAACTGCTTGTTTTCCAAGAGTTGGATTGATAAACTTGAAAGCAAAGAAAGGTTGCTGGAGTTGACCAACATTATGGAAAAGAAAAAGCACTCAAAAGTCATTCCCTTTCCTAATTTAAAGGATCGTTATATTGATAAGGGAATGGATTTATTAAAAGAGAAAAAATATCATGAAGCCCTGACCATGTTTTCTGAAGCAAAGAAATTAAATGAAGATAAAGCAGAGCTTCACTTAGGTATGGCTATATGCTTTATGGAGCTGGGTGAGCTAACAGAGGCAAAGGACATATGCAAAAAAATGCTCCTGGAAGATATCGGCCACTACTTCACAGTTTTGCAAATTTATTTAACGATTTTGATTCAGCTTCGAGAATACCAGGAAGTTCAATCGACAATTGAAGCGGTGTTAGAGGAAAATCAACTTCCCGCTGAAAGTGCAGAGCATTTTTATAAATTGTTAGAATTTAGCAGAAAGATGACGCAAAATGATGCAGAAATTATTGAAACGGATGATGATGATGAGCAGCCATTATATATTGAAGACATTTTAGAAAATACAAACAAGCAAATGGCTTATATCCAATCATTGCGGGATCGAAATATTAGCAAGCATTTTTCTTCGCTTAAGATGCTTTTAGAAAATCCGAATAGTCATCCCATGATTAAATCAATGGTTCTGCACTTAATGATCGAGAATGAAATAGAAAGGGAAGTAACAGTTTATAAATTCGGGGAAACAGTATCCGTTATACCTGCAAAGCTTGATGACCTATCTGAATTGCCTTTTACCAAAAAAGTGCTAACGATTTTAGATGATACACTTGGCAACGAAAATCCAACCTTGTTTGAGGCGGTAAAGGAGCTTTGGATCCGTCATTTATATGTTCTTTACCCTTTACTTCCCAAGCCCACAGATGCTAATTTATGGGCAGCAGCGCTGCATATGGTCGGGTATGAAATGCATGGAATAACATTGGATCCTAAAGAAATAAAGGATTTATATAATCTCTCATTGCCATTATTACATGAAGCATGTAAAAAAATTTATCAAATAGAAGAAATTTCTTATATGCAAATATGAGGCAACATGTTGAAAGGAATCTTTTCTATGTTATAATAAAATGGTTGCAAAATAGTGATCATCGTATGTAAGGTCATTTTAGTGTAGGCAAAATGGGCCTTCTTTTTATCCCGTTCTAACCTGTCTGGTAAGCTAATGACAGTAGGAACTGAGGTAAGTGAAACTAACAATTGCCTGGGATGAGGAGAATCTCACAATGGAAGTTTCAATTATGCGAAATCCTTTAGCAAGGTTAGTAATCGGTTATTTCTACCGTACATAAACAGGTATATCGATGTGGATGATTGTTTAAACTGGACAAGCAGCCACATCGATATACCTATCACTTATTCGCACAATCATTATAGATTTTTGGAGGGAACAACATATGTCAGTAAAATGGGAAAAATTAGAGGGGAACGATGGCGTTCTAACGGTTGAAGTTCCAGCTGAGGAATTCAATAAAGCACTTGATGAAGCATTTAAAAAGGTTGTTAAGCAGGTTTCTATTCCTGGTTTCCGTAAAGGGAAGATTCCACGCGGCATGTTCGAGCAGCGCTTTGGCGTAGAATCTCTATACCAAGATGCTTTAGATGTTATCTTACCTACAGCATATCCAAATGCAGTGGATGAAGCTGGAATCGAACCTGTTGATCGTCCTGAAATAGATGTTGAACAAATTGAAAAAGGTAAGAATTTAATCTTCACTGCAAAAGTTACTGTTAAGCCTGAAGTAAAATTGGGTGAATATAAGGGTCTAGAAGTTGAAAAATTAGACGATACTGTAACAGATGAAGATGTTGAAAATGAATTAAAACAACTTCAAGAGCGTCAAGCAGAGCTTGTTGTGAAAGAAGAAGGTGCAATTGAAAACGGAGATACTGCTGTTATCGACTTTGATGGATATGTTGATGGCGAAGCTTTTGAAGGCGGAGCAGCTGAAAACTATTCATTAGAAATTGGTTCAGGTTCTTTCATTCCAGGATTTGAAGAGCAGCTTATCGGTTTAGAAGCAGGCGCAGAAAAGGATGTTGAAGTAACATTCCCAGAAGAATATCACGCAGAAAACCTTGCTGGTAAACCAGCTGTTTTCAAAGTGAAAGTTCATGAGATCAAATCAAAACAGCTTCCAGCTTTAGATGATGAATTTGCTAAAGATGTTAACGATGAAGTTGAAACTCTTGATGAGCTAAAAGCTCAAACAAGAACTCGTCTTGAAGAAGCGAAAAAGACTGAGGCTGAAAATAAATTACGTGACACATTAGTTGAGAAAGCAGCGGAAGGCGTAGAAGTTGACATTCCAAATGCTTTAATTGAAAATGAAATTTCCCGCATGATGCAAGAGTTTGAGCAACGTCTTCAAATGCAAGGTATGAACCTTGACCTTTACTTCCAATTCTCAGGTCAAGACGAAGAAGCATTAAAAGCTCAAATGAGAGAAGATGCAGAGAAGCGCGTAAAATACAACTTAACACTTGAAGCAATTGCTAAAGCTGAAAACATTCAAGTTTCTGATGAAGATGTTGAAGCTGAATTAACAAAAATGGCTGAAATGTACAACATGCCTGTTGAAAGCATTAAACAAGCATTAGGCGGATCAGCTGAAGGTCTTAAAGAAGACTTAAAAGTTCGTAAAGCGATCGATTTTCTTGTGGAAAATAGCAAAGTTGTTGCATAATAATAATTAAAGAACAAGGCGCGATTGGATCGTGCCTTGTTTTATACAATCATGTTTTATTTATATTCCTTTGGGAATGATATAAGAAAGCTAATACATACATACACATAAATTAATAAGATGTTTTAATTGCTTTACGAAAGGTTAAATATTAGGTAAAAGATAAAACTTTTTATAATTGTAACCTTTTTTAAAGTTGAAGTAGTATCATTACCAGTTAACCTATGACTTATGGTAAAATGCAATACATACACCTGTTTTGACAATCAATTCTTTACATATGTGTAAGGAAGAAAGACCTACCTGCAATGACCTGAATTGGCTTGAAAATAGAAGACTTTATTGGGGTGGGGCAGAATTATTAAGAGTGAGATAAAGATACAAGGGGTGAAACAATGTTTAAATTTAACGACGAAAAAGGACAGTTAAAATGTTCATTTTGCGGTAAAACTCAAGATCAGGTTCGCAAGCTGGTAGCTGGACCTGGAGTCTATATATGTGATGAGTGTATTGAGCTTTGCACTGAGATTGTTGAAGAAGAATTAGGAACTGAAGAAGAAGTTGAATTTAAAGATGTTCCAAAACCAAGAGAAATTAATGAAATATTGGATGAGTATGTAATTGGTCAGGATCAAGCTAAAAAATCCTTAGCTGTTGCTGTATATAACCACTACAAGCGAATTAATTCCAACAGTAAGATCGATGATGTTGAGCTTTCTAAAAGTAATATTGCGATGATTGGTCCTACAGGAAGCGGCAAAACTTTGCTTGCACAAACTTTGGCACGCATTTTAAATGTACCGTTTGCAATTGCAGATGCAACATCATTAACAGAGGCAGGATACGTTGGTGAAGATGTTGAAAACATTTTATTAAAGCTTATCCAGGCTGCAGATTATGATGTTGAAAAAGCAGAAAAAGGGATTATCTATATCGATGAAATTGATAAGGTAGCCCGCAAATCTGAAAACCCATCAATCACTCGTGATGTATCTGGTGAAGGTGTTCAGCAGGCATTACTTAAAATTCTTGAAGGTACGGTGGCAAGTGTTCCTCCTCAGGGGGGAAGAAAACATCCACATCAAGAATTTATTCAAATTGATACAACAAATATTTTATTCATTTGCGGTGGTGCATTTGACGGAATTGAACAAATTATCAAGCGCCGCCTTGGTAAAAAAGTAATTGGTTTTGGTTCAGACAATAAAAATGCTGATCTCGATAAAAAAGCGTTGCTATCACAGGTACTTCCTGAGGATTTACTGAAATTTGGATTAATCCCAGAGTTTATTGGTCGTTTACCGGTAATTGCAAGCTTAGAACCACTTGATGAGGATGCATTAGTTGAAATTTTAACAAAACCGAAAAACGCTTTGGTTAAACAATATCAAAAAATGTTAGATCTTGATGGCGTTGAACTTGAGTTTGAAGAAGGAGCACTCATTGAAATTGCTAAAAAAGCAATTGAACGAAAAACTGGTGCTCGCGGCCTGCGTTCTATCATTGAAGGAATTATGCTCGACATGATGTTTGATCTTCCATCACGTGAGGATATTGCAAAAACAATCATTACAGCTGAAACAGTTACTGGCAATACACCGCCGAAACTTATCTTAAATGATGGAACAGTTATTCAAGATGATAAAAAGACATCTGCATAAATAAATGTCTAACAACCAAAAGGGAAGCTGAGCTCAAATCAGCTTCCCTTTTTATTTTTTGACATGTTTAATCCTGTATAACCTCGGGGATACTAGCTATAAATAAACCGCTTCAACAATAAAAATCAATCGAATATTTTTGCCTGGATACTGGCAAGCATAGGCTTGCCTTTTGTCAGCTTTAAGTGAGTAGAACCCGGTTGATTACATAACAATTTTGTTCATCTTTTCATAAGCTCACTTACAATTGAACGAAAGAATCTGAGTAAGGGATAGGACGATAAAAACAATGACCGAAAAGATTCTGAATAAAGCAGTTTCATAAAAAGAAATTCGGTTATTTTTTTACAACAAGTAGCGGTAATAAAGACACCATAGCAGGAGGGACTACAATGAGTTGGACAAGCATCGCTTTATTTATTCAGCTGTTTTTTGGGATTATTATTGGGATGTATTTCTGGAATTTATTAAAGAGTCAAAGAACACAGAAAATCTCAATAGATCGTGAATCTAAGAAGGAAATGGAACAATTAAGGAAAATGAGGGCGATTCGTTTAACAGAACCTTTAGCTGAAAAAGTAAGACCAAAGAGCTTCCAGGATATTGTCGGACAAGAAGATGGAATACGCTCATTACGGGCAGCGCTTTGTGGTTCAAATCCTCAGCATGTCATTATTTATGGACCGCCGGGAGTCGGAAAAACTGCTGCTGCAAGGCTTGTATTAGAGGAAGCAAAACGGAATGTGAGATCACCATTTAAAGATAATGCTGTTTTTGTTGAACTAGATGCAACAACGGCTAGGTTTGATGAAAGGGGGATTGCTGATCCTTTAATTGGTTCTGTCCATGATCCTATTTATCAAGGAGCAGGAGCCATGGGTCAAGCAGGTATCCCACAGCCGAAACAAGGAGCTGTTTCTCATGCACATGGAGGTGTTCTGTTTATCGATGAAATTGGTGAACTACATCCCATCCAAATGAATAAGCTCTTAAAAGTGTTGGAGGATCGCAAAGTATTTTTAGAAAGTGCTTATTATAATGAGGAAAATACGCAAATTCCAAACCATATTCATGACATCTTTAAAAATGGTTTGCCGGCTGATTTTCGCCTAATTGGGGCTACTACGAGAACACCAAACGAGATTCCTCCAGCTGTTCGCTCGAGATGCTTAGAGGTCTTCTTCAGAGAACTTGAACAGGATGAACTGGCAATTGTTGCGAGGAAAGCAGCAGATAAGGTAGATATGATGGTAAACGATGAAGGAATTGATATGTTAACCTCTTACGTCCGCAATGGCCGCGAGGTTGTCAATTTAATGCAAATTGCCACAGGTATGGCGATGTCAGAGGATCGGAATGAAATAACTGTTGAAGATCTTGAATGGGTAATTCATTCTAGCCAGTTAACGCCTAGACATGAGAAAAAGATTAATAAAAAGGCAATGGTAGGGTTAGTGAATGGGTTAGCAGTATATGGCCCAAATACAGGAGCTCTTTTAGAAATAGAAGTAACCGTTATTCCAGCAGAGAAAGATAAGGGGTCCATCAATATTACAGGAATTGTTGAAGAAGAAAGCATTGGGGATCGGTCAAAATCAATTAGAAGAAAAAGTATGGCAAAAGGTTCAATTGAAAATGTAATAACTGTCCTAAGGTCTATGGGAATTAATGCAGGAGATTATGATATCCATGTGAACTTCCCAGGCGGCACGCCAATTGACGGACCATCAGCAGGAATAGCGATGGCAACAGGAATCTTTTCTGCGATTCATAAAATTGCAATTGATAACACTGTCGCCATGACGGGTGAAATTAGTATACATGGGTTTGTCAAACCGATCGGCGGCGTCATTCCAAAGATTAAAGCCGCCAAAAAGGCTGGAGCAAAAACAGTGATCATTCCAAAAGAAAACATGCAATCAATTTTAAAAGAAATTGATGATATTAACATTGTACCCGTAACACACTTACAAGAAGTCTTTGACATAGCCCTTGTCAATCCGCCAACAGAAAAAGCCAGTCCCTTGCTGCAAAAGAATACACAAGTATATCCTCATCAGGAATCTGTATAGTAATTCAATTATTGGGGTCAGTCCTCCTTAAGAGTTTTTTGCTAAGAAATTAGCAGGTAGCTTTTTGGGGCGACTGACCCCTTGTTTCTGCTAGATAATAAGTGAACAGTTTGTTAAGGGAATGCTACCTTGTTACCTAAGAGACAATGCCATTTTAACGGCGCGTATGGAGCGGTGCTTAGAATGGGAGCTGGAATTCTATTCTAACGCTAAGTAATGAGTGAGAATAATGATAGATGGACTTACCCTAATTACCTTTAATTGGTCAAACTAAGTAAATGGTACACATTAGGGACAGTTCCCCATATTTTGCTCCCATTTCAGTCAACTCTCACTTTTTATCTGAATGTGAATGGGGTATACTACCTAAATGAGTGTAGTGGTTACAAATAGACACTTATAAAAGAATAGGATAGAATTGTACAAGAACTTATTATTATGTCATGGAGGTATAAGCGCATGGCGAAAGCAAATACTCAAATCGTCCCCCTCCTGCCGCTCCGAGGCTTGCTAGTATATCCAACGATGGTACTACACCTTGATGTAGGGAGAGATAAATCTGTTCAGGCGTTAGAAAAAGCCATGATGGATGATCATATCATCTTTTTAACGACACAAAAAGAAGTTGCCATAGATGAGCCGAAAAAAGAAGATATTTATGAAATTGGTACCTTAACTAAAATTAAGCAAATGTTAAAGTTACCTAATGGTACCATCCGGGTGCTTGTAGAAGGAATTGAACGTGGCGAAATCCAACGCTTTGTTGAAGAAGATGACTATTATTCTGTTGAAGTTGCTGTCTATAAGGATCCTGAGCAAAAAAGTGTTGAAGAAGAAGCGTTAATGAGAACCATGCTAGAGTATTTTGAGCAATACATAAAGCTTTCAAAGAAAATATCAGCTGAGACATTTGCAACGGTGACTGATATTAATGAGCCTGGAAGAATGGCTGATATTATCGCTTCACACTTGCCTTTAAAGCTTAAAGAAAAGCAAGAGGTTCTTGAAACACTTGATGTAAAAGAAAGACTAAATAAAGTTATTTCGATTCTCCATAATGAGAAAGAGGTCCTTCAGCTTGAGAAAAAAATCGGACAGCGTGTAAAGCGTTCGATGGAAAGAACTCAAAAGGAATATTACCTTCGTGAGCAAATGAAGGCAATTCAAAAAGAACTTGGTGAAAAAGAAGGCAAGGGTGGAGAGGTATCGTCTATCTCTGAACGGATTGAACAGGCTGGTATGCCTGAAAATATTAAAGCCGTTGCATTAAAGGAATTGGATCGCTATGAAAAGGTCCCTTCAAGCTCAGCCGAAAGCGCAGTAATACGAAATTATATTGAATGGCTTCTTTCTTTACCATGGATAACAGCGACAGAAGATCGATTAGATATAAAAATCGCTGAAGAAATTCTTAATGAGGATCATTATGGTCTCGAAAAGGTAAAAGAGCGTGTTTTAGAGTACTTGGCTGTGCAACAGCTAACCAACTCATTAAAAGGACCGATTTTATGTTTAGCAGGCCCTCCAGGAGTTGGGAAAACATCGTTGGCACGTTCAGTAGCAAAATCGCTAAACCGTCATTTTGTCCGTATCTCACTCGGTGGTGTAAGAGACGAATCTGAAATTCGCGGTCACCGCCGTACATATGTCGGGGCAATGCCTGGCCGAATTATTCAAGGAATGAAAAAAGCTGGCACGATTAACCCTGTCATTTTATTAGATGAAATTGATAAAATGTCCAGCGACTTTAGAGGTGATCCTTCGGCAGCTTTGCTTGAAGTATTAGATCCTGAGCAAAACCATAGCTTCAGTGATCACTATATTGAAGAGACATATGATTTATCAAAGGTAATGTTTATTGCAACTGCCAACAACCTGGCTACAATTCCCGGCCCATTGCGTGATCGTATGGAAATAATAAATATCGCCGGCTATACTGAGCTTGAAAAGGTGCATATCGGAAAAGATCACTTATTGCCAAAGCAATTAAAAGAGCATGGCCTTAAAAAATCTCATTTACAAATACGTGACGATGGAATCCAAAGCATTATTCGATATTATACGCGAGAAGCAGGTGTGCGCGGGTTAGAACGTCAATTGGCAACCGTTTGTCGGAAAGCTGCAAAGCTTATTGTGAAAGAAGAGCGTAAGAAAATCATTATTACAGATAAAAACCTAGAAGATTATCTTGGTAAACATCGCTTTAGATATGGTCAAGCTGAATTAGAAGATCAAATCGGTGTTGCAACAGGATTAGCTTATACCACTGTTGGAGGAGATACATTATCAATAGAGGTATCTGTTGCACCAGGAAAAGGAAAGCTGATTTTGACGGGAAAACTTGGAGACGTGATGAAAGAATCAGCACAAGCTGCCTTTTCATACATTCGTTCACGGGCAAAAGAACTTCACATAGACCAAGATTTTCATGAAAAGAATGACATTCATATTCACGTACCAGAAGGTGCTGTTCCAAAAGACGGTCCATCAGCTGGAATTACAATGGCTACTGCATTAATCTCAGCGTTAACTGGAAGACCTGTTCGCAAAGAGGTTGGTATGACAGGAGAAATTACCTTAAGGGGAAGAGTTTTGCCGATTGGCGGATTAAAGGAAAAATCTCTAAGTGCTCACCGTGCAGGCTTAACGAAAGTCATCGTACCTAAGGAAAATGAAAAAGACTTAGATGAAATTCCTGAAAGTGTCCGTAAGGAGCTTACCTTTGTGCTTGTGTCACATCTTGATGAAGTTTTAAAACATGCATTAGCAGAGGAGAAGCAATGAAAGTAACTAGTTCTGAAATCGTTATAAGTGCAGTAAAGCCTGAACAATATCCTGCAGGAGATCTCCCAGAGATTGCTCTTGCAGGGCGATCAAATGTAGGGAAATCATCATTTATTAATAAAATGCTTGCCAGAAAAAACCTTGCACGCACGTCTTCAAAGCCTGGGAAGACGCAAACATTAAACTTTTATCTCATTAATGAAATTTTGCACTTTGTTGATGTACCAGGTTATGGGTATGCAAAGGTTAGCAAAAAAGAGCGTGAGGCTTGGGGAAGAATGATTGAAACATATATCACAACCCGTAAGCAACTTAGGGCAGTTGTATTATTAATCGATGTGCGTCATCCGCCAACAAACGATGATGTGCTAATGTATAATTTTCTAAAGCATTATGAAATTCCTGCTATGATCGTCGCAACAAAAGCGGACAAAATTCCTAAAAGCAAATGGCAGAAACATGTAAAGGTTATAAAGGAAACCTTGAACATGGAAAAATCAGATTCATTTGTGTTGTTTTCATCTGAAACCGGTCAAGGAAAAGAGGAAGCTTGGAAATTAATTCAAGATTATATCGCATAAAAGGGACTGTCTAAAAGCCAGCTCTCCAACAAACACCACAAGTGTGCTTGTTGAGGGCTGATTCTTTTGCTAAAGACAGTCCCTTTGTTATTTTTTCCTTTTAACAAATACTAAGAGTGCGCCTATTAAAATCATTAAAAATGACCAATATGTTTCAATAAGCTTTACACCATTTTCAACGATAGAAAATGATTGGATAATGGTTTGAAAGAAATGAAGGAATAATCCTATTGCTAAAAGCAGCAACCCGGTTGCATAGCCAGATTTCGTTCGCATGGCTGTAAGAAGCATTCCAATAGACAAAATAAACAGAAATGCAGCAGGGTGGTCAGGCCAAGTCGGCAACTTAGGTTGATAAATAAAGTGAATTCCCAAACCAAATAAGAGGATGCCTGGAAGTATAGCCGTATTGTCCTTTTCAAAATGCCCGCTTATTAAAAAAGCTGCACCTAAAAGAATGAGCAACCCTTGCCAACTTTGTTGATTTTCGAATAAATGAATATTTAATTTTTGGAGAGAATAAAAAATGCCTATCCCTAGTAAGATTATTCCAGGTAATAAAGATAGTTTTTTCATAGTAACACCTCATAACTTAAAAATATCTGGATTATTCCAAATTAACGGTCAGTAAAAAATGTCCAAGTCAGGGGAAATCCACTATATGGTGCTTTATGTGTGATAACTCTTCACACAACCACAGTGAGGATGGCCGACTTCGCCACGTCCTGTGGCAAGGTCGGAACTTGAACATCCTCTACTGGTGAAAGCCCTTCTGTTGGAAATTCTCTTTGCAAGAAGGAAAAAGGTTCTTTCAAACCGATAACTTGATTAACAGCTTAATATTTGATATTGTACAGAGTGGAGAGTATGAGGAACTTGTCAAATCGTGTTAAAATCTTTGTCAGATTTCATGACTGATAAGTTTACATGTCAAAAGAAAAACTGTACAATTTATAAATCTTATTTATCATACCATAGAGTTTCAAAACTGTTCACATTTTATGAAACGAGATAGAAATTAGGAATGATATACTATACTTAAAGGGAACTTTGCATGTGGGGGTGTAAAGGATAAATGCATATACTAGTTGTCGGCTTAAACTATAAAACAGCCCCTGTTGAAATTCGCGAGAAGCTTTCATTCCAACCGAACGAGCTTGAAGATGCGATGAAACAGTTAAAAGACCAAAAAAGCATACTTGAAAATGTCATTGTGTCTACATGTAATCGTACCGAGATTTATGCGGTTGTCGACCAGCTTCACACTGGACGCTATTATATTAAGGCGTTCCTTGCGGAATGGTTCGGCTTAGATAAAGAAGAGATCACACCGTATTTAAAGATCTACGAACATGATGGTGCATTAGAGCATTTATATAGAGTTGCGTGCGGATTAGATTCAATGATACTTGGGGAAACGCAAATCTTAGGTCAAGTACGATCAAGCTTTTTGTTAGCTCAAGAACAGCAAACAATTGGCACAATCTTTAATCAGTTATTTAAACAAGTGATAACGCTGGCAAAACGGTCCCATTCAGAGACAGATATCGGGGCCAATGCAGTATCAGTAAGTTATGCGGCTGTTGAATTAGCCAAGAAAATTTTTGGCGACTTAAAAACAAAACATGTGCTTATTTTAGGTGCAGGGAAAATGGGTGAACTTGCCGTGCAAAACCTGCATGGAAGCGGTGTAGGGAAAATTACGGTAATGAATAGAACGTTTGAAAAAGCACAAGAGCTTGCCAACCGTTTTAATGGAAAGGCGAAAGGGATCGACGAATTACAATATGGCTTAGTTGAAGCGGATATCCTAATCAGTTCTACTGGAGCTAAGGATTTTGTCATTACAAAAGGAATGATGGCAAATGTTGAAAAACTAAGAAAAGGCCGCCCGTTATTCATGGTGGATATTGCAGTGCCTCGTGATTTGGATCCCAAGCTTGAAGAATTAGACGGTGTTTTCCTATATGATATTGATGATTTACAGGGAATCGTTGAAGCAAATCTGCAGGAACGCAAGTTAGCTGCAGAGAAAATAGAATTGATGATTGAAGCCGAAATTGTTGAATTTAAACAATGGATCAATACATTAGGGGTTGTTCCAGTCATTTCAGCTCTTCGTCAAAAGGCATTAACCATTCAAGCTGAGACGATGCAAAGTATTGAGCGTAAAATGCCTAATCTAACAGAACGGGAAAGAAAGCTGCTTAGCAAGCATACGAAAAGCATCATCAATCAATTGTTAAGAGATCCTATTGTAAAAGTGAAAGAGCTTTCAGCTGAACCAAATGCTGAAGAATCGTTAGATCTATTTATGAAAATCTTTAACATTGAAGAAGATGTTGAAGAACTAGTGCAAAAAGAGAGAGCGGAAAAACGATCATTGCTTTCAAATGAGCAGCTTTCAGAATATCGTGCTTCACTTCAATCGTAAGTGAGAGGACCTTTCATATGGAGATGAGTTTAACTAGAATTAATGAAATAACTATTATCCTTTATGCGTTTTGTGTACTTTTATATTTTATAGATTTTCTTAACCATAACCGGAAGGCGAACCAAGTTGCCTTCTGGTTACTTTCTATTGTTTGGCTTTTGCAAACAATTTTTTTATTTGCCCGAATGATTGAAACTGGAAGATTCCCAGTTTTGAATGTATTTGAAGGACTTTATTTTTACACATGGGTATTGGTTACTCTATCTGTTGTTATTAACAAATTTTTACGAGCAGAGTTTATCATTTTTTTTACAAATGTAATAGGATTTATCATGATGGCCCTACATACTTTCGCACCGGCGCAATATGAGTCGGCAGCGGTTTCAAGTAAGCTTGTCTCAGAATTGTTATTGATTCATATTACAATGGCAATACTTTCATATGGGGCTTTTTCTCTTTCCTTTGTTTTTTCAATTCTATACTTGATTCAATTTAATTTACTGAAAAAGAAAAAATGGGGACAACGTCTTCTTCGTCTAGAAGATTTAACGAAGCTTGATCATATGTCATATGTATTAAATGTTATTGGTGTACCAATCTTGTTATTAAGTTTGATTTTAGGCGTCATTTGGGCCTATATAAAGATTGAAAAATTTCATTGGTATGATGCGAAGGTGCTCGGGTCTTTCATGGTTTTATTAACGTATAGCATTTATTTATATAATCGCATTGTCAAAGAATTACAAGGAAAGTCAGTCGCACTATTAAATGTTGCTTCATTCCTTGTCTTATTAATCAATTTTTTTCTATTCGGCAGCTTATCAAGATTTCATTTTTGGGACTCTTAATGACACCATTAGATTGAACTAGGAGGATTATATGCGAAAAATTATTGTTGGTTCAAGGCGAAGCAAACTTGCGTTAACCCAAACCAATTGGGTGATTAATCAGCTAAAATCATTTGGACTTCCCTTTGAGTTCGAGGTTAAGGAAATTGTGACTAAGGGAGATAAGATACTGGATGTTACCTTATCAAAAGTTGGCGGAAAGGGGTTGTTTGTCAAAGAAATTGAGCAGGCAATGCTCTCTGGCGAAATTGATATGGCTGTACATAGTATGAAAGATATGCCTGGTGTTCTGCCGGAGGGACTGACCATCGGCTGTGTCCCAAAACGGGAAGACCATCGGGATGTGCTAATTTCAAAAGAGCATAAAATGCTGGCAGATCTGCCAAAGGGGTCAATAATCGGAACAAGCAGCTTAAGAAGAAGTGCACAATTATTAATCGAACGGCCGGACTTAGAAATAAAATGGATAAGAGGAAATATTGATACGCGCCTTGAAAAGCTAAAAACAGAAGAGTATGATGCAATTATTTTAGCGGCAGCAGGGTTATCTAGAATGGGGTGGAGCAAGGAAGTTGTCACAGAATTTTTGGAGCCGGACATTTGTTTGCCTGCAGTAGGGCAAGGAGCCTTAGCTATTGAGTGCCGGGAAGATGACCAAGAGTTACTAGACCTGCTTGCCAAATTCACCGATAAAGCAACTCAATTAGCGGTTACTGCTGAAAGAACATTTCTTACGAAAATGGAAGGCGGCTGCCAGGTGCCGATCGCTGGTTTTGCATCAGTGAATGAAAAACATGAAATCACGTTTACTGGATTGATTGCTTCTCCAGACGGAAAGGAAATTTATAAAAAGCAAGTAATCGGTGCAGATCCTGTAAATGTAGGCGAGAATGTTTCAGCTGAATTAACAAAACAAGGGGCAAAAGCGTTAATAGACAGGGTAAAAGAGGAGCTCGATCAGTAATGGCAGATCACCTTCCATTGCAGGGGAAACGAGTTTTAATTACACGTGCAAAAGCTCAAGTCCAAGAGTTTCTTACCAAAATCGAAGCAGCAGGCGGTATCGCAATACCTGCCCCGCTGCTGGAGATCAGAGCAAATGAAGAGTTGGAACAAATGATCAAAACGACCATTTTACATTTGAAAAACTACGATTGTATTGTGTTTACAAGTGCAAATGGCGTTTCTTTTTTTAAAAGGTATTTAGATAAATGGAATATTCCATATTCCAAGTTAAATCATTTAATTGCCGCTTCAGTTGGCAGTAAAACGAGCAAACAAATGGAAAAGCTGGGCTTACGAGTTTCCATTATTCCAGAAGAGTTTGTTGCAGAAAAATTAGCGGAAAGCTTATCGAAAAGTTTGCCAGATCATGCAAAGGTTTTGGTTATCCGCGGGAATCTTGCCCGTCCGACACTCGTAACGGAATTAAAGCAAAAGGGTTTTTCTGTGACAGATCTCGTCGTTTATGAAACAATACATAAGAAAGATGAAGCAGAAAAACTGAAAAAATATCTTCAACATGATGAACTGGATTTTATTACGTTTACCAGCTCCTCGACAGTTGATAGCTTTATGAGGGTTTTAAATCAACAAGAGCTTCAAGAGAATTTAAAGAAAGTTGTATTTGTTTGCATAGGTCCAATTACAAATGATACGTTAAATGATTATGGCTACAATGGGATCATGCCTGATTCCTATACAATTGATGAAATGGTAAAGCTCATGATAGAGCATGAAATTAGTAAGGAGGGTTTATAAATGAACATTCAATTTGCAAGACATCGCCGCCTGCGCTCAAGTGCGAATATGCGGGAGATGTTACGAGAAAACCATGTACGGGTAGAGGATTTTATTTATCCAATTTTTGTTGTTGAAGGAGAAAATAAGAAAAATGAAGTCTCTTCAATGCCTGGTGTTTTTCATTTATCATTAGATTTATTAAATCAAGAAATAGAAGAGGTTGTTTCTCTAGGCATTAAGTCAGTCATCTTATTTGGAGTACCTGAACAAGAACAGAAGGATGAGGTAGGTACGCAGGCATTTCATGACCACGGAATTGTTCAACGAGCTACACGACAGGTGAAAGAATCTTTTCCAGAGATGCTTGTTGTAGCAGATACTTGTCTTTGTGAATATACAGACCATGGACACTGCGGAATTGTGGAAAATGGACAGATTCTAAATGATTCAACACTTGATTTATTAGCGCGTACTGCTGTAAGTCAGGCTAAGGCTGGAGCTGATATCATTGCACCTTCGAATATGATGGACGGTTTTGTTGCAGCAATTCGCCATGGCTTGGATGAGGCTGGGTTTGAGCACATTCCGATAATGTCGTACGCAGTAAAATATGCGAGTGCATTTTATGGACCATTCCGTGATGCCGCTCAAAGTACGCCGCAATTCGGAGACCGAAAAACTTATCAAATGGACCCAGCAAATCGAGAAGAAGCTTTTAGAGAAGCCCAGTCAGATCTTGAAGAAGGGGCAGACTTTTTAATTGTAAAGCCGGCTCTTGCATATTTAGATATTATCCGTGATGTAAAAAATAATTTTAACGTACCAATTGTTGCTTATAATGTAAGCGGGGAGTATTCAATGATTAAGGCAGCTGCACAGAACGGCTGGATCGATGAAAAAGCAATTGTCAAGGAAATGCTTGTTGGGATGAAACGTGCCGGTGTGGATCTAATCATTACTTACTTTGCAAAAGATGTTGCTCGCTGGTTAAAGGAAGATCATTCATAAAAAAGCCGATTACTTTAATCATCAGTGGGAAAGGGGAATACAAATGAAAAGCTATGCAAAGAGTGAAAAGGCATTCCAAGAGGCATTAACGTTAATGCCTGGAGGAGTTAACAGCCCTGTTCGTGCATTTAAATCTGTGGGGATGAACCCAATTTTCATGGAACATGGGAAAGGCTCGAAAATTTTCGATATCGATGGAAATGAATATATTGATTATGTATTATCATGGGGCCCTCTTATTCATGGTCATTCACATGACACCGTGGTTGAAGCTATTAAAAAGGTCGTTGAATCTGGGACAAGCTTTGGGGCGCCAACTTTAATTGAAAATGAATTAGCCAAACTTGTCATTGAACGAGTCCCTTCAATAGAAATCGTGCGAATGGTGAGCTCCGGTACAGAAGCAACAATGAGTGCTTTACGCTTAGCCCGCGGGTATACGGGCCGTAATAAAATTCTTAAATTTGAGGGATGTTACCACGGCCATGGAGATTCATTATTAATTAAAGCTGGATCAGGTGTGGCAACATTAGGATTACCGGACAGCCCTGGGGTTCCTGAAGGTGTTGCCAAAAACACGATTACTGTTCCTTATAATGACCTTGACAGCGTCCGTTATGCATTCGAACAATTTGGAGAAGATATTGCTGGTGTGATCGTTGAGCCTGTTGCCGGAAACATGGGGGTTGTTCCGCCTCAGCCAGGATTTTTAGAAGGTCTTCGAGAAGTGACAGAAAAAGCGGGTGCTTTGCTCATTTTTGATGAAGTCATGACTGGATTCCGTGTTGATTACGGCTGTGCTCAGGACTATTTTGGTGTTACACCTGATTTAACATGCTTAGGAAAAGTAATAGGCGGTGGCCTTCCAGTAGGAGCATATGGCGGTAAGGCGGAAATCATGCAGCAAATCGCACCGAGCGGTCCTATTTACCAAGCAGGCACATTGTCAGGAAATCCATTGGCCATGACGGCAGGGTACGAAACCTTAAAGCTGTTAACAAGAGATTCGTATAAAGAATTTAAACGAAAAGCAGATCGACTTGAAACTGGATTATCCGAGGCTGCCAAGGAATATGAAATTCCTCATACGATCAATCGCGCCGGATCAATGATTGGTTTCTTCTTTACGAACGAGCCTGTTATTAACTATGAAAAAGCAAAAACGTCTAATCTTGAGTATTTTGCCAAGTATTATCGAAGCATGGCAAATGAGGGAGTATTCCTCCCGCCTTCCCAATTTGAAGGCTTATTCTTATCAACTGCACATAGTGATGAGGATATTGATTATACAATCGAAGCAGCAAAGAAAGCATTTGCTGCACTGAAATAATATGAAAGAGGGTCTAACACATTGTGTTAGGCCTTTTTTAATATTCTGGAAACAAAAATATTTTTGTTATAAGGGATAGGCACTTCGACATCCACCTTGCCATGGTCCTTCTTGTAGGTAAAGGACACCTTCAATTCCTGAGACCTTATTTGCCCTGGGCTGACCAAGGCGCTTGCAAATTTGTCCAATGTAAAGAAATAGAACGCGTATGCTTGATCTTTGGATAAGACCGCAAAGAAACTTATCATATTTTTCTCCCTTTCCACATACATCTGTAATGTCATAGTAATTTGTTAGGCTATTTGAAAGGAGGAAATATCTTTGCCACAGGATAAAGAACAATTACGCTTTTCTGTAGAAGAATCAGTCTGGTTTCAAAAAGGACAGGAAGTATCCGAACTATTAACTATTTCATTAGAACCTGATATTACAATCCATGAGCATGATCAGTACATTTCCATTAGAGGTGCACTTCAACTTACGGGTGAATACAAAATAGATAACGAAGCAAAGGTGCAAGACCAATTTGAATATGCAAATGTACGGTATGTAAATGAAGTATCTACTCGTGAAGATGGTATAAGCATATTAAATCACCGTTTTCCGGTGGATATCACGATTCCAAGCAATAGAATTGAAGATTTAAATGATGTATATGTAGCCATTGAATCATTTGATTATGAGCTTCCAGAGTTAAAATGTCTAAGATTAGTGGCTGACTTATCAATTGGTGGTATAACAAACGAGCAGCCTCAACAACAGGTTGCCGACGAAGTGGAAAGCGAAGAAGAAGAGGCATTAGAACCGCTTTTTAGAGGGGAACAACAGGAAGAAACTTTTGAATATGACAGCCAACCTTCACCGCCGTCATTTGAGCAAAGACCATCTAATCCTTTCTCATCATTATATCAGGAACCTGAAACTGCTGAGGAAGACGTGGACAAATTGTCATTGAATCATTTTGAGCCGGTAAGTCAATCAGAAAAAGAGACAGTGACAGAAGAAGTAAGTATCGTTGCTTCAATACCAAGACAAGAACAGAACGAAGAATTGTATGTTGAAAGCAACAAAGAAGAAGAGATTCACGAGGAAGACCTTTATGATCCATTCGTTGTTGAGGTAAGGAAACAGGAAGAAATAGAAGAAGATACAGATGGGCCGCCTGAAGTTCAATATTCCTTGTTCTCTAAAGCAGAAACTTTAGAAAACAGCGAGATTGAAGAGGATGTTGAAGAAGAAAGAGAAGAAGAAAGTAATCCGAAGGATGCACATTATCTAACAAGTCTTTTTGCCCGCGACGATGAAGAGGATTTTTCACGGGTTAAAATGTGTATAGTTCAGCAAGGAGATACAATAGAGCTGATCTGTGAAAGGTATGATATTACAGTCCAACAGCTTATGAGGGTTAATGATTTCCATGCTGATCAAGATGTTTATGAGGGACAAATTCTATACATTCCTGCCTATTCAACAAGTAAATAAACATAAGTATATAAATTTATCATTTCAGTTTTAACGGGCAGTAAATCCCTTCCTTCAACATTCAAGATATATAGGGGGTAACTGCCTGTAAAGATCTGATAAGTCTCGTAAGGTTATTTTTTGATCCCTTATTACTCCGAAGGCAGTTGGCCCCGTTAATTCTTAGCAGATTGTGCCAATTATACATTCAAGGGATCATGTTAAATACTTGAAGAAACAGCATGAGGCAGGGTTTACCTCAGCTGTTTTTTTCAATTTCTCATTAGAGGATTTGAGGTGTCAAACATTGGCTATACAAGTTCACGAACTAAGGCCCCTATTAATGGATTATGATATTCGTGCTGAATATATAGAAGATATAAGCAATAAAGCCGTCAAGGTTTATACAGACTCTGGAACGTATGTACTAAAGAAGCTCCCAAAACAATTCAACCCTGCCTTTGTCGATTCATTTCGTATTCTAAGTCAACAAGGTTATAAAGGCTATGTTCCTATAGTGAAGAATCAGCAACTGCAGTACATTACCCAAAAGAACAAGGAATATTATTATTTGATGCCTTGGCTGGCAAATGAATCAGAGGATGAACTAGATGCACGGCATCAATACTTATTTAAGGAACTCGCTAAGATGCACAGTCGTACGGAAAGGGAAGTAAAATTAAATGGTCAAGAAGCAGCTAAACATTATGAAGCATTATTGAAAAGCTGGGAAAAGTCAAAACTTGCATATGAAAAATTTGTTGACCAATGTGAGCGAAGATTATATCTATCCCCTTTTGAATTACAAGCTGTCACTTATTTTATTGAGGTAAGCCGTGCGATCGATTTCTCAAAAAAGAAGCTGAAAGAATGGTCTGAAGTGATGGAGGGGAAAGAAAAAGGGAGAATTGTATTAATTCATGGAAAAATATCTTCTCATCATTTTTTATATGATGATCAAGGAACCGGCTATCTTACAAACTTTGAAAGGGCTAAATATGCTGCACCAATAGATGACTTCCTTATATTCTTGAACCGAACGGCATCCTCGTATCCGACTCAATGTAATGATTGTGTAAACTGGTTTTATACGTATCAAAAAATCTACCCGTATAAAGAAGAGGAAATGCTGTTATTTTTAAGTTATCTTGCCTTTCCGGATCGGATATGCCGAATCATTCAAAGTTATGTCAATAATGACGAAATCGAATCTGAGCTGGCAAGGAATCAACAATTGGTAAATGCATACTGGCATTTTAAAAATATAGAATACATCGTCATGAACATATCTGAAATGGAAGAGAAGAAGAAAATGCAAGCAGAGTCAGCTGAGTAAAAATAAATGAGGCGACAAAATGTCAGCCTCATTTTTTTATTTTATTTGTGGAAAAGTAGGAGCTTATTGCATATTGTGTTTATACAAGAATGCCATTATATCCAATCATAACGAAAAGCAATAGCTAAAAAAATTAAAAGGGCTAGTAATAATACATCAAAGGATGTTGGAAAGAATACTGTTCGAATACCTTGAAAAATCGTTAATGGAATAATAATTTGGATGCCGACATCTCTTATTTGTCTTACCCAAGGCGGAAGTGTGTAAGGGTTATACCGCCGCTTCATATCACAACTCCTCCTTTATCTGCTTTAAATGTAATTTTAAGCCTCATTCATGTCTAACATTTAAAATGAGTAAAAATCAAGCTTTTGCTTGCAGGATATTTGACGTACTATCATCTTATGCACGTCACCCGTGATAGGTGCCCGTATATAAATACGGAAAATTGGCGAAGATATTGACGGAAAAAAGAATTTTTTAGTAATATAGAATAGATCAATTTCATAACAGTTTAAACGTTGAATGGGAAGAGTACAATTGCCATCTCCTTACAGAGAGAGAAATCATATGCTGAAAGATTTCTTATGTTGATGCATTGGAAGGTCGCCCAGGAGTTGCTTCTTTGAATACAGTAGGAGAAGCCGGTGCAAACCGTTATCATTTTAAGTGCATAGACTATTTCTATAGTTTGTGAAAAAAGGTGGTACCGCGAAATTATTCTCCTTTCGTCCTTTTATTGGATGAAAGGAGTTTTTATTTTGTACATAAGTTTTACATGGCTTATGAAATTCGCAGGTAGATAAAGGAGGAAACTATTTATATGGAAAAGATTGAACAACAACGTGAATTACCAACTAAGTATGATCCAAATACAATAGAAAAAAACCGTTATTCCTTTTGGTTAGAAGGAAAATATTTCGAAGCGACAGGTGATGAAACAAAGCAGCCTTATACGATTGTTATCCCGCCGCCAAACGTTACAGGAAAACTGCATTTAGGCCATGCGTGGGATACAACGCTGCAAGATATTCTTACACGAATGAAAAGAATGCAGGGCTATGATGTGCTGTGGCTACCTGGAATGGATCATGCAGGAATTGCAACCCAGGCAAAGGTTGAAGCAAAGCTCAAGGAAGATGGCAAATCCCGTTATGATTTAGGTCGTGAAAAATTTGTTGAAGAAACATGGAAATGGAAAGAAGAGTATGCAGGGCATATTCGTGAACAATGGGCTAAGATTGGCTTAGGCTTAGATTATACTCGTGAACGGTTTACACTTGATAAAGGGCTATCAAAAGCGGTTAGAGAGGTTTTTGTTACGCTTTATAACAAAGGACTGATTTACCGCGGAGAATATATTATTAACTGGGACCCGCAAACAAAAACAGCTTTATCTGATATTGAGGTTATTTATAAGGATGTTCAAGGTGCTTTCTATCATATGCGATATCCATTAGCAGATGGCAGCGGATCAATTGAAGTGGCTACTACCCGTCCTGAAACCATGCTGGGAGATACTGCTGTAGCTGTACATCCTGAAGATGAGCGCTATAAGCATTTAATTGGTAAAAAAGTTGTCTTGCCAATTGTTGGCCGAGAAATTCCAATTGTCGGTGATGATTATGTGGATATGGAATTTGGTTCTGGAGCAGTGAAGATTACACCCGCACACGATCCTAATGACTTTGAACTTGGTAATCGTCATAACTTGGAACGTATTCTTGTTATGAATGAAGACGGGACAATGAATAAAAATGCTGGAAGCTACAATGGACTAGATCGATTTGAGTGCAGAAAGCAAATCGTAAAAGATCTGCAAGAGCAAGGTGTTCTGTTTAAAATTGAAGAACATTTGCATTCTGTTGGACACAGTGAAAGAAGCGGTGCAGTTGTTGAACCTTATTTATCAACACAATGGTTTGTTAAAATGCAGCCTTTAGCAGATGAAGCCATTAAGCTTCAAGAAAAAGAAGAAAAAGTAAATTTTGTTCCAGATCGTTTTGAAAAGACGTACTTACGTTGGATGGAAAATATCCGTGATTGGTGTATTTCAAGGCAGCTTTGGTGGGGACATCGTATCCCAGCTTGGTATCATAAAGAAACTGGAGAAGTGTATGTAAATCATGAACCACCGGCCGATAGTGAAAATTGGGAGCAGGATAAGGATGTTCTAGATACTTGGTTCAGTTCAGCCCTTTGGCCGTTTTCAACAATGGGATGGCCTGATACGGATTCAGCTGATTTTAAGCGATACTATCCTACAGATGCTCTTGTTACAGGGTATGATATTATTTTCTTCTGGGTATCGAGAATGATTTTCCAAGGATTGGAATTCACTGGTAAGCGTCCATTTAAAGATGTATTAATCCATGGACTTGTACGTGATGAGCAAGGGCGCAAAATGAGTAAATCGCTAGGCAATGGTGTCGATCCAATGGAAGTTATTGATCAATATGGTGCTGATTCACTGCGATTCTTCCTATCAACAGGAAGCTCGCCAGGACAGGATTTACGTTTCAGCTATGAAAAAGTCGAATCCACTTGGAACTTTGCAAATAAGATCTGGAATGCTTCTCGTTTTGCTTTAATGAATATGGATGGTTTAACATACGAGGAAATAGATCTAACAGGAGAAAAATCTGTAGCAGATAAATGGATTTTAACCAGATTAAACGAAACCATTGAAAATGTTACAAAACTTGCCGATAAGTATGAGTTCGGAGAGGTTGGAAGATTGCTTTATAACTTTATTTGGGATGATTTCTGTGATTGGTATATTGAAATGGCGAAGCTCCCATTATACGGAGAAGACGAAGCGACGAAAAAGACAACTCGCTCCATTCTTGGCTATGTCCTTGATCATACAATGAGATTGTTACATCCATTTATGCCATTTATTACAGAAGAAATTTGGCAATCACTCCCACATGAAGGCGAATCTATAACTGTAGCATCTTGGCCGACCGTAAACAGCGAGCTGACTGATACACAAGCGTCGAATGAAATGAAGCTTTTAGTGGAAGTGATTCGAGCAGTCCGAAATATTCGCGCTGAAGTGAACACACCAATGAGTAAGCAAATTCAGATGCAAATTAAAGCAAAAGATGAAGAAGTTATGGCTCAGCTTGAAAACAATCGGGCATACATTGAGCGCTTCTGTAACACAAGCTCCTTAACAATTGCGACAGATGTAACTACTGAAGAAAAATCGATGACTTCCGTAGTTACTGGTGCAGAAATTATTTTACCGCTTGAAGGATTAATCAATATTGAAGAGGAGATTAAAAGGTTAGAAAAAGAACGTGAAAAGCTTGATAAAGAAGTAGAACGCGTTCAGAAAAAATTAGGAAATGAAGGCTTTTTAAAGAAAGCTCCGGAAAAAGTCATTGAGGAAGAGAAAGCTAAGGAAAAAGATTATCTTGAAAAACGGGAAATTGTGTTAGCAAGAATCAATGAATTAAAAGGATAAGCAGGAAAGAAACTCGGGTGGTGCAGTCAGCTCACCCGAGTTTTTCAGATCATTTTTCTAAAAGGAGGTATATTTATGTTTAAACATTATACCGAAGCCCTTAACTGGATTCATGGGCGCTTAAAATTTGGGATAAAGCCGGGCTTAAAAAGAATGGAATGGCTTTTAACGGAATTAGGGCATCCAGAGAAGAATATTCCGATCATTCATGTAGCAGGTACTAACGGCAAGGGATCGACCATTTCATATATGCTTCACATGCTTATAGAAGGCGGGTATAGGGTAGGAAGCTTTACATCCCCATACATAGAGACATTTAATGAGAGGATTAGCGTAAATGGCCAGCCGATATCTGATCAAGAAATGCTTGAGATCGCTAATGAAGTAAAGCCTTATGTAGAAAAAATTGAGAAAACAGAGTTGGGTGGACCAACTGAATTTGAAATCATTACCACGATGATGTTTCTTTACTTTGGAAAATACAATAAGCCGGACTTTTTATTATTGGAAACAGGTCTTGGCGGACGACTTGATTCTACAAATATTGCGGAGCCGATTTTATCCATTATTACAACCATTGGATATGATCATATGAATATATTAGGCGAAACGATTGCTGAAATTGCTGCAGAGAAGGCAGGGATTATTAAGCATCGTGTTCCGATTATGACGGCTGTCGAGAACCTGGAGGCTAAAAAAGTTATTAGCGAAGTCGCAAATAGTATGCTGTCAGAAATGTATTCTTTAGGGACAGATCTCAACATTTTACAAAAACAGCTTCATCAGCAAGGAGAAAGGTTTACGCTTCAAACATCTTATTCAACTTATAAAGATCTCGTTATTTCAATGAAGGGAGAGCATCAAATAAAAAATGCAGCATTAGCTGTTTCAGCTATTGATTATCTGATTAAAATGGATAAGGTGAAATTAAGTGATGACCAACTCCGTAAAGGTCTTAAAGGAGCCTATTGGAAAGGCAGATTTGAGCTTGTAAATAACAATCCAGAAGTCATTATCGATGGGGCCCACAATAAAGAGGGAATTGATAGTTTGCTTGACACGTTAACACGGCATTATCCTGATAAGAACATCCACATTTTGTTTAGTGCATTAAAGGATAAGGATTATTCACAAATGATTGCGCGGCTATCAAGCATTGCTGCTTCCATGCATTTTACCACCTTTGATTTTCCGAGGGCAGCAACTGCATTTGAGCTTTATTCAGCTTGTCAGCTTAAAGAAAAAACCTATTCTGAATCCTGGGAAAAAATAATGGATCATCTCCTTGATGAATACATCAACCAAAAAGAAGATTTAGTCGTTGTTACAGGGTCATTATATTTTATTTCACACATACGTGAATATTGTCGAAAAAGAAACAAGGAGAATGAGGAAAAAGTAAGAGATTAAAATGACAAAAATTTGAATATTTGCTAAAATAAGTCCTATCAACCACTATATGGTGAGGGGGCTCTGCTTTGGGCAGGAAGATGCAAGCTGCATTATGGATCTGTTGGATTGTTTCAACACCCTTATTTTTAATGATTGCCTATCATATTTCACCGCCAATTTATCAAGGGTTTCAGTGGGATATAATTGCTTTTCTTTTATTAATGTGTCTTGTTTCTGTATGGCCGATCATCATAAATGAAACACCTATTTTTTATGTACAGGGTGTTTCACTTGTTGTCTTTTTATTATTTGGTTTATTTATAGAACTTCTTTTAACTCAAATTGCTGTTATTGTTCTCTTATTAAAAGTTCGTGTAGGTTCAAAAGACCTTTACAGATATCCGTTGAATGCGCTGTTGTTTTACTTTATCTCGATAGGAAGTGCTGCAATTTATTATGAAGCAGGAGGTACACATGGCCGTTTAACGGTTAATGAAGATCATCTTTTGGCTATTTTTTTGTATGGACTCTCCATTTTTATTATTAATCAACTCTTATTAAGTATCATCCAGGTTGTTATTTTTAAAATGAGGTTTGCTTTTTTTACAAGAAGCTTTCTTTGGGAATGCTTTACTTCATTACTAGTTTTTCCGATGGGGATAGGCCTTTACTTTCTATATCTTCAGGTAGGTATGAAAGCCATATTTTTTGTTGGAACACCTTTTCTATGTTTATCTATTTTTCTCTCACTATATTATAGAAGTCAAAGAATCAATCGTTATTTACAGCAAGTAAGTGAAATTGGGCATCAGTTAACTGAGAAATTATATAAAAAAGAGGTCATGGATATTTTCATGGAGAAAGTTGTGAATATGATTCCTGTAGAAGCGGCTTATTTAATTGATGTCATTGAAAAGGACAAGCTTAAAATTGTAAGAAAATATGAAAATGGGATCATGCATACTGGTAGTGAAGAAGCAAAGTTTCCTGACCGTGGAATATCTGGTCATGTATATATTATGAGGGAGAGTTTTATTTTCCATAAAAGAAAGCAGTGGAAGCATATTCAGCAATCTCAATTACCTGAAACAATGGAAAGCATTATTGCTGTGCCGGTTATGAGAAACCAAGCATTAGTTGGGATCGTTATTCTTGCTTCAAATAAAAAACACGCCTTTGATCGGGCACAGCTTATGATTATCGATTTATTGTCTGTCTATTTAGGAGTAGCCGTAGAAAATGCTAAAAACTATGAAGAAACAAGAAGACAAAGTGAACATTGTTCATTGACCGGCTTATATAATTATCGTTATTTAGAGCAAAAGTTAGAGCGTGATTTCAAAAGGCTGCACCAAAATGAACTAACAGCTTTATCTTTAATCCTATTAGATATTGATCATTTTAAAAACGTAAATGATACATATGGACATTACTCTGGTAATGAAGTGCTTATTCAACTATCACACCGTCTGCTAAATTTTGTTAGAAAAAGAGGAATTGGTACTGTTGCTAGATTTGGTGGTGAGGAGTTTGTCATCCTCTTACCGAATATGGATAAACAAAGCAGTGTTGCGTATGCTGAAGAAATTCGTCAATTAATAGCAGATCATCCTTTCGAAATTGATTACTCATTACAGAATAATATAAGCAGATCGATTGCTGTCTTTTTAACAGCAAGTATTGGCATAGCCACAGCACCAATTGATGCAGAGGATACTTTCTCTCTCATCAGGCATGCTGATCGTGCCATGTATATTGGAGCGAAAAAGGCTGGGAGGAATAAGGTGGCAGTTTATGTTAGTTAATATTCTGAAAGTAACTTGAGGGGAATAGATATTATTTCCCATGCAATAAAAAGTAACCAGTCTATGAAGTATCAGGGCATGGATTAGTCCTGATATTTCACTAGATTCCTCGTTTGCATTGTAAAAACCCCAATCATTTATCCTCGAATTCATAGGAAAATGCAAATTCTCTCTCAGGAACGATTACATTATGAAAAAGGAGCCTCTCTATGATCGTTAGCACCATTTTTTTCGTTTATTTATTTGTATTGGGAGCTATACTTGGTTCGTTCTACAATGTAGTTGGTATACGTATTCCAAAAAATCAATCGATTGTGTTTTCAAGGTCTGTGTGTCCTGTTTGTCATAAAAAGCTGAAAGCAATTGAGATGATCCCGCTTCTATCATATATTGTGCAAAAAGGGAAATGTAAATCATGCAGAACCGCTATCTCTCCATTGTACCCTTTCATTGAATTTTCTACGGCGTTTCTCTTTATGATTTCTCCTTTGCTTGTGGGGTGGTCAAATGAATTGATTATCTCGTTGTCGCTTATTTCATTTATTATGATTGTTGTTATTGCAGACATAAAGTATATGATAATACCTGATGCTGTTAATCTATTTTTTCTGCTGCTTTTTGCGATAGAAAGGATATTGATCCCCCTTAATCCATGGTGGGATCCTATTGCAGGCTTAGTAGCAGGAGGTCTTTTGCCTCTTATGATCATATTAATAAGTAAGGGAGGTCTTGGCGGAGGTGATATGAAACTGCTTGCGGTATTAGGGTTAATCTTAGGGTGGAAGCTTGTCTTACTCTGTTTTTTTCTTGCAACTCTAGTTGGGACAGTTGCAGGCTTAATAGGGATGTCTACTGGTCATATAAAGAAAAACCGTCCATTTCCGTTTGGTCCTTTTATAGGTATAGGTGCATTAATTGCCTATTTTTTCGGAAAAGAATTAATTGATTTATATATTCATTTTCTTCATACTGCTTTTAATTAAAATCCATAGGTCTTTACTCTGTTTTTTAGTGTAGGATGAAAAGCTTATTCACATGTCATATGAAAAATTTGACGAAAACTTTAAAGGATAAGACGACAAATGTCTTGTTCTTTTTTTTATGCTTTCTGATAGCATGATAAGCAAAATGACCGCACGTGTTTTGTAAAGAAGGGTGGTAGGCATATGGACAAGCATACATCAGACACGATCAAGATAAAAATTAATGGCAAGGAACGCCAGCTCTCACAAGAAGAAAAAACAGCCGGAGATCTTGCGGTTTCGAGTTGGGATGAAAAGCTGAAGGCAGAAAATGAGGTTGCTACAGCGAAACAGCCAATAGAAAAGGAAGACGACTTTCCTTGGCTTCTACCTGAAGAGGATGACTCAGTATTTATGGACGATCCAAAAGTTGTTACACCTTCAAAGAAAAAGATACCATTTTCAAACCAAACGATCACACCTTATCAATATGCCAATAAAAAAAATCGCAATAGAATCAATGGGACCTTTCCATTTAAAAAAATAGTGACAATTATTTTGTTAGCAATTGGTTTAGGATTCATGTTTGGTTTAATCGGTCTAAATTTTCTATCCAATGAAGACATGCCAACAATGGGATCTTCTGATGATGTAACAACTGAAGGAGGCTCAACTGCCGGGGAACCGTCAAATCAGGAAAATAGTGATGATAAAGATACAGCTGGAAATGAAGCGGCAGCTTCGACAGCTACCTTAAATTTATATGCTGTTCAAGGTGGTATTTTTTCTGCAAAAGCGGGAGCAGAAACGGTTGCCTCACAGATTAAGGAGAAGGGATTTGCTGCAACTGTTATCGAAACAAATGGTTCCTATACAGTATTTGCAGGCTTTGGAAAAGAGAGAACTGAAACTGGTTCACTTAGTGAGACCTATCAAAAACAAAACTGGGCTGATATTGAATTTTGGGGTGGAAAAGAGTTATCGCTTACTATTTCAACTGGCAATTCAGCTGAGCAATGGGCCAGTGTAATTCAGGAATTATCTTCATTAGCTGCTGCTGCAGCAATCGGAAACACACCTGGCCAAGAAGCTGTCACTAAAATTGAAACGTCCATAAATGGCATCAAAGCAAATGGTGAGGAAGAAAAGTCATTAATCGAAAATCTGAAAAAAGCAGGAGAGAGCATAAAAAATAATAATGGCTGGGAAGCGCAGCAGTCTGTATTAGACGTGACTAGTAAAATAACGGCAAATTAAGAGTGGCAATAGGCTTACATTGAGAAGGAGTAAGCCTATTGCCATTTTTTTGTATGAGCAAAGATAAACGTCCAGTTTCAACGCAATGGTTGTACATCTTGACTTTAATAAAATCAGATTTTCAAAAATTGTCGTTTTTTCCTCTTTTTGGTACGATAGTCGTGTATCTTCTAATCTGAAACGTAGAAAGGATGTATGACATGGCGTCAAATCTTATATTAGCATCAGCATCTCCCCGAAGAAAAGAGCTTCTTGAACTTCTCCAAATTCCATTTGAGATAATCGTAAGCGAAGTGGAGGAAGTGTTAGACGAAAGTCTTCACCCGGCTGATATGGTCCAGTCATTAGCCATGCAAAAGGCAGCGAGTGTTGCTAAAAATAATCAGCATGCTTTTGTTATCGGATCTGATACGCTTGTCGTTTATGGAGAACGGATGCTGGGAAAGCCATCAAGTAAAAACGAAGCAATTGAATTGCTTCAATTACTTTCAGGAAAAACACATGAGGTTTATACAGGAGTAGCTATTATTTACGGAGAACATATTCAATCTTTCTATGAAAAAACGAGTGTAACCTTTTTCCAGCTTTCTCAAAAAGAAATTGAGGAATATGTTTCAACAGGTGAGCCGATGGACAAAGCTGGAGCCTATGGGATTCAAGGCTTTGGTGCCTTGCTAGTGGAAAAAATTCATGGAGATTATTATGCCGTTGTCGGTTTGCCAATAGCTCGCACAAACCGAGAGTTGTTAAATATGGGGTTTAAGCGCTAAACGAAAATGGCCCCTGCCTAGAGAGCAGCCATTCTTTATGAAACAGGATGTATTCACCGAATAAAACTGCAACTGAGGACCATGATATGTAGAGAGATTTTTTTATGAGCAGAAAGGGAACGAAGGAGGCAATATGGAACGTTCAACATTCAAAATCCGTGATTTCCCTGAAGATGAAAGGCCTAGAGAACGCTTGTTAAATGAAGGTCCTGATAAGCTGTCAAATTAAGAATTATTTGCAATCTTGCTTCGTACCGGAACAAAAAAGGAATCTGTCCTTGAATTGTCGCAAAAGCTGCTTAAGCATTTTGAAGGACTGAGAATGTTAAAGTATGCAACAGTGGAAGAAATCACAACAATATCCGGCATAGGAAAGGCAAAGGCAGTTCAAATACTAGCTGCTCTGGAACTTGGAAGAAGAATCAACCGTCTTACGTATGATGAACGTTATGTTATTCGCTCACCACAAGATGGTGCTAATTATGTAATGGAAGAAATGCGTTTCTTAAGTCAGGAACATTTTGTCTGCCTCTATTTAAACACAAAAAATCAGGTATTGCATAAACAAACAGTATTTATCGGCAGCCTGAATGCGTCTATTGTCCACCCCCGTGAGGTTTACAAAGAAGCATTCAAACGTTCTGCTCATCAATCATCTGTATCCATAATCATCCTTCAGGCGACCCTTCTCCGAGCAAAGAAGACATTGAAGTGACAAAGCGTCTCACAGAATGTGGGAAGGTATTAGGAATAGAACTTTTGGACCATCTTATTATAGGTGAACAAAAATATGTCAGTTTAAAAGAAAAAGGCTATGTGTAATACTTTTTTTTTTGCGTAATTACGATATAATAAGGTTTATGGGTTTTTTTCTATTTAGGAAAAAACTCATTTCGATGCAGGAAAGATGAAGAAGCAGTTTCGGAATATAAAACCTCATTTGATGTAAAACATGCCAGAAGGCAGTCAGCCTCAAAATGAAGAAAGTTGTTTTAGTCAAATTTCCTAATAAAAAAAGTAAATATTTCGTTTCAGAAAGGAAGATACACCCTATGTTTGGAATCGGTACAAGAGACCTTGGTATAGATTTAGGGACAGCAAACACACTTGTATTTGTGAAAGGAAAAGGGGTTGTAGTAAGAGAACCTTCTGTTGTTGCCTTACAAACCGATACAAAGCAAATTGTTGCAGTGGGTAATGATGCTAAAAATATGATTGGTCGTACACCAGGAAATGTTGTAGCATTGCGCCCGATGAAAGATGGAGTTATAGCTGATTATGAAACAACAGCTACTATGATGAAATACTATATTAAGCAAGCAACAAAGACGAAAGGTGTCTTTGCAAGAAAGCCTTATGTAATGGTTTGTGTTCCATCAGGTATAACGGCTGTAGAAGAACGGGCAGTTATTGATGCAACCAGACAGGCAGGAGCAAGAGATGCTTATACCATAGAGGAGCCGTTTGCTGCAGCAATTGGAGCGAATTTACCAGTTTGGGAACCGACAGGAAGCATGGTAGTAGATATTGGCGGCGGGACAACGGAGGTTGCGATTATCTCTCTGGGAGGTATTGTGACAAGCCAATCAATTCGTGTTGCTGGAGACGAAATGGATGAGGCTATTATTACATATATACGTAAAACGTATAATTTAATGATTGGTGACCGTACAGCTGAAGCGATTAAAATGGAGATTGGATCAGCTGGCTCTCCTGACGGTGTTGAGAATATGGATATCAGAGGAAGAGACCTTTTAACCGGTTTGCCAAAAACAATTGAAATTACGGCAGCAGAAATTGCCGATGCTCTTAAAGATACTGTTTATACTATTGTTGATACGGTAAAAAACACATTGGAAAAAACTCCGCCAGAGCTTGCTGCGGATATTATGGATCGCGGAATCGTTTTAACAGGCGGCGGTGCATTGCTGCGGAATTTAGATAAAGTCATTGGTGAAGAAACAAATATGCCGGTGTTAATCGCAGAAGATCCGTTAGATTGTGTTGCGATTGGAACAGGTAAAGCTTTAGAGCATATTCATTTATTTAAAAATAAAGCTAGAGACAGCAGATAATACAAATAATTGAAAAGCCTTTGCTTATTGACATCACTCTTTTCGTCACATATAAGCAGAGGCTATGTTTTGAAACGGAAATTCGAGTTAAGAGGGTGTTCATCATGCCACAGTTTTTCCTGAATAAACGCCTTATCTTGTTACTAGTTAGTATTATTGTTTTAGTGGCATTGATTGGTTTTTCCTTAAAGGAAGATCGAAAGTTAAGTTGGCCGGAGCAATTTTTACAGGATACAGTAGGTGTTTTTCAGTCTATATTTCACAAACCTGCAATATATGTTTCTGATTTCTTTGAAAACGTGACGGATTTAAAAAATACCTATGAAGAAAATGAACTGTTAAAGAGCAGATTGGATGAATATATGCAGCTTGAGGCAGATCTTCAAGAGTATAAAGAGGAAAATGAAAGATTGTTAGCTGAGTTAGGCAAAGTTGCTAACTTAAGAAAGTATAATCCGATTTTTTCCACTGTTATTGGGCGAAATCCTGACAGATGGTATGACTATGTTTCAATTGATAAAGGCGCACAAGATGGAATTCAGCCTGATATGGCTGTTGTAACTGCTGAAGGTTTGGTTGGAAAAGTGAAAACAATTTCACAATTTACATCAACTGTCCAGTTATTAAGTGCAACAGATCTTAAAAACAAAATTTCAGCTGAAGTTCAAGCATTACCGGAAAACGAAGATGACAAAAACAATCCAAACAATACCCAAAAAGTTATGGGGTTAATAGAAGGATATGACGAGGAAAAAGGTGCGCTTTTACTTAAACGGATTGAATCAGATGTCAAGCTTGTAGAGGGACAAAAAGTAATTACCTCAGGAAAAGGTGAAGTTTTCCCAGAAGGTATCCTAATTGGAGAAATAATTGGAGTTGAACCGGATACGTATGGATTAGAACAAATGGCCTATGTAAAACCGTCAGCAAACTTCTACGATATTGACCGGGTATGGGTAGCAGAGCGTGTTGCACAATCAGAGGATCCTGTTGAAGCGGTAAATGAGGAGGAGGAGGAATCTTGAGGCGTTTCATCCTTCCTTTTCTGGTCCTGTTTATTTTTATAAGCGAGAGTATCTTCTCCCATCTTATCCATATACCATTTGCACTGGAGGATCAGGTTTACATTCCTAGATTTGTGTTAATTACATGTCTATTTCTCACCGTATACTTAAATAGAACACATGGAATGATTTTTGGATTAGTATTCGGCTTATTGTATGACATTGTCTATATAGAAATTATAGGAATTTATTTATTTGCATATGCCATTTTAGCTTATCTGGTTTCTAAAGCGATGAAGATTTTACATGGAAATGCTTTAATTGTATTGTTTTTGACGATTTTATCCATCGCTATACTTGAATTTTATGTATATGGAATTAATTATTTAATTGGCTCAACAAAAATGACCTTGTACAATTTTACAACATTAAGATTATTGCCTACTCTTGCATTAAACTCTATTGTTGCCATTCTTTTAATCTACCCTATGAAAAAATTCCTGACTAAAATAAAATTAGAAGAATCGGATGATTAGAAAAAAGGATTTTAGGCATTTCTGTCGAATAGATAAATCGTTGAGGTGAACGTGATGAAGGTCCAAAAACAACAATATGTTACCATTAAAGGCACAAAAGATGGCTTAACGTTACATCTCGATGATTCATGTTCTTTTGACCAATTGCTCCATGAACTCGAGGAAATGCTATCTTTAAAACAATATATTCACGGGTCTGGTCCAGTTATTGGTGTAAATGTCAAGGTTGGTAATCGATTCGTTAATAAGCAGCAACGTGAAAAGCTTGAATCAATGATTCAGCAAAAACGCAATTTAAAGGTCGAAGCAATTGAAAGCAATGTTATGACAAAGGATGAGGCGCTTAGGATTAAGAGAGAAACCGAAGTTGTCTCTGTTGCTAAAATTGTTCGGTCTGGTCAGATTTTAAAGGTTAAAGGCGATCTGCTGTTAATAGGTGATGTCAATCCAGGCGGAACAGTGATTGCTGCAGGAAATATCTTTGTACTCGGAGCTTTAAGAGGAATTGCACATGCAGGAGCGGAGGGGAACGGACAGGCTGTAATTGCTGCCTCATTAATGAAACCAGCTCAGCTTCGAATTAGTGACATCATTAATCGTGCACCAGATCATATACCGAATGATGGAAATGAAATGGAATGTGCTTATATAAATGAAGATAACGAAATGATTATAGAGCGACTGCAGCTACTTACTCATTTACGACCTAATTTGACAAGGTTTGAAGGGGGAATCTAACAATGGGTGAAGCAATTGTCATTACCTCAGGTAAAGGTGGTGTTGGTAAAACAACAACATCAGCAAATTTAGGGACAGCTTTAGCTATATTAGGCAAACGTGTTTGTCTAGTAGATACAGACATCGGTCTTCGAAACCTGGATGTTGTAATGGGATTAGAAAATCGAATTATTTATGATCTAGTGGACGTTGTTGAAGGTCGCTGTAAAATGCATCAGGCACTTGTTAAAGATAAACGGTTTGAAGATCTACTATATTTATTGCCGGCTGCGCAAACGAGTGATAAAACAGCCGTAAAACCAGAGCAAATGAAAAAGCTAATAGATGAATTAAAACAAGATTATGATTATATCGTCATTGATTGCCCGGCTGGTATTGAACAAGGATACAAAAATGCAGTTGCTGGTGCGGACAAAGCGATTGTTGTCACAACACCTGAAATATCTGCTGTTCGTGATGCAGACCGAATTATCGGCCTTCTTGAAAAGGAAGATATTGAACCACCGAAATTAATCATTAACCGTATTCGTAATCACCTTGTTAAAAACGGGGACATGCTGGACGTAGATGAGATTGTGACACATCTTTCCATTGATCTGATTGGAATAGTTGCCGATGATGATAATGTTATTAAGGCATCCAATAATGGTGAGCCGATTGCAATGGATCCGAATAACCGTGCAGCAATTGCCTATCGAAATATAGCAAGGAGAATTCTTGGTGAATCGGTTCCTTTACAATCATTAGAGGAGCAACATAAAGGCGTACTAACCAGATTGAAAAAATTCTTTGGTGTACGAGTTTAATAATAGAAGTACATGATTACTATACATAATGACTAGTGTTTGAACTCAATTTTACGTAAATTGAGTTTAAACACTAGTTTTTTTATTTTTATAATGTTAAAGCTTATGGTTTTGGAACTATGTTGATTAGTACGGATATGTGAGACTCTAGCGAAGAATCGTGTTATAGAGAGACCGTACAGTCGAGTCATGTTCATGAGCGTACAGCTAGCCAGTACATAGCAAACACCTTCTGCTGCAATCAACTGGGCAATTTTGAAAGTATCTATTACTTTTTATGGCTTACATAAACATGGGACTAATCAGCCTAATATAGATAGTGGTTAGGACATAAATTTTAATCATATCCTTTCAGGACAAGGCATAAACTTGTACAAACTGACTAAAAGGATTGATGGGGATGAGTCATCGAGCGGATGAAGTGAGAAAAAGAATTGCGAAAAGAAAGCGTGAAAGAGGTTTAGTTAATGAACAAGATACGTCAAAGCGAACTTCCTTGTTTTTAAGTGATGAGGAGAGATATGGCGTATATACGCCGCCAACATATGAAGGTGGTCCGGGCAATGGGAATGGCGGTCACCCGCTTTTCCGTGCAGAAGTATTCATATTTAAATTATTATTTTCAGCTGTCATCGTATTAGTTGCTGCAATCGCTTTTAAAAATGGAGCACCTATCTTCCAAAAAGCACAATCTGCGATCAATTACTCACTTGAAGAAGAGTTTCAATTTGCTGCTGTTTCCTCATGGTATAGGGAACAATTTGGAGAACCATTAGCCCTTTTTAATCCAACATCAGGTGACAATGAAAAGGAAAATCAAACTGAGACCGCTGGGTTATCTGTACCAGCAACTGGGAAAGTGCTAGAAACCTTTGAAGATAACGGACAAGGGATTATGGTAGAGACAAATCGTCCCTCTGTAGAAGCAATTAATGAAGGTATTATTGTTGAAGCAGGCGAAAAATCGGATAATGGTCTGACAATCGTCATCCAGCATGCTGATGGTACAGAATCATGGTATGGAAATTTAGAAAAAATTGATGTAGCTCTTTATGATTTTGTCGAAAAAGGAAAAGAGCTAGGAAAAACAAAACTAAATGAAAATCAAAAAGGCACCTTTTATTTTGCTATAAAAAAGGGTGATGAATTTATTGACCCGAACAAGGTGATCCAATTTGAATAACTATTTAACTCTCTTACTAAAAATCCATATTCATCCATTGTTATGGGTAATGATTGGAATAAGTGTCATTACAGCAAACTTTAAAACGGTATTAATTCTAATGCTGATTGTGTTTGTACATGAAATGGGCCATGCAGTTAGTGCTCATTTTTTTTCTTGGAGAATTAAATCAATCATGCTTCTCCCCTTCGGAGGAGTTGCTGTGGTTGATGAGCATGGAAACCGTTCGCTGAAACAAGAGTTAATTGTCGTATTATCAGGACCAATTCAGCATATTTGGCTTCAAGGGGCAGCCTTTTTGCTTATGACAACGAATATAGTTAGCGCAGGGGATTATCAATTATTTACGTTTTATAATCTATCGATATTATTCTTTAATTTGCTGCCTGTATGGCCATTAGATGGCGGCAAGCTATTATTTATTCTTTTCTCAAATTATTGGCCATATAAAAGAGCGCATTTGTATATGATTGTCGTGTCGGTCTTCTTCTTGTTAAATTACCTAGCAGTTGTTTTAATATATTCACCTCATCATTTAAATGCGTGGATTATTACATCCTTTCTCATTTACAGTTTATACCAAGAATATAAGAATCGAATGTATGGCTGTTTACGCTTTTTAATGGAGCGATATTATGGCAAACAAGATACGATTTACCGATTAAAACCGCTTGTCGTAGATGAGTCAGAGTTAATTTTTCATGTGTTGCTTCAATTTCAACGAGGATGCAAGCACTTAATCATTGTTGAACGAGATGGTTCAAAGGTTTCGGAAATGGATGAAAATGAATTGCTTCATGCCTATTTCGCAAATAAGCTTACCGATTCAAAGGTAGGAGATTTAGTCTACGCATATTGATTACAGCGTGTACCTTCATTCTTAAACAGTTTCTATGATATAGTAGTAGAGGCATCTATCTGGGAAGTAAAAGCTTAGCAAAAGCTTTTGTCCCTTTCTTAAAAGAAAGAGGGTATAAGCAGTGCGGAAAGTGTTGATTAACGAAAAAACAAACGAAATTCGTTGTGCTGTAGTTGAAAATAATCAATTAACAGAAATTCATCAAACGAATTCTATTCATGATGAAGTGGTAGGGAATATATATGTTGGAAGAGTGACAAAGGTCCTTCCAGGAATGCAAGCTGCTTTTGTTGATATCGGCTTAAAACAAAACGGATATTTACATCGGAACGATTTGATCTCGTTTCAGCATAATGGTAACCATGGCTCAAAAACATCAATCTCCCATTATGTAAGAGAGGGTGAACAGCTGCTCGTACAGGTTGTTAAAGAAGGTACAGATCAAAAAGGCCCGAAATTAACAACAAATCTTGAATTTGGCGGAACGTTTTTAGTATACATGCCTTTTGGTGATTATCTTGCTGTTTCAAAAAAACTTAAAGATGAGGCAGAAAGAAACAGATTATTAAAAATCGCTGATGAGCTCCGAGAGGAAAAAGAGGGGCTTCTTTTTCGTACAGCGAGTTTTCATAAAACCAAGGAAAGACTTATGGAAGAATATCTGAAACTCAAGGAGAAGTTCACTTCTTTGCCTTGGGAAAATGTAAAAGCACCTAAATGTGTATTTAAGACAAGAAGCTTTGTGGAGCGTTTAGTAAATGAATTATCCCTTCATCCAGAAGACATGATTATATGTGATCATATAGAGACTGTGCACCTTTTAAAAAAGCAATATCCAAATGTCACTGTTACGTACCATGATCGGAAAGAAGGAATATTCTCAACAAATAAGATTGAACAAGAGATTGACAAACTCTTAAAACAAACAGTTTGGCTAAATAACGGTGCATTTATCGTGATCGAACAAACGGAGGCAATGACAATTATTGATGTAAATACAGGGAAATTCTCTGGGAAGTCTTCCATGCGGGACACGGTTATTAAAACAAATCAAGCAGCTGCAATTGAAATTGCCAAACAAATAAGATTGCGAAATCTTAGCGGAATTATCTTAATCGATTTCATCGATATGAGATTTAAAGAAGACCAAGAATTAATTGTCAATACGGTCACTCGCGAGATGGGGCGGGATCGTGTTCAACACAAAATAATCGGCTTTACTGAACTGAATATCATGCAAATAACAAGAAAAAAAGTACGAGGATCAATTGAGGAAAGTCTAACAACCCGATGTAAAGTTTGTCATGGAACAGGACGAATCCCATCTGCTGAGAGTGTTGCCTATAAACTTGAGCGAGAGCTGTGGGAATATCAATTTATAGACGATGAAGCCATTTGGGTTGAAGCGACAGTCGATGTAATCGAATTGTTTCAAGGTGAAAACGAGAATCATAAAAGGCAGCTTGAGGAAGCGTTACACTTTAAAATAATTTGTTCAACTTTATCAAGCCCTGTACCCAATTATCGAATAAAACATATTGGCAGTGTGATCTCAATCACAGAAAGGCTAAAAGCTTGAAATAATTGTTGCATATTTCATAGGTATTTGATATTATGTTTAATGTTATGACTTGTAGCGCACCCGTGCTACAACCGCTCAGAATAAGGTATAAGCAATGTTTTTGACATTCACCTGATTTTGGCGAGTCTTAGTTTATAGGAGGTGCAAGGAATGTACGCAATTATTGAAACTGGCGGAAAGCAACTTAAAGTTGAAGAAGGCCAAGTAATCTATGTTGAAAAGCTTGGTACTGAGCAAGGTGAAACTGTTACGTTTGACAAAGTTTTATTCGTAGGTGGAGACAACGTGAAAGTTGGAAGCCCAACTGTTGACGGAGCGACTGTTACAGGTAAAATTGAAAAACACGGTCGTCAAAAGAAAATCACTGTCTTCAAATATAAGGCTAAGAAAAATCAACGTAAAAAGCAAGGTCACCGTCAGCCATACACAAAAGTTGTTATTGAAAAAATCAACGCGTAAGGCTGTTTGAACATGATAAATGCAAAAATTTATCGTTCAAATGAGGGACTTATCACATCGTTCATATTATCTGGACATGCTGACTTTGATGAGCATGGCAAAGATTTAGTTTGCGCTGGGGCTTCAGCTGTTACCTTTGGTGCTGTAAATGCAGTACTGTCATTAACAAATATTGAACCACAAATTGAACAAGGCGAGGATGGCGGATATTTGCAAGTGAAATTACCTGCTGATCTTGACAAATCAACTAGTGATAAAGTTCAACTTTTGTTGGAAGGTATGCTGATCTCACTTCAAACGATTGAAAGAGAGTATGGACAATATATTTCTGTATCGAATATCAACTAAATAGGAGGTGAACTTCATGTTAAGATTAGATCTTCAATTCTTCGCATCTAAGAAAGGGGTAGGTTCGACTAAAAACGGTCGTGACTCTATCGCAAAACGTCTTGGTGCAAAGCGTGCTGATGGGCAATTCGTAACTGGTGGTTCAATTCTTTACCGTCAACGTGGTACAAAAATTTACCCAGGTGAAAATGTTGGCCGCGGCGGCGATGATACGCTTTTTGCAAAAGTTGATGGTGTCGTTAAATTCGAACGTTTCGGACGCGATCGCAAAAAAGTTAGCGTATATCCAGTAGCACAAGAAGCATAAGTTTAGAAATAAAAACTCTAACCTGAAAAATTGGGTTAGGGTTTTTTTATTGTAATAAAAAACTAATGTTACAATTTCCCTTATGTTCCATATCAATGTTTGTTATAATTCATAGTACAGCCTAATCAAGACATGCAAGTTTTCTAATAAGATCTAGGAGAATAAATTAGTATGAAAAATAATTTAAACGAATGGAACATTGTTGATCTTTTAAGTCATTCTCGTCATGATTGGATGAATAAACTACAATTGATTAAAGGTAATCTATCCCTACAAAAATATGATCGCGTCAACGATATAATAGAAGAAGTTATTATAGAATCACAACAAGAATCAAAGCTCTGTAATTTGAAAATGCCCGAATTTGCAAGCTATCTCCTTACTTTTAATTGGAGTAATCATCATTTATTGCTTGAATATGAAATTTTAGGGGACATACGGTCCTTGGAACCATTTGATGAAGCGGTAACCAAATGGAGCCGGAGCTTTTTGGATATACTAGAAAATATCGTCGATAAATGCAGTGAAAATCATGTGAACATTACGATCGATTTGAATACTAGTGAAGCCGGAGTTCGTTTCTTTTTTGATTTTAATGGCATAATAAATGATACAGACCATATCGAAAATTGGTTAAAAGCAATTGATCATTCACAATTGGTTGTGAATGAATATCACGTTGATACATATGAGTTAACTACAGTTATTTCATTTGGGATTTAGAACGGAGGAAGACAAATGTTTGTCGATCAAGTCAAAATATATGTTAAAGGCGGCGATGGCGGGAACGGAATGGTAGCATTCCGTCGTGAAAAATATGTGCCAAAAGGCGGTCCTGCCGGGGGCGATGGAGGAAATGGCGCAGACGTCGTTTTTGAAGTCGATGAGGGATTAAGAACGTTAATGGATTTTCGTTACAAGCGGCATTTTAAAGCTCCTCGAGGTGAGCATGGGATGTCAAAAAACCAGCATGGTAAAAATGCGCAGCCTATGATCGTAAAGGTTCCTCCTGGAACGGTTGTTACGGATGAAGAAACTGGGCAAATTATTGCTGATTTAACCGAGCACGGACAACGTTCAGTTATTGCCAAAGGCGGCCGGGGAGGGCGTGGGAACACTAGATTTGCAACACCTGCAAACCCTGCCCCGGAGCTCTCGGAAAATGGTGAACCAGGTATAGAACGAAATGTTATTTTGGAATTAAAGGTATTAGCGGATGTAGGTTTAGTTGGCTTTCCGAGTGTAGGGAAATCAACATTATTATCAGTCGTTTCTTCTGCAAAACCGAAAATTGCGGATTATCATTTTACAACCCTTGTCCCAAATTTAGGAATGGTTGAAACAGAAGACGGGCGAAGCTTTGTAATGGCAGATCTCCCGGGTTTAATCGAAGGTGCCCACCAAGGTGTGGGATTAGGTCATCAATTCCTTAGACATATCGAAAGAACACGTGTTATCGTACATGTCATCGATATGTCTGGTTTAGAAGGCAGAGATCCATATGACGATTATGTAACCATTAATGCAGAGTTAAAGGAATACAATCTTCGGTTAACTGAGCGTCCGCAAATTATTGTTGCTAATAAAATGGACATGCCAGATTCCGAAGATAATTTAACGGAGTTTAAGAAAAAGCTTGAGGATGATGTGAAAATCTTCCCAATCTCAGCAATTACTAGAGAAGGTGTTCGTGAGCTTTTATTTGAAATTGCTGATACTTTAGAGCGTACCCCTGAATTTCCATTATTTGAAGAGGAACCGGCAGAACATCGAGTGGTATATGAATTTAAGAAAGAGGAGCCGAACTTTGCAATTACTCGTGACAGTGATGGATCATATGTCCTTTCTGGCGAAAAGATCGAGAAGCTATTTAAAATGACAGATTTCTCTCGGGAAGAATCTGTTCGACGTTTTGCAAGACAGCTTCGCGGTTTAGGAGTGGATGAAGCATTACGTGAACGAGGAGCACAAGACGGAGATATTGTAAAGCTGCTGGAATATGAATTTGAGTTCGTTGAATAATGATTTAACACTGTGTAGAGAGCTGATCATTTGGCTCTCTTTTTTTTACGAAAGTGAAGATTTTTGCCCTACAGAACTTCTATTATGGCTTTTAAGCACATTGTTGATTGGTACGATATAACTGACTTTTGCGGGCGGAAAGCGGTGACTTGTACAAGTTAAATGTGAAGGTACCTTGACAGCCTGCTGGAGAGAAGCCACTGCAGCCTGAAATCAACAGGAAAGCATAAGAGTTTTTATTTAAAAGACAACAAACGTTTAAAAAGAGACTTACTTAAAAATTTAATTAAGAAAAAAGAAGAAATTTAGTTAATATTGTGATAAATTATCTACATTAAGAAAAATGTTGGGAGGGAGAAAATGAAGGACGCTACGTTTTTTTTAGTTCGTGAAGATATATTGCCGGAAGCGATGAAAAAAACACTTGAAGTAAAGAAGTTAATAGAAAGAGGAAAAGTAGATTCTGTAGCAGAAGCTGTTCAGCGTGTGGATATGAGCCGCAGTGCTTTTTATAAATATCGTGATGCTGTATTCCCGTTCCATACAATAGTAAAAGAAAAGCTTATCACACTTTTTTTTCATCTTGAGGACCGCAGTGGCACATTATCTCAATTGTTATCGGTTGTAGCAACGGCTGGATGTAATGTGTTAACCATTCACCAAACCATTCCCATTCAAGGACGTGCAAATGTTACACTCTCCCTTAATACGAATGGAATGACAGAAGATATCAATCGCCTAATGGCTAAGCTCAGAAGATTGGAATTTGTCGAGAAGGTAGAAATACTTGGCCAGGGAGCATAAGGAGTTGAAGATAGTTGGCATTAAAAATTGGATTTTTAGGACCAAGAGCAACATTTACCCATTTAGCTGTACAAGCATTTTTCGGAGAAGAGGTTGAGCAGGTAGGGTATACCACGATTCCTCAGTGTATTGATGCTGTAGCAGATGGTGAAATTGATTTTGCAATTGTTCCTACTGAGAATGCGTTAGAAGGCTCTGTTAATTTAACATTTGACTATTTGATACATGAACGACCATTATACATAGTCGGTGAAATTGTCTCACCCATTGAACAGCATTTAATGGTTCATCCTTCAAGAGTAAATGATTGGGAAAGCGTAAGCCGTATTTATTCTCATTCTCATGCGATTGCTCAATGTCATAAGTTTTTGCATAAAACCTTCAAAGGGCTAACCTATGATTATGCTACATCAACAGGAGCGGCAGCCAGTTATGTTAGCCAGCATCCAGAAGAGCCTGTTGCTGCGATAGCAAATAGACTTGCAGCAAAGGAATATGGTTTAGAAATTGTAAAGGCAAATATCCATGATTATCACTACAATCATACAAGATTTGCGATTTTAAATCCTTCAAAAGATACGGAATATTATAGCCCGTATTTAAAGCCTGATAAAGAAAAAACAACTTTGATGGTGACATTGCCTTCAGATCAGCCAGGAGCATTACATCAAGTATTATCAGCTTTTACATGGAGGAAGTTAAATTTATCAAAAATTGAATCAAGACCAATGAAAACAGGGTTAGGCAACTATTTTTTCATTATTGACCTTGATATGCTTGTCGACGAAATTCTTATACCTGGTGCTATTGCTGAGCTTGAAGCATTAGGCTGCAGCGTAAAGCTTCTTGGGTCTTATGAGGGATATACGATTAAACAAAATATCGAAAAAGAGGTTTAATTTTATACAATAAAAAACCAGGTGTGCTGTATCACCTGGTTTTAATTTATAACTTTTTTACCTGGTTTAATGATTAACTTCAAAGCACAGGAGATGCAAGTGCAGTCAGTGCGGCAGAGTGTCAGTTGATAACTGACAGCGCCTAACGACGAGTCTTGCAGTTTCCTACCAATACTAGCAGTAATGAGAATAAGTGCTTTTAGTAAAATTGTCGCTTATCAAGGTGCATGCGCATTTGTTCTTAGTCTTTTACTAAAAATCCCTCTTTATCAAGCTCTTTGCAAGCACGATTTAGTTTTTCTATTGAATCAGCTTGCAAGGTATGCAAATGAAGACCCTGTGTTAATTGTGATAAATAGGCGGCATTGGAGTGGTCTATTTTTTTGATAAATTCATTTACATCATTTCGATTACCGACCATAACTGAAGCTGTTAATTCCCCATATACTTGATGTTCAACAATCACATCCTTTACAAACACTCCATGATCAACAAGAATGGTTAATTCTTCTCTTGTTCGTTCAGGGGCATGTTTACATGCAATAATTCGTTCTACAAGATTGGATTGGTCATTTTGCTTGGATAAAAAAACGTATCCCTGGCTTGTTGCCATAATTGGGTAATTCTTAGCTTTCAAAAGGGAGATATCCTGTACAATAACCTGTCTGCTGACATTTGCTTTTTTGGCTAATTCCCCGCCAGTAATCGCCTTGTCTGCGTTAGATAATAAATCCAATAACAGGGCACGTCGCTCATCTCCTAAAATTTTTTCCGTTTTCAATAAGCTCATCCTTTCACTCAATATGATTTCTATGTTAACAAACGAACGCTCTTTCCCGACTAAAGAAAAGATACAAGCCTTTTAAAATTGTTCGATAATGTTAATAAGGGCTTTTGTAAATGATTCCAGCTCTTTAGCTGTTGTTTGCGCCCCTAATGATATTCTAATATATTGCTTTGCAATTTGCTCGTCAAGTCCTATGGCAAGAAGTGAACGGGGAGGTGCTTGCATACCTACTTGGCAGGCACTTCCGGTCGAAATGGCAAAACCTTTTCGGTTGCATTCAAGCATTATATATTGACCTTCAATACCTTTAATAATAACAGGTAAAATATTTGAAAGGGTATTCTCACTGTTTTCATTTAAAAGGATGAGTCTGTCTCTATAAGGTTCAATTAAGCGTATGAATTGGCTTCTCAGCTCTTGATAATGGTGTAAATATTCATTCATTTTATCTGCGATATCTTTTGCAGCAGCAGCGAATGCGGCAGCTGCGGGAACATCTACAGTCCCGGGACGGAAGCCTGATTCATGGGTTGTTCCGGGAATCACAGGCTGCCAATATGCCGATGAATGAATATAGACTGCACCGATTCCTTTCGGGCCATAAATTTTATGACTTGAAATGGATATGGCATCAACATACCCCTTCTCGATATGAATAGGCATCTTTCCGAAGGTTTGAACACAATCACTATGGAATAAGATCCCATGCTTTTTTAAACATAGACCGATTTCTTCAATCGGCTGAATAACACCAAGCTCAGAATTTCCATGCTGAATGGAAACCAATCCCGTATTATCTTTCAGCTTGCTTATAACGACTTCAACGGAGACTTGTCCTTGGTTATTCGGCTCTATGAAGGTGACTTCAAAGCCATCGGTTTGCAGCCTTTTAAAAAAAGTATAAAGTGATGAGTGTTCGATTTGGGTTGTTATAATATGATTTTTTAATGGATTGACTCCATTTAATAGAGATTGTATGGCCAAAACATTCGCTTCACTCCCGCTTCCAGTAAAGTAAAGACGTTTTTCATTTCCTCCAATCATATCTGTAATAAGCTTTTTTGAAGCCTGTAAAGTCATACCGGCGATATGGCCAATATCATGTAAGCTGCTGCTGTTTCCATAAGCATTTTTTGCTGCTTTCATATAGATGTTTAATGAATTTTCACTCATAGGTGTGGTTGCTGCGTAATCAAGATAGATCAATGGATTCACCTCTGTTTCTCTTAATTTATGAAGCGTTTATTAGAAAAATTTGTTTATTGTCAAGCCCGTATGGCGAAAGGCTTCGTTTTCCCTTACGTTTATCCTTAAGAAATAAATTTTGATTGTGTAAAAAAACTCTTGTCATTATTTTAAATATATGTAAATATAAGTGTCAAGACAGGTGTAAATTTACAGGGGGTGACATGTATGCCTCATTCAGACGTCATCATAATAGGCAGTGGAATCGCGGCCCTTTCTGCTGCATACCACTTAAAACATAAACAAGTAACACTAATTACGAAATCTACTTGGGAAAAGAGCAACTCAATGCTTGCTCAGGGTGGAATAGCCGCTGTGATTCATCAAAATGATTCTTGGAAAAAACATTTTGAAGATACGTTAACGGCAGGGTGTTATCATAATAATCCAATAAATGTTGAGCATCTTGTCCAGAATGGCCCAAAGGAAATCTTGGAATGGTGCCAGCGAGGCATGAGATTTGACTGTGATCAAAATGGACAATTTCTTCTAGGGAAGGAAGGCGCACATAGTCATCACAGAATTATTCATGCCGGTGGAGATGCGACAGGAAGAGCCATTACCCATTTTTTATATCAAGCAACAAAATCCTCAATAAGAATCATAGAAAACGAGATGGCAACAGATTTGATTGTTGATAAAGATGAATGCTACGGTGTCTTTACAAAGAGTAAAGATGGAACGATTAAACAGTATTTGGCAAGCAAAACGATTATAGCGAGCGGTGGATGTGGAGCTGTCTATGGCCATACATCAAACGCTGATGTGATAACAGGTGACGGGATTGCCATGGCTTATCGGGCCGGAGCAGAAATAGCTGATATGGAATTTATCCAATTCCATCCGACGATGCTTCAAATTAATGGACAATGTGTAGGACTCATTTCGGAAGCTGTTCGTGGTGAAGGAGCTGTCTTGATTAATCAGAATGGAGAGGCGTTTATGGAGAGCCTCCATCCACAAGCAGATTTAGCACCTAGAGATATAGTCTCAAGGGCCATATTTTTCGAGATGAAAAAGGGGAATGAAGTATTCCTTGATATATCTATGCTTTCCAATTTTGCATCAAGATTCCCAACAATTTCACGTATGTGTAAACAACATGAGGTTGATTTAAAACATGGAAGAATACCCGTTGCACCAGGTATGCATTTTCTTATGGGGGGAATTCGCACGGATGAGAATGGCGAGACAAATATAAAGAATTTACTTGCAGTAGGTGAAGCTGCTTGTACGGGAGTTCATGGTGCTAATCGTTTAGCGAGCAACTCTTTATTAGAAGGACTTGTTTTCGGAAAAAGAGTGGCAAGCCATTTATTATCATTACCATTAAAGCAGCCATTATTGGCTGTTAAAGATAGCGCAGAAATTGCAAGTATTGATGGATGTGAATTGCCGACTAAGAAACAAATTCAAGGCATCATGACCAGATATGTTGGAATACAACGAACAGAAGCAGAGCTAATATACGCGGTAAATTGGTTTGAGAAATATCAGAAACAATTCTCTTTTTGGGCATTTAATGTGAAAAATTTCACAAATCAGCAAATTGAAATCATCAATATGATAACGGTTGGCTGGCTGATTTCCTCCTCGGCATTAAACAGAACGGAGAGCAGAGGAGGACATTACAGAATAGATTTTCCGGAAATAAATGATAATGATTGGCGAAACAAGCAGCTGATCCGAACAAAAGATGAAATGTACGTAGGGGTGTAGCGGATGAATGTGATTAAATTAAAAAAGAAGCTTGAGGAATTTTTTCTAGAAGACTTAGGGGAATGGGATGTTTCAAGTCAAACAATATTTGGACCAGAGGCAAGAGGGAAGGCTGTCATTATTTCTAAGGAAAAGGGTATTTTAGCTGGAGTTGATGTGATTCATACAGGGTTTTCCTTATTTCAAGAAAAAGTGGAAGTAAACTTAAAAAAACATGATGGTGACAAGCTTAATAATGGTGATATTATCGCGGAAATTGAGGGACCTGTCGCCACAATCCTAAGCGGGGAGCGAGTGATTTTAAATATACTGCAGCGGATGAGCGGGATCTCAACATTAACAAATAAGGCGGTAAATCTCCTCCGATCAGATCATACAAGAATTTGCGATACAAGAAAAACATCTCCTGGTTTGCGAATGTTTGAAAAATATGCTGTCCGTTGCGGCGGTGGCTATAATCATCGCTTCGGTCTTTATGATGGGGTAATGATTAAGGACAATCATATTGCTTTTGCAGGTTCGATTCTAAATGCTGTTAAAAAGGTAAGGGAAAAAACAGGTCATATGGTTAAAATTGAAGTGGAAATTGAAACTGAAAAGCAGCTGCTAGAGGCAATCGAGGCAGGGGCAGATGTTATCATGTTTGACAATCGCTCTCCAGAAGAAGTAGCGAAATTTGTTGAATTAACGCCAAAACATATTGTGACAGAAGCATCTGGGGGAATTGGACTAAACAATTTAGCTGATTTCCGACATACAAATGTTGATTATATATCTTTAGGCATGTTAACACACTCTTATAAATCGCTAGATATAAGCTTAAATGTAAAATAGGAGGTTAGAAAATGGAATTATTAGATATTCTTGAACATGAGAAAAGAGAAATGATGCCAGAATCCTATAAAAACCGAACAATAGAAGAAATGGAACGTCGCGTTTGCGAAATTAAAGAAAAATTCGGCTCAAGGCTTTATATTCCTGGCCATCATTATCAAAAAGATGAGGTTGTGCAGTTTTCAGATGTTACAGGTGACTCTTTGCAGCTAGCACAAGCTGCTGCTGCAAATAAAGAAGCTGAATATATTGTGTTTTGCGGTGTTCATTTTATGGCCGAAACAGCGGACATGCTAACATCTGAGAATCAAAAGGTGCTTTTACCAGATATGAGAGCCGGCTGCTCAATGGCTGATATGGCTGACATTGAACAAACCGATCGGGCATGGGAAGAGCTTCAGCAATTATATGGTGATACGATTCTACCTTTAACATATGTGAACTCTACAGCTGCTATTAAGGCATTCGTAGGAAAAAACGGCGGCGCAACAGTTACCTCCTCAAATGCTAAGAAAATGTTAGAGTGGGCATTTACTAAGAAGGAAAGAATATTATTTTTACCAGATCAACACTTAGGTAGAAACACAGCATATGATTTAGGAATTCCGTTAGAAAAGATGGCGATCTGGAACCCAATTCAAAACAAATTAGAATTTGAAGGTAATATAGAAGATATAGTTGTGATCCTTTGGAAAGGCCATTGCTCAGTTCATGAAAATTTCACCGTGAAGAATATAGAACATATTCGTAAAACAGAACCGGATATGAACATCATTGTCCATCCGGAATGCAATCGGGAGGTCGTTGGTTTATCTGATTATGCTGGCTCAACAAAGTATATCATTGATATGATTGAAGCAGCAGAACCTGGTACAAAATGGGCAATCGGTACAGAAATGAATCTAGTGAACCGTTTAATTCAACTAAATAAGGACAAGAAAATCGTATCCTTAAATCCATTTATGTGTCCTTGTTTGACGATGAACCGGATTGATCTGCCACATCTCCTTTGGACGCTGGAAGGCTTAGAAAGAGGAGAAATCACGAATCAAATCGAAGTGCCTGAGCATATTACAAAGGATGCTGTTTTAGCACTGGACCGTATGCTTGCGAATGTTTAAACCCTGAATTGGGGTCAGCCCTCTATACTGAGGTCTGACCCTTTCACTTTCAAAAGCACTTTATTTTACCTCAACCGGATTTCTAGTCTTTGGGATTACACCTTTTACTAAATGTCGGTCTGCAATAACTTTCCAATTATTATCCATTTTATAAACAACGTATTTTATCATGTTTGCTTGATTGTCTATAGTAACGGAAATGTCAGCAATCACAGCAGTATTTGTTAGCATCGTTAGATGATGAACGTGATAGTCAAGCGACGATATTTTTTCAAGATTCTCTATTTGCTTATGATCTTTACTAAGCTTTATAGCATATTTCCTTAATGCAGCTTCATTACCTGATTTAATGCTGCTAAAATAACCTTTAATCCCGTCAAGAATATCAGTATTTATTCTTTTTTCATCTGCTTGGCTTCTATACAAACCCTTTACAATTCTCCATTTTCCCTCTCTTTTTATAACTGGAATTGTCTGAACAATCGCCTGGTCTTCAAAATCTAATGTTACCGATACTAAAGCCAGGTCACTTGAAACAACAATAAGGTCCGTTACTTCTGCTTTCTGTAAAGGATTTTTCTCACAATCTGTTTGATTAGAGTTATTTCGATTCTCAATATTATGTAATTCAATAGAATACTCTGACATTTCGTCCTTCTTGCATTTTTTTTGTGCACTAAAAAAATGAATGGCTGCATTTAAAGCGTTATTTCTCATTGCAATTGTCACCGATTCCTTTTCAGCTGCTTCTACTTGAACAACATAATTTGGGGCAATCAAACTTAATAAAACAAATATCATGACTATTTTAAGCATCTAACCATTCCTTATGTTAAGTAAGATTTCCTTATGTTTTCTCATTGGTTTCGATTTATGTATAAAACATGAAAGTTTTGCGGTTAATAAAATGCTTAATCAAGCATATGAATGAGAAAAGGGTATAGGTTTATCCAATTTTTAATACGAGTTTAATCATAATTTCAGTTTTTTCTTCATAAATTGTGATGAAGATTAATGACATCATGCTTATCGTTTATAAAGTGGAAAAACATCACGCTTACACGACTGGATCGATGAGGTAAGAAGCCCATCAGTATAGAAAGAAGTTTTCTGATGGTAGATCTATTTTTATGCTTAGGAGGGAAAGCGTTGAAAATTCATATTGTTCAAAAGGGCGATACTCTTTGGAAAATTGCAAAGAAATACGGGGTTGATTTCGAAGAGTTAAAAAGTATGAACACACAATTGAGCAATCCTGATTTAGTAATGCCGGGTATGAAAATTAAAGTACCTTCTGGTAATGTTGCAATAAAAAAAGAAGCGCCTATTAAAAAAGAAATGCCGATAAAAAAAGAAATGCCTAAGGCTGAACATCCTTTTGCTAAAGAAAAACCAAAAGAGGTAGTAGATGTAGAAGATACTGCACCGAAAGATGTCGTAACTGAAAAACCATCAAAACCTTATATACCGCCTGTACCTAATGTTCAGCATCCGGTATATACTGGAGTTGATATGAATAATTATTATACGGTGAATATGGCGATGATGCCGCAAATGCCCAATCCGCAATTGCCGCCAAAACCCGAAAATGTGTTACCAAATATAATGAAGGATGATGAAGACACCTATAAGACACCTGCTAAAGAGCTACCAGCTAAAGAGCTACCAGCTAAAGAAATGCCAGTTAAAGAACTACCAAAAGATTTACCTAAAGAGCAACCTAAGGAGCAGCCATATTACACATCACCATTACAACAAGAGGAGGATTCAAAAGATATGGCAAATATGCCGAATGTACCGAATATGCCAATGCCAATGAATGTTGCACCAGCCATGTATCAGCCGTATTGTCCACCATATATGGTGCCTGTTTCACCTGTATTACCTGGCAGTGGATTATGTCCGCCAGGGCCATATTATCCAATGCCATATGGTTACGGTCCAGCAATGCCGCAACAGCCATACCCAACCGCAGTTAGTCCTGCGGAATTTGATGACGATGATGATGAACTTGGGTCTTATGCACCGAATATGCCATATCCGCAAGCAGTAGCGCCTGCACACTTTGGTCATGGATTTCCAGTAAATCCATTTGCAGGTGTACCAGTGTCTCCAGTATTACCAGGACCGGGATTTCATTATCCTAGCCAAGTTTTAGGGGCATATGAAGATCCGTATGACGACGGTGATTATGAAAATACAGCCATTGCTCCAGCATATGACCAGAAAGATTGCGGATGCGGCGGACCTGCTCCTCAGATGAGTCCATATCAACAAATGCCACAGTATGGCTATCCAATGCAGCAGCCATACGGAGGCTATCCAATGCAACAGCCATACGGAGGCTATCCAATGCAGCAGCCATATGGAGGCTACCCAATGCAGCAACCATTTGGTGGTTATCAAGGACAACAATTCATGGGCCCGCAAGGACAGGAAGTTATGGGCCCGCAAGGACAACAATTCATGGGCCCGCAAGGACAACAATTCATGGGCCCGCAAGGGCAACAATTCATGGGCCCACAAGGGCAACAATTCATGGGCCAGCAAGGACAGGAATTCATGGGTCCACAAGGACAGGAATTCATGGGCCAGCAAGGACAGGAATTCATGGGCCAGCAAGGACAGGAATTCATGGGCCAGCAAGGACAGGAATTCATGGGCCAGCAAGGACAGGAATTCATGGGCCCACAAGGACAACAATTCATGGGCCCACAAGGACAACAATTTATGGGCCCGCAAGGACAACAATTTATGGGTGACCAAGGACAGCAGTTTATGGGTCAACAAGGTTTTTCCCCAGAGCAAATGGCACAAGGCGGCCAAATGTTTGAAATGCCTGATTTTGATAGCAGGGAAGATGATGACGAAGATTAAATCGATTAAATCTGCAGAGGTAAGGGAGATACCTCTGCTTTTTCTTGTCTCCAATATTACCGTTAACTAACAGATTGATTTCTCTGTAAAAGGTACAAGCTAGTTAATGAGCGCGATATCGTGCTCTTTGAAAGTACCTACAGGGGGGTAATCGTATTGATAAACAAGAAAAAAGCTTCAGCCTATACTGCAATCGCACTTCTGACGTCAGGTTTAACAGCCTGTAATAATAATGAGGGTGCATTAGATACAAGATATAATGATAACACTCAACCCATGGGATACTATTCAAATGAAGATACGAATGTAGATAATGAAGGTCCTGTAACGGAAATGATGGATGGTGCGAATAATGAAAACAATTATTTCCGTAGAGTTAATAATCGCAATGCAAATATGGACAATCCTACAGCACCTTTAGGTGACCAAGATGATGGGCTTGTTCGTGATAATCGGTTTAGACGTACTGATACTAATTACCATGGCCATCTAAATCAACAAGGAAATAATGATCGTGATGATAATGAGATCTCACGAAAAGTTAGGGCTTCCGTTGAGAAAATGAACAATATTGATGATGCACGTGTATTGATAACAGAAAATAACATTTTGGTTGCTGTTCAAACAGATACTGCTGCTGATGATAAACTAAAAAATAAAATCAAAAATAATGTTCGAAAAATGGCTGACGGTCGAGATGTTCAGGTTGTAACAGATCAAGGAACCTTTAACCGTGTTCGTAACATAGATAATAATATTCAAAATGGTGTAGACCGCACAAGAATTGATAATGATATTAACAATCTTATGAATGATCTTGGAAATGCGGTACAGCGCCCTTTTAATGGAAATCGTAACGAATAAGCAATGACTCTAGAGGGGTCTGACTTTTTAAAAAACAATATAAAGAACTACCTTTATTTTAGGTTCTTTATATTGTGTATAAGGGTCAGACCCTTTTAAATATGAAATGGAAAGGATATCCGAGGCTTCTGCGGGAGAAAAACCGGCAGAAAAAATCTAAGCTCCCTATGGCAATGAGGCAGCTTCTGAATATAATGGACTTCAACAGGCTAGTTAAACACAGCATTTAATTTAAGTGAGTCCAATCATTAATAGGATATGGTATGATAGATGAGTTGAATTTTAAGTAGCAGGTGATTGGAATGGAAGACAAAGGAATAAAACGAGAAACAAAAGGAATAGATACATCAATTGTTTATGACTTTAAACAATATCCGGACGAGATCAGTGGCCGATGTGATAATTGCGGAAATACTTTATTTAAGAGTTCTGTTAAGGATTTCATTTTTTTAAGGGAATGCAGGGAATGTGGGATGAAAAAAAGCATATAATAGAAATTCGTTTTCAATGAAAGTTTTTTTAAAAGTTTATTTTTTGGACTTAGTCATGGTGTCTTGCTCAAATCTGACCACTAAGAAAGTTTCATAAGTGTTTAAGTTGCTGGTCAAGGTTTTGGCATTTTTCTTATAAAAAGTCACTCAGTAAGAGAACTTCTATACCTGAGTGACTTTATACTTTGTATAAAACTAATTATTTGAAAATAAATATCTAACGCCTTTATAGATAAGAACAACTGAGAAAACCAAAATTGTTAATACACCAACAACTGTAGTAAATGGTGCTAAACTAGCTAAAAATGTTCCAGCTAATGGCACCTCAACTAAAGCAAAACCTGATAAGATTGCTGCTAAATATAAGAAAATCCAACTATTCATTTATAACCCCTCCTTTACTTACAATATATGACCTATAAGAAAGGGAAGTATAATGAAAGAGCCTATGAAAGAAATGATTATTTTACAATGAAGACCTCTATTCTTTCTGTTGTTAATAGCTTATTAATTAAAGTGGAAGGTTTTGGATTTAGAATTAGGATGATAAGTTGGTTAAAACTTCTATTATTGGTCACAATATTATCGAACAGACTTATATCGTTTTACATGAAAGAAGAGCTTTGAAGAAATTAATGATCGAGGTGAGATTGATGAGAACGTTTCATCTAAGTCGCATCCTTACCGTTTGCATGTTAATTATCTTGTTTGGATTGTATTTAAACGGTAACCATGTAAAAGCTTTAGAAAAAATAGTTGATAAGCCGTTAACTGTAAAATTGGTTTTACAGCGTGTTTACCTAGACGGAGAATTAAGTGAAGAAGTTACAAATGAAACCATACTCTCTATGGAAGATTTTTGGGCTGCGTATGATAGCTGGCAGTTAATTGATCAAAGTGAAGAAAAGATTGTTCTTCAACAAAAAATTGACGATATTTCACCATTGTTAAAAACAAATGGTTACTTTGGAATTGATGGAGATGGAGTATTATCATTATTTAATGGAAAGCCTGAAACTCAGGATGTTATTCAATCTTTCTTTCAAATAGATGTTAAAAAGCTCGAAAGCCGCAAGCACGATGAATTAATCCAAGGTATTCGGATTCATTCCAAAGATCAATACTTAGAAGTGTTAAAAACTTATGAAGCTTATTCCAAAACAGAAAAGAAATAATAAAGGCTAACTTGAAGATGATTATCTTTTAAGTTAGCTTTTTTTCAGTTATCTGAAAATTACCATGAAGGGCCTATTAATGGTATGATAGATATAGAACAATTGTACGTAATCTGTTTCATTGTCATCAAAAATTCTTCTGATTAGCAGTTTTTTTTGATACAATGGGGAACAGTCCCGGGAGAGGTGAATATGTTGATTGAATTTATTAAAGGGTATGTTGATCACATAACCCCTGAGTACATTGTGATTGACCATCATGGTTTAGGATATCAAATCCATACTCCAAATCCGTTTAGTTATCGAAAAAGCAGACAAGAGGAAATCATAATATATACATATCAGCATGTACGAGAAGATATTTTAGCTTTATATGGTTTTCAAACAAGAGAAGAAAAAGCTTTGTTTATGAAACTGCTCAATGTAACGGGAATTGGCCCAAAAGGTGCATTGGCAATCCTTGCCTCTGGTAATCCATCACAGGTCATAGAAGCAATAGAAAATGAAAATGATACATTTTTAGTAAAGTTCCCTGGTGTAGGGAAGAAAACCGCACGGCAAATTATATTGGATTTAAAGGGAAAGCTTGGAGATGTTGCAGTCCTATATGCACCAGATTTATTTACTCATCAAGTAATGGAAGAGAAACATGCAGCAAACTATGCATTAAATGAAGCGATTGAGGCATTAAAAGTATTGGGCTATGCTGAACGTGAAATTAAAAAAGTTGTTCCGTCCTTACAGGAAGAGAGTTTGACAACAGATCAATATGTAAAAAAAGCATTGCAAAAGCTATTGAAGTAAGGTGATAAACATGGAAGAACGCCTAGTATCCAGTGAAGCAGATTCTGGAGAATCTTTTATTGAACAAAGCTTAAGGCCGCAGAATTTAGCGCAATACATTGGGCAAAACAAGGTAAAAGAAAACTTAAAGGTGTTTATCGAAGCAGCTAAAATGCGCGGTGAAACATTGGACCATGTCCTTTTATATGGTCCTCCTGGATTGGGAAAAACCACATTAGCAACAATAATTGCCAATGAAATGGGAGTTAATATTCGAACAACATCAGGACCAGCGATTGAAAGACCGGGTGATTTAGCCGCGGTTCTAACTGCACTTGAGCCAGGAGATGTATTGTTTATTGATGAAATTCATCGTTTGCATCGTTCGATAGAGGAAGTGTTGTATCCGGCAATGGAAGATTTTTGCCTTGATATTGTTATTGGTAAAGGCTCAACAGCAAGGTCTGTTCGCTTAGATCTTCCACCTTTTACTCTTATCGGTGCTACAACAAGGGTTGGTTTATTAACCGCTCCACTTAGAGACCGCTTTGGTGTATTAAGCAGATTGGAATACTATAATGAAAAACAGCTTGCTCATATTGTTGAACGGACAGCAGATATATTAGGAATTGGCATCGAAAAGGATGGCGCCATTGAAATGGCAAGGCGATCTCGGGGCACACCGCGAATCGCAAATCGCTTGTTAAGGCGAGTAAGGGATTTTGCTCAAGTAATTGGTAAAGAGACGATCACAAATGAATTAGCAGTAGATGCTTTGGAAAAGCTTCAAGTAGATAAATTAGGATTGGACCATATCGATCATAAGCTGTTATTAGGTATTATTGAAAAATTCCGCGGGGGTCCGGTTGGAATTGATACAATTTCGGCAACAATAGGAGAAGAGTCACACACAATAGAGGATGTTTATGAGCCATATTTGCTGCAAATTGGATTTCTCCAACGTACCCCGCGAGGGAGAATAGTAACAGATCTGGTCTACCGTCATTTTCAAATGGAGGTTCCGCAAAATGACTGATTTTCCTAAATTAATGATGATAATTGGTGGTATCTTATTAGTTGTTGGGTTTTTTATGCAATTTATAGGTAAGCTGCCTGGAGACATCGTGTTTAAGAAGGGGAATACAACTGTCTTTTTCCCGATTGTCACATGTATTGTCATCAGTATAGTCTTATCTTTGGTATTTTCCTTTTTAGGCCGATTTAAGTAATGTAAGTGATTATAGAAAATAGGTGAGTGTTTTGAAAGTAGAATTATTTGATTTTTACCTTCCCGAAGAGCTGATTGCACAAGTTCCTTTAAAGGAAAGAGATGCTTCAAGATTAATGGTTCTTCATAAGGAAACCGGTGAAATGGAGCATCAAACGTTTAAGTCTATCATTGATTATTTTCATCCTGGTGATTGCTTAGTATTGAATAATACAAGAGTCATGCCGGCAAGACTCTTTGGTGTCAAAGAGGATACTGGTGCAAGCATTGAAATCTTATTGTTAAAGCAGCAAGAAAACGATGTTTGGGAAACATTAGTTAAGCCGGCGAAACGGGTAAAGGAAGGCACAGTGATTACATTTGGCTCTGGTATCCTAAAAGCTACCTGTATAGGAACAAGTGATCATGGCGGACGCTTATTACAATTCGAGTATGAAGGAATCTTTTATGAGGTTCTTGATTCTTTAGGTGAAATGCCGCTGCCTCCATACATAAAAGAACAATTAGATGATCGTGAAAGATACCAAACAGTGTTTTCCCGTGAAATTGGATCTGCTGCAGCCCCAACTGCCGGACTGCATTTTACGGAAGAAATTCTTGAACAGCTTAAGGAAAAGGGTGTTCATATCGCCTTTATTACACTTCATGTCGGTTTAGGTACGTTCCGTCCAGTGAGTGCAGAAACTGTTGAAGAGCATGAAATGCACGCCGAGTTCTATCAAGTAACAGACGGCACTGCATCTCTTTTAAATGAGGTTCGATCTAATGGCGGCAGAATCATTTCCGTTGGGACAACTTCGACAAGAACACTTGAGACAATCGCGTCCAAACATGATGGCAAGTTTGCCCCGGAAAGCGGCTGGACAAATATTTTTATATATCCTGGCTATGAATTTAAAGGAATTGATGGAATGATTACAAACTTCCACCTTCCTAAATCTTCTTTAATCATGCTTGTCAGTGCTTTAGCATCAAGAGAATTTGTTATGAATGCTTATGAAACAGCTGTAAAAGAAAAATATCGATTTTTTAGCTTTGGTGATGCTATGCTTATTATTTAATATATATGTTTTTGATATTGTTTCATCTTCGTTTCAATGAAGAGGAAAAGAGTGTATTGCCTGATTGTACTTAGTATTAGTATCTAGCTCCTGCTCCTACCGTTTAAAAAGTACAAGCAATTAAGAATGGAAGACAACGAACGTCTGCTATTCTTGATCGTCTTTTGCTTTTTTAGGGCTGATCAAGGCGCTTGCACTCTTTTGAATAAGGAGGAAATATGGTGTCAACTTCACCGATTCGTTATGAATTAATTAAAACTTGTAAACAGACTGGGGCAAGGCTGGGAATGGTGCATACCCCACATGGAAGCTTTGAAACACCTGTGTTTATGCCAGTCGGTACACTGGCAACTGTTAAAACAATGTCTCCCGAGGAGTTAAAGCAAATGGGGGCTGGAATTATCTTAAGCAACACCTACCATTTATGGCTGCGTCCCGGCAATGAGATTGTAAAAGAAGCCGGGGGTCTGCATAAATTTATGAACTGGGATCGTGCCATTTTAACTGACTCAGGCGGATTTCAGGTTTTTAGCTTAAGTGATTTTCGCAGAATAGAAGAAGAGGGGGTTCATTTCCGTAATCATCTAAATGGAGACAAATTGTTCCTTTCTCCAGAAAAAGCCATGCAGATTCAAAATGATTTAGGCTCTGATATTATGATGGCTTTTGATGAATGTCCTCCATACCCTGCTGAATATGACTATATGAAAAAGTCTGTGGAACGAACAAGCCGATGGGCTGAACGTTGTTTAAAAGCTCACAGTAGACCAGAAGATCAAGGATTATTTGGCATTATTCAAGGCGGAGAATATGAGGAATTACGGAAGCAAAGTGCTAAAGACTTAGTATCCTTGGATTTCCCAGGTTATGCTGTTGGCGGTTTATCTGTCGGAGAACCGAAGGATGTCATGAACCGTGTGCTTGAGTTTACCACACCTCTTATGCCGGCAAATAAGCCGCGTTATTTAATGGGAGTAGGTTCACCAGACTCGCTCATTGATGGAGCAATTCGAGGCATTGATATGTTTGACTGTGTGCTGCCTACTCGAATTGCTCGAAATGGAACGTTAATGACAAGTGAAGGGCGATTGGTAGTGAAAAATGCTAAATTTGCAAGGGATTTCAGACCGCTTGATGAACATTGTGATTGTTACACTTGTCAAAATTATTCGCGCGCCTATATACGTCATTTGATCAAGAGTGAAGAAACACTCGGATTAAGATTAACATCTTATCATAATCTGTATTTTCTGGTAAACTTAATGGAGAAAGTAAGGCAAGCAATCCGCGAAGATCGTTTAGGTGACTTCCGCGATGAATTTTTTGAACAATACGGCTTTAATAAACCAAATGCGAAGAACTTCTAAGCTCACTAGAAAGGGGTGATATATAATGGAAATGCTAGGAACGATTTTACCATTGGTTCTAATGTTTGCGATTTTTTACTTCTTGTTGATCCGTCCGCAGCAAAAACAGCAAAAAGCGGTACGTGAAATGCAAAACAATCTGCAAAAAGGTGATAAAATCATTACAATTGGCGGACTTCACGGGATTTTAGATTCAATCGACGAAGATAAGATTGTTTTAAAAGTTGGTGATGGGACGCGTATGACGTTCGATCGTCGCTCAATACGTGAAGTTGTAAAGGGTTAATTGGTACATAGACAAAAGCGCTAGGGATCAGCCTCGAGCAAATATGACGCTCATGAATAGAATGGGGTACTTTATTTTCAATTCATGAGTGGATAAACCCTATAGTGTTAAGGCGCTGGCAGTCAAAATGCGCGAATCGCACTAGCTGCACTTGCACGTCCTGCCTCGGAGCTGGATATCGTGCGCATATCCTAAGTTTTAGTCATTTATCATTTCCTAAAAATCAAAAGGCTGTCTCAAATACGGTATATGACCCGTTTTGAGGCAGCCTTTTCTCACCTATTACGATGAAAAAAGGATGTTCAAATAAGAAACACCCGCCATATTAATTCGCTCTAGAGGAGGATATATTAACGCCAAACACACCGCCAAGCATTGCAGTCAGTAAGAAGGCGCCATGATACATCATTTCTTCCATTGTAAAGATTTGTCCGTAGCCCAAAAATTTAAAAAGAAAAATAATAAGGGAGTATAAGAGGGCAGTTACGCCACCAACCAACCAGCCTTTTTCCCTTCCATTTCCCCCAGCTACAAAGCCGCCAATAAACAATGCTAAAGCGGAAAGACCTACTAGCAACCAAGTGATAGAAGACTCTTTAAGGCTTGTAAATTTTAATAGCAAAGAAAAGACTAAGCTTGTTGCTAATGCCATGATAAAAATGGTGACAAGGCCATAAAGGACTGCTTTTCCCCATTTTTTTGTTTCCACTTTCATTTCCCCCTTTCCAACTATAAAGTGAGTCTTTCATCAGTAGGGTTTTTTCAAACCCTTGCCGATGATGGTGCTTTAGACATATTGCGCTTTAATGCCACGGCATTTTGTCTCGCTTGACTTGGAGATCCTGCCCATTGTCGGTTCTTTAAGGGCGTTCCACTACTTTGCTTTTCTGTGGAATCTCAAGTAGAGCTTTACTGCCCGTTAAGATGGGGATAAACAAGTTCAAGCTTGTTTCTGCTCGTCTATTACAGAATATTCATGGAAGAAAAAAATAGAATATAAATATTTTTTTGACAAGCATTAAATGATGGTGAGGGATTGTGACTTATCACTTAATCAGGAAGGAATGAGTTTAAACTTTTTAGGGGAGATGTGGAAAACCCCATTTTACTAGTAGGTGTTTATATTATGATGAGAAAAAAAATGGAGGTCAATCGTGGCAGTAATTAGCGGGCATGAAAAGTATATAGGGTCAAGTTCAAACTTTTTGGTTACGGATTAGCTGCAAAGGAAGAGGGGAATTTTCACTTTTATTGAGTCCCTGAAGGCATGCTTGCTATTTGTCATTATCTCATTGGCCATCTCGTTCATTTATGAATAACATTGCTATTAGCTTATTTTATCTATATAACAGTTTTTTTCTTACATAAATCTGTTGTTGATGTCTAAACTAGTATAAAGCAATGCAGGTAAAAAGGAGGCCATCAAATGGAAGTCTATGTAACCATTGTGGCACGAACGATTTTTCTTTATTTTTTGATGGTGTTCATTTTTCGGGTAATGGGAAAGCGAGAAATTGGTGAATTAAGCATATTTGACTTAGTTGTCTTCCTTATGATAGCGGAAATGGCAGTGGCAGCGATCGAAAATCATCAAGATTCATTAATACATACAATTATTCCTATGATTCTTTTAATGATTATTCAAATTTCCTTGGCCTTTTTTTCATTAAAAAGCAGGAAACTTCGCCATCTTCTTGATGGGAAACCGACCATCATAATTGACCGAGGAAAAATTGATGAAGAAGCAATGAGATCTCAACGGTATAACTTTGATGATTTAATGACACATCTTCGTCAGAAAGATATCAATAGCGTAGCAGACGTGGAATTTGCCATCTTAGAATCCTCCGGGAAACTGTCAGTAATTGAAAAAGAAAGGTTCCAGAAAGTGCAACCAGAGCTGCAAGTTCCCCTTATAATTGATGGCCAAATTCAAGAAGAGAATTTAGCAGTCATTAAGAAAAATAATTTATGGCTTAGACAGCAGCTTCGTACATTAGGATATGATGAGATTAAGAAAATTTCTTTTTGCTCTTTTGGAAAAGGAATCTTTTTTATTGATTTGAAGGATGAATACTGATAAGCATGTTAGAAGAAAGAGGTGAGGAGCTAATCATTGCTCTCATCTTTTTATTTTCATTAAAAAAGGACTGTTCCGCTTTCTTTTGATACAGTCCTTTTCACTGATTTTATTCCATTCAACGATAAGTAAAACTAAACTTATAGAAGTCTCACTTTATTGGAATTAAGTTTGATAAGTACCCTCCGATATAAGGGATTCGTTTTAGTTCATCTTTTTTTACAAGATTAAACAGCAAAAGTAAGAAACTGTAAATAATGCTGGTGACACCAATTGAGGTAATTAATCGAATAACCATTCCGCTATCATCAACAATGTTTTCAAAAAAGAAATAACCGGCAATTCCCGAAATGACCATCGTTAATCCACTTTTTATATAATCTCTAATATGAATTGTAAAGGGGATGACCTTTATAACGGTGGCAAAATGCAATAAAGTGACTAGCACCATACCAATTACAATGGCCAAAGCAACTCCCATGATGCCAAGTGACGGTCTTGTAGCCAATAAAAAAATCAGAGCAGTTTTAATAGCTGCACCTATCAAACTATTTATCATGGCAGCCTTAGCCAAATCCAATGCTTGCAACACGGCCTGCAGAGGACCTTGAAAATATTGGAAAATAAAAAACGGTGCCATCACTTGTACAAAGATGGCCGATTGACTGCTGCCATACATTGCAACCATTAACGGCTCAGCAAAAACATATAAAATGACACAGGCTAATCCGCCACTCACTATCGATAACCGAATTGCCTGCTGAAGACGGTGTTCAACAAGCTTGAGTTTATTTTGTGCCATTGCTTCGCTTATAGCAGGAACTAAAGATGTGGATAGAGAATATGTGATAAAAGAAGGCAGTGTTAGCAGAGGGAGAGCATACCCTGTCAGACCGCCATATTGTTTCGTTGCGACAACTGTAGCGACTCCAGCAATGGCTAAGCTATTTGCAACAACAATTGGTTCAAAAAACCATGAAACGTTACCAATAATTCTGCTTCCTGTAGTTGGTAAAGCAATCCCCATTAATTGTTGAAAGGTTTCCCTCCCATTTTGGACAGATTTGAAAAATTTCCGGCGTATTTTTATTTTCTTTTTCACCTTGAACATTGTTGCTAAATAAATGAGGGAAACAAGCTCTCCAATTACAGCTGAGACCATTGCGCCTGCTGCAGCATATTCAATCCCATATGGTAAAAATGCACTTGTGAACAAAGCCACTAAGGAGATTCTTACAACCTGCTCTAATACTTGAGAGGCTGCAGCAGGGCGCATGTTTTGTTTTCCTTGAAAGTAACCGCGTATTACTGATGAAATTGCTACAATTGGTACAACAGGAGCGATGGCGAAAAGCGGCAATTTTGTGCGATCATCTGTTAATAATTCTTCGGCTAAAAAGGGAGCCAGGAAAATCATCGCCGGGGTAAAGAGAAGACTTAGCGTCCCTGTTATTGCCAAGGAAACAACGAGAATTTTCTTTATTCTCCTTTGATCCCCTTGGGCCTCAGCTTCAGCAACAAGCTTTGAAATGGCAACAGGTAAGCCCAGCTGTGTTATCGTAATGACTAATACAAGTGTCGGTAAAGCCATCATATACAAGCCGACTCCTTCTTCACCAATAAAACGGGCTACGACAATTCGATTAATAAACCCTAAAACTCGTGTTATGAACCCTGCTAAAATTAAAATAAGCGTCCCTCGAAGAAACGTTTGCTTTGACATTTCTCTCCCTGCCTTCTCAAATAACGTGTTATCATTTACAATTACTATATGCATACCATTAGGCCAGGCATGACAAGTTCTGGTTAGATTGTGCCTATTCATGATGATTTGGAAGCTTTTCAAATAAATATATATATGGAACCTTTAAAAGTTAAAGGAGAGGATTATATGGACAAGCAGCCTATAGATCAATTAAGAGATCACGTAAAACCTGCGATTGTAAGCAAGCTCGAAGAATTTGTTTTACTAGGCTATGAAGATGTTTCTGAAGAAAAGCTGTGGGCATTCTTAAAAAATAAGAAATGGAAAAAATCACCTGAGCTTTCAGTGCATGAGATTGTTAGAGATGTATTAGCACTTAAAATTGGGGATTTCATGAATTATGCAACAATAGAATCGTATAAATCAGCAAACTGGTTCGAAAGTGAAGAAGGCAAAGATCTATTAAAAAATCTTATTTAGCAGATATATTCCCATACATAATTAATTTGTTTTTTTAAGTTCGTAAGGAGGAAACATTATGGTCAGGCGCGGGCGCTTAATAGCGTTGTTTCTACTTGTACTTGTAGTGGGAAGTTTAATAGGCCTGAATACGAACAGGGTAAGCAACAGCATGATTTTAGGCTTGGATTTACAAGGAGGCTTCGAAATACTATATGAAGTCGATCCGGCAAAAGGGGATAAAATCACAAAAGATGTTCTTGCCGGCACTGTGAAGGCACTTCAAAAACGTGCGAATGTTTTGGGAGTAATAAGTGAGCCTACTATTCAAATCGAAGGCAATGATCGGATACGAGTGCAGTTGGCTGGTATAAATGACCAGGATAAAGCAAGAGAAATTCTCTCTTCTCAAGCGGAATTAACCTTCCGTGATTATCAAGACAAAGAGATGTTAAATGGGTCTGATCTAGTAGAGGGAGGGGCAAGCCAGTCCTTTGATGAAAATGGCAAGCCGAACGTTTCGATTAAACTGAAGGACGCCTCAAAATATAAAAAGGCAACAGAAGAGATTGTTCAAAATAAACCATCCAATCAATTAGTCATCTGGCTTGATTTTGAAAAAGGAGATTCTTTTCAGAATGAAGTTACAAAGGCGGAGCCTAAATTTATTTCCTCTACGAATGTCGAAAAAGAATTTAATCAAACAGATGTAACGATTACTGGTGACTTCACGATACAAGAAGCGAAAGATCTTGCAAATTTATTAAATGCTGGGTCAATTCCGGTTAAATTAGATGAGCTTTATTCAACTACTGTTGGTGCCCAATTTGGTGATCAAGCTTTAGATCAAACAGTGCTTGCAGGGATTGTTGGAATATCTGTTATATTCGTATTTTTGCTGGTTTTTTATCGCCTGCCCGGACTTATTGCCGTCTTCACCTTGGCAGCCTATATTTATCTCATTCTTCAGGTGTTTGACTGGATGAATGGTGTGTTAACCTTGCCTGGAATTGCTGCCCTTATTTTAGGAGTTGGTATGGCTGTAGATGCCAACATTATTACCTATGAACGCATTAAAGAAGAGCTGAAGCTTGGTCGAACAGTTCGCTCAGCATTTAAAGCAGGGTCAAGTCGTTCCTTTGCAACCATTTTTGATGCGAATATCACATCCCTTCTTGCAGCGGGAGTTCTCTTTTTCTTTGGGACCAGTTCTGTAAAAGGATTTGCTGCAATGTTGATCCTTAGTATAGGAGTAAGCTTTATTACAGCTGTTTTCTTTTTAAGAATCTTGCTCGGACTCCTAGTGGAAAGCCAATGGCTGGAAAATAAAAAAAGCTATTTTGGCATTAAGAAAGACGAAATTATTCGAATCGAGGAAACTGATAATGCTACGAATGCTCCAACAATATTCGATCATGTTGATTTTTTAAAACACCGTAAACTTTTTTTTATGTTTTCAATTCTTGCAGTAATAGCGGGAATCATTAGTCTACTACTATTTAAACTAAATCTTGGGATTGATTTTGCGAGCGGAACACGGATTGAAGTACTTGCTGGCAAAACCTTAACAGCAGAAGAAATAACAAATGAACTGGAAAAGCTGGATCTTGAAGTTAATGATGTTGTTTTATCAGGTGTTGAAAACGAGATTGGTGTTGCCCGATTAATTGGATCTTTAGATGCAGAAAAAATCACTGAGGTAAAAGGTCACTTTAAAGAAAAGTACGGCTCAGAACCTAATGTGAGTTCTGTCTCTCCGACGGTTGGGAAAGAGCTTGCACAAAATACATTGATAAGTGTTCTTATTGCTTCAATAGGGATCGTCATTTATGTGGCCTTCCGGTATGAGGTATATATGGGCCTTGCTTCGATTGTTGCCTTGCTGTATGATGCATTCTTTATCATTGCATTCTTTAGCATTACTCGTTTAGAAGTTGATATCACATTTATTGCCGCGGTTTTAACAATCATCGGCTATTCAATAAACGATACAATAGTAACGTTTGACCGAGTACGAGAACTACAGAAAAAAATGGAGGTAAAAACGATCAAGGACTTAGAGTTAATTGTTAATCGAAGTCTGCAACAAACCTTTACCCGTTCGATTAATACAGTACTCACCGTTATGATTGCCGTAGTAGCCCTGTTGATTTATGGAAGCCCATCAATTACAAACTTCTCAATTGCACTTTTAGTTGGACTCCTTTGTGGAACCTATTCATCCCTGTTTATTGCCGCACAGCTGTGGTTGATTTGGAAAGGCAAGCAGCTTAATAAGAAAAAAGAAGTTGCGGCAAATATAAGTGACCAACCAATTGTATAAGATAGCGAGACTTCCATCTTAGGGGGATTATTGCCCGTTAAGGTTGGGATAAAATAGAAGACTAAAAAGGGTCAGCCCCTCTTTGTAACAGCTAGAAACGTGTTTAGTTTCGTTACAGAGAGATGGGGCTGGCCCTTATTTATTGCAAATAGTTGGATAAACTATGGGTAACTAAAAACGAGGTGAAAACATGACAGAGAAAGATCGCTTTAAGCAGGCAGAATTTGCTGCTATGGTAGGGGTAGCTGGAAATATTATATTGGCAATCATTAATGGAGTGATTGGTGTCCTATCGGATAGCCGTGCTTTAATTGCAGAAGCTGTTCACTCGGCTTCAGATGTTGCAGGGTCTTTAGCTGTGTTTGTCGGTGTCCGGGCAGCTAAACAGCCTCCTGATGAAGACCATCCATATGGGCATGGGAAAGCAGAATCAATTGCGGCTATCATTGTCGCTGTTCTGTTATTTTTAGTTGGATTTGAAATTGGGAAAGCCTCATTTGAAGCATTATTTAATAAGATTGAACCACCTAAGCTTCTTGCGATTTATGCTGTGTTATTATCAATCATTGTAAAAGAGTGGATGTTTCGCTATACCTTCAAGTTGGGTAAAAGAATAAAAAGTGATGCAATAATTGTAAATGCCCATGACCACCGATCAGATGTTTATTCCTCTTTAGCTACATTGGCAGGTATCGGTGCTGCGATTTTCGGACCCAGATTCGGGCTCGATTGGCTGGTTTATGCAGATCCTGTTGCGGGGTTATTTGTCTCCATCCTTGTCATAAAACTGGCTTGGAAGCTCGGTGCAGAGTCAATTCATTCAACACTTGATCATGTATTGCATGAAGAGGATGTAGTAGGGTTAAAGGAAACAGTCAAGAACATTACACAAATTAAAAAAATCGATGAACTTTATGCGAGAGAACATGGTCATTATGTCATTGTTGATATAAAAATTTCAGTAGATCCACATATTACGGTTGAAGAAGGACATAAGATCGGTAAACAAGTGAAACAAAAATTAATGCGTGAGCATGAGAATGTACAAAATGTGTTCGTTCATGTAAACCCATATTCCCCATAAGTGAAGAGGTGAGGAGATGAAGCGCCAATGGAGCATCTTATTGGCTATTCTATTTGCGTTAATCGTTGCGTTATTTGCCGTCATAAACGTTGATCCTGTTAAGGTAGATTATTTGTTTGGAACGGCTGAATGGCCACTTGTTCTGATCATTCTCGGTTCTGTATTAATGGGAGGGTTTATCATTGCATCTGCCGGAATCATTCGTGTCTTAGCCCTTCAGCGAAAAGTAAAGCTAGCTGAAAAGGAAAAGAACGACTTAATGAATGAACTGAAGGTTTTGAAAGAAAAGGTGCAAGATACACCTATTGAAGTCGAGGATGAGAACCTTGAAAAAGGACTGGTACAGCAATAATAGAGTGTTTATTTAAAAACAAACATAATTCTGGGATTATCCACAAATTGAAACCCCTTGACCACTCTAGTATAATAGGATGGTTGAGGGGTGAAACTATGTTAAAGGCAAAAACGAGATGGGTTGTACAGCCATCTGATGAAACATTGTTCCAATCATTAGAAGAGAGCTTATCTATTACACCGCTTGTTGCATCATTACTTGTCAATCGCGGGTTCACTTCAATTGAACAAGCACGAGAATTTCTGCAAACAGAGCAACAGGCCTTCCACGATCCTTTTTTATTAAAAGATATGGATAAAGCTGTTATACGAATCAAGACAGCAATCGAAAATAATGAACATATATTAATTTATGGTGATTATGATGCGGATGGCGTTAGCAGCACGACTGTCTTATTAAGCACGTTAAGAAAGTTAGGCGCACAAGCCGAATTCTATATTCCTAACCGTTTTACTGAAGGCTATGGTCCAAATGAAGCCGCATTTAGACAAGCTCATAACAATGGCTTTTCGCTGATTATTACCGTTGATACTGGGATTGCTGCCGTTCACGAAGCAGACGTTGCCAAAGAGCTTGGTTTGGACCTGATTATTACAGATCATCATGAACCAGGTCCTGTTTTGCCGGATGCGCTGGCTATTATCCACCCAAAACAGCCTGAGTGTCCTTATCCGTTTAAGGAGTTGGCCGGTGTTGGTGTAGCATTTAAGCTAAGTCATGCCCTCCTTGGTGAAGTCCCTTCTGATTTATTAGAAATTGCAGCAATTGGTACGATTGCCGACTTAGTTACCCTTCATGGCGAAAATCGCCTGATAGCCAAAAAAGGTATTAAGCAATTAAATACAACGAGTCGTACCGGTTTAAAAGCTCTTTTAAAAGTTGCTAATGTGAAAAGCACTGACATTAATGAAGAGACAATAGGTTTCGCATTAGCTCCTAGAATTAATGCAGTTGGCCGTTTACAGGACGCTGATCCAGCGGTTCATTTATTAATGACAGAAGATGCTGAAGAAGCATTTGAGATTGCTAAAGAAATTGACCTCTTAAATAAAGAACGGCAAAAGCTTGTAAGTTCAATGACTGAAGAGGCAATTGAGGAAGTTGAAACAAGATTCCCAATTGCAGAAAACCCTGTTCTTGTCATTGCGAAGGAAGGCTGGAATCCAGGTGTTGTAGGAATTGTAGCATCAAGGCTAGTTGAGCACTATTACCGTCCGACAATTGTACTAAGCATCGACAAAGAAAAAGGAATTGCAAAAGGCTCGGCAAGAAGTATTGTTGGATTTGATTTATTTGAAAGTCTCTCAACATGCCGTGATATTTTGCCTCATTTCGGAGGGCATCCGATGGCAGCAGGAATGACACTTGAGCTCCAAAATGTCGATGTATTAAGAACAAGACTTGTAAAAATTGCCGGAAATTTATTAACTGAAGAGGATTTTACACCGATTACAAAAGTTGATGTGTGTTGTAAATTAGAGGATATTTCCGTTAAGTCTATTGAAGAAATGCAGCTTCTTGCCCCATTTGGTATGCACAACCCAAAACCTGTTATTAAAATAGAAAATGTCATCTTAGCAAATAGTCGAAAGATCGGGGCAGAGCAAAACCATTTAAAGCTTGTTTTTGAGCAAGAGGAACATCAACTTGATAGTGTTGGCTTTGGACTCGGACATTTTTATGATGAACTATCACCAACTGTAACATTATCAGCAATTGGAGAGCTTTCGATAAATGAGTGGAACAATATGAGAAAGCCTCAATTAATGCTCCACGATGTCAAAGTAAATTGCTGGCAGCTATTTGATTTTCGAGGTACACGTAATATTGATAAACTATTAAAGATAGTATGTACAGCCGAAAACAGCATAATTATAACCTATCAAGCATCACAATTTGAGAATTTAAAGCAAAAAGGTTATGGAAAATATATAACCTATGTAGAATCGACAGCACATGCACAGGAACTAAATGTAAAAAATAAGCATCTTGTAATATTGGATATACCGTCGTCATTAGAACATCTTGATTTCCTCTTTACTCAAGGAAAACCAGATCGTATCTACACTGTATTCCAACAGGAAGTTGACCACTTTTTTGCCACCATTCCAACTAGAGAGCACTTTAAATGGTACTATGCATTTTTAATGAAAAGAGGTACATTTAATGTAAAAGAACTTGGCGAGAAGCTTGCTCAGCATAAAGGCTGGTCAAAAGAAACAATAGAGTTTATGTCACAGGTGTTTTTTGAGCTAGAATTTGTTACAATAGAGAATGGTGTTATTTCGACAAATTCCACATTACAAAAAAGAGATTTAGCTGAGTCAGCAACATATGCTAAAAAGCAAAGTCAAATTGAATTAGAAAAAACGTTATTATATACATCTTACAGTCAACTGAAACAATGGTTTGAAGAACGATTTCAAACATCAGAAGGACTTGTAAATGTATAAGGAGGACAAAGGAAAAATGGATTTAAAGCAATTCGTAACAGTCGTACCTGATTATCCAAAACCAGGTATCCAATTTAAGGATATTACTACACTAATGGATAACGGTGAGGCTTATAAATATGCGACAGACCAAATCGTTCAATATGCTCGTGAAAAACAAATAGATATTGTAGTTGGCCCTGAAGCACGCGGTTTTATTATTGGATGTCCTGTTGCCTATTCATTAGGCTGTGGGTTTGCTCCGGTCCGTAAGGAAGGGAAATTACCACGTGAGGTGGTGCGCGTTGAATACGGACTTGAATATGGAAAAGACGTATTAACGATCCATAAGGATGCAATTAAACCAGGCCAGCGTGTACTTATTACAGATGATTTACTAGCAACTGGCGGCACAATCGAAGCAACAATCAAGCTTGTTGAAGAACTAGGCGGTATTGTCGCAGGGATTGCTTTCTTAATTGAATTATCATACTTAGATGGTCGTAAATTGCTTGATGGATACGATGTGTTAACATTAATGCAATTTTAAAAAAAGAAGCACTCTATTGGGTGCTTTTTTTACAAATTTTTTTATAGGTACAATGAATTTATTTATACCTCTTGTTAAATCACGGTAAACCAATCATACGATACTCAACATGATTCTTTCGCTTCTAGAATTTCCAAACACAGGATATGATAATCTTAAATATAAATGAAACCAGTAATTTACAGCTTAAAAAGAGTGAATCTTCTTTACATCTTTTCGTTTTTTATTGATAATAGTTACAATATAGTAAAACTTCTAATGATGGAAAGAATGATTAATTATATAGATTGCACTATTTTTTGATCCATTGAAAAAATGATCAGCAATTCGTTTTTTCCTGGATTCTTATCAAAGTTTTCATTATAAAAAGGTGATTCCATGGCAAATGAACAAGTACTATCTTCAGAGCAAGTAATTGAAAAGGCACGGCGATATTTGTCAGAAGACGATACCGCTTTTGTTCAGCGTGCCTATGACTTTGCGGAAGAAGCCCACAGAGAACAATTTAGAAAATCAGGTGAACCCTATATTATCCACCCAATCCAAGTGGCGGGCATATTGGTAGATTTGGAGATGGACCCATCTACCATTGCGGGTGGCTTCTTACATGATGTTGTGGAAGATACCGATGTTACTCTTGATGACCTACGTGAAATATTTAATGATGAAGTAGCCATGCTTGTTGATGGCGTAACAAAGCTCGGAAAAATCAAATATAAATCCAAGGAAGAGCAGCAGGCTGAAAACCATCGAAAAATGTTTGTGGCAATGGCTCAAGATATCCGCGTTATTTTAATTAAGCTTGCAGACCGTCTTCATAATATGAGAACCTTGAAGCATTTACCACAAGAAAAGCAAAGACGTATTTCAAATGAAACATTAGAAATTTTCGCCCCCCTTGCACATCGATTGGGGATCTCTAAAATCAAATGGGAGTTAGAGGATACGTCGCTGCGCTATTTAAATCCGCAACAATATTATCGAATTGTAAATTTGATGAAAAAGAAGCGTCAGGAACGTCTTGAATATTTAGATCAAGTCATTGATGAGGTTCGACATCGTGTTGATGAGGTCAATATTGAGGCTGAATTTTCTGGCAGACCGAAACACATTTATAGCATTTACCGTAAAATGGTTCTGCAAAATAAACAGTTTAATGAAATTTACGACCTGTTAGCGGTTCGGATCGTCGTTAATAGTATTAAAGATTGCTATGCTGTTTTAGGGATCATCCATACATGCTGGAAACCGATGCCGGGCCGTTTTAAAGATTATATTGCAATGCCTAAGCCGAATATGTATCAATCACTCCATACTACGGTTATTGGTCCAAAAGGTGATCCGTTAGAGGTGCAAATTCGTACATTTGAAATGCATCAAATTGCTGAATATGGGATTGCTGCGCACTGGGCATATAAGGAAGGCAAAGAGGTTGATGAAAATACAACATTAGATAAAAAGCTTTCCTGGTTTAGAGAGATTTTAGAATTCCAAAATGAAGTAACAAATGCCGAGGAGTTTATGGAATCTCTAAAAATCGATCTCTTTTCAGATATGGTTTTTGTTTTTACACCAAAAGGCGATGTAATTGAATTACCTTCTGGTTCTGTTCCAATTGACTTTGCCTATCGTATCCATTCCGAAATAGGAAATAAAACGATAGGTGCAAAGATTAACGGGAAAATGGTGACATTGGATTATAAGCTTAAAACCGGAGACATTATTGAGATTTTAACCTCAAAGCATTCATATGGTCCAAGTCAGGATTGGTTAAAGCTTGCCCAAACTTCTCAAGCGAAAAATAAAATCCGCCAATTTTTCAAAAAGCAGCGGCGTGAAGAAAATGTTGAAAAAGGCCGTGAAATGGTTGAGAGGGAAATTAAAAACCTTGATTTCGATATAAAAGAAGTCATGACTGATGATAATTTGCAAAGAGTAGCTGAAAAGTTTAATTTTGCAAATGAAGAGGATATGTATGCCGCTGTTGGGTACAATGGAGTTACGGCTTTACAGGTCGCAAATCGTTTAACAGAAAAATGGCGGAAAAAACGTGACCAGGAAGAACAGGAAAAAAATATTCAAGAAGTTATAAATGAAGCAAAACAAGTAAGATCATCATCCTCAAGGAAAAAGCGTGATGCGGGTGTGCAAGTTAAAGGAATTGATAATTTGCTCATCAGGTTATCAAAATGCTGTAATCCAGTACCGGGTGATGACATTGTCGGCTTTATTACAAAGGGCAGAGGAGTCTCTGTTCACCGTGCGGATTGTACAAATGTTCATACTGAGGATGCTAAAGAGCGCCTCATTGATGTGGAATGGGAAAACCAACCATCCTCAAGCCGAAAAGAATATAATGTTGAAATTGAAATACTAGGCTATGATCGTCGAGGTCTTTTAAATGAAGTACTTCAGGCAGTGAATGAGACGAAAACAGATATCTCATCAGTGTCTGGAAAATCTGATCGTAACAAGGTTGCAACAATTAATATGGCAATTTCGATATCGAATATTAATCATTTGCAAAAAGTGGTTGAACGTATTAAGCAAATTTCGGATATTTATTCAGTAAGAAGAATGATGAATTAAGGCAGGTTTAATTGTGAAAGTAGTTATTCAACGAGCAAAAGAAGCAAAAGTAACGGTGGAAGGTAACATAGTTGGACAAATTGATGAAGGCGTAATGGTGTTAGTGGGTATTACACATGATGATACCGAGAAAGATGCTGAATACCTTGCAGAGAAAGTCGCGAATTTAAGAATTTTTGAAGATGCAGATGGGAAAATGAATCATTCTTTGTTAGATCGAAATGGACAGGTCTTATCTGTATCTCAATTTACCTTATATGGTGATTGCCGAAAGGGAAGACGTCCAAATTATATGAATGCGGCAAAACCCGACTATGCAATTAATATGTATGAAATGTTCAATTCTAAATTAAGAGAAAAAGGACTGCAAGTGGAAACGGGGACATTCGGTGCCATGATGGATGTTCAATTTACCAATGCTGGACCTGTGACTTTGATATTGGAGAGTAAATAAAAAAGGGCCGTCTTAAAGGGACTGCCCCTCTAACAAACATTACGGAACTTTCTTGTTTTTAAGTTCCGGTATAAGTGTTTGAGGAGGGATGATCCTTTAGTTTAAGACAAGCCCTTTTATTTTTAATGATTTTATATTTAATTTATCCAGATCTTAAAACCTTCAGTAAAAACGATTCATGAATCAAAAGAAAGCCAAGAAGATTTGTGGGGGGCAAGATATACCCACTTAAAAGTAGTCTTGCTTTATTTAAAATACAAGGCGAGACCATTAAAGATCCCCTGTGATATTCGTTCCTGGTAACTTGATGTATTAATTGTTAGTTCCTCTGTACGGTTACTTAAGAAGCCAAGCTCTAATAATGCTGCAGGGGCTTTATTTTCTCGTAGGACATGGAAGTTTCCGAACTTAAGTCCACGATCTTTTAAATTTGATTGTTGTGCGATACCTGAGTTCAAACTAGATGCGAGTGGTGCATCTTTTAGTGAATTGTAATAATAGATTGTCGTTCCACTTGCACTTCTGTCAGAGGTGCTATCATAATGAATACTTATAAATGCTTCAGCATTCCGATAATGTGATGTGCTGACTCGTGAATTTAAACTAATATATGTATCATTTGAACGAGTAAGAATTACATTTGCACCGGCAGATTTTAGCTTGTTATAAACTAATTTAGCGGTTACGAATGTAATATTTTTTTCCAAAGTGCCTCTTATTCCAACTGCTCCGCTGTCTTGCCCGCCATGTCCAGGGTCAATGACAATTGTTTTATTTTTTACATATTGTCTAGAGCCGGGTTTTGTAACAGGGGAGTTAACTCCGTTTGTTTCAACAACCCAACCTGCAATATAGCCAACTTTATTGTTTCCAAGATTGATTTTATACCAATTGCCAACAGTATCCAAAATGGCATAAGTCTCCCCAACATTTGCTCTCTTTACAATGGAATGACTAGTGGATGTACCGGAACGTATATTAGTACCGTTATAGATAATTTTTACTTGCTTATTATTAGGAGATGGATTAGCTGCTGTACCCGATGTATTTGATGTTTTTGAGATATACCAGCCAGCAACCCAGCCTGTTTGATTTGAATCAAATTTGATTTGATACCAATCATTCTCTTCTTTAATTATGGAAACCTTCATTCCTTTTGAAACAGTTCCAATAATCTTACCGCTAAGCGAGTTGATATTTCGGGCGTATAAGGTTGTGGCAGTGACAGTTCCGCTGACAGAAGACCCTGATTTAGTTATTGAAGACGCATCTTTTGATGAAGATGGTGAACTGTTTGATGATAAATAATTACTATGTACCCAGCCCTTTACACCATCTATTTGAATTTGCGTCCAGTTGCCATGCTCTGTAACGATTGTAACAATGTCACTCTGTTTTATACTTCCGATGAGTGTGCCAGTTGTCGATGGTTTACTCCTGATATTAAGCGAAGATGCTGTGACAGTCGCTGTCTTTTTGCTTGATGATGATAGATTCTTATTTACAGCGGTTTTTGTTATGTTTCCAAAGCTGGAAGCTACCCATCCCAACTTACCAGAGTAAGAAATTTTTATCCATTCACCGCTTTTTTCAACGTATTGAGCAGTTTTTCCCTTTTCAAATACTCCAATAACATTAAATGAAGTACCTGGACCAGATCGGATTCTTAAGCTTGTTGCATTTGATACAACATTTCCATTTTCGTTTGAAACAGATGGGCTTGTAGTCATGCTGCTTTTCTCCTTTACCAGCCATGAAGCAACCCAGCCTGTTACATTTCTTGATACTTTGATTTTTATCCAATCTTTCTTTTTTTCCACTACATCGAATGTTTGTCCTTTTTTTACCTTTGCAATAATGGAAGATGTAAGCCCCGCTCCGCTCCGAACATTTACGAGATCGACATTTATGGTGACTTGTTCATTGGCAGCAGTTAATGTTACGGTACTTGCAAATGAGGAAATAAAAAGGAGTGTAAAACATATGTACATGGTGCAGTATTTGTGTAACAAAAATGAAACCTCCTTTTTCTAGCTGCTATTAATCACTTCTCTACTAAAATCGGCAATCCTTTTAAAAGTTGAAATAAAATCTGAAAATAGGGAAAAGATAATAATAAGTTTTGGAGATTTTTTTGAAAGGAAGCGGAAGGATGAGAAATAGTGAAAAAGGAAATGTAACCCATGCACAGCATGATGTTTTTGGTGTTGACTTTCAAGGTTTGATGGTAAACGAACAAAACGATTCCTTAGTCGAGGCAGCAACAGAATTTGGAATTCCTCTACAGAATGTTAGAAATCTGAAAAAACATCTAAATCGTTCTTGACATTGTGTATTAAACATACGTAGAATAAGATATAATTTGAAATCATACATAGTCCTTGAACCATTGAGGGAGAACAGTAAATAAGAATACACATGAAAAGAGAGGAAATGCCTTAGGCTGAAAGCATTTCTGCATGATGACTTATTGAAAAACACTCCTTAGGTTTCTCTCTGAAAAACAGCTTGTTTAGTAGGAGCAGAACGTTGCAGGCGTTAACTGATTGAGTGGGAATAGCTTTGGCTATTTCAACTAGGGTGGAACCACGGGTATAACTCTCGTCCCTACATTTAGTAGGGATGGGAGTTTTTTGTTTTGGTTTAAGAACGATGTAAGCTGGTGCGTCTTAATTGTTCGAGGCAGATTAAGACGCTTATGTTTTGTTGCTTAAGTAGTTGGGATTAGTTTTTTTTAGTTTTGTGTCTAGCTGCAGCGCCTAGCTCCTCGAGCCATAGCCACTTAGGAATTGGAGGTAAAGAACTTCTATTCCTAAGCGTCTTATTTGCCCGAAGCTGCCCGAGGCGCTTCCGCTTTTAGATTGGAGGAGAACAAATGTCATTTCAGATACCTAGAGGTACTCAGGATATTTTACCTGGAGAAGTAGAAAAGTGGCAGTTTATTGAAACTACTGCGCGTGAACTATGTGGCAGATATCAGTATAAGGAGATCCGCACACCAATTTTTGAACATACAGAATTATTTGCGCGCGGTGTTGGTGAGAGTACTGATATTGTTCAAAAGGAAATGTATACCTTTGAAGATCGGAAGGGGAGAAGCATAACCTTAAGACCTGAAGGCACAGCCTCGACCGTACGTGCTTTCGTGGAAAAAAAGCTTTATGCTAACCCGTCTCAACCAACAAAGCTATATTATATTGGGCCGATGTTCCGATATGAGCGTCCGCAAACTGGCCGCTTTCGTCAATTTGTCCAATTTGGTATAGAAGCATTAGGCAGCCATGATCCAGCCATTGATGCTGAAGTGATCTCGCTTGCCATGTCATTATATCAATCACTTGGTTTAAAAAGCATAAAGCTTGTCATTAATAGCTTAGGTGATGGTGAGAGCCGCAAAGCTCATCGCGAAGCATTAATTGCACATTTTCAGCCAAGAATCGGGGAATTTTGCTCGGATTGTCAAAAGCGTTTAGAACAAAATCCGTTACGGATTTTAGATTGCAAGAAGGATCGGAACCATGAATTAATGAAAACTGCTCCTTCCATACTTGAGTTTTTAAACGACGACTCTAAGCAATATTTTCAAAAGGTGCAGCAATATTTGACTTCAAATGGAATTGCTTTTGAAGTAGACCCGCGTCTTGTTAGAGGATTAGACTATTATAACCATACTGCTTTTGAAATTATGAGCAATGCGGAAGGCTTTGGAGCAATAACAACCCTTTGTGGGGGAGGACGCTATAATGGCCTGGCTCAGGAGATTGGCGGACCTGAAACACCAGGAATCGGGTTTGCTCTTAGTATTGAGCGTCTATTAGCTGCGCTTGATGCAGAAGGTGTTGCATTGCCAATTTCAAGTGACATTGATTGTTACATGGTAACGATGGGGGAACAAGCTAAGGACCGTGCTGTTTCATTGCTTTTTGAAATGAGAAAAGCCGGTTTAAAAGCTGAAAAAGACTATGAAGATAAAAAAATGAAAGCTCAATTAAAGGCTGCAGATCGTCATCAAGCTAAATTTGTTGCAATTTTAGGTGATGATGAGCTTGAGCGAAATGTTGTAGCTGTTAAGAATATGGAAACAGGTGCACAGGAAGAGATTGCAATTGATCAGCTAATTTCTTATTTAAAACAATCTTGATAGAAATGAAAGGAGAGGATTCCATGTTTGGCCGTACGTATTATTGTGGTGAAGTACCGGAGTCAGCTATTGGAGAAAAAGTTGTATTAAAGGGTTGGGTTGCAAAAAGACGTGATCTAGGAGGCGTTATCTTTATCGATTTGCGCGACCGCACAGGTGTTGTTCAGGTTGTATTTAATCCTGAAAAATCTTCTGAAGCATTAGAAATTGCTGAGAGAGTACGAAGTGAATATGTGCTGGATATTACTGGAACAATTGTTGAACGTGATGAAGAGACAATCAATCCGAATATTCCTACAGGAAAAATTGAAGTGATTGTTGACAAGGTCACAATTTTAAATAAAGCAAAAAATCCTCCATTTTTAATTGATGATAAATCAGATGAGGTTTCAGAGGATGTTCGTTTAAAGTATCGTTATTTGGATTTGAGAAGACCTGCATTATTAAACACGATTCAGCTACGTCATAATGTTACCAAATCAATGCGTAATTTCTTAGATGAAAATGGCTTCTTGGACATTGAAACACCAATTTTAACAAAAAGTACACCAGAAGGAGCACGTGATTATTTAGTTCCGAGCCGTGTTCACCAAGGTGAATTTTATGCATTGCCGCAATCACCGCAAATCTTTAAACAGTTATTGATGGTGTCCGGCTTTGATAAATACTACCAAATTGCACGTTGCTTCCGTGACGAAGATTTACGTGCTGATCGCCAGCCTGAATTTACTCAAATTGATATTGAAGCTTCATTTATGAGTCAAGATGATATAATGTCAATGACTGAGCAAATGCTTGCTAAAATTATGAAGGAAACAAAAGGCATAGATATTGAACTGCCAATTAAACGAATGACATATGATGAAGCTATGAGCCGCTTTGGATCTGATAAGCCGGATACGCGCTTTGGCTTAGAGCTAGTTGATGTAGGTGAAATTGTAAAAGACTGCGGCTTAAAAGTATTTAGCAGTGTAATCGCAAATGGCGGACAAGTTAAATCAATTAATATTAAAGGTGCTGCTGATAAATACTCGAGAAAAGATATGGATGCTTTAGCAGAATTCGTTGCACCATATGGAGCAAAAGGCTTAGCTTGGCTGAAAATTGAGGATGATGGCCTAAAAGGACCGATTATCAAATTTTTTACAGAGGAAGAACAAAAAGCGTTAGTAGCAACTATGGAAGCCTCTGTCGGCGATATTCTTGTATTTGTAGCTGATAAAAAATCAGTTGTAGCAGATTCTTTAGGTGCCTTACGTCTGAAACTCGGTAAGGATTTGCAATTAATTGATGAGAGCAAATTCAATTTCTTATGGGTTGTTGATTGGCCGCTGCTTGAATATGATGAGGCAACAAAACGTTATTATGCAGCACACCATCCATTTACAATGCCGGCTAGGGAAGACCTTCATTTATTTGAAACAGACCCAGGCAGTATGAAAGCACAGGCATATGACATTGTTCTTAATGGTTATGAACTTGGCGGAGGATCAATTCGTATCTTTGAAAAAGACACCCAGGAAAAAATGTTTAAGCTTTTAGGCTTCTCAGAAGAAGAGGCAAAAGAGCAGTTTGGATTCTTATTAGACGCGTTCGAATACGGTACGCCACCACATGGCGGTATTGCACTTGGACTTGACCGACTTGTGATGCTATTAGCAGGCCGTTCAAATCTTAGGGATACTATTGCATTCCCTAAAACAGCAAGTGCCAGTGATTTATTAACAAATGCACCTAGTGCTGTCAGTGAAGCGCAATTGGAAGAATTAAACCTGGAAATTCTTGACTAATAACATAAGAAATGCCTTTGTCAAGCTCTTGAAAAGGCATTCTTAATATGATATTATTTTTAAAAATAACAGTTAAGTCCTGATGTGTACGTTGTACACCTAGTTTTGACCTAACATTTTTTCTACGGGAGCTTGTGTTTCTAGACAGAGTAAACGCCTCTAACTCGGATACTTGAGGACTTACAAACCTCTGGAATAAAGCACCCACCTGCTTAGGGCGGGCTCAAAACAAGGGAAATGGCGACGGCACAATTGGGACTGCTACATAAAAAACGTAAGGGTCTGACCCCTCTGTGGAAAACTAATAAATAGTACGTATTGTACTAGCTATTATGTCTTAAGGGGTCCGGCCCTTTTTATTTGATACCATACTCTTGCATTTCCCTCAATGTATGGTATATTCGTTTTCAGGTAAAAATACTGTCATTATGATGGTCAAGATAATTGGAATGTAAATGGAGTGAGTTAGTTGCTACATCAATTTTCACGTAATGAATTAGCAATAGGAAAAGAAGGACTTGATATATTAAAAAATAGTACGGTTGCCGTTTTAGGAATTGGCGGAGTTGGGTCATTTTCAGCAGAAGCTCTTGCAAGATCAGGCGTTGGAAAATTAATTCTTGTGGATAAAGATGACGTTGATATAACAAATGTAAATAGACAAATTCATGCGCTTCTTTCGACGGTCGGTCAGCCGAAGGTCGATTTAATGGAGGCTAGAATAAATGAAATAAATCCTGATTGTGAAGTAATATCTCTTAAAATGTTTTATACAGAAGAAACGTACGAGCAGTTTTTTGAATATAAGATTGATTATGTAATTGATGCTTCAGATACGATTTCATATAAAATTCATTTAATGAAGGAATGTTTAAAACGTAATATTCCAATAATTTCAAGTATGGGTGCCGCAAACAAAATGGATCCAACAAGATTTCAAGTTTCAGACATTTCAAAAACTCATACGGATCCAATTGCAAAGGTAATCCGGACACGGTTACGTAAGGAAGGAATCAAAAAGGGGATTAAAGTTGTATTCTCTGACGAAAGTCCAATCGTTATTCGGGAAGAAGTGCGCAAAGAGGTAGGGAATGATGCTGCACAAATCCGCAAGGCTAAAATGCCTCCGTCATCAAATGCTTTTGTTCCGTCTGTTGCCGGTTTAATTATGGGTGGACACGTGGTAACTGAACTTCTAAAAGATATAAAGATCGTTCGGGTAAAAGACGAAAATAAATGAGTTACGAAAAAAGAGGCAACATAGCCTCTTTTTTTCTTTAAGTGCGCCCAGCATGGGTGTAATCTATAGGGTGAAAGTCCCGAACTGTGAAGACAGAAGTAACAGTTAGCCTAACACAAGGGTGTCTATGGTGACATGGAATCTGAAGGAAGTGAGCGGCAAACCTCCGGTCTGAGGAACACGAACTTCATATAAGGCTAGGTATCATTGGATGAGTTTGCTTAACAGAACAAAGTCCTTTCTGTCGAAGGTGATACAGAGTAAATGAAGCAGATAGGTGGAGGGAAAGATTGCACTCTTACCTGGGGAGGTCTGATTGGAACGCCAAGTACATTTGGTAACCTATCTAGAGATAGATAGCTGAACAATCAGAAGTCAGCAGAAGTCATAGTACCCTAATTTCTCGAGAATTAGGGGAAGGGCTGAACAATTAGGAAGAACTAAGAACTAGGCGTAAACTTCTTATGTTGAAACAGATAATCTGAAAAGAGCTACCTAAAGGAGGATATGGTGAATTCCATGGGGGACTTTGGGAGTGTGGAGTAAGAATAACACAATTAGATTTCTACGTTCACGTCGAAAGGAAATATCAAATGTTGATAGATATGATTTTGTCACGGGAAAACTTAATTGAAGCACTTAAGCGTGTGGAAAGGAACAAAGGAAGTCATGGCATAGATGGAATGTCCGTAAAATCCCTACGAAGACACCTCTATGAAAACTGGGATTCCCTTTGTCACTCTTTGAGAACTGGTACCTATGAACCGAACCCAGTACGTCGAATCGAAATCCCGAAACCGAACGGTGGAGTAAGATTACTAGGAATACCTACTGTGACAGATCGTTTCATCCAACAGGCCATAGCCCAAGTGCTAACCCCACTTTTCGACCCAACATTTTCAGAACATAGTTATGGTTTCCGTCCCAAAA